>NZ_CANTJS010000026.1 GCF_947654275.1 uncultured Oscillibacter sp. | reverse complement strand
ATACGCCCTTGCCCTTGACGGTGTGTCCATAGATACATTTGGGCTTTCCATTCCGGGAGGCGTAGCATTTGTCCAAAGCCGCCACGATTTCCTCCATACTGTGGCCGTCAATCTCGATGGTCTCCCAGCCAAAGGCCCGGAACTTGGCGCCCAGGTCGCCGTTGGGCATGATTTCGTCGCAGGTTCCGTCCAGCTGGAGATTGTTGAAATCCACGAAGGTGATCAAATTATCCAGGCCGTATTTGCTGGCGGTGTTGGCGGCCTCCCAGATTTCGCCCTCCTGGGCCTCGCCGTCGCCCACGACGCAGAAGACCTTGTAGTTTTTCTTATCCAGCTTGCCCGCCAGGGCCATGCCCGCTGCGCAGGCCAGGCCCTGACCCAGGGAGCCGGTGGAGATGTCGATGCCCGGGCACTTGTTCATGGAAGGATGGCCCTGGAGCATGGAGCCCTCTTTCCGGAGGGTGTCCAGCGTCTCTTCGGGGAAGAAGCCCACGGAGGCAAGGCAGGCGTACTGGATGGGGCAGACATGGCCCTTGGAGAGGACCATCCGGTCCCGGGCGGGCCAGCGGGGGTCCTTGGGATTCAGGTTCATGTACTTGAAGTAACAGGCGGTGACGAAGTCCGCCGCGGAGAGGGAGCCGCCGGGATGGCCGGACTGCGCCTTGTAGATCATGTCGACGACCTTCATGCGCATCCGGGTCGCGGTGTTCTTGAGTTCCTGGATAGAAATGTTGTTCATCTTCAAATCACCTCATGATTCATTTTTGTATGGATGGATTTCTAGGTCGTATGTCGTTTGTTGTATGTCAGACAATTAGCTTGAATAAAAGATAAGCCTTTTGTCTGACAAAGTCAAGGGCTTTTTCTCAAGTTCTTTCGTTTTTCCATTTTGGCGAAAAATACCGGGGAAATTTGGAGAGATTGCCGGTTCTGCCCCTCCGCCCCAGGGAAGAGACCCCGGGATGGAGGAAGCCGAACTCAGGCGCCGGCAAACATCAGGGAAAGGCTGGGGATATAGGTCACCAGGAGCAGGACCACCAGCTCCGCCAGGAGACAGGGAACAATGCCCTTGCTGATCTCCTCGATTTTAATGTCCCCTATGCCGCAGGCCACGTACAGGTTCACGCCAACCGGCGGTGTGAACAGGCCGATGGCCAGGTTTACAATCATGACCACGCCCAGGTGGATGGGATGGATTCCCAGCTGCAGGGCCACGGGAGCGAACAGCGGCGTAAAGATGTACAGGGCGGAGGTGGAATCCAGGAAACAGCCGGCAATCAGCAGGACGGTGTTCACAATCAGGAAGAACACAATCCAGTTCCCGCCGGTGACCTAGAGCATGAACTGCTCGATGACCTGGTCCAGCCGGGCCCGGGTCAGGACGTAAGCGAAGAGCGTCGCGCCCATGGTGATGAACATAACCGTGGCTGTGGTGCTGCACGAGTCGATAAGGATGTCGACTGTTTTCTTGAGGTCGATTTCCCTGTAGACAAAGACGCCCACGATCAGACCGTAGAACACCGATACCGCCGCCGCCTCTGTGGGGGTGAAGATGCCGCCGTAAATGCCGCCCAGGATGATGACCGGCATCAAAAGGCCCCAGAAGGCACCCTTGAAGGCCTGCCAGCGCTCTTGTCCCGAGGCTTTGGGCATCACCTTTAAATCCAGCCTCCGGCCCAGTACCAGGGAGGCCACAATCAGCGCCGCGCCCATGCACAGGCCCGGCAGCATTCCGGCGATAAAGAGCTTGGTGATGGAGGCGTCGGCTATGGAGCCATAGACCACGAAGGTAATGGAGGGAGGAATGACCACACCGATGGCTCCTCCCGCCGCCATGAGGGCGCAGGAAAATGCGGCGGGATATCCGGCCTTCACCAGGGCGGGGATCATAATGAGACCCAGAGCCGCTACGGTGGCGGGGCCGGAGCCCGAGATAGCGGCAAAGAAACAGGACACCACCACGCATACGATGGCCATGCCGCCCTTGATGTGGCCCAGACAGCGCTCCGCTAGGTTGATGAGCCGCCCTGAGATGCCCGCCTTCTCCATAACATTGCCGGAGAGGATAAAGAAGGGGATCGCCAGAAGAACAAACTTGCTGCTGGCGGAGGAACACAGCCGGGGCAGGACGCTCATGATGGCCTCCAGGGGCTTCCCCGCCCCCTGAACCAGGATGGCCGCCACGCTGGACATGCCCAAGCAGATGGCGATGGGCGCGCCCAGGGCCAGCAGAACAATAAAAATACCTAACAGCGACAGACCTACCATTTATGCCTCCTCCTTCTGCGCTTCTTGCGCCGTTTCCTTTGCCATGTCCACCGCCCCCTCGATAAAGGCAATCATGGAGAAGGCCGCGCCGATGGGTACAAAGGAGCCGTAAATCCACTCCGGCCACTGCATGGCCGCGGTCTCCTGGCCCAGGCGGTACTGGCTGAGGACCATCTGCACGCCGAAAACCACGATCAGCAGACAAAACAGCGCCGCGATGATATACATAACGATGTTGATGGTCTTCCGCACCTTGGGACTCACCCGGTCCGTCACGATGGAGAGGCCCAGATGGGCTCTGCGGCGGGCGGCGATGGCGGTGCCCATGAAGCTCATAAGCACAAAGAGATAGGTGGACATCTCATCGGAGAAGGCTAAGGAATGGTTGAACACATAGCGGGCGATGACGTTGGCGAACACCAGCACCGCCATGACGGAGACGCAGACGCAGGAGACCACCTTTTCGATTTTTTCCAGCATACTTTCCTCCCCCCTTATTCCATGCCGAAGGCAGTGCAGGCTTCCTGCCCATAATCAGCTTTCAGCTCGGCGGTGACGCCGGCAACAGCTTCCTGGAAAACCGCCAGCTGTTCTTCTGTCAGAATGTCCACCTGCATACCCACATCCCTGAAGCCCTGGATCAGGGCCTCCTCGTCCGCCTCCAGCTTGTCGCGGCCCCAGTTGCAGGCCTCCAGGGCGCATTCCCGGAGCAACTGCCGGGTGTTCTCCTCCAAGCTCTCCCAAATTTTTGTGTTAGCCACAAAGAGGTCGTTTTCATAGCTGTAGTTCCAGATGGTCATGTATTTCTGCACCTCGTCCATTTTGGCGGACTTCGTGATGGAGCAGCCGTTTTCCTGTCCGTCGATGGTGCCCTGCTGGATGGCGGTGAAGACCTCGCTCCAGCTCATAGCGGTAGGGTTAGCCCCCAGGGCGTCGAAAACGTTCATATAGACGGCGGAACCGGGAACGCGGATTTTCAGGCCCCTTAAATCCTCGGGGCTGGTGACGGGCCGCTTGCTGTTGGTTAACTGCCGGAATCCATTGTGGAAGGACCCGAGATAGGTGATGCCCTTGGGCTCCAGAAGCTGGGCATAGTATTCCCCTCCGGTCCCGTCAATGACCTCTCGGGCTTGCTGATAGGACGTGAAGGACCAGGGGATGGTCGCTACGGAGATTTTCGGCTCCAGGTTTGCCAAGACGCTGGTGGCGTATGCCCCCAGGTCGGAGCCGCCTGTCACGATGTATTCGATGCCTTTTGTGCTGTTGCCTCCTGCCAGGGTATCGTTGGGGAACACGTCGATGACGATGTTTCCTTCGGAGCGCTCTACCACCAGCTCTGCGAAGTAGTTTGCCACCAGGGAATCGATCTGGGTATCCGTTCCGTTGACCGCCATGGCGAGGTTCACCCGCTGGTATGCGCCCTCTCCTGTACCTTCCCCGCCGCCGCAGCCGGCAAGCCACATCAGCGCCGCGGCGAAAAAAAGAACCGTAATCGTTTTGCCGTATTTCAAGTAAGCTGCACCTCCAAATAAAACTGTAAGGCCTCATCCTTTCTTTTGACTAATGTCTGACATACTAACTAAGACAAATATACAAGTTATATGAAAGGCTGTCAATACATCTGAGCTGTTTTCTGCATTTATAACAAAAAGAAGGGAGATATTTAGATGTTTTGCCAAACCAACTGCCGGTAGGACAATTTGGGGAATCTCAAACGGAACGCCCAGCGATGTGACCGTATCTTAGGCTTTCTCGTAGCGTCATCACAGGAGGTATGATCGGAACCCGCTCTAACGCCCCCAAGGGAATCGTGCAATCCATGATTGCTAACAGTGCAATTGCTACAAATATTTTTTCCGGCTTAAAAAGAAAAGAGCGGCAATCAAATCTGATTGCGCTCTTTTTCTATGCCCTGAACGGTTATTTTATTGTTGTCCTTGTGCGGGGTGGCCTTTGTCCTTCGGCTTTCTTTTGTATGCAGGATGCGGCGCGGCATACAGGCAAGCGGGTTTTCCCGCCGCCGCATGGCCGCCGTGCGGCGTCTGCGGCAGCTCCGCCGTCCGCTCAGATTTCAAACCAGCGGATTCCCCCCGGCGGCAGCTCCAGGGAGAAGCTGGACCCGTCCCCCCGGAAAATTTCCGTGCGCTGAGGCGCGCCGTCGTTATTGACCACGCAGAAGCGCCCGCTGTCCACATAGGCGTGGACCTCCACCCGGAAGTTGGAGGAGAACCACCGGGCAATCCGCTCCTCTCCGTGGGCGGCCCAGAGAATGGCCCGGTGAAGCAGGCGGCAGTTCTCGAAGGAATAGGGCAAACCGGAGAGATACACCCCCCGCCCTTTTCCATAGGCATTCGCCGCCAGCTGAACCTCCCGGTCCCGCTGAACCAGCACCTCTGCACCCTCCAGGGCGTAAATGCTCTTCTGCCCCTCGCCGAAGTCCACAGGACTCTCCGCGTCCGCCAGAATAAAGTGGGACCGGTGCTCCTCCCAGTTATACTTGTCATAACCTAACGTATAACCCGTCTCTTTTTCAACTCCAAGTATCCCGGAAAGCTGGAAATAGCGGCCCTGGTACTGGTGTCCGGAGGGCTCTCCCACGCCGATCAAGCCTCCGCCGTTCCATACGAAGCGCTTCACGGCGGCGGAAATCTCCGGATCCTCCCAGAGGGCTCCGCCGGTGTGTGCGGTGTCGCCGCCGCCGATGTTCAGCAGCACATCCACGCCGTCCAGCGCATGGGGGTCCTCCTTCAAATCGTCAAAGCTCAGAAAACGCACGTCGAAGGGCGCGCCGGACAGGGCCTCAATCACGCCGGCATAGGAGTGGTTCTGCTTTTGATACAGGGCGTGGTGGACCATGTGGCAGCCCCAGGAACGGGCCCGGCCCCAGCAGTTCAGCACCGCCACGGTCTGGGCACACCAGGGCTTTGCTCCGCCGATGCGGTCATACAGTTCCCGGAACTCGTTGCAGACCGATTCCACATAGTCGATGAACTCCGGGAATTGGCAGGCCAGCTTCAAATAGCCGCCGTAGCCGATGCGGTCGATGGGCTTCCTCAAAATGGCCCGGCGGGCCGTGACCCAATTTTCCCGGGCCTCCCTCACCGGATCGCCGCCCTCGTGGAAGGTATCCGGGAAGAAGTAGGGCAGGAAACGGCCCTCGGTGTACCGTACGCCGGGGATGTCGGAAATCAGCCGGAGAGTGGACCCATTGCCCACGCTGCCCACGACGGCGTCCAGGCCAATGGTCTTGAACTCCTCCAGATAGGGCTCCGTGCCAATCCAGTGGTCCCCCAGGAACATCATGGCCTCCCTGCCCATCTGGTGGGTCAGGTCTACCATTTCCTTTGCCAGAGCAGCGACCTCACGCCGCTGAAATGCGCAGAAATCCTTGTATTCCCTGGAGGGAATCCGATACTGATTGTTATAATACCCCTGGTCGATTACAAATTCCGGGCGGAAGGGATAGCCAGCCTCTCGCTCGAACCGCTCCAGGATATAGGGGGACACAGACGCGGAATAGCCGTACCAATCCACATACTTCTCCCGTTTCAGCTCATCAAAAATCAGGGTGAACTGGTGGAAAAAGGTGGTATAGCGGATTACGTCCACATAGGGGTGGTCCTCAATGAACCGCCGCAGCCGCTCCATGGTAAATTTCCGGGTCTTGGGCTGGCGGACGTCAAAGGTAATCTGGTGCTCAAAGTCCTTCCAATCGTTGGTGACCGCGTTGTACATATGCACCGGGTCCCAGATCAGATAGGCCAGGAAGCTCACGGTATAGTCATGGAAGACCTCCGGCGCGGGAATCACCACCGTGCCGCTTCCGGCGTCATAGTCCCACGCTTCCGAAGACAGGGGGGTTCCCGTGGTGCGGTCCATCACCTCCCACCAGCGCTTGATATCGTCCCGGCTGTTGACCTCCAGCAGCTCGGAGCTGATGCCCTTCAGCAGCGGAATCGACAGGGGGCCGCCGGCGGCAGTGTGAAACGCCGTCATGATATAGCACTGCTGCACCTCATCGGGGTTGGCTTTGGCCCAGGCGTTATCCTTGCGTGTGGTGTAGTAGGTGGCGTAAACCTTGGCGTCTGCGGTTTTCAGCTCCTCCGGGTAGTCCGTGCCGTCGCAGTCCCGGATGGCGTCCGCGCCCCAGCGCCGGAGAAGCTCAAGGGTCTCGGGCACTACATCCACATCTGTGGGGATGGTTACCCGGCCTTTCCTCTGCTGTTCACTCATACGTTCCACCTCACAGGCCCGCGCCCTTGTCGCCCTCGAAGGGTTTATTGTAAACCAGCAGCGCCGACAGCAGCAGAACAACCCCTATCAGCATCAGCCCCAGGCCCGACAGCTTCCCCGTCTGCTTCCAGCCGAAAATCACCAGGGCCATTCCCACGAAGAAAAACCCCGCAATGAACAGCGCCCGGAGACCGGCGTGCTCTTTCCAAAATTTCATATGCGTCACCTCTCAAGAAATCAAGAAATCTCTGCACTTCCGTCCGCCGGAGGCGCAGGAACAGTGTTTACCCACTCTGCCGGTCAGCCCTTCAGGCCTCCGACGGTCATACCCTGGGTCAGCTTCTTCTGTACGCACATGTAGAGAATCAGGGTGGGCAGCATCACCAGCACCAGACCGGCATACATCCTGCCGAATTCTGCCTTGGACTGGGAGGCCTGCATCAGGTTCAGCAGGCCCACGGGAAGGGTCTTCTGTCCGGTGGAGCTGCTCATCAGCGTCATCGAGATGATATACTCGTTCCAGAAGGAGAGGAAATTAAACAGAATGATGGTGATGATGGAGGGCTGGGCCATGGGGAAAATGACACGCACCATGGCCTGTCCATAGTTTGCGCCGTCGATATAAGCCGCTTCCTCAAAATCATGGGGAAGCGTGGCGAAATAGCCGGACAGCAGGTAAATGGTAAAGGGCAGGGCCGTGGAGGCGTACACCAGGGCCAGCACAAACAGGTTGTTGAGAAACAGGGTCTTGCCGAAGAAGTAGTTCATCCAGCTGTCCCAGTCCCGCATCATGAGGAAGATGGGCACCACGATGTAGTTCACATTGATAAACAGCCCGGCCATAAAGGCGGTGTTGAGGAATCGGCCTCCCCGGAAGCGGAACCGGGACAGGCAGTAGGCCGCGGGCAGGGCAATCACCAGCAGCAGAATGAGAGACAGCGCGGTGACCATCACCGAGTTGAGCATATAGCTGCCCATAGAGGCGGCGGTCCAGGCCTCTACAAAGTTCTGCCAGTAGAAGCCGGCGGGCAGCGCCCAGGGGTTGCCGTAGAACTCGCTGTTCTGCTTGATGGAGGCCAGGAAGACCCACGCCACGGGGACGATGATGACGATGGCCAGCGTGGTCAGGACAACATAGATAAACGCCTTATACAGTCTGTCCGCAGAGGAGGTTTTCTTCGTAGTCATATGGTCGCCTCCTTACATTTCCAGCACTTCCCGCTCCGTCACCCTGTTGACCAGGGCGGACAGCAGGAAGGAAAACAGGAAGATCACCACACCGGCGGCCATGGAATAGCCATAGAGCCCGGCGTCCTTCTGCGCGTACATGAAGCTCAGACCCACGTCGGACATGCCGGGGGCCACCATGGACTTGACGAAGAGGAAGGCCATGTTGATGGTGGAAATAATGAAGAACGTCAGGGTGGTGCGGATGTTGGTCCAGATGAGGGGCAGGGTAATCTGGAAGAACTGGGTCAGCCGCCCCGCGCCGTCCAGCCCGGCGCTCTCATAGAGGCTGGCGGGCACGGCAGCCATGGAAGCCATGTACATGACCATGTAGTAGCCGATGGCCTGCCAGACCATGGCAATGATGATGCTGACAATGACCATGGGCTGACTCTTCCAAAGAATCTCGATGTTCCGCCCGGCAAAGAATGTAAAAATATTGTTCAGCATGCCGGTGGTATCCGGCTTGTAGATGGCGGAGAAGATACCGGCGATCACCACAATGGACAGAATGTTGGGGATGTAAAAGACGATGCGGAAAAAGTTCTGCCCCTTGATTTTCTCCCGGGTGAGGATGGCCGCGAAAACGATGGCAAAAAAGAAGGTAATCACTGTCACGGTGACAATCAGCAAAATGGTGTTCTGCATGGAGGTGATGAATTTCACGTCCTTTATCAGGACCTTGAAGTTCGCCATGCCCACAAAGGTCTCCGTCGGTGAATAGGCCCCCCGCTCAAAGAGGGACATGCGGAACACATTCAGCGTGGGAAGAATCATGAACACAAAGTAGAGAATCACTGCCGGGGCCGTACACAGAATGAGGAACCGGCTTCTGTTCTTGCTGCTGCGCATGGAACCGCTCCTTTCTCTCCAATATTAAAAGCGGCGGCGTGCAGAACCTGCCCGCCGCCGCCCGCTTTTGGCTATGGAATTGTGAAGCGCGCTTAGCTCACAATCAGGTTCTCCCGCATGGTGTCGCTGGAGGTCCTGATGTTGTCCACCCACTGGTCCTGGGTCAGAGAACCGCTCACAAGGTTATTGAAGGGGTCGAAGAAGACCTCGCGCACGCTGCCCAGACCGGGCACGGAGGCGTAGGCTGCGAAGCCGCCCATAACAGCGGAAGCGCCATTGTCATAGATGGAGTAGAACATCTTGTTGTCGCCCTCCATACCGTCGGTAATGCCGGTGATGGGCTGGGCGGCTCCGCCCTTGGCGAAGATCTCAGCGGCCTTGTCGCTGTACATGAAGGCTATGAACTGCTTGCCGGTGTCGATATTGGACGCTCCGGAGGGAATCCAGATCTGCTCCAGCCAGCAGTAGCTGGCGCTGGTGCCGCTGGCGCCGCCGGGCAGAGCGCACATGCCCCACTCAAAGCCGTCCGCACGGGGCGCGTCGGCCATCTCGCCCACAATCCAGGTGCCGTTGGGCATAAACAGGGCCTTATTGTCCAGAATCAGCTGCTGGTTCTGGGTGAAGTCCTGGTCGTTGGCCTGGGCAGGGGTCACCTTGGCGGTGTAGCCCGCCAGCTTGCTCATCACGTCGAAGCACTGCTTGGCCTCGTCGGTATCCCATACGCCCTCGGCATAGTTCATGGCCTTGTTGAAGAAGTCAGGGCCGCCTACGGAGTAGAGCAGGGTGGGGAAAAACGTGTCAAAGTAACCGGTGGTGGGGTAAGTAAACAGAGCGATGTCCTCGGCCTTGGCCTTCTCGCCCAGCTCCCACATCTCATCCCAGGTGGTGGGAACGTCCCAGCCCTTCTCCGCGAACAGGCCGGCGTTGTAGAACAGGCCGCAGGGAGAGTAGAACATGGGGGCCAGATAGGTCTTGCCATCGCCGTAGGGATCGGTGATGTTGGTGCCCACAAAGCCGGGGACCAGCTTGCTGTCGACGGATGCGCTCTCGCCGGGAACGGTCATGGTCAGCACATCGGTGATGTCGGCAATAAGCTTATCCTTGATGAACTGCTCGGTCAGGCCCTTCTCGCGTCCGGTGGCGCAGAGGACCACGTCGGGATAGTCGCCGCCCTGCATGGAGGGACCAATCACATCCTCCAGGTTCTTCTCCAGGGTCAGTTCCACCTCAACGCCGGTCTCGGCGGTGAAGGCGGCGCAGACCTCCTGCCACATACCGGGATAGGCGGTCTCATAGCCGGAGGAGAGAGCGGCCACCTTGATGGGGCCGGCGGGGGCAGGAGCGGGATCGGGGGTATCCTGACTGCCGGAATCCGCGGGGGGAGGCGTCTGCGCGGGAGGCGTCTGAGGCGCGCCGCCGCAGGCGGCCAGAGACAGCGCAATGGCCAGAGTCAGCAAGAGACAGAGAAACTTCTTCATAGTGTAACCTCCTTATGTTTTCGGGAGCCGCGGCCGGGTCACCGGCCCTGTTATGTTCAGTATAGCGGTACGGCCGCCGGAAAAGCAATGGGTATCTTGCGAAAGTTTTTAGATATCTTGCTTTTTGCGTTTTGCCGGAAATGATGGAGTAAATTCGTCCTCATTTTGGATATCCTCTCTAATCTCAAAATTTACCCCCTCTTATCCTCTCTCCTTTCCACATAAAAACCGGGAAGAAGCGACAAAATTTTTATGATAAGTTGCATAGTCTCTCTCAATCAGTTATAATCATTCTGGAAGCCGCCTCTGCCTGTTTTCAAAAAATTGCGCAGGCAGGCGTCCCCCGCCCCCACTTCACAACGGGAGGTTCCGCCATGAGTCAGCGTCAGTACACCTTTCCCCGGGAGTCGGAATCCCTTGAGACCGCCCCCCGGCTGTTATACCTCTCTCAGGCCCAGTACAGCGGTGAATGGAACTCCAGCCTCCACACCCACGGCTGCGCCGAGCTGTTCTTCATCACCGGAGGCCACGGCCGTTTCCGCTTCCAGCAGAGGGAATTCCCCGTATCCATCCACGACGCGGTCATCGTCAACGCCAACGTGCCGCACACGGAGGTCAGCCAGCTGGAAAGCCCCCTGGAGTACAAGGTCCTGGGTGTGGAGGGACTGGGCACCCTGGCAGGGGGAGAAGGATATGCCATGCTCCATCTGCACAGCGGCTGGGACGCGCTGATGGTCTGTCTGGACCTGATGCTCCAGGAGGCCTCCCAGGCCCAGCCAGGCTATGAGCAGGTCTGCCGGAGCCTGTCCACGGCGGTCATGATTCTTTTGAGCCGCCAGCAGAACGCCGCCCTCTCCGGCGGACCGCCGGATGCCCGGTCCAACCGGGAATGCGGCCTGGTCCGGCGGTATATCGACAACCACTTCAAGGAAAATCTGAGCCTGGATCAGCTGGCCCAGATGGTCCATCTTAATAAGTATTACCTGGCCCACGCCTTCCGCCGGGAATTCGGCGTCTCCCCCATCAATTATCTGGTCTCCAGGCGGATTGAGGAAAGCCGCTTTCTCCTTCGTGAAACAGACCACACCCTGTCCCTGATCGCTCAGATTCTGGGCTTTTCCTCTCTCAGCTACTTTTCCCAGTGCTTCCGCCGGATAGAGGGCGTCAGCCCCCTGGAATATCGCCGCAGAAACCGCTGACCCGGGTCTGTCCCATGGCCTTTACCCGGTCCCTGTGCGGTACATGGTCCCCGGCTGGGGCGTTACGCCGTTGAGTTCCAGCAGCTCCCTCACCGTCACAAACCAATAGCCCTCTTCCTGGAGGACATCCACAACGCCCAGAGCCGCGTCCACAGAACTGGCATAGATATCGTGAAGCAGGATGATGCTGTTGGGCTCCACGCACTCCAGAATCGCCCGGGTCACCTTCTCCGCGTCCCGGCTCTCCCAGTCCCTGGGATCCACGGACCACTTGACCATAGGCACATTGATTCCATTCTCCCCGCCGGCGGCCGGCTGTCCGTATGGAGGCCGCAGCCAGTAGTCCCCGGTCCCCAGCAGCTCCGTCAGGGCGGTCTCCGTCTTGCAGATTTCCCAGGCCACAGTCCCCGCCTCCGTATTGTCCAGCCGCTGGTGACTCCAGGTATGGTTTCCAATCTGGTGGCCCTCCCGGGCCATCCGCAGCACCAGGTCCCGGTTTTCCTCAATCTGCTCGCCAATGAGAAAAAAGGTGGCGCTGGCTCCCCGCTCCTTCAGCCCGTCCAGCAGCTTTTCCGTGGTAGGCCGTTTCGGCCCGTCGTCAAAGGTCAGGGCCACATATTTCCGCGGCTCCTCATCCGCTGGTATTTCCGCCGCGGCGTCTGTGGGCACTGCGGCCCCGATGCCCTGGAACAGCAGCACCAGGCCTGTCAAAGCCAGAAACAACAGCATCGTTCGTCTCATTTCGCCATCTCCCCAAGTTTTTCGAGGATAGTATGTCCGAAATGCCGGCGGAACATTCCCCTGTTTTGCTTCTGCTCTTTCTGCGTACTGCGTACTTTTGCAGCGGGTGCAAAAAGGCATGTTAGAGTTTGTCCCTCGCCTGCGTGGGCCGAAGGAGTGTTTTATTCGAAAATTTTATAGGGACCGGACTCTGTCCCAGCCTGTCTCCCGGAAGCTTGCAAATTCCGAAAAACGGGGCAGGACAGAGCCTGCCCCCTACGCCTCATCCTCCTGATAAACTGTGCGTTTGGCCACTTCCCTGCTCCGGGCCTCCGTGTGCGCCAATCGGAAACGCGGCGAAAAACGGCGCGCTCTCAGGCCAGAGTCTGTCTCCCAGCCGCGTGGGCCGGGCCTCCGTGTGCGCCAATCGGAAACGCGGCGATAAACGGCACGCTATCAGGCCAGAGTCTGTCTCCCAGCCGCGTGGGCTGGGCTTCTGTGTGCGCCAACTGGAAACGCGGCAATAAACGACGCGCGCTCAGGCCAGAGTCTCTCTCCCAGCCGCGTGGCTCGGGCCTCCGTGAGCGCCAGCCGGAAACGCGGCACAAAAAAAGCCCTTTGTCTTGGGCCTAGGTTCCCAGGACAAAGGGCTTTTTCTCTTTTTTATTTCACCAGCTCAAGGATTGCGGTCTCCGCCGCGTCGCCCCGGCGCACGCCGGTGCGGATAATGCGGGTATAGCCGCCGTTGCGCTCCGCATAATCGGGAGCAATCTCCTTGAACAGCTTCTTGCAGACGTCCTCACGGGTGATGAAGCTCATAGCCTGCCGGTAGGCGGCCAGATCGTTCTTCTTGCCCAGAGTGATCATCTTTTCAGCCAAAGGCTTGATCTCCTTGGCACGGGTGACGGTGGTCTCCATCTTTCCGTGGTCCAGGAAATCCGTGACCTGCTGACGCAGCATGGCTCTGCGCTGGTCAGAGGTCTTGCCAAGCTTACGAGGCATTTCGGTTTCCTCCTTAATACTATTTCTCTTGCGGCGGACAGACCGCCGGCAAACGCCGATGTGTTCCGGTTCCCCAGGGGATCAGCCGTTTTCCTCATCGGCCAGGTGCAGCCCCATCATCGCCAGCTTGTTGATGACCTCCTCCAGGGACTTCCGGCCCAGATTCCGGACCTTCATCATTTCATCCTCGGTCTTGGAGATCAGATCCTCTACCGTGTTGATGTTGGCGCGCTTGAGGCAGTTAAAGCTGCGCACGGAGAGATCCAGTTCTTCAATGGTCATCTCCAGCACCTTGTCCCTCTGTGCCTCCGCCTTCTCCACTACGGTGGGCTTGCTGCCGACATTTTCACTGAGGTCGGTGAACAGTGTGAAGTGGTCGCACAGAATCTTCGCTCCCAGAGACACGGCATCCCGGGCGGAGATGGTCCCGTCGGTCCAGACCTCCAGCGTCAGCTTATCGAAGTCGCTGGAGGTACCCACACGGGTGGGCTCCACAGAATAATTCACCTTGTACACCGGCGTATAGATAGAGTCCACAGCGATGGTGCCGATTACATTCTGCTGAGGCTTATTACGGTCAGCCGGCACATAGCCGCGGCCATGGGAAAGAGTAATCTCCATGTTGAGGGCGGCCCCATTATCCAGTGTAGCGATATGCAGATCGGGATTCAGAACCTCCACCTCGCCGTCGGCCTTGATATCGCCGGCAGTCACCACGCAGGGCCCCACCGCCTCAATATACACCGTTTTCACAGACTCGCTGTGAAGCTTGGTCAGAAGACCCTTCACGTTCAGAACGATCTCCGTCACATCCTCCTTTACACCGGGGATGGTGGAGAACTCATGCTGAACGCCGGCGATTTTGATGGTGGTCGGCGCGGTGCCGGGCAGCGAGGAGAGCATAATGCGGCGCAGCGCATTGCCCAGTGTGGTTCCATAACCCCGCTCCAGGGGCTCCACGACATACTTGCCATAGGTCACGTCACCCGGCGTCTCGATGCATTCGATCTGGGGCTTCTCAATTTCAACCATGCAGTACCCTCCTTCGTCTTGTCAACGCGGCGATGCAGCGCATGCCGCCTGCGGTTCGTGTCATGTTCGAGGGTATCCTCCGATTACTTGGAGTAGAGCTCAACGATCAGGTGCTCCTCCACGGGGATGTCGATATCCTCGCGGGCAGGAAGACGGGTAACAGTGCCCTTCAGAGTGTTCTTCTCCCGCTCCATCCAGGGGGGCAGCAGGAAGATGGGGGCGTCCTGTCCGGTGAGGCGCTTGAAGACCTCGGAAGAGCGGCTGCCCTCGGCTACCTCGATGACGTCGCCGGCCTTGACCTGATAGGAGGGAATGTTGACCTTTTTCCCATTCACGGTAAAGTGGGCGTGATTCACCAACTGACGGGCCTGGCGGCGGGTCATGGCGAAGCCCATGCGGTACACAACATTGTCCAGACGGCGCTCCACATTGATCAGCAGGTTGTCGCCGGTCTTGCCGGGGGCGGCGGCGGCGGCCTCATAGTAGCTGTGGAACTGCTTTTCCAGGATTCCGTAGATAAACTTGACCTTCTGCTTTTCGTTCAGCTGAATGCCATACTCGCTTTTTTTCTTCCGCATCTGGCCGCCGGGATTCCGGTTGGTTTCCTTCTTGGCATAGCCCATAACGGCGGGAGAAATGCCCAAAGCCTTGCAGCGCTTGGCAATCGGCTGCATATTTCTTGCCATATTGCTCGTTACCTCCTCTTTCGATTACACGCGGCGGCGCTTCGGCGGACGGCAGCCGTTGTGGGGGATGGGAGTGACGTCCTTAATCATGGTCACTTCCAGACCCACTGCCTGCAAAGCGCGGATGGCGGCCTCACGGCCCTGGCCGGGGCCCTTGACGAACACTTCCACAGTCTTCAGTCCGTGCTCCATAGCGGCGCGGGCGGCGGTCTCAGCCGCAGTCTGGGCCGCGAAGGGGGTGGACTTCTTGCTGCCGCGGAAGCCAAGGCCGCCAGAGGAGGCCCAGGAGATGGCATTGCCCTGGGAGTCGGTGACGGTCACCATGGTGTTGTTGAAGGAAGAACGGATATGGACCTGGCCACGCTCGATATTCTTCCTCTCGCGGCGGCGGCGAATGACCTTCTTGCCGCCGGATTTCTGTGCTGCCATATTCTTTCTCCCTCCTTACTTCTTCTTGTTGGCGATGGTCTTCTTGGGTCCTTTGCGGGTCCGGGCATTGGTTTTGCTGCGCTGGCCCCGGACAGGCAGACCCTTGCGGTGACGGAGACCGCGATAGCAGCCGATCTCGCTGAGACGCTTGATGTCCAGCGCGGTCTGGCGCCGGAGGTCGCCCTCGACGGTATAATCGTCAATGGCGTCGCGGAGTTTTTGCTCGTCGGCGTCGCTGAGATCCTTCACCCGGATATCGGGGTTCACGCCGGACTTCGCAAGGATGTCCTTGGCGGTTTTTCTGCCAATGCCGTAGATATAGGTGAGGCCGATCTCAATACGCTTATCCTTCGGCAGGTCAATACCGGCAATACGTGCCATACTTTTAAAGCACCTCCAATTTCAAATGTCAGCCCTGTCTCTGCTTGTGCTTGGGGTTCTCGCAAATAACCATAACACGGCCTTTGCGCCGAATAACCTTGCACTTTTCGCACATGGGCTTCACGGACGGTCTTACTTTCATAGCTTGAAACCATTCCTTTCAGCGGTATAAAGGTTGTTACTTGCTGCGCCAGGTGATCCGGCCCCGGGTCAGGTCGTACGGGGACATCTCCACCGTAACCTTGTCGCCGGGCAGAATCCGGATGAAATTCATCCTGAGCTTTCCGGAGATATGTGCCAGAATCATGTGCCCATTTCCAATGTCAACCTGGAACGTCGTGTTGGGCAGGGCTTCCACCACAACGCCTTCCACCTCGATCATGTCGGATTTTGCCAAACGTCATCCCTCCTGGTCCGGCTGAATCGCCTCACGGTATCCCGCAAGGGTCCTGCGTAGCTCGCTGTTGCTGATTTTCTCCCCGCCCCGGATTTTCTCAGCGAGGCGGGTGTCGTCCGCCGCCGCAAACAGCACATGCCTGCGCTTTTTGCGCTTGGGGGACTCCACCTTTCTGGATTTTCCGTCCGCCAGCAGGAGATATTCCCCCTCGACGGCCAGGACAACGAAAAGCTTTCCCTTGTCCCGCCCGGCATCGGAGCGGACGATGTTTGATTTCGCAATTTCCATGCGCTCTCCTGTTTTCAAATGGCGGGAGCCGTTAAAATCTCCGGCTCGCCATCGGTGATCAGGATCGTATTTTCATAGTGGGCCGCCCACTTTCCGTCCGCGGTCTTCACCGTCCAGCCGTCGCTGAGCTGTGTGATGGCGGCGGCGCCGGCGTTGACCATGGGCTCAATGGCCAGAGTCATTCCCCGGAGGAGCCGGGGACCATGGCCGGGACGGCCGTAATTGGGAATCTCCGGCGGCTCGTGCATTTTGGCGCCTACGCCGTGGCCCACGTATTCCCGGACCACGGAGAAGCCGTTTTCTTCCACATACTGCTGCACGGCGGCGGAGATGTCCTGAAGCCGGTGTCCCTCCCGGGCGAAGCGGATTCCTTCAAAAAAGCTCTGTCTGGTCACGTCAATGAGCTTCTGAGCCTCCGGGCTGATGGTCCCGCAGGGAAAGGTGGCCGCACCGTCTCCATGAAAGCCCCCGATGTACGCGCCCACGTCCACGCTGACGACGTCGCCCTCCCGCAAAACCCGTTTGCCGGGAATGCCGTGGATAATCTCGTCGTTCACACTGATGCAGACGCTGGCTGGGTAGCCATTGTAATGGAGAAAGGACGGAACCGCGCCCTGTTTGCGGATGAACCGCTCTACCTCCGCGTTGATCTCCTGGGTTGTAACGCCGGGCCTTACCATTTCCCCTGCCAGAGCACGGGCAGCCGCGGTAATTTTTCCGGCACGGCGCATCAAGTCGATCTCCTGGGGGGATTTGAGAATGATCATTCTTCTATCATCTCCCCAGAACGCTGAGGATGGCCTGAGAAGTGGCCTCCACGGTGGATTGATTTTCCACCGTCTTCAGCACGCCCCTCTGGGCGTAGAAGGCCTTCAGGGGCTCCGTTTCCTTATGATAGACCTCGAGCCGGGATTTCACTGTCTCGGGGGCATCATCTTTCCGCTGGATCAAATTCCCGCCGCATTTATCGCATACGCCCTCTGCCTTGGGGGGTACCGCCACCACATGGTAGCTGGCTCCGCAGTCCGGGCAGACCCGGCGGCCGCTCATGCGCTCCATAATGGTCTCGTCAGAGATTTCAATGGAGACCACGCTGTCGAACACCACGCCTGCCTTTTCCAGGGCCTCCGCCTGGGCGATGGTGCGGGGCACGCCGTCCAGGATGTAGCCGCCGGCACAGTCCGGCTCCGCCAGCCGCTCGGTGATGATGCCGATGATGACCTCATCGGGCACCAGCTGACCCGCGTCCATAAACGCCTTTGCCTTCAGTCCGGTGGGAGTGCCGTTCTTCACGGCGGCACGGAGAATATTGCCGGTGGAAATGGTGGGAATATCCAGCTTTTCACACAGGATATCGGCCTGTGTACCCTTGCCGGCGCCAGGGGCGCCCAAGAGGATCAAGTTCATACAAACCTCCTGTTTCCCGCTGCGGCAGAGCCGCATACGGCTGCCGCTTTACCTGGCGCGGCCCTCCGTTTTCTGATGGGGAGGGGAACGGCCCGGAGGCCGTTCCGCCTCTTCACGTTTCTTATTCCAGGAAACCCTTGTACTGACGCATCAGCATCTGAGACTCTAGGGCCTTCACCGTCTCCAGGGCCACGCCCACGACGATGATGACGGAGGTTCCGCCGACGGCCACGGAGTTGTTCCCCAGAATCTTGCCGATCAACAGGGGGCAGATGGCCACAATGCCCAGATAAATGGCGCCGAACAGGGTAATCTTGTTCAGAACCTTCCGGATAAAGTCCACCGTGGGCTTTCCGGGCCGGAAGCCGGGAATGAACCCGCCCTGCTTCTTCATGTTGTTGGCAATTTCCACGGGATTGAACTGGATGCTGGCGTAGAAATAGCTGAATCCGATGATCATGATGAAATAGACCACCATATAGAGCACGGATTTGGTGTCAATGGCATTGTAGATGCTCCGGGACACGGTGCCCTCGGCGGGGATGCCCGCAAAGCTCCAGACCGTAATAGGCAGAGACGCGATGCTCTGGGCGAAGATCACGGGGAGCACACCGGCCATACCCACCTTCATGGGCAGGTTGCTGCTCTGTCCGCCATACATCTTCCGGCCCACCTGACGCTTGGCATACTGCACGGGAATGCGGCGCTCCGCGTCGTTGATGAACACAATGAACACGATCAGGGCCAGGCCGCCCACCAGAAGGAGCAGCACGCCCCAGGGAGCCATTGCACTGTCCAGAACGCTCTGAGCCTGCTCGGCGCTGTAGCCGGCCTGGGTCAGGGTCTCCAGCGTCATAGCGCCGGTGCGGACGGAGTTCCAGGTGGTGATTCCATTGTAGAGACTGGAAATCATGCTGGGAACCCGGGAAACGATGCCGGCAAAGAGAATGATGGAAATACCGTTGCCCACGCCGAACTCGGTAACCTGCTCGCCCATCCACATAACGAAGGAGGAGCCGGCAATCAGGGTCACAATGATAACCAGGGCGGGCCAGATGCCCTCCGCGCCGGGAGCCAGGATGCCGTAACGCTTCATCATGAAGTAATAGCCCAGGGCCTGGAGAATGGCAATGGCCACAGTGGTGTAGCGGGTGATGGACTGGATTTTCTTCCGGCCCTCTTCGCCGCCGTCCTTGGCCAGCCGCTCCAGATAGGGAATCGCGACGGTGAGCAACTGGATGATGATGGAGCTGTTGATATAGGGCTGGATGCTCAGGGCAAAGACTGTCGCCTGGGCAAAGGCGCCGCCGCTCATGACATTATACAGGCCCAGAATGGTGGCGCCCATGCTGTTGAGCTGGTTTTCCAGCAGCCCGGTGTTGATATAGGGGACGGTAATGGCATTGCCGATGCGGAAAATCAGCAGAATCAGCAGCGTGAAAACCAGCTTCTTCCGCAGCTCAGGAATGCCCCATGCTTTGCGAATGGTTTGGATCACGTTACTTCACCTCCGCCTTGCCGCCTGCCGCCTCGATGGCCTCCTTGGCAGACGCGGAGAAGGCGGAAGCCTTGACAGTAAGCTTCTTGGAAACCTTGCCGCTGCCAAGAACCTTATAGCCATATTCGCACTTGGAAAGGATGCCCTTGTCCAGCAGCGCTTCGGCGGTAATGGTCGCGCCGTCGTCAAAGGCGTTCAGCGCGCTGAGATTCACAATCTCCAGGGGCTTGGCGAAGATGTTGTTGAAGCCGCGCTTGGGAACCCGGCGGGCCAGAGGCATCTGGCCGCCTTCGAATCCCACCCGGACCTTGCCGCCGGAGCGGGCTTTCTGGCCCTTGTGGCCCCGGCCGCCGGTCTTGCCGTTGCCGGAACCGGCGCCCCGGCCCTTGCGGTAAGCCTCACGGACAGAACCGGCGGCGGGAGACAGTTCGCTTAATTTCATGATTTGGAGCCTCCTTACTTCTCTTCGGTAACACGCAGCAGATAGCCGATCTTTGCCACTTTTCCGCGGGTGGGATCGTTATCGGGCTGCACGGTGACGTCACCGATTTTGCGCAGACCCAGGGAATGCGCGGTGGCAACCTGCTTTTCCAGGCGGCCGTTCAGGCTCTTAACGAGCTCAATCCTTAAGTTTGCCATGTTCTGCGCCTCCTTAACCCACGATCTCTTCGACGCTCTTGCCCCGGATGCGGGCAACCTCTTCGGGACCGCGCATGGATTTGAGTCCCTGGAAGGCGGCGGCGACCACGTTGTTGGGGTTGTTGGACCGGAGGCTCTTGGCGCGAATGTCCTTGATGCCCGCGGCCTCCACGACGGCACGAACCGCGCCGCCGGCGATGACGCCGGTACCGGGAGCGGCGGGCTTCATCAGCACCCGGCCCGCTCCGGCCACGCCGATCACCTCATGGGGCAGGGTCGTGCCTGCGAGGGTCACGGTAATCATGTTCTTCTTGGCGGCCTCGATGCCCTTGCGGATAGCCTCGGGGACCTCGGCGGCCTTGCCCAGGCCGTAGCCCACCTTGCCCTTGCCGTCGCCCACGACCACCAGGGCGGAGAATTTCATCACGCGGCCGCCCTTCACAGTCTTGGAAACCCGGTTCAGGTAGACCACCTTTTCGATATACTCGCTCTGCTCTCTTTCAAATCTAGGCATGTCTTTCTTCCTCCCTCCGATCAGAACTGCAGGCCGCCCTCACGGGCGCCCTCAGCCAGGGCCTTCACGCGGCCGTGATACAGGTAGCCGCCGCGGTCAAAGACCACGGTCTCAATGCCCTTGGCCTTGGCCCGCTCGGCAACCAGCTTGCCCACGGCCCCGGCTGCGGCGATGTTGCCGCCGTAGCCCTCGATTTCCTTATCCAGGGAAGAAGCGGAGACCAGGGTCACGCCCTTCACATCGTCGATGATCTGAGCATAGATATTGGCCTCGCTGCGGAACACGTTCAGGCGCGGCGTCTCGGCGGTGCCGGAGATCTTGGCCCGGACTCTCTTGTGGCGCTTGATGCGCTGCGCATTGGTATTCGGTCTCTTAATCATATCGGCACACCTCCTTACTTCTTGGCGCCGGTCTTACCGACCTTGCGGCGGATGGTCTCAGTCGCATACTTGATGCCCTTGCCCTTATAAGGCTCGGGAGGACGCTTCTCGCGGACTTCGGCGGCAAACTGGCCCACCTTTTCCTTGTCGCATCCGCGGATGATGATTTTATTGGGAGAGGGAACCTCGATGGTAATGCCCTCCTCCTCAGAAACGATCACCTGATGGGAATAGCCCAGGTTCATGACCAGGTTATTGCCCTCTTTGGCCACACGATAGCCCACGCCGTTGACCTCCAGCTCCTTGGCATAACCGTCGGTGACGCCGACAATCATGTTGTGGAGCAGCGTGCGGGTCAGGCCGTGGAGGCTGCGGTGCAGCTTATCCTCGGAAGGACGTCCCACGGTGATCGTAGTGCCTTCCTGCTTAATGATCATCTCGGGACGCAGCGCCCGGGACAGCTCGCCCTTGGGTCCCTTAACGGTGACCACGTTGCCCTCGGCAATGTTCACAGTCACGCCGGCGGGAACCTCGATGGGCATTCTACCAATTCTAGACATTGTTCAAACACCCTCCTTACCAGACGAACGCCAGGACTTCGCCGCCGACATGAAGCTCACGGGCTTTCCTGTCGGTCATGACGCCCTTGGACGTAGAGATGATTGCGATACCCAGGCCGCGGAGCACGCGGGGCAGCTCGTCGGCGCCCACGTAGACCCGAAGGCCCGGCTTGGAGACGCGGCGCAGGCCGGTGATGACCTTTTCCTTACCGGCGTTGTACTTCAGGGTGACATGAATCATGCCCTGGGTGCCGTCGTCCACCACCTGGAAATTCTTGATATAGCCCTCGTCCAGCAGAATCTGAGCAATGCTCTTTTTCATGTTGGAGGCGGGGATATCCACGGTGTCGTGTTTTGCGCTGTTGGCGTTGCGGATGCGGGTCAGCATATCCGCAACCGGATCGGTGATATGCATGGTGAAATCCTCCTGTTTTAGAGTTGCGGCCTTTGTATTCAGCCGCTTCGGCAGCGAGGTATCATGGCCAATGGGGCTTTTTTGCTTTTGCATTCGCCCGATTGGTCATGACCTTTCGCCGTCCGTTTATCCCAAAGGCCCCGTATCAAAGGCCGTCGGTTACAGTTAGGAATGAGGGATGAGGAATTAGGAATTATCCTATTTCCCAGCTTTTTGCTTTCAATCGGGAGTTCATACGCTGAACCTCCGGTTTTCCCCATTCATTTACGCTTCTGCTTGTTAGGCCAGGGTTCAGAATCAGGAAAAACTCCTAACTCGTAATTCCTAGCTCCTAATTCCAATCAGAAAGACGCCTTCCGCACGCCGGGAATCTCGCCCTTATAGGCCAGCTCACGGAAGCAGATACGGCACACGCCGTAATCCCGGAGATAGGCATGGGGGCGGCCGCAGAGCTTGCAGCGGTTGTACTTCCGGCTGGAGTACTTGGCGGGCCGCTGCTGCTTTAAAATCATGGATTTCTTAGCCATAACGTCTCTTCCTCCTTAGCGGGCAAAGGGAGCGCCGACCTGGGTAAGCAGGGAGCGGGCCTCTTCGTCGGTGTGGGCGGTGGTGCAGATTACTACATCCATTCCGCGGATCTTGTCGATCTTATCGTACTCGATCTCGGGGAAGATCAGCTGCTCCCGGATGCCCAGGGCGTAATTGCCCCGGCCGTCAAAGGCATTGGGGCTGATGCCCTGGAAATCGCGGACGCGGGGCAGGGCCACGTTGAACAGGCGGTCCAGGAACTCCCACATCTTTTCGCCCCGGAGGGTGACCTTCGCTCCGATGGGCATATTCTCACGGAGCTTGAAGTTGGCGATGGACTTCCGGGCCTTGGTGATAACGGGCTTCTGGCCGGTAATCTGGGCCAGGTCCCGAACCACGTTGTCCAGGATTTTGGCATTTTCACGAGCCTCGCCGCAGCCCACGTTGACAACCACCTTGTCAATCTTGGGAATCTGCATGACGCTCTTGTAACCGAACTCCTTCATCAGGGCGGGAGCGACTTCGGTCTGGTATTTCGCCTTCAGATTGGGCATTTTCTTATCAGCCATTGTAACTCCTCCTCCCTTACAGCTCGGCTCCGCACTTTTTGCAGATGCGGATGCTGACATTTTTCTCTCTGCCCTTCACGGTCTTCTTCTCGACCTTGTGGGCCACCCGGGTGGCCTTGCCGCACTTGGGGCAGACCACCTGAACCTTGCAGGCGGCAATGGCGGCTTCCCGCTTCATGATGCCGCCCTCCTCGCCCTGCCGGCGGGGCTTGATGTGGCAGGTGACCATGTTCATGCCCTCTACCACGACCTTGTTCTCCTTGGGCAGTGTGGCAATGACCTTCCCCTGATGGGTTTTGATGTCATTGTCCTTGGTGCCGTCGCCGGAGATCCGCACGACGGTGTCGCCCTTTTTGATTTTCATAGCCATATCCTCAGCCCTCCTCAAATCACTTCGGGCGCCAGGGACAGGATCTTCATGTAATCCTTGTCGCGCAGCTCGCGGGCCACGGGCCCAAAGATGCGGGTCCCTCTGGGGTTTTTGTCGTCCTTAATCAGAACGGCGGCGTTGTCGTCAAAGCGGACATAGGTCCCGTCGGCCCGGCGCACGCCTTTGGCGCTGCGGACGATGACGGCCTTGACCACCTCGCCCTTCTTCACGGTGCCGCCGGGGGCGGACTTGCGGACAGAAGCCACGATGACGTCCCCGATATTGCCGTATTTGCGCTTGCTTCCGCCCAGAACGCGGATGCACTTGATTTCCTTGGCGCCGGTATTGTCGGCGACCTTCAGAAAGGTTTCCTGCTGAATCATAACTCGACGCCTCCTTTACTTCGCTTTCTCGATGATCTCGACCACGCGCCAGCGCTTGTCCTTGGACAGGGGGCGGGTCTCCATCACTTTCACCTTATCGCCGACGCCGCAGGCGTTCTGCTCATCATGGGCTTTCAGCTTATAGGTGCGGCCAACAATCTTCTTATACAGAGGATGGGCCACCCGGTCCTCGATGGCGACCACGACGGTCTTGTCCATCTTATCGGAAACCACCTTGCCGACCCGGGTCTTGCGGGAGGAAGTTCTCTTTTCGTCCATTTTTCCTTACCTCCTTCTCACTGCTTGGTCACGGCCTGCTTGCCGTCAGCCGCGGCGAGTTCCGCCAGAACGGTCTTGACTCGGGCAATGTCGTGCTTGGTCTCCCGGATCTTCACGGGATTGTCCAGCTGATTGGTGGCGTGCTGCATCCGAAGGAAGAACAGATCCTTCTTCAGTCCCACCAGCTTCTCATTCAGCTGCTCAGGGGTCATCTTGCGGATTTCACTTGCCTTCATCTTCACTCACCTGCTTCCTCGGTGCGGGCGATAACCTTGGTCTTGATGGGCAGCTTGTGGCTGGCCAGACGCAGGGCCTCGCGGGCGACTTCTTCAGACACGCCGGCGATCTCAAACATGACACGGCCGGGCTTCACAACAGCAACCCAGAACTCGGGGGAGCCCTTGCCGGAGCCCATGCGGGTCTCAGCGGGCTTCTTGGTCACGGGCTTGTCGGGGAAAATCTTGATCCAGACCTGACCGCCGCGCTTGGTATAGCGGGTCATGGCGATACGGGCGGCCTCAATCTGATTGCTGGTAATCCAGGCGGGCTCAGTGGCCACCAGACCATACTCGCCGTATGCCAGGGTGTTGCCCCGCATGGCCTTGCCGGTCATGCGGCCCCGGTGTACCCGGCGGTATTTGACTCTCTTCGGCATCAGCATTAGTTGCTTCCTCCTTCCTTAGGGGCCGCGGGAGCGGCAGGCGCGGACGGCGCCGGACGGGCGGGGGCACGGTTCAGACCGCCCTGGGGACGGGGCGCACCGCTCCGGTTGAAGCCGCCCTGACCCTGGGGACGGCCCTGGCCGCCGCGGTTAAAGCCGCCCTGGCCCTGGGGGCGTCCGCCGCCCTGGCGGTCCCGGTTGAAGCCGCCGCGGCGGTCGCCGTCACGGCGGGGACGACGCTCACGACGCTCCTGATAGGGCTTGGAGGTGTCCATGGTGCGGGGGGTGGTGCGCAGAGTCTGAGAGAGGACCTCGCCCTTGTAAATCCACACCTTCACGCCGATGCGGCCAAAGGTAGTGGCAGCCTCCGCGAAGCCGTATTCAATGTCGGCCCGGATGGTCTGCAGGGGGATGGTGCCCTCGTGGTAGTGCTCCACGCCGGCGATCTCGCGGCCGCCCAGACGGCCGGAGCAGCAGGTCTTGATGCCCTTGGCGCCGGCGCGCATGGCGCGGGCCATGGCGTTCTTCATGGCACGGCGGTGAGAGATACGCTTTTCCAGCTGCTGGGCGATGTTCTCCGCCACCAGCTGGGCGTTCATGTCGGGATTTTTCACCTCGACAATGTTCAGGCGGACCTTCTTGCCGACGAGCTTCTCGACGGCCAGACGGTACTGCTCAATCTGCTCGCCGCCCTTGCCGATGACCATGCCGGGCCGGGCGCAGTGCAGGAAGATGGTCACGACGTCGTTGCTGCGCTCAATTTCAATCTTGGGCACGCCGGAGCCATACAGGGTCTTTTTCAGATACTTGCGGATCTTCTGGTCCTCTACGATCAGGTCGCCGACCTTCTCATCGCTGGCATACCAGCGGGAGTCCCAGTCCTTGATGACGCCCACGCGCAGACCGTGGGGATTAACTTTCTGTCCCATAAACTGTTCTCCTCCCTTATGCCTTTTCCGTCACGGTCAGAGTGACGTGAGAAGTGCGCTTGTTGATACGGTAGGCGCGACCCTGAGCCCGGGGCATCATCCGCTTCAGAATGGGGCCGGGAGTGGCGAACACCTCGGACACCACGAGCTTCGCGGGGTCCAGGCCGAAGTTGTTTTCGGCATTGGCAACGGCGCTCTTCAAGAGCTTCTGCAGGGGTTCGGAGGCGGACTTGTTGGTCTGCATCAGGATCGCCATAGCGGCGGCGGCGTCCTTGCCGCGGATCAGGTCGCAGACAATCTGGACCTTCCGGGGAGCGATGCGGACATAGCGCAGGTACGCCTTTGCTTCTCTTTTATCCATGTTCTGCATCCTCCTTAGTTATCCTTCCGGTGGCCGCGGAAGGTCCGGGTGGGCGCGAACTCACCCAGCTTATGGCCCACCATGTCCTCCTGGACATAGACGGGCACATGCTTGCGGCCATCGTGGACAGCGATGGTATGTCCCACGAAGGAGGGGAAGATGGTGGAGCTGCGGCTCCAGGTTTTCAGTACCTTCTTCTCATTCTTCGCGTTCATTTCCTCGACCCGCTTCAGAAGCTCCGGGGCGACATACGGGCCTTTTTTAATGGATCTGCTCATATTTCATCTGCCTCCCTTACTTCTCGTTGCGGCGCTTGACGATGAACTTGCTGGTGGGATTTTTCTTTTTCCGGGTCTTGTAGCCCAGAGCCGGCTTGCCCCAGGGGGTCACAGGCCCGGAACGGCCGACGGGAGCGCGGCCCTCGCCGCCGCCGTGGGGGTGGTCGTTGGGGTTCATGACGGAGCCCCGGACGGTGGGACGCCAGCCCATGTGGCGTTTGCGGCCTGCCTTGCCGATGTTGATGTTGGCATGGTCGATATTTCCCACCTGGCCGATGGTGGCCATGCAGTTGGTCCGGACAATGCGGACCTCGCCGGAGGGCATACGGATCTGAGCGTCCATGCCTTCCTTGGCCATCAGCTGCGCGGCGGTGCCGGCGGAGCGCACCAGCTGGGCGCCGTTGCCGGGATGGAGCTCGATATTGTGAATCATGGTGCCCACGGGGATATTGGCCAGAGGCAGGGCGTTGCCCTCCTTGATGTCGGCCTTGGCGCCGGACTCCACCTTGTCGCCGGCCTTCAGACCCACAGGGGCGAGGATATAGCGGCGCTCGCCGTCCTCATATTCCAGAAGGGCGATGTTGGCGGAGCGGTTGGGGTCATACTCCAGGCGGAGGACCGTGGCGAACATATCGTGCTTATCCCGCTTGAAGTCAATGACACGGTATTTCCGCTTGTTGCCGCCGCCGCGGTGGCGGACGGTGATGCGGCCATAGCTGTTGCGTCCGGCGCTCTTTTTCAGGGTCTCGGTGAGCTTGGGCTCGGGCTTGGCCTTCTTGTCAATGCCGTCGAATCCGGAGACTGTCATCTGACGCCGGGAGGGAGTCGTCGGCTTAAAGGTTTTAATCGACATTTGTCTTTACACTCCTTCCGTAGAATCAGACCATGCCTTCAAAGAACTCGATGGTCTTGGAATCAGGGGTCAGCTGGACATAGGCCTTTTTCCAGGTCTTTGTCATACCGGGCCGGCCTGCGCCCATGCGCTTTTCCTTGCCGGGCACGGTGAGGGTATTCACAGAGGCAACCTTTACGCCGAAGATTTCCTCAACGGCCTTCCGGATTTCAATCTTACCGGCGGACTTGGCCACCTCAAAAACGTATTTCTTGTCGGCGGCGCCGGCCATGGAGCGCTCGGTGATGACCGGGCGGATGATGATGTCATATGCGGTAGCCATTACGCGTACACCTCCTCAATCTTGGAGAGGGCGGCCTGATCCACCACCAGGAACTTCGCGTTCAGAATGTCATAGACATTCAGCTGGTTGGCGGGGGTGGTCAGCACGCCGGGGATGTTCCGGGCGCTCTTGACGATGATCTGGTCCACGGCGGGGGTGACCACAACGGCCTTGCCCTCCACCTTCACGGCGTCCAGGAACTTGCGGAAGCTGGCGGTTTTGATGGCGTCCTGCTTGATGGCGTCGATGACCACCAGGCTGCCCTCAGCGGCCTTGGCGGAGAGGACGGACTTCAGAGCCAGCCGGCGGACCTTCTTATTCAGAACATACCGGTAGCTCCGGGGCTTCGGCGCAAAGACGATGCCGCCGTGGGTCCACTGGGGAGCCCGGGTGCTGCCCTGACGGGCGTGGCCGGTTCCCTTCTGACGCCAGGGCTTTCTGCCGCCGCCGGAAACCTCGGCGCGGGTCAGGGCGCTCTGAGTGCCCTGGCGGCAGTTGGCCAGGTGGTTCTTGACCACTTCGTGGACAACCGCCTCGTTGGGCTCGATGCCGAAAATGGCGTCATTGAGCTCCACAGTGCCGACTTCAGCGCCGGCCATGTTTAAAACTTTCACAGTAGACATTTATTTCAGCACCCCTTTCTTACTTGCTTCTGGCGGAGGCCTTCTGCGGGTTGCGGCCGGAAGCCTTCTGCGGGTTCTTGCTGATGTCCGCGCCGGCCTGCTTGACCTTGTGGACCTTGACGGTGGACTTGATGGTGACAAGGCCGCCCTTGGGTCCGGGGACAGCGCCGCAGACCACCAGCATGTTCAGTTCCGGATCAACCTTCACAACAGAGAGGTTCTGCACGGTCACCTGGTCGACGCCCATGTGGCCCGCGCCGTCGCGGCC
The DNA here is from genome assembly GCF_947654275.1 of uncultured Oscillibacter sp. Classification (GTDB taxonomy): domain Bacteria; phylum Bacillota; class Clostridia; order Oscillospirales; family Oscillospiraceae; genus Oscillibacter. Next base: position 9,715 of record NZ_CANTJS010000026.1, on the reverse strand, counting down.
CTTGGCGATGTGGCCCGGAGTGGTGCCGGCGCCCAGGGAGCCCTGATGCCGGTGGACGGGGCCGCCGCCGTGGGTGTTGCGCTTCACGGCCGCGCCGTGGCGCTTGACTACGCCCTGGAAGCCGTGGCCCTTGCTGGTGCCGGTGACGTCCACGAAGTCCCCGGCGGCGAAGGTATCGGCCTTGACAATGTCACCGATATTCAGCGCGTCCGCGTTCTCCAGGTCGAATTCCTTCAGATGCTTCTTGGGGCCCACGCCGGCCTTGTTCAGGTGGCCCAGCTCAGGCTTTGTGAGCTTGCGCTCCGCAATGTCCTCGAAGCCCAGCTGAACGGCGGTGTAGCCGTCCTTCTCAGCCGTCTTCTTTTGCACGACCACGCAGGGGCCCGCCTCGATAACCGTGACGGGAATCACGTGGCCGTTCTCGTCAAAAATCTGGGACATGCCCACTTTTTTGCCGATGATCGCTTTCATGTAGGTTCCTCCTTAAAGTAAGGTTATTGGTCGGCTTAGATACGCCGCGGCGCATTGCTCTGCCGACATGACCCGTCCGCCTCGCAGGTTCGGCGGACACGGTGAGCACGAAGTGAAACGCAGGGAATTTACAGCTTGATCTCGATATCCACACCGGCGGGCAGCTCCAGCGCCATCAGGGCCTCCACGGTCTTGGGGGAGGACCTGGTGATGTCGATGAGGCGCTTGTGCGTCCTTCTTTCGAACTGCTCACGGCTGTCCTTATATTTGTGCACCGCACGGATGATGGTGATGATCTCCTTTTTGGTGGGCAGAGGGATGGGGCCGGAAACCTCGGCGCCGGTGCGCTTGGCGGTCTCCACGATCTTCTCGGCGCTCTGGTCAATCACCTGATGGTCATAGGCCTTCAGCCGGATACGGATCTTTTCTTTCTGAGCCATAAGTGTTTCCTCCTGATTTCGTAGGTAGTTTTTCGAGTCTCGACAACCTACGGCGAGAGAAATATTTCTGTCCGCGGAACCGTGCGTATCATTCCAGCTCATGAAAAAACCGGCGCAGAGATGCTGGCCGGTCCCGTCATGGCGCGGCGATCTACGCTGCGCACAGACTTTTCTCAGCCGCCCGATGATCGGACATACTCCCCGGAAGTTACCTCTTTCGAGCAATCTCCCGGTTCATCGCAGTTTCGCGGCGCGGGACGCTCTCTCCCCGTCGCGTACTTGCCTATCATAAAAGAAAATTCTCCCTCTGTCAAGAGGGAATTTGATGTTTTTTATGAAAATTCCCGTTTTTTTCGTTTTTCCGTTTTTTTCATTTTTTCGTTATGCCCACGCCCCGCCCTCGGCGGCCCGCCGGCAGCAATGATGAAGGCCGCTATATATTAAGGAAGCCCCTTCCGCGTTCCCGCGTCAGGGGGCTTTTGCCTGCTATCCGGGTTTACCGGCCCGGTCCGGCAAACCGGACCGGCGGTTATAAATCCAGATTCTTAAAATAGGGCTTGCCATTTCCCGGCGGAGAGCGTAAAATAACAATCGAGGAAAACTTAATAGTGCGGTGGTCATGAGGGGCGGCAACCCCCCATGACCTATGCGGACACTCGCGCTGTCCACACAACGATGAAATTCGCACCACGGGATTATTATACCCCCGCCGTCAATCTTTGGCAAGGGGAAACCAGTGTGTGTGCTATGTATAGTCGTGTCGTGTTGGGATGATTGCGTCCGCACGGCACGATTTTGTTTTCCTCACGGCAAGCCCCGGCAAGCAGGAGGGGGGCGGAAACGCCCCCAGCCCTGCCGCGAAACCGCCGTGAGAAAACAATGACAGAAAGGACGCAATATGAAACAACTGAATCATGATAAGGCCAAAACCCCGCGCCGCATTCTTGCGGCCCCACTCTCACGCCTCATGTCGCTTCCCCGGGCAGCGCCCGTTTTCCCGGCTCCCGGGGGCGAAAACCGCCGGGTTTTGTGAACAATTTGTAAACAAACGAAAAATCCCCAAAAATTTTCCGAAAAAATAAAACCCTGACCTCTTTTCAAAGCACTTATATTATAGAGGGGTTTATTCGACCCACTTTTGAAAGGAGTTTTACATCATGAAAAAACGACTCGCATCCCTGTTCCTGGCTCTGGCGCTGTGCCTAAGCGTCCCCGCCTTCGCGGCGGAAACCGCCGATGAGATCGACCCCAGCCTCAAGCTCATCGCGGAACTGATTGCCGGTTGGGATGGCAGCTATGAGCTCCCCAACCTGGACGCCCTCAGCCCCGAGGACCGGGAAACTGTGAAGGCTCTGGCTGACGCCATCCTGCTGGCCCGGGAAGCCCAGCCCAAACCCGAGACCCAGCCTGAAACCCAGGACGAAGCGGCTCCGGGCATCAGCTTCACCGATGTGCCGGCCACCCACACGTTCTACAAGGGCGTCATGTACTGCGCCGGAAAAGGCGTCGTCAACGGCTATGCCGATGGGACCTTCCAGCCTGCCAAGACGATTACAAACGGCCACTTCTGCGCTATGCTGGCCCGGGCCTTCTACCCCGACCAGATTTCCACGTACGAAAGCGACTATATCAAAACGACCTATGGCGCATTCGGACCCGCCATGCGCACTCTAGTCAGTAACGGAATTCTGAACAACACCAGCCTTGGCAAAGAATACACCAATCCTGCTCTCCTGTCCGCCAGTATCAACAGATATGACATGGCCCAGATGATGACCAGCATCATGCAGGCCAAGGGCTTTGCCGCAGATGCCAGCCAAAAGTCCGCCGTTCAGGCCTAAATTGCTGACTACAGCAGCATTCCCGGCCAATATCAGGACGCCGTGAAGAATGTCTACGCCCTGGGCATTATCACCGGATACTCTGACGGCAGCTTCAGCGGAACCAATATCATGAACCGCGGGCAGGCGGCAATCGTCATCCAACGCATGGCCCAGTACGCTCCCGCAACAGGCGGCGAACATAACCAGTTTGACGGCGGAATGGAACAGAAACCCGAATCCAAGCCGGTTGAATCAACCCCTGAGCCCACGCCCGAAGAGGCCGCCGCGCTGACCCTCCGAGATGGCAGCGCACCCACTCCCGAAAACGCCCTCAAGATTATCGATGAAATTCTCCAGGTCTATCCCTCCGGAACGCCTTGGGGTAAGGACAATACGGGTTTCCGTAATCCAAACGTAAAAATCGGCGGACGTGAACTCGGTTTGATGAGCGGCGCAGTCATGCGCATCGGAAGTATTACCAGAGCAAGTATGCAATCCGCCTGCGGTGGTTTCGCAGGAGTTGTAAGCGATGCCATCTTTGGTGGAAAGAACAACGGGGGCGAAAACTTCCCCATCAGACAGCTCGACAGTGTATCTCAAGTAAGACCTGGTGACATCATTGTCAAAATGGGCACGGACGGCATTGCTAAACACATTCTCACGGCTGCATCCGAAGTCAACAAAACCGACACCGTCAATGGTGTAACTCGCTACTATATTTCGACCTACGAAGGTAATAATAACGACAAAGTAAGTTACAACGATTATGGTGTGAAGTATGTCACAGACGGCGTTTATCGTGACATCTATTACGTCGTCTACACCCGCTACCCTGACTAAACAAACTGCACAAAATCTGCACAGCCGCAGGCCCCAAAGGCCTGCGGCTGTTCCTTTAAACCCCTGGCATCCGGCGCTGGCAGAAGCCGTAACCATCCAGATTGCAATCATCTTTGCATTTCCCGGCGGCCCGGTGTGATTGGGGGCCGCCCCTACAGGATGTTTCGCCGGGGGATGGTCCGCAGGGGCCGGGCTCTGTCCCGGCCCGTCTCCCGAAAGCACGGAGAGCCCGGGCGTAAGGGACATTCAGCCCGGTATAGAACACGGTGGACACCAGGTTATAGCTGAGGAAGATATAGCCGATCTGCATGGCCCCGGTGAGGCTGCCAGGGACGGAGAACATCAGTACGGTACACACCGCCAGGGGGATGCTCATCCGCAAAATCCACGGACGGGCCTTACCCCACTTGCTCTTGGTATTGTCCACGATGCGGCCCATAATCAGGTCCGATGCTCCGTCGAAAATCTTGGAGACAGCCATTACACCGCCCGCCGTGGTGGCTGCCACCCCCAGCACATCGGTGTAATAAACCAGGAGGAAGGCGGAGATGGCGGAGTAAACCAGGTTGCAGGAGTAGTCGCCCAGGCCATAAGCGAAGCGCTCTAAAAAAGTCAGGCGGGCATTGGGGTCCAAGGCTTTCATCTGCTGAGTGCTCATAGTATATCATACTTCTTCTTATTTTTGATAACGGGCACGCTGAAAACCGTTCGATTCCCGCCCCGGGGCGGAACGCGGTTTCAAAACCCGAAATGGAATCAGCCTCCCGCAGGGAACCAGCCCTGGTCCACGCATTTGCCCAGATCCCAGCCGTACCAGTGCGGTTCATTTACCGTGTCCAGGAGGAGCTTGTAGCTCCAATAGAAGTAGCCGGAGCCCTCATGCCAGGCTGCCAGCTGGGCGTTTGCCAGCTGCTCATAAAGGTGCTTGCGGACTTCTCCGGAGATAACGGGGACATTTTCGGAAAAATCGATCCCATTCAGCACCGACTGACCGCCCTTGGTATCGGTCCCCACCGCGTAGGAATTAAACAGACACCACTCGCCGCAGATCACAGGAATATATTCCTGCACCTGGGCAATTTCCTGGGCATAATGTTCTTGAATATAGGTAATGTAGCCGTAGCCAGCGCAGATGGATGCGGCGGCTGAGCGTCAGCGAGTCACGGAGGCACTCGCACTCTGCGGTAATGAATGCGGCTCAGCGTGACGGCCTGTGCGCCGCTGTGCGGCCTTGCTGGTGTCCGGAGGGTAACAAGCCGCCGCCCACCGCTGGCTGGAGAGTATGGCGGACACTCTTCGGCCTAACACGCTGAGGAGCTACCGCAGCTACATCGAGAATCATATCCGACCCAGTTTGGGCGATAAGCAGCTGGCTCGACTCACGCCGAAAGATGTCCAGCGGTTCTATAAGAAGCTGAGCGGCAGTCTGGCCAGCGGTACGGTGCGCCGCATCCACACCACACTCCACGGCGTACTGAAAGCGGCGCAGCAAGCTCACCTGATTGCCAGCAACCCGACTGAACAGATCGTCGCTCCCAGATTCAGCTATGGAGCAAAGCAGATACTGACGGACGAGCAGCTGGATGTGTTCATGAAGGTCATAGCAGAAGATAATATCTGGTGTGACTTCTTCTACACAGAACTGACCACAGGCCTGCGCCGGGGTGAACTCTGCGGACTCAAGTGGGAGGATTTCGATGAAGTCGTTGGTACGTTAAAAATTTGCCGCACCGTCTGCCGGAAAGATGGTGGCGGGCTGACTACTGGTGATACCAAGGCCAACGCCGGTACTCGTAAGATCGTATTGCCTGGCAGCATAGTTACAGTTCTCCGTGAGCGAAAAAAGTCCGCACTGACTGAATGGATATTCCCCAACCCGCTAAGACCGGAGCAGCCTACCGACCCTGGCTCCGCGTATCGCCGGTTGAAGGTCCTGCTGAAGCGGGCCGGTCTCCCGAACATTCACTTCCACGACTTGCGTCACACCTCCGCAACCTTGGCACTGCAAAACGGTGTGAACATCAAAACCGTCTCCGGGATGCTGGGCCACTACTCCGCCGGATTCACCCTGGACATCTACATCCACGTTACCACCTCCGCGAAGAGGGAAGCGGCGAATACAATGGGCGGCATCCTCTCCGGTGCTCTCTGGTAGCTTCCGGACATTTCCCCGTATGGGTCAGCGCTTGGGTCAAGGCGCTGACCCGGTTTTTCATCCAAATTATTTCGGCGCAAAAGCAAAGAAGAAACCCTGAAATCTAACGACTTCAGGACTTTTGCGGAATGGTCAGACAATCTGGATATTTTTGAGCGGAGGAAAGACCTGGAACTTTTACCCAAAAATCTTATCAAAAACCGTGTCCCAGCAATGATCCTGTGTAAAAACCAAGTTTTGTATTTTAATTTTTTAAGAGCGGCACTCATATGGTGTAATTTCTAAAACGCAGACATTGCAAAGTGCTGAGCAAAAGAAGGGTCCCGTTTTTTGATTAGACAGTTCGAAAAATGAGATTACACCAATCTACAATCATCAAGTTAAAACGGAGAATATTGTTGAATAAGCCGGAAGATGTGTTATAATAGGTTCATATTCAAAAGCAAGTTTGTATAATCTCAACAATCAATGTAAAAGTGCAAAGAACAATTTGACTTAAAACGGATTTTGCTTTTCTAAAAATTAAAGGAGGAGTCATAATGGCACGCAACTATGACGCAGACGCAAATATACCTTTAACCTTAGAACAGTATTTCGCCTGGCTTTCGAAAAATTATCCGGGTGTTCAGGACCTGCACAGCCTTTGGCTGCTACTGCGAAGGGACCTGGAGGACCGCTTGCCCTATTCTCGTGGAGTTTTTGCGCATTACAGCCTTCATGACGCGTCTCATAGCCGCTCAGTAATTTGTGCGATCGAGCGATTTCTGGGAGAGGAACGTATCACAGCCCTTTCGGCAACGGATACTTTTATGCTCTTGTGCTGCGCATATGCCCATGACTATGGGATGGCAGTGACATATAATCAAATTTATGATATCCTCGGAAGCCAGGAGTTCTGTGACTTTTTGGAAAAACAGGAGAAAGACCCCTCAGTTTCGAAAGAGGATATTCAGGCGGTCAAAAACCTTCTTGCGTACATGAAGGAGAGGAAAGTAACAGCCACTCTTCAGGAACAATACCATTTTATTATACAGGCCCTTCAAATGTATCTACGTCCCATACATTGGCAAGGCGTGGAAAATGTTTGGGAAGACTTCCAGGGCCTCCTAATGGGTCGTCTGAATATACGGTTTGTTCGTGGGGGAGAGGGGATCGTTGATATCTGTGAGGCCCACGGACATCCATTTGAAAATATTTTCAAGATGAACATTCGCGCCGACGGGATTATCGGAGACGATTTTCATCCCCGTTTTATTGCCGCTATGCTGCGCCTGGGGGATTTGTTGGATTTAGATAATGGACGGTTTCCCCGCTGGCTCGTCACAGAGATCGGGCGCAATCGGGAAGCCATTCCTAAGCTGTCGGAGTTGCACTATAAAAAACACGAGGCAATCAATCATCTGTTAATCACGCCAAAAAGAATCGAGGTTTGCGCGGCCTGCGGCGGGAGCGAGAACGGATATGATATTGCTGGACTTGTACAGGACTGGATTCAGCTTCTGGAACGGGAGTGTGAAAATCTCAGACTCCGCTGGTCAGAAATTACGCAGGCTGACTTTGGCCGTCCTCCTCTGATTACAAAAAGTGAAATCTTGTTAGATGGAAAGCCCTACACCGCGGAGGAACGCCGGTTACAGATGCAGATGCCCCAGGACCGCGTGATGAAATTACTGGAAGGCACCAATATTTATCAGAACCGTTATATTGGAATTCGTGAGCTAGTGCAGAATGCGGTAGATGCTTCCCTGATTCAGCTGTGGTTCGATATTACGCATAACCGCTATATCCACTTGGGCGTCTCCAAATACGGGCACCATATTGGCAAGGATATGGATGCCCAGAAGGACAAAGAAATGGACCTTTTAGAGCATAGCTCTGCTGTGCTTGAGGAGATTTTCGGCAATTATCCCATTACTATTGAACTGATTGAGGACAAGGAAGCGAAAAAGGTTTTTCTCTGCGTGAAAGACCAGGGAATCGGGATTACTCCGGAAGACGCCAAGTATATGGCAGACATTGGTTCAAGCAAAGACCGAAATGAGCGCATTCTTGCGATCATGAAGGACATGCCCCGCTGGATGAAGCCCTCCGGCGTCTTCGGCATTGGCCTACAATCTGTCTTCCAAATGTCGGACCGGATCGAGTTTTACTCCAGAAGGCCCAATGAGCCGGAACGGAAAATCGTCTTTAACTCCTATGGGCGGAACTGCGGCAGAATTGAAATCCACGAGGTTACCCAAAAGGACCCCAAGATTTATTATGACAACGGGCCGCAGGGGACCAATGTGAAAATTGCTATAGATCCCAACCTGTGTTTCCGGGACGCAATGGGAAATTCTAATGGAACGTGGTATCTCTATTATGATGCGGACTTCTATGGAGACGACAGCCTTCATGCACTGTATGTGGAGATGTCCCGTGCAATTAAAAGCGTCCTCCAAGGAAACCCAATCGATTATTTTAACATATATTATCAGTCTATGACTCGGGAAAACGAACAGGCGCGGCCTGATAAAGGCCCAAAAGAAAGGATATGCTCCAGCTATTTTTCTCCCCATAGGGAGAATATAAAGAAAGACCTTGTACAAGTGGTAAAAGAGGAGGACAGCATTCTGCCCTTTTATTCGAAAAATTCGGTAGAGGGAAGCTCCTTCTCTTTTAAGGATGATAAAGCATACTATTTTGACGGAGTGACCTGCCGCATTTATCAGGTGACGGTCAGAAAGGGCACCATCAGAAGAGCTTCCGGTAAAAACTTGTTCCGGCTTCCCACACCGGTGCGAAACCCGTACAATATCCAGTATAAATTCAATCCTATCTCAAATGCAAATTATATTTACCCGCCTTCGGTTCGCCAACTTAAACGGGACCACGCCGGGTTTCTACGCTGGAAGATTAACATTATGGACAATGAGCCAGAGAAATACCTGAATATAGATCGTGACCGTCTTCGGGAAGGCTCGATCATAGAGTCGGAACTCATTCAAGTTCAGGAAGACATCCTGTGCCGCTGGTGCAATTCTTTTATTGAAAGAAAGCAGCGGTCTGAGGGTGACCGGCTGGAGAAGGAGCAGCGAGCACGAGCTAAGCTCCGTCGCCAAGGGAGGGAGGAGGACTTTCAGGAGGAACCGCCCAAGAACATTTTTGCAAACAGGCCACAGTTGCTGATTTCCCTCGCATTGCTTTTTTATCAATACGTTCCAACGGATAGATTCCTCCAATTTATCGATCCCTACCGTTCATTTATCCACGACCAAAATCTTATGCTGGAGGGGGAGAACTTTCCGGTGGAGCGACTGTGGGAGGAGGGTACCATCTTCCAGTTTTCTATGCCCAATCCTCCGAAGTGGCTGGGGAAGAAAGAACTGTTTGAAGGTCCGGAGACTCCCGAATCTCCGGCGAAAAAAGAGCCGTCTGAGGTTACAGAACCGTTGGTATTTCCGGAGGCAATCGCTTGGAATCATGAAAAGCGGATTGCTAGCATCCCACACCGCCTGATTCATATTCTTAGCATTACCCGGGACCAGGAGGGGAATTTGATCTACCGCTTTAGGCTGGGAAGGGTCTCCGCTGATCCCTGTGCAATTCAGATGGATTATGCTGCTCGGCTGTACGACTACAGCTACGCCATCAATTCTGATGTGTCCACACCTAATCGGATAGACCTAGACTCTCTGGTTAACAAGCTGTTCAAGCCTAACGGAAAGTATCCACATTTGCTGGTTTCCTCCGTTCCAAAACCTTTTAAGCGCGAAGGAAACTTTGCATCCCCCATGGATCACTACATTCGCTGGTACATTCTCTCTCCCTTTGACCGAGACTTGACTAAGTGGCTTTCGACATTCTTGAAGTCTGATGTGACAGTAACGCCTACCCAGGCGGATCTTAACACTAAGGCCCGGCAGTATATCCAAACCAGTAAACATGCAAGAATGGACAGTACGCATAAAGAACATTTTATGAATAGAATAGGCAACCGCATGATG
>NZ_CANTJS010000025.1 GCF_947654275.1 uncultured Oscillibacter sp. | reverse complement strand
CACAAAACAGTATGGGGGTTATAATCTCCAGTGTTAAGGGGATATAATCCCCATATACAAATTAAAGTCAGGAGAGGAACTATCAATGCTTGAGAAATGCTGCGCGTTCACGGGCCATCGTCCGCAGAAATTTCCGTGGGGCTATAACGAAGCGGACGCCAGATGTATTGCCCTGAAAAAAGCACTCACTACTGAAATTACCAAGCTGGTGGACGCCGGTTATACGGACTTCTTCTCTGGCATGGCGGAAGGGACAGACACTTGGGCAGCGCTGGCGGTTCTCGCCTTGAAAAAAGAAAATCCCGCGCTGAAGCTCCACTGTGTCCTGCCCTGCGAGGGACAGGCAGATGAGTGGTCGGCTTCAGCACGGGAACTCTATTTTTCTATTCTGGAGCAGGCAGATGAGGTCGTATATGTGAGCCGCAAGTACAGCAAGAGCTGTATGCTGAAGCGCAACCGCTATCTGGTCGATCACACCACCTGCCTGCTGGCTGTCTACAACGGTGAGTGGAGGGGAGGGACGGCGATGACGGTGAGGTATGCTCGAAAGTTGAATAGAGCTGTCCATATCATTGATCCGATATCTTGTGCTGTTATGTAATATGCCCCGTTGCATAATGTACTATTTTGTGGTAATATAGCAAACAAGAAGAATTGAACAGCAAAGAGGTGGTGTTATGGTGAACAATACGCTTACGATGTTGGATTTATTTGCTGGCGCAGGTGGGCTTTCAGAGGGACTATCTGAAGCTGGCTTTCACAGCCTCTTTGCATCCGAAATTGTGCCTGTTTATGCAAACACCTATAAACTGAATCACCCGGGGGCTAAAGTCTTTACCGCAGATATCCGCTCGCTTGATGCTGGAGAGGTTCTATCTGATTTAGGGTTAGAGCGCGGACAGCTGGATCTGTTAGCGGGTGGTCCGCCTTGCCAGGGATTTTCTATCAATGCCCCTGTGCGCAGTGTATTGGATCAGCGAAATCATTTGTTTAAGGAATACTTGCGTTTTGTGGACATATTCGCTCCAAGAGCAGTATTGATAGAAAATGTTCCTGGCCTGGTGTCATTTGAACACGGAGCTACTTTACACGCCATCTTGGACGCTCTTGCTCAATTAGGATACGGTGCTGATGTCAGGATTTTGGGCGCAGCGTATTATGGTGTTCCCCAAATGCGGTGGCGTACAATCATTCTTGGATTAAGAGGGAAAATTCTTCCGTCTGTTGCATTTCCCGAACCGATTTACCACGCACCAATCAGGCCAAATTTCACAACGACATTTGATGGGCAAATGCTTGTTAAACTTCCTGCGCCGGAAGTTTCAGCCGCATTTACCACCGTGAGAGAAGCCATTGGCGACTTGCCGCTACTCATATGTGGAGAACGTGGCACAGAGGTAAAAGAATATATCTCTGAACCTTTCTGCGATTACCAACGCAGGCTAAGAATTGGCAGTCCCGGTGTGTATAACCATGAAGCTCCACGCCTGTCAAAGATAAATTTGGAGCGGCTGAAGCATATTAAACCGGGAGGAAATTGGACGGATATTCCAGAAGATTTATTGCCGAAAGGAATGAAGCGCGCCAACAGGGGAGACCATACCAAGCGATATGGCAGGGTAACTCCTGATGGGCTTGCGTCCACAATACTTACAAAATGTGATCCGCACTGGGGAGCATACTTTCACTATGAGCAGGAACGTTCATTCACGGTAAGAGAAGCTGCCAGAATTCAATCTTTTCCCGACCACTATATTTTTACAGGGACAATGGCAGAACAATTTGCCCAAGTAGGAAACGCCGTACCGCCACTTCTTGCCGAAGCGGTTGGCCTGACACTTAAATCCATATTGCTGGAGGACAAATAACATATGGCTGGATATATTGCAGAGTTTTTTGGCTATCGGGCTGAGGATGCTTCCAATGAGGCGCTCACAGCAGTAGCCCAAAAGCGGTGTCCTTTTTTGGGAACACAATGTACAAAGATACTTTCTCGTGACCGCATTGTTTCCGGCGTGTGCGCTATCCGACAGAAAACAGATGGGTCGCCTAATGTAATATGCTGTCCAATACGCATCTATGCGGAGGACTATAAGATGCTCCACACAATTGCAAATAACGCTTTTGGTATGAGCTTAAACCTATATGCTGGTCGTGCGGCAGTTGATAAAGCACGCAGTGAAGGTGGAGCAATTGCTGTCTTTGGACATGGGTGGGGCGGGGAACTTCGCCTTCCGCAGAGAGAAGGGACAGGCTCCTATTTTGTTGATTGGGTGCTTGCTCGACTTGATGCTACTGGTGAACTGGTTGAGTTTACAGCAATTGAAGTGCAGACAATAGATACAACTGGAAACTACCGTGATGCCCGCCAAACACTGGAGAGTAGCAGAGAGGTTGTCCCCTGCACAGTAGGTTTGAATTGGGAGAACGTCTCAAAGCGGATTATTCCGCAGTTAATTTACAAGGGACAAGTTTTGCAGCGAGAGGATTTGTGTCGAACGGGTCTTTACTTTGTATGCCCTCAGCCGGTATTTGAAAGAGTCCTAAGTCGGTTGGGTGGTCGAGAGAAGCTGCCGCATTTTCCTACTCAGCCAGCCTCTATTCATTTTGTGTCTTATGACTACACAAACGATGCTCCGCTGACTGATGGACAAATCAGGCCTTTGGGGGTTATAGAGGAACACTGTACGACAGTTTATAAGGTGCAAGAGGCGTTTTCCTCATTGAATTTACCAGAGGGGAATGTTTACCGTGATGCGCTTAGGCGGTCGTTATATGGAGAGAATTGAGAACCAATGCAACCCTAGATAGAGGTCACGAGCCGTCTTGGAGAATTGTAAGGTGCGGTGTCAGAAGTGTAATCGACGAAGAGGCGACATATAGGAATGGCTTGATTGTTCTGAACAAATAGTGCGAAGTCATTTAGAACTGCCTTTGCAGGAGAGTACCATTATGAAAAAAATAGATTTTCACATTCATACGATAGCGACTGTAAGTGATCAGGATTTTACATTTGACCAATCCGTGCTAGTTGATTATATAAGCGAACTGTCACTGGATGCAATCGCTATTACTAATCACAACCAGTTTGATAAACAGCAATACGAGACAATATGTGGAAATTTGTCTATCCCCGTATTTCCTGGCATTGAAATTGACATTGAAAAGGGCCACCTGCTGGTAATCACCAGCTATGAGGATGTTGCTGATTTTGCTGTGCGTTGTGAAAGGGTCAGTGCCTTGGTTTCCACGGCTACCGATTATTTAAGCGCATCGCAATTCAAAGAAATTTTTTCATCAGTTGATAAATATATTTTAATTCCCCATTATGAAAAAAGTCCTGCTCTACTGTTAGATAAAGTTCCGTTTTTGACCCAATTTATTACATGTGGAGAAGTAAACAGCATTAAGAAATTTGAAAGCTGTAAAAAAGCAGAAGATAAACTCATCCCTGTATTCTTTAGCGATATTAGAATAAAAAGGGGACTTACATCTTTTCCTGCAAGATATACTTATGTCGATGTTGACACGATTTCTATTTCATCTATCAAGCAAGCGTTTGCTGATAAAAGCAAAGTCGCTCTTTCTTTGGATGACAGACATCAACTTACTGATATTCTCAGCAATGGGCTAAAGATTTCGACAGGATTAACTGTCCTTTTGGGAGCGCGGTCATCAGGAAAAACGTATACGTTGGATGAAATTTCTAAAAATGTGGATAATCCTAAATATATTAGGCAGTTTTCTCTACTGACAAGAGATGCAGAACTTGATGAAAAAAAGTTTGAAGAGACATTGAGAAATCGTTGTGCATCAATTTCAGAAGAATATTTAATGCCATTCAAAAATGTGGTTGAAGATGTTAGAACCATATATTTAGATAGAGATGAAGCGGCACTGGAAGACTATGTTAGAGTGTTACTTAAATTGGCCTCCGATGCCGATAAGGAGGATATATTTTCAAAGACAAGCCTTTTCAGTGAACCGCTTTTTGATTCAAGCGATCTGTCATCGCTTGAAAGGCTTATCAGTGCAGTAAATGTCTTGATTGAGAATAAAGAGTTTGCTTCAATAATCTATCAATTCGTCAATCGCCAATCTCTTATAAGCCTTGCAGTGGCGCTTATGAAAAAGTACGCAGAAGAAAAAGAATTGCTTTTGAAAAAAGCTTATCTTAATGACATTCTTGAAGCAATTAAGGCTGAATTAAGAGTTCGGACGGCTGCAATTCCTATTCCAGACATAGATTTCTACAATTTGCTGATGAACAAAAGAAAAGTTAACCGGTTCATCCAGATTGCAAATGCTGTTAAGAGGGAAAAGGTTATTTACTCCAAAGAACTACATTCGTTTAATGTTGTCGCTACTGCTCGCCCATTTACAGGTGCAAAAGGATTAAAAGACCTTAGTGGGAAGGTTCTTACATTTTCTGATGCCTTTGCAGAATATGACGAACCATATAGGTATCTTTGTATATTGAGAAATAAAGATGAATTGCCGGTATCTGATTACTATAAGTATTTTGTGAGTATTAAATATGAGGTTTTTAACAAGTATGGCTTTAGAGCATCAGGCGGTGAGCGGTCGGAATACAATTTACTTGAACAACTTGCGGATGCAACACAATATGATATTTTGCTATTGGATGAACCAGAGTCTTCCTTTGATAATTTGTTCTTAAAGAGTGATGTGAATAAGTTAATCAAGGACATTTCACAAATTGTACCTGTCGTTGTTGCTACCCATAACAATACTATTGGCGCATCTGTAAAACCAGACTATATTTTGTATACACGAAAAGTTGTCAGTGAAACTGGCGAAGTAACCTATCAAATTTTTAGCGGCTTTCCCACAAGTGCAGTTTTAACTGAACTAGGTGGTGAGGTAATTAACAAACACGATGTGCTTCTCGATTGTTTAGAAGCTGGAGAACCGGCCTATATTGAACGGAGGACAACATATGAAATGCCTGCTGATTGAGAATGGAAAGGGATATTATTCTCTTGACGGAGAACACAAAGTCCCCTTGGATCAGATTACAAAAGAAGATTTGCTGAAGATGTTGGATTTAATTATCGATTACGACGCGGAGATGGATGAGTACGATGAAAACCTTGTGCAACATGCCGCCCATAAAATAATTTATCGCAACCTTTATTCAAAATTGAAGGATTTATCTAGCAATAAAACGCGCTTTAAGGATGAAAGCACAAGTCTATATCGCAGCGCAATAGAACGATACAGCATAGAACTTGCAGATGAAAATGCACCTTATAAAGTGTAAAACTATCGAGGGTAGATTGTATAAACACAATCTACCCTCGCCCAAAATTGTTGGTAGCACATAAATTTTAGGATACTTGCAGTAGTGCATCTGCTATGGCGTTTTTGTGTTAATCCAACGGCGAATAATCCGTCACATTTTTCAGATACTCCTCTGGGTCCCCATTGAGGATCAGATCAGCGTAACCAATCGGATCATTGTAAATCAAGTAGTCCAACTCCGACTGCTGATACATATTTTTAGCAAATTCATTCTCCACAGCAATACAGTCAATAGAGAGCATACTGCCATCAGCGAATTTCAATTCCACACAAACGGTATCCATGTTGAATTCACAGGAGATCAATTTTCCCATTAGCAGTCACTCCCTTCGATCATCCGAAAATGCTCCAGCGCCGCCATAATTGCCTTTTCCTTTTCTGGCGGACACTGTGGCACTCTCTGGCCCTCGGACTTTGGCAAATTATAGTTCGGTCCGACCTCCAGTCCACATTTCCGTTTGACCTGAGAGATATACAAGTGGGAAACGTTCAACCCAAACTTCTCCAACACATACGCCTTGATTTCTTCATAGGTGGCCTTGCTCTCAGCGGCGGTCAGGTCCAGCTCGTCCAGGTCCAAATCCACCTCGATATGATGCTCCGCTCGAAGTTTGGACAATAATACTACCGTCTCCACATGCCGTGTCCCCGGGAACATATCCACCGCCGCCGCCCGGACCGCTCTGTACCCGAATCCGCCGAAAATCTTCACGTCCCGGCCCAAGGTGCCGGGGTCGCAGGAGACATAGACCACCCGCTCCGGCTCCATCCCGGCAATGGACGCGATGACCTCCGGCGCCAGGCCCTTTCGGGGCGGGTCCACCGTCACTACGTCGGGCCGCAGTCCCTCCGCCGCCAGCTTTGCCGCCGTCTCCGCCGCGTCGCCGCAGAAGAATTCCACATTCTCCACACCATTCCGCCGGGCGTTTTCCTCCGCGTCCCGGATGGCGGCGGGCACAATTTCCGCGCCGATCACATGGTTTGCCCGGCCCGCCAGACACAACGTGATGGTCCCTGTGCCGCAGTAGAGGTCCAGGGCGGTCTCCGCGCCCGTCAGACCGGCAAACTCCAGGGCCTTCCCATAGAGGACTTCCGCCTGGTCCCGGTTCACCTGATAGAAGGAGGGAGGGGACAGCTTGAATTCCAGGCCGCAGAGCCGGTCCATCAAAAAATCCTGCCCCCAGAGAGTCCGGTATTTCTCCCCCAGAACCACGTTGCCCTTTTTGGTGTTGGTATTCAGCAGCACGCCCGCCGTCCTGGGGGCGGCAGCCAGCACCATCGCCGCCAGCTCCGGTTCCCGGGGGACCTGCTTTCCGTTGACCACCAGGCAGCACAGGCTTTGGCCCTTCCGGTTGGCCCGGACATAGATGTGGCGGACCAGGCCCTTGCCGGTGGCCTCGTCATAGGCGGGGATTTTATAGCGCTTCATCCAGTCCCCCACGGCTCCGGCGGTGCGGTCGAAGACCTCCGGCTGAAGCAGGCAGCGCTTTACCGGGACCACCTGGTGGCTCCGGGCCCGGTAAAAACCAATTTCTCCCCCGGCGCTTACGGGATACTGGCATTTGTTTCGATAGCCCTCCGGATTTCCGGCTCCCAGAATCTCCTCCACCTGGACGCCGGTCCCGCCCAGCCGGGTCAGGGCGTCCTGGACCCGCTGCCGCTTGGCCCATAGCTCCTCGGCATAGGTGAGGTGGCGGAAGTCGCAGCCGCCGCAGTCCCCGAAGTATGGGCAGTCCGGTTTTGCCCGTTCAGGAGACGGCGCGTGGATTTTCACGATTTCCCCGGCGGCGGCGCTCTTCATCACCCGCGTAATCCGCAGGTCCACAGTCTCCCCCCGGACGGCCCGGGGCACAAACACCACTGCGCCGTCCAGACGGACGATGCCCAGGCCCTCGCTGGAGTAGCCCTCCACCGTGCCGGTGTAAATCTGGTTGTTCCGGAGTTTTTCCATAAAATGGAGTTCCTTTCTGTGTGTTTCCAAAATCCCCGCAAGGGCCCTTGAGACGGCCGGTTTCGCGGGGGTTTCTTCTTTTTCGGGGCGGAAGAAAGCCGCGAAAGGAACCCGTCAGGGGGTTCCTTTCGCTTTCGGTCCATAGGATTTCAAGGCTTTACGAGGGCATGAAAGATTGCTCAGCCTGTGGAAAAGACGGCTTCGGCAGGCCGAGCCCCCGGTCTAGGGGCTTTTTCCGCGCACTTTCCGCTCTGCCTATCATACCATTACATTTCCCACTTTTCAAGCAGCTGGCGCAGCTGGTCGGCAAATTTGGCAAGGGATTTGTTGTCCCGGCCCTTGCTGCGGCGGATGGACTCGTTGAGCATGTTGCCCACGGAGACCAGACGCTCGTATGCCGGGCTCAGCTTGGAGCCGCTGACCACCTTTACCTTCCGCTCGGGGAGATAGCCCCGTTCCAGCAGGGCATTGTTGGCCAGGTCGTAGACCTCGGTATACTGAGGAGCGTGGGCGGGAATGCCCATGTTCACCAGGGCCTGCGCGAAGAAGGGAGCCACCTCCCGGTCGCCGTGGACCACAAAGACCTGCTGGGGCTTGGGGGCCTGGAACTCTCCGATCCACTCCAGCAGATGATCCCGGTCCGCGTGGGAGCTGAGGCCCTGGAAGTTCTCCAGATGGGCCTGGACGGCGATTTCCTCACCGAAGAGCTTCACGCTCCTGGCCCCCTCCAGAAGGCTCCGGCCCAGGGTGCCCTCACCCTGATAGCCCACGAACAGAATGGTGCATTCCGGCCGCCACAGGTTGTGCTTCAGGTGGTGGCGGATGCGGCCCGCGTCGCACATGCCGGAGGCGGAGATAATGACCTTGGGCGTGGGGTCCATGTTCAGCTCCTTGGACTCCTCGCTGGTTTCGGTGATGTGCAGGTTGGGGAACTGGAACATTTTCGTCCCCTTCCGCACCAGCTGCACCGCCTCCAGGTCCATATAGCCCCGGAGGTCGCTGTCAAAAATGGCGGTAGCCCGCCGGGCAAGAGGCGAGTCGATATACACGGCAAAGTCCGGAATGGACTTCACCAGTCCCTGCTCCTTGATTTCTCGGATGAAGTACAGCAGTTCCTGAGTCCGCCCCACGGCAAAGGAGGGGATGATGATATTGCCGCCCCGGGCCATGGTGTCGTCGATGATGCGGGCCAGGTCCGCAGAGTAGTTCCACACGCCGGTGTGGTTCCGGTCGCCGTAGGTGGATTCCATCACCACATAGTCCGCCCCCCGGAAATGGACGGGGTCCCGGATGATGGGCTGGTTCACGTTGCCCAGGTCGCCGGAGAAGATGATGCTCTTTTTCACGCCGTTTTCCGTCAGGTCCATCGCGATGCAGGCGGAGCCCAGCAGATGCCCCGCGTCCACGAATTCCACCGTCACGCCCTCGCAGAGCTCCACAAACTGGCCGTATTCGCAGGTGGTCATGTACTGCTGGACCTGCTCCGCGTCCTCCACGGTATAGAGCGGCTCTGTCTTGGGCGCGCCGGAGCGCTCGCCCTTGCGGTTTCTCCACTCCGCTTCCTGCTCCTGAATGTGGGCGGAGTCCAGCAGCATGATTTCCAGCAGCTGGGCGGTGAGGCGGGTGGTGAGGATGCGCCCCTGGAAGCCCTGCTTCACCAGCATGGGAATCCGGCCGGAGTGGTCGATGTGGGCGTGGGTCACCAGAACATAGTCAATGGTGTTGGCGGCGAAGGGGAATTCGCCGTTGGATACCTCGTCCCGGCCCTGTTGAAGGCCGCAGTCGATCAAAATGCGCTTGCCGTTGATCTCCAGACAGTGGCAGCTGCCTGTGACACACTGGTCCGCGCCGTAAAAGCTGAGCTTCATAGTGGAGTCCTCCTTATCTCTTAGTAAAAATGATTGTAGCACATTTTGACGGAATATACAAGGAACAATCCGATGATTTTGCCCGGTTTATAGAAAATGTCCATGTTTCCCCCCTCCGGCTGGACAGCGCCTGGAGCGGAGGGGTATAATAAGCCCGTGAAAATCAGGGGGAGACGCCCGTTTCCCTCCCGGCCTGCGCCGGGATATCCGAACGCCCCCCGGAAAGGAGGCCCGCCGTGTCTGCCCGGAAAACGCTGCTGATTCCCGCCCTGCTGGACCATCACTGGCCGCTGCTTCGCTGGGCCTTTGAGTCCCGGCGCTTTCACGCCGTGGTGCTGGAGGAGAGCGCCGAGGAACTGGGTCTGAAATACCTGCACAACGACCTCTGTTACCCCTTCCACCTCATTGCCGGCCAGGTGCTTCACGCCCTGCGGTCCGGGCGGTACGCCCCGGAGCGCACCGCCGTTCTGATTTCCCAGGCCGCCGACGCCTGCCGGGGGTCCTGCCTGATCCGCCTCCTGCGTCCGGTGCTGGACCGGGAGGGCTTTTCTCAGGTGGCCCTGCTGAGCCTGAACACCCGGGGACTGGACCGGGAAAACGCCCTGCCTCTGGGGGCAGGCATGGCCCTCCGGGCCCTGGCGGCGGTCTTCTGGGGGGACGCCCTGATGCTGATGGAACATCAGGTCCGCCCCTGCGAAACCCGCCCCGGCGAGACCGATGCCCTGATTCAGCGCTGGACCGCCCGGCTCTCCCGGGAGCTGGAGACAGGCCGGAATCTGCTGCCCCCGGCGGTTCTTCGCCGCTGCCGGGAGATGGCGGCGGATTTCCAGGCGGTGCCCAGGGACGCGCGTCCCGTGCAGAAGGTGGCCGTTGTAGGGGAACTGTATACCAAATATTGTCATCTGGGCAACTGGGATCTGGAGACCTGTCTGGAGCGGCAGGGCTGCGCCGTGGGGGTCAACGGCCTGAGCTGGTACGCCCTCTATTATATGGATACCCACCTGGAAGAGAGCCCTCTTCTGATTCGGCTGGGCGGGAAAGCCCTCATGGCCTGGGCCCTGGGCTTTCAGCGGAAATTTATTGAGATTTTGCGGGCGGGAGGCTTTGACGTCCTGCCGCCCTATCCGGAGGTGAAAGCCATGGCCCTTCCCTCCGGCTGCGCCCTGGGCTGCGGGTGGCTGCTGTCCGCGGAGGCCGCCGCCTGGGTCCGGGCGGGCTACCGGAAGGTCCTGGCGGCCATGCCCTTCGGGTGCCTGCCGGGACATATCTACGCAAGGGGCGTCTATGCCCGGCTGCAGCGGGCGCTGCCGGAGGGGCTGGTCGTAGGGGTGGATTATGACGCCTCCACCCGGGAGGGCACGGTGTGGAACCGGGTCCGGATGCTGCTGGACACGGAGCTCTGAGAAACGCAGGCGCGGGACGGATGAACCGTCCCGCATAAGGAGTTTTGGAAGATGGAAAAACCACGGGTTTATGTTGATTTAAACGAAATGGTTACGGATGACATCGTATTGCTGTCAAAGGACGATGCCAAGGCTGACAGCTCCGGCGGCATACTTACATTTTATGAAGGAATGCCTGTCAGCCTCTATTCCGATGATGCGGCCCCCGGCGGAGAAACTGACAACCTGATTTTTGAAGGCACGGCCATAAAATATGACTTAAAGAGGTATCCGGCGTGGAGGCATGTCAAATGGTGTGCTCGGATTGATTGGAACAGTCTTATGCATGAATCCGACATGAATCCATCCAATTCAGGGGCGGCACTGTGAAAAGTACCGCCCCAGCTTTGGGACATTTTCCCCAAACTTCTATTAAATTCAGCAAGCGAAATCGGGTTGTTGACGAACAACCTTTTGTTCATAGACATCAATTTCATAAATGATGCGGTGGTACTGATGGCTTATAACTGCCATAACGCTGATTGTTTTTTCACTTTCACGTTTCAAGGCAACATAGGGAATAGGCCCCGTTTGCTTAATGATGTCTGAAATTTTCCAGCGTATTGTTCCATCCTGATTGATTGCAATTACATTGTTTTCATTCAGCCGTTTGTCCAAAAATAAAACTACGCTAAAATTTTGAAATTGAACAAAAGCTGCTATATCATTTTGGGAATAGACAGACTGAGCAAGTACAGCATCCCAACTGCCTAAAGTGCCATTCAGTTTTTTGTTTGAAGTATGCAATACTATACTATCTTCTTTAGATATGCAAATGGAAATGCCATTCTTTTGGGCTAATTCAAGAAAAGGTTGAGTTTTAAGGTTCAGAGGAAACCACGCCAGACGTTGTCCGTTTTGATCAAGCACATTGTAAAGTTGTGCAGTTGTATACCTCTTTTGTATGTCTTTAATCTCACTCCATTGAACGGATGAGAGACGCCGGAACGGTTTTGAAATCAATAACCCTTGCTCATTATAGAAAACGCAGCTTTTTTCAAGTAGCCGCCCGCATAGGAAAGTCACCGCCAATAAAATCAACATTGGATATATCGTTACTTTTCCCATATCACACAAGACAGATTTTCCGAAGAACAGCGGGATGAAAAGAAATGGACTTGCAAAACACACAGCTAATGTGTCCATTATGTATGCGTCAAATCTCCGTGACAGCAAAATCTGATACCCTTGACTTAAATATTTTCGACCCAAAAAAAATTTCTCTCCAATAAAAAGCCTAATCAAGAAAATACCTGAAATAAGTGCAAAAACAGAAATTACTGCCAATGCCTCAATCAAAACTGCTCACATCCCATTTTTTGAGTTGTTCAAAAGCCTTTACTGTTTTCTGTATTATATCATATCTCATGGAATATTTCCAGCTGCTTATTTTATGCCTTCACGGCTTGCCGCATATCCCGCTGGGCCTGCCGGTACTCGGCATAGAGGGCCTTTTTCTTGTCCGCCAGCTTCCGCCTGTGCTCAATAGCAGGCGGCTCTGGAAGATATACCACCAGAGCCCCTATGCACAAATGTAATTCCGCACAGGAATATGGAACAAACGCTCCAAATCTGGGCTTCGAAATCCAGATATTTCCTTTTCTTGCGTTCTCCGTAGTTTAAACAGGCACTTGACCGACAACTGTTTGTGCAAGTTGTCAGTTTATGAGACGGGCATGCCTTTTTCCCTCATCCCTTTTCAGATTGGTGTTACGAAAAGCCGCTTCGTCAAACCGCGCGTCAAAATATCCAAAGCGGGCAATCCCCTGTTGATGGATGACTGTCCGATAAATCGGAATTTATTGAACTGTAATTCTTAAAAGGCAAAAATCAAATCCTTGCCGTATGCTTTGCACAATTTCTACATCGACAGGTTTCTCAAAAACAATCTCAAATAATTTTTTGTTATATCCAGCAGTGCAGTGACACCATGTTAATGAATTTGAATTTTTTGCTCTTTCTAACATAGGACATTCACAAGAAAACATTTTTGTATACAATTGATTATCTTTAATAAACCAACCGGCACCATTTTCATTCAAAGCATTGACAAATCTATGCAAATCCTTATCTAAAGAGAGATAGAGCTGTTTCAAGCTATTTGCTGTATCTTCTAACCTGCCATTTTCATTACAATAGCACTCTCGGCGAATGTTTTTTACCGTTTCCTTATCAAATCTATTTTCAAGAATAGCAGATAGCTTTTCTACCCACGCAGCTCGAATGTCCGG
This sequence comes from uncultured Oscillibacter sp., assembly GCF_947654275.1. GTDB lineage: Bacteria > Bacillota > Clostridia > Oscillospirales > Oscillospiraceae > Oscillibacter. Next base: position 25,469 of record NZ_CANTJS010000025.1, on the reverse strand, counting down.
CGTTGAATTTACAGATAATGGAATTTCTTTTAGTATGCTTTCTGCAGCTTCCCTTGATATATTTTTTTCCAAACTATGTTTCAACCTCATCAATTCATCTATTTCTAATGTCGGAGAAACATGCTCTGGCATAGAAAAATTTTTCATATTCTTTCCCCTTAAATCCCAATTTGCCGAATTGATTATAGCAGATAGTTTCTATATATATCAATATGCTTTTGTAGAAACTGCCGAAGTTATATCCCAGCAACACTTTCCTTACAAGGGACTTTCCCTCTCCGGTCTTTCCTTTTCCGCTTTGCCGTGTTATACTGGGGGCAAATCATGCCCTTGGGGCAGGAGGAAATTGTGAACGAACAGAAACAACGCATTGTAGTCAAGGTGGGCACCTCCACCCTCACCCACAGCTCCGGCAGTCTGAATCTGCGGAGCATGGAGCAGATGGTCCGGGTTCTGTCGGACCTCAGCGGCGCCGGACACGAGATCATACTGGTGACATCCGGCGCCATTGCCGTAGGCACGGCCCGGATGGGTCTGGACGAGCGGCCCAGGGCCCTGCGGATGAAGCAGGCCGCCGCCGCCGTGGGCCAGTGCCGCATGATGCACATTTACGACAAGCTGTTTTCCGAGTACAACCGCACCGTGGCGCAGATTCTGCTGACGGGGGACGACGTGGAGGACCCCCTCCGGGCGGAGCACCTGCGGAACACCTTTGCCAGTCTGCTGGAAATGGGCATCATCCCGGTGGTGAACGAAAACGACTCCGTATCCTCCGCCGAGATCGAGACCGGCCACCACAAGGTCCTGGGCGACAACGATACCCTGTCCGCCATTGTGGCGGAGCTGTGCCGGGCGGATCTGCTGGTGCTGTTCAGCGACATCGACGGGCTGTATGACGCGGACCCCCGGAGCCACCCAGACGCCCGGCTTCTCCACCGGGTGACGGAGCTGACGCCGGAGATTCTGGAAATGGCCGGCGGGGCCGGGACCTGGCGGGGCACCGGCGGCATGGCGACGAAGCTCTCCGCCGCCCGTATCGCCATGAACGCCGGGTGCGACATGGTGATTACCAACGGGCAGCGGATGGGAGACCTCTATGGTATCGTGGAGGGGCAGGACGTCGGCACCCGGTTCGCGGCGGGAGGCAGTCCACAGTGAAAAAGGGGCCTGTGCGAAAAGGTGCCTGCACGAAAAGGGGCTTGTGCGAAAAGGAGCCTGCACAAAAAAGACCCGCACGCCGCCCCTGAACCGGTCATTCCGCATCCCGGACGGCGTACGGCCATCGGCCTCTCTCATAAAACGAGGCTCTATCTTCACCGCACGTCTGTCTGCCAACGCGCTGTTCATTCAGATTCTGTTTTTCCTGTGCACGGCGGTCTGCCTGACTGCCATGCCTGATTACGCCCGTTTCTAAGGAGGTTTTCCTATGACAGCATTACAGCAGCAGGGGGCGGCGGCCAAGACCGCGTCCTACATCCTGGCCGCCGCCGGGACGGAAAAAAAGAACGCCGCCCTGGACGCAATCGCCACAATTTTGACCCAGCGGCGTGACGAATGGCTCTCCGCCAACGCCGCAGACATCGCCGCCGCCAAGGAGGCGGGCATGCGCCCCGCCATGCTGGACCGTCTGACCCTGACAGAGGAACGAATTGCCGGCATCGTGGAGGCGGTCCGCCAGGTAATTGCCCTTCCGGACCCCATTGGCAAAGTGGACAAGATGGAGACCCGGCCCAACGGCCTCATCATCGGCCGCCGCCGGGTGCCTCTGGGAGTAGTGGCCATCATCTTCGAGGCCCGGCCCAACGTCACCGTGGACGCCGCGGCCCTGTGCCTGAAATCCGGCAACGTCTGCATCCTCCGGGGCGGCAAGGAGGCCATCCGCTCCAACCGCAAGGCGGCGGAGCTGATGCGGGAGGCCCTGGCCTCTGCCGGCCTGCCGGAGGACTGTGTTTCCCTGGTTCAGGACACCAGCCATGAAACCGCCAACGAGCTGATGCATCTGGACGGCTGCGTGGATGTGCTGATTCCCAGAGGCGGCGCGGGGCTCATCCGGGCCGTGGCCAGGGAGGCCAGCGTTCCCGTCATCCGCACCGGCGAGGGGATCTGCCATGTGTACATCGACAGCGAGGCGGACCTGGACATGGGGGCTGAGATCCTCTATAACGCCAAGTGCTCCCGGCCCTCGGTGTGCAACGCCGCGGAATGCCTGCTGGTGCAGAGAGATATCGCGGAGGCCTTTTTGAAAAAGGCCTTGCCCCTGCTGGACCGGCACAGGGTGGAGCTCCGCTGCGACGAAACCGCCCTGGCGATTCTGGGAGACCGGGGTACGGCGGCGGCGGAAAGCGACTGGGACGCGGAGTATGACGACTACATTCTGGCGGTCCGGACGGTGGCGGATATGGAGGAGGCCATCGGCTTCATCAACGCCCACGGGACGGGGCACTCCGAGGCGATTGTCACCACCAATTATTTCAAGGCCCAGCGGTTCCTGAACGAGGTGGACGCGGCGGCGGTGTACGTCAACGCCTCCACCCGGTTCACCGACGGCGGCGAGTTCGGACTGGGGGCGGAAATCGGCATCTCCACCCAGAAGATGCACGCCCGGGGTCCCATGGGGCTGGAGGAGCTGACCAGCTGCAAATACGTGGTCTACGGCGAGGGGCAGGTGCGGTAACGATGGAGGATTTGAAGGCCCTCCTGACCTCTCTGGTCCGGAATGCGGTCCGGCTGGAGATCGGGGCCGGGGACGGACCGGTCATCGGCCGCTTCGGCGGTGCGCCGGACGTGCCGGAGGGCTTTGAGTGGCCCCATTTTGTAACGGACACCTATCTGGACAATGAGGTGAAGCCCCGGCCCCTGTCCTTTCTCTGCCAGTTCGACTGCGCCGCTCTGGCCCCGCTGGACACGGACAGCCTGCTGCCCCGGGAGGGGGTCCTCTCCTTCTTCTATGAGCTGGATTCCCAGCCCTGGGGCTATGACCCCAAGGACGCCGGCGGTGCCCGGGTATACTGGTTCCCGGACCAGGCGGCTCTGGCTCCGGCGGCGTTTCCGGCGGACCTGGCCGGCTGGGGCCGTATGCCCCCTCTTCCCGTCCGGGGCCGTCAGGCCGTGGAATATCCCTCCTATGAGGAATTTCCCCTGCCCTTCCTGAAAGACGCTTTGCAGGCAGCGCCGGGCCGGAACATCTGGAATCTGTTCGACGAGGTCCGGGATGCCCTGCCGGGGTACGCGGAGCAGCCCCAGCCCTGCCACCGGCTTTTGGGCTGGCCGGTTATCATCCAGAATGCCATGCTCCTGGAATGTGAGCTGGTCAGCCGGGGGTACTATCTGGGCAGCGGCTGGAAGTCCATTCCGGAGGTAGAGCAGAAGGAGGCGGAAGAAACCGCCTGGAAGGACTGGCTGCTGCTGTTCCAGCTGGACAGCGGCGTCACCGCGGAGAATTTCGACCTGATGTTCGGTGACAGCGGTTCTATTTATTTCTACATCCGCAAAGAGGACCTGGCCGCCCGGCGGTTTGACCGGGTGTGGCTGATTCAGCAGTGCTGTTAAGATAATTGGAAATGAGGAATTAGGAATGAGGAATGATATCCGGTTTCCGGGAGATTCTTCCTTTTCAGGGCGCCAGAGCTGATTCAGCAGTACTATTAAGATAATTGGAAATTAGGAATGAGGAATTGTCCTGTTATCTGAATTCCTCATTCCTCATTTCTAACTCCTAATTAAAAAGAAAGGTGGTTTTTCATATGACCTATGACAAAGTATACAGCGGGGCTAAATTGGGCTTCATCGGCGTGGGGAACATGGGCGGGGCCCTGGTTCGGGCCGCCCGGCGGAACACGCCCGCCACCGGCATCTGCATTGCCAACCGCTCCCCGGAAAAGGCCAAAGCCCTGGCGGCGGAAATCCCCTGCCGGGTCAAGACCAACGAGGAACTTGCGGAGTGGGCGGACTACATTTTCCTGGGGGTCAAGCCCCAGATGATGGAAGACCTGCTTACCGTTCTGGCCCCTGTCCTGGCGGAGCGGACGGACCGCTTCGTTCTGGTGTCCATGGCGGCGGGGCTCTCCATGGCGGACATCCGGCGCATGGCCGGCGGGGAGTACCCCGTGCTCCGCATCATGCCCAACACTCCCGCCTCCATCGGGGAGGGCATGATTCTCTACACCCGGGGTCCCGGCGTGACAGAGGATGAGGAGCGGGTATTCCTGGAAGCTATGGCCGGGGCGGGCCGCTTCTCCCCCATCCCGGAAAAGCTGATGGACGCGGGCAGCGCCGTGGCGGGCTGCGGCCCGGCCTTCGTGGACCTCTTCATCGAGGCCCTGGCCGACGGCGGCGTGGCCTGCGGCCTCCCCAGGGCCCAGGCGGTGGAGTTCGCCGCGCAGATGGCCGTGGGCTCCGCCCGGCTGATTCTGGAGTCCGGCCAGCACCCCGGCGCGCTGAAGGACGCCGTCTGCTCCCCCGGCGGAGCCACCATCCAGGGCGTGCGGAAGCTGGAGGAAGCGGGCTTCCGGGCGGCTGTCATCAACGCGGTCATCGCCGCCTGCGAAAGAAGCGCCCGCCTGGGCTGAGGCAGACGAGCCCCCTTCCTGCGGAGGCAGGAAGGGGGGGACAGAACGGGCTTGTTATTGACCAGAAGAACGCCCCCGGGCAGGCTGCCGGGAATTCACACAGGGCATGCCGGCAGAACCGCCTTGTCTCCAGGGAGCAGGACATCGGGGTGATTACAACGCTGCACATTGACAATACCAGACGCACGGAGAAGGCCGCTCCCGGCACCGCCTCCGGCGCCGCCAGGTGGAAGGAGCTGGCGGCCGCTTCGGACAGCATGAAGCATGCGGTGTCCCTGGGGAAAAAATACGCGGCGTCCCCGCTGCCTCTTGGCCTGATTGGAGACGTCAGCGCCCACCGGCAGATTTTCGCGGAATGTATCCATACCGGCGGCCCCCGCGCCCAGGGTCCGCTGATTATGGTGAATCTCCCTCAGATTTCCGCCGGCGACGCAGGGCGGCATCTGCTGGGAAGCAGCGACGTGTGTGCGCCCCACACCGGCCTGATTGAAATGGCCAATAACGGGACCATGGTCCTGAAAAATGTGCAGAACGCCTGCCCGGCGGTGCAGGATATTCTGCTGGATGTGCTTGCACACAATCAAATCATTCCCACCGGGGGATATCAGCCGGTTCAGGTCAACGTGCGCTTCGTCTCCATTTTTGACAAGCCTCTGGATGAGACGAAAATCCGGGGGGATTTGCTGCGCCGCCTGTGTACGCTGTCCATTGATCTTCCGCTTCTGGGGGAGCGGAAAGAGGACCTGCCCATTCTGTTTCATGCCGCGCTGTCGAACCTCTATGACCGGGAGCTCCGGATTTCTCACTGCCGGAAGGCGTCGGACCTGCTCAGGCTGTACAGCTGGCCGGGAAATACATCGGAGCTGGAGGCGGTTGCCGGGCGCGTCGCCACCGCCCTGAACAACGGGGCGAAAATAACCCCCTATACCGTCCAGAACATCCTGATTCAGGCCATTGGCGAAGAACAGCTGTACCGCGAGCTGGTTCTGCGGCACCCGTGCCGCTCTGAAAAGAAGCCGGAGCTGGAGGCGCTGCGGGCAGCCGTGGAGGATATCAAGTATTACCTCGGGTACAATAACGCCGCCGTGGCAAAGCGGCTGGGCATCAGCCGCTCGACGCTTTGGAGAGCCCTCAGGGAAGAAGAGGAATGAGGGGCGCCCGGAAAGGCGGAGGCCGCATAAATAATCACGGGGAATGACTTGCGTCCCCGCCGGATTTGTGATATAAAGAGAGCGGTAACATATGTAACACGCTGTAAATACGGGGGATCGTTTTGTGGATACGAACCTGGAGAGACAAAAAAAGCTGGCCTATGTGGCCCGGAGATATTACCTGGAGGACCGGAAGCAGAGCGACATCGCCCAGGAGCTGGGGGTCTCCCGCCCGCTGGTCAGCCGGATGCTGTCGGAGGCCCGGGAGCAGGGCATCGTGGAGATTACGATTCACGAGCCGGGCGTCCGGGAATCCAGGCTGCTGGAGCGGCTGCGGCTGTCCAGCTCCATCCGGGGCGGCGTCCTGGTGGAAGAGGGAGCGGGCAATGACGGGACGAACCGCCTGCTGTCTCGGGGGGCCGTGGAGCTGCTGCGGCAGCTGGGGGTCCGCCGGCTGGGAGTGGGCTGGGGGTATTTGATTGGGCAGCTGGTGTCCTGGCTGGAGGAGAACCCGCAGCTGAGCAGCACCATTACCGACATCTGTCCTCTGGTGGGCAACGCCAGCATCCCCGCCCGGAACTACCAGTCCAACGAAAATGTCCGCCTGATGGCCCAGCAGATGGGGGCCGCCCCTCATTTTCTCTATCTCCCGGCCCTGCCTGACAGTCTGGAGGAAAAGCAGCTGCTGTGCTCCACCGAGGTTTACCGCCAGATTCATCAGCAATGGGAACAGCTGGACACCGCCCTGGTCAACATCGGGGACTATCCCTCCAGTCCCGACTTCGCCTCCCTGGTCCGATATGGCAGCCTGCTCCAGCAGCAGCGGGCCTGCGGGCGGATGCTGATTTACTACTTTAATGAAGACGGCTTTGTGATTCCGTCGGAACAGGACTTCGCCATACAGATTCCCATTGACCTTCTGAAACGGTGCCCCAATATCATCGGCGTCTGCTCCGCCAACACCAGCGACAAGGCCCTGCGGGGGGCGCTGAAGTCCGGCTTTTTCACCCACATTGTGGCCCGGGCGGAGTTGATTAAAATCCTTCTGGAGAAATAAGCAATGGTTACAGCCTCCCAGGTGGCGCGGTCCGCCTGGGAGGCTTTGTCTGCTTTCACCAAATTTCCTCCGTATTTCTGTGGATTCCATGGAAATAAAATTCAAAAATTGATATATGTTATCCGGCGTGTTAATATAAATGCAGAAACGTAACATATGTGCATTAAAGGCGGCCTGAAGCTGAAAAAAGTTTACAGGCGCGCCGGAAGGGAGGTGAACGCGATGACAAAAGCCGAATTTGCCGCCCGGCTGAAACACGGATGCGAGGCCGTGACAGCGGCGGAGGACGTACAATGTCCGCTGAATACATGCACATCGGAATCCCGGTTACCAACCGCAAGCCCAACATGACCTATAACGAGGGCGCCAAATTCTGGGTCAGCCGGGTGGAGGACTACGATTACAGGATTGAGTATCTGAAGTTTGAAGAGGGCACCCCCTTCCCCGAGGAGATTCACCGCCATCCCCACGTGGCCTATAAGGTGGACGATTTGGAGAAATATATCAGCGACGCCGACAGCGTCATCTGCGGCCCCATGGAGGCCAATGAGAAAGGGGACCGGCTGGCGTTTGTCTGGAAGGACGGGGCCATTCTGGAGCTGTATCAGGAGGCGTAGGCCGGTTCCGAAGGGGAAGAATACGAAGCAGGGGAGCACGGCCCGCCGGGGCGGCGCTCCCTCTTTGCTGTGGCTGAGGCTCTGGCCGGATACTGAACCCGGCGTTGTGGTTTTGGCCTCAGCCCTCCTTGCATTTTGTGATCGGTCTTGGTATAATTGCCTGAAAAAGGAGGGTTGATGCCATGAAACTGATTCATCTTTCCGACCTGCATTTGGGAAAGCGGGTCCATGAGTGTTCCATGCTGGAAGACCAGGAGTATATTTTAAATGAGATTCTTCAGAAAATCGACCAGGAGAAGCCCGACGGCGTTCTGATTGCCGGGGACGTCTATGATAAGTCCGTCCCGTCCGCCGAGGCGGTGTCCCTTCTGGATGATTTCCTGGTGTGCCTGTCGAAACGGGACCTGCAGGTTTTTCTCATCAGCGGGAATCACGACTCCGCCGAGCGCATGGCCTTCGGCGGCCGGCTGATGGAGCGCAGCGGCATCCATATCGCCCCGGTGTATAACGGCACGGTGACGCCCCTGACCCTGACGGATGCGTTCGGCCCCGTCGACATCTACCTGCTGCCCTTTATAAAGCCCGTCCACGTGCGTCGCTTTTTCCCCGATCAGGAGATTGCCACCTATACCGGCGCCCTCTCCGCGGCCATCGGGGCCATGGAGCTGGACCCGGCCCGGCGAAACGTGCTGGTAACCCATCAGTTTGTCACCGGCGCTGCCCGGTGCGACTCCGAGGACCTCTCGGTGGGCGGCTCGGACAATGTGGACGTGTCGGTGTTCGACGGCTTTGACTATGTGGCCCTGGGCCATATCCACGGCCCCCAGCAGGTAGGCCGGGAGACGGTGCGCTACTGCGGCACCCCTCTCAAATATTCCTTCTCTGAGGCCGGGCACCACAAGTCCGTCACCGTGGTGGAGCTGGGGGAGAAGGGAGACGTTGCCGTCCGCACGCTGCCCCTGGTTCCCCGGCGTGATCTGGTGGAGCTGCGGGGAACCTATCAGGACCTGACACTCCGGGACTTCTATGAGGGCACCGGCTATCCCGGCTGCTATGTACATATTACCCTCACCGACGAGGAGGACGTCCCCAGTGCGGCCAGCAAGCTGCGGGTCTTCTACCCCCATCTTCTGAAGCTGGACTATGACAACAAACGCACCCGGGCCGGCATGGTGCTGGACATGGAGGAGGATACCCGGCAGCGCTCCCCTCTGGACCTGCTGGATGAATTCTATGAGAAGCAGAACGGCCAGCCCATGGGAGAGGCCCAGCGGGCCTTTGCCCAAGGCCTGATGGAGAAAATCTGGGAGGATGAAGCATGAGACCGCTGAAATTAACCATGTCTGCCTTCGGCCCCTACGCGGGACGGGTGGTTATTGATCTGGAGCGGCTGGGCTCCCGGGGACTCTATCTCATTACCGGGGACACCGGCGCGGGAAAGACCACCATCTTTGACGCCATTACCTACGCCCTCTACGACAAGCCCAGCGGAGACAACCGGGAGGCCTCCATGTTCCGCTCCAAATACGCCCAGCCGGACGTTCCCACGGAAGTGGAGCTGGTGTTTTCCTATGACGAAAAGATCTACAGGGTCCGGCGGAATCCCGAGTATGAGCGCCCCGCCAGGCGGGGCGGCGGCACCACCACCCAGCGCGCGGAAGCGGAGCTCTATCTGCCGGATGGCCGTGTGATTGCCCGGGCCAAGGACGTAAACGCCGAAATTATCCGGACCATCGGGCTGGACCGGAGGCAGTTTTCCCAGATTGCTATGATTGCCCAGGGGGATTTTCTCAAGCTGCTGCTGGCGGACGTGAAGGACCGGCAGGAGATTTTCCGGGAGATTTTCAAGACCCGGTATTACATGGTCTTTCAGGAGCGGCTGAAGGAGGAATCCGGCAAGCTGCGGAGACAGTGCGAGGACGCCCGCGCCAGCGTGCAGCAGTTCATAGGCGGCGTGTCCTGCCAAGAGGACGGCCTGCTTCTGCCCAGGCTGGAGGAGGCCCAGAAGGACACCCTGCCGATCCAGGAGACCCTGGAGCTGATTCAGACCCTGATAGACCGGGACCGGGAGGCAAACGAACAGTACCGGCAGACGCTGGACCGCCTGGACGGGGAGCTGAAGGAGGCGTCGGCCCTGTTGGGCAAGGCGGAGGACCGGGCAAAGACCCGGCGGAAGCTGGAGGAGACCGGAGTCAGGCGGGAGGAGCAGAGCGCCCGGGCTGAGGCCGCCCGAAAGGCCGCCGGGGCGGAGGAGGAGCGCCTCCCCCGGAGAGAGGCCCTGGCGAAGGAGAAATTGGCCCTGGAGGCCGAATTCCCCCGCTATCAGGAGCTGTCCGGCAGGCAGGCCGGGCTTGCCGGCCTTGCGGAGCGGATTGCCGCCCGCAGGGAGGACCTGGACCGGCAGGAGGAAACCCGGCTGGAGCAGGCGGAGCGTCTGGAGGCGGGGAACCGGGAGCTGAAGGCCCTGGACTCCGCCGCGGCGGACTGTGAACGTCTTCTGCGGGAGCAGACCCAGAAGGAGACCCGGCGGGCCGCCCTGGATACCCTGCGCCGGGACCTGGAGGAATGGGAGAATTATGGCCGGCGGCTCCGGACGGAGCAGACCCGGTGCGAGACGCTGCGGACCCGGCGTGAGGAGCTGTCGGAAAACCAGCTCCGGCAGAAGGCGCTTCTGCGGGCCAACAGGGAGACCTGGACGGCTGCCGAGGGGCTGGACGCGGAGAGGGAAAAGCTGATTCACCGCCAGAGCCAGGCCCGGGGGCGGAGGAAGGACCTGGAGCGTCTGACGGCGCTGCTGGAGCGCTGCGGAGAGGCGCAGGCCCAGCTGGAGGCGGCCCAGGCGGACTACCGGCAGGCCCAGGAAGCCGCCGGGGAGGCGGAAGCGGACTGCCAGCGGAAAAACCGGGCCTTTCTGGATGAACAGGCGGGGCTGCTGGCCCAGTCTCTGGAGGAGGGCCAGCCCTGCCCGGTGTGCGGCTCCCTCCATCATCCCGCCCCCGCCGGGATTTCCACCCAGGCCCCCACGGAAGCGGAGCTGGAGCGGGCCAGAGAGGCCGCCGAGGCCGCCCGTCAGGAGGCGAACCGGAAGAGCGCCCGGGCAGGGGAGAAGAAAGCGGCTGTGGAGGAACGGAACCAACAGCTGCTGACCCAGATGACGCCTTATGTGGAGCGCCCCGCTTTGGAACAAGCCGCGGAGCAGCTGCGGGCCTGCCGGGAGGAGACGGACCATGACCTGGACCAGCTTCATCAGGAGCTGTGCGGGCTGGAGGCCAGAATGATCGGCCGGGAGGAGCTTGGCCGGGAGATACAGCGGCAGGAGGAGCAGATTGAGGCCCTGACGGGCCAGGAGGAAGCGGTCAAGGAGGAGATTGCCCAGGCGGAAGCGGTCCGGGGGAATCTCCAGGGACAGCGGGAACAGCTGGAAAGCAGGCTCCGGCGGCAGCTTCAGGAGCATCTGGAGGGCTGTGAGCCGGAGAACGCGGCGGAACGGGCGGCGGAGGCGCTTCAGGCGGCGGAGGCGGAACTGACCCGGGTGCGGGAACAGCTTCAGGCGGCCAGGAAGAGCCTGGACCGGAAACGGGAGCTGGAGGAGCTTCTTCCCCGGCAGGAGACGCGCCTGAAGGAGCTGGAGCAGGTCCTTTCCGAGGGCCGGAAGGAGCTGGCCGGCGAGGAGAGCCGCCGGGAGGAGATTACGGCCCAGATTCAGGCGATGCAGGCAGAGCTCCACTATCCCGACGCCGCCTCCGCCCAGGCGAAGCAGGCGGAGCTGCAAGGGGAGCTTGCCGGGCTGGATGAGGCGCTGAAACGCGCCCGGGAGGCGCTGGCCGCCTGCGAGGTGGAACTGGCCGGAACGGACGCCGCCATTCAGGAGCTGTCCGCGCTGCTGGAGAACGGCGAGGACATCGACCAGGAGGTCCAGAGGGCCCGGAGCCTGGAGCTGGAGAAACAGCGCGCCGAGGCGGCCGAGGCCCAGAAGGCCGTCCATACCCGGCAGGAGACCAACGAAACCGCCCTGCGGAATATCATGAAAAAAGCGGCGGACCTGGAGACGCTGGAAGAACGGTACACCTGGGTCCGCGCCCTCTCCAACACGGCCAACGGAAATCTGTCCGGCAGGGAGAAAATCGCCCTGGAGACCTATGTTCAGGCGACCTTCTTTGACCGGATTCTCCAGCGGGCCAACGTCCGCTTCCTGATTATGTCCGGCGGGCAGTATGAGCTGAAGCGCCGGAGGGAGGCGGGGGACTACCGCAGCCAGAGCGGCCTGAAGCTGAATGTCATCGACCATAATAACGGCTCGGAGCGGGGCGTCGAGTCTCTTTCCGGCGGGGAATCCTTCAAGGCGTCTTTGTCCCTGGCCCTGGGCCTTGCCGACGAGATTCAGTCCAGAGCCGCCGGGGGCATCCGCCTGGACACCATGTTTGTGGATGAGGGCTTCGGCTCCCTGGATGAGGAATCCCTCCGGCAGGCCCTTCAGGCCCTGAGCGATCTGACCGACGGAAACCGGCTGGTGGGCATTATCTCCCACGTGTCGGAGCTGAAGGAGAAGATTGACAGGCAGATTGTCGTGACCAAGGACCGGGACGGCGGCAGCCGGGTGGATATAATCACCTGACCAACGGCCCTCAACGCCGGAAGGCCGGGCCCTGAACCAACCGGCTCCCCGGGGCATTGTTCCGGCCTGAGCGCGTCCCGGCGCTTCGGAGCGGACCCGTTCATCCGGCGGAGCTCCACCGTGGCCGGAACCGTATGCGCACCGCCCTGGGGGCGGGCGGAGACCGGATTCCATAAGGGCCCCCATCAAAGAGATTTCCCAGCAGCAGACAGCCGTGCGGCGCGAGAGCGCCGGGCGGCTGTCTGTTTCCCGTTTCCGCCCGGCGGACGCCGGAAATCAGACGGAGAAAGGGCGGACACATGGATGGAGCCCCTGCCTCCGGTTTCCGAGCCCGTCCCCCGGGTTTTGCCGGGCCCCCTGCGGCTCCGGCAGGTCAGATATGGAATTTGTATAAAATGTACAAGAAAACGCGAAAAATATCGTAATATATATATATATATATTGTGAAAAGTGTGCTAAACTCAAAGGACTGCGGGTAAATGGCGGCATTTTTCGACCTGTTGCCCCTTAAAGATATTTGATCCTGCATACCGGGAGGGATGTTTAAAATGAAGGCTTTGCTTGTCCCAAAGTCCTCTGAAAAACCGGCGGAAGCGCTCGTCGAAGTGCCGGAGAGCGGCGGGGCTGTTTCCGCGCCGGACTACGGGAGCCAAATCCGCCGGGTAAAGGCGGTTCTGGCGTTGATTCTCTGCCTGAGCTTTGGTCTTTCCATGCTGCTGCGGGCCGATTTCGTGCGCCGGAGGCGGCTGCTGGTCCAGGCCTGGCTCACCGGCGACCCCGAGGAACAGATTGAGCTCTACCATGAGAGCCTTTACTATGGAACCAGCCTCTCCGCCGAAAAGGGCCTGGTGCGGGCCTATGCCGAGGCCGGCCGCTGGGGGGACGCGGGCAGTCTGGCGGAACGCCTGCTGCTGGAGCACCCGGAGGACGCCTGGCTCAGCGCCTTCAAGGAGGAGCACACACCGGCTCCGCCTCAGGTTTCCATGCCCGGCGGTACATATGACGACAATGTGTCCCTCCAGTTTTCCCTGGAGGACGACGGCGGCCCGGCCTATTACGGGGCGGAGATTGTCTGCGAGCTGGACGGAATGCCGGTGGAGGGGTCCGCTCTGATGTTCACCGAGAACGGCGATTACCGGCTGACGCTCCGGACCTGCAACGGCTTTGGGTTTTCCTCCCCCCAAACGGAATACACCTATGTCATTGACAAGCTGATTCCCCTGCCGCCGGAGGCGGACACGGCTTCCGGCTATTTCCTGGAGGCGGTTCAGGTGTCCCTGTCTCAGCCGGAGGGCTTCCCGGTTCATTACACCCTGGACGGCTCCGAGCCCGATTCCGATTCCCCTATCTGCGAGGGTCCCATTGCCATAGAGGCCGGGCGCACCTTGCTCCGGGCCGCCGCCTGTTCCCCCAAGGGCGTGCTGGGGGAGGAACGGGAATACTATTATCATGTGCGTCCCTGGAGCAGCGGGTCCTGGCGCCGGGGCCTGATTACCGCCCATGGAGATTATTACTTCCAGGACGGCCAGCTGAAACGGTACATAAACGGCGAGGAGGCCGACGGAGGCATTTCCCTGAGTCAGACCCCCTCTTGGGTCTGCGAGTACAACGACGGCTTCCTGATTGCCGCCGGGGCCCGGATTTACACCTGCGGACTGGAAGACCGGGAGCTTGTTTTGCTGGCGGAGGCGCCCGACTCTGTGAGTGTGATTTACCCTGCGGAGGGGGACGGATTTGTTCTGATAAGCGGCGGCCGGCTGTATCTTCTGCGGGACGGTCAGTTTGAGGATTTGTCCAGCGCAGTTCGCTGTATGTGCGCCACCCCGGACCCGGCCCTCTTTTATCTGGGGGGCTCCGACGGGCTCTATACACTGAAGCTGCCGGAGCGCGCCATTGAGCAGATTGCGCAGACCGGCGGCGCCGTGAAGTCCATGGCTCTGGGCGGCGGCAGCCTGTTTTTCGACTCTAACGGCAGCATTTACCGGTACAATCTGAGCACGGCACAGCTGAGCGATATTCAAAAGGCCGAATCCGAAACCTATCAGGAAGACCCCTATCTGCTCACCAACGGATTTGAGCAGGTCACCACCGTCTCCTATGACAGTGTCTATTATGCCAACGGACGGCTCTATTACCGGGAAGAGATCACCTATGAGTGGGCGGAGATACCCTGGTCGGTGCCCACGCGGCGCATCAACCAGTCCACCGACACAACGGAGGTCTGGGCGGCGTACAATTTCAAGACCGGGAAACAGGAGCCGATTGACGCCCCGAAGCTCCAGCTGGGGAACGGATACTGCCGCCTGCCGGACAGCGGGTCGGTGCTGGCTCAGAAGTAGAGGCGGAGAGAAAGAGAGGTGCTGTCATGGCTGACAAAATATTGCTTCCAGGGCTGGACGAGCCCCAGACCCTGGAGGCGTTCTGCCGCGCCTACCTCTCCTACCGTTCCGAGGTGGAGGCGGAGGCCCTGCGCCTGGAGCAGGCGGCGAGGGAGAAGAGAGCGCTTTTGGAGGCGGCTCAAAAGGATGCGGAGGCCCTTCCCGCAGAGATCAAGCGGGTCAAGGCGGATATCCGCCGGGTGAAGGGGGAGCTGGCCGGTCTTCAGGAGCGGGGCCGGGCCCTGTCGGAGGACGGCGGAGACGGAGAGGAGGCCGCCCGGGAAGAAGAGGAGCGCCGCCGCCTGCTGGCGGAGTATGAGGAGGGCATCCGGAGGCTGGAGGAGGAATCCCGGCGCTTCCGGCAGTCCCAGGAGCAGAGCGGCGCGTTTATGGAGACGCTGCGGGCCTATCAGGCCCTGGCTGGGGAGACGGAGCCCTTCCGGGAGCTGGCGGAGCACAATGTGAGTGTGATTTGCCAGTGCTTTCCCACGGCGGTTCCCAAGATAACCGGGTGGATGAGTCTTCCGGTGGATATGGTGGAGGAGGACATTCAGTCCCGCCTGCCGGCCCGGAGGGAGATGGAGGGGGCTGTCATTGTCCGGCCCCTTCAGACCGCGAAGCTGATTGACGCGATGATGGTTCCGGACAGCTGCACGTCCAGCCTGTGGAGGCGGGGGGAGCTGGTATTCTGGCAGAGAGCGCTGGCGCTGCTTTTGCTGGCCGGCGTCGCCGGGAGCGTTTTGCTCTCCCCGTGGTGCGTGCCCGCCGCGGTTCTGCTGGCGCTGGCGTCGGCGGTGGTTCTGAACCGGCGGAGGAACCGGACCATTGAGGGGCTGGTCCCCTGGGATGAACTTCGGCTGTACCGCTTCATTCTGAACTACACCCTGGAGGATGCGGAGCGCCTGGCCCGGGAGAGCCACGGTCTCCCTGCCCAGAGCAGCGAGGAATACGCCGCCGCCCACCAGGAGCTTCTGAGCGGCCTGAGCCGGAAGCGGAGCGAGCTGGAGACCCTGGCCGCCCGGGAGCGGGGAGCCCTGGACCAGGCCCGGCAGGACTGCGGGGCCCTGGAGCGGGAACAGAAGGGGCTGTCCGCCAAAGCCGGCAGAAAGGACAGCCGTCTGGGATATGCCCTTCAGAAGCGGAAGAACGGCCTGGAGCTCACGGCCAACGAAACCATGCTGCTGAACGAATACGAGGCGTCTCAGGTAAAGCTGCGGGAGCGGATGTCCGCTGCGGAAGACCGTGTCGCCCAGTCCCAGGACCGGCTGACCCGGCTGGAGGAGGAACTGACCCGGATTGCCGGGGAGGTTCGCCGTCAGAAGGACAGCTATGAGCAGACCCACAGCCGGCTTTCCCAGATTGAGGCAGTTCGGGGAGACGCCGGAAGCCAGATCGAGGCCCGCCGGGCCGCCCTGATGGAGGAGCGGGCCCAGGCCTTGGAGCAGCTTCAGAAGGACCAGGCCCTCCGCCGGGAGCGCCGGCGGGAGGAACGGCAGCGGAAGGCACAGGAGACCCAGGCGGGTATTGGCCGGGAGCTTCAGTCCCGCGAGGCCTCCCTGAACACCCTGACCCGCCGCCTGGAGGAGCTGGAGCGGCTGAGCCGGGCGGATCAGCTGGCCCCCCTCCGGGAGGAGAGCCGTTCCGCCGCCCGCCAGGCGGAGGAGCGGAGAGCTCTGGCCGGCGCGCTCTGCACCGCCGAGGTCTGGCAGGAGAACTGTGCGGCCTGGTTCCAGGCCAGCCAGGAGCTGCTGAGCCGGCCTCCGGAGTCCTTCGCCATCCGGAGCGCCGCCTATGTCATGGGTCCCTCCGGTCCCTACCGGCTGGAGCATGGCTGTCATCCCTGCGTCCTGCTGTATGACGCCCCCGGAGAGGGACAGGAAAGCCGTCCTTCCTATTATCTGGAAAAGACCGTCAAGGCCATCATGTTCGGCCTGCGGTACAGCAGCGCCCCCGGTCTGGTGGAGTTCGCGGTGGTGGACGAGTACGGAAACGGCGGCAGGGCGGGGGAAGCCGCCGGGAAGTGCTATGGCAGCCCGGACCTGGAGGAGCTGAACCGGCTGGTAGACCGGTGGATACAGGAGCTGCGCCAGGAGACGAAGGGACACACCGTCAGCGCCTTCAACCAGGCGCAGGCGCAGTATCTGCTGGAAAACCGGATTGTAAGCGGCCCGGAGGAAGTGGTGGGCCAGATGAGGAAGACGCTGTTTGTGTTCGTCATGCCTCAGATGACCGCCCGGGACCGGCCCCTGAACCATCCGGACCTCTGGCGGAAGCTCCGGGACGACTGCGGCGACTTCGGCTTTGTGCCGCTGCTGCTGATTCCAAAGGGCGACTGGGAATCCGCCCTGTCGGACAAACGGGGCGGAACCGCCTTCGCCGCCGCCGTGCGGGACGAGCTGAATTCCCTTACGCATATTCAAAAGATTGAAATTCCCCTGAATTAACCGGACGTTTTGATTGAAGGAGAGGAGATTATCATGGCATTTGATTTTGAAAATGGCGCTGAAGTAATGTTGGAACTTACGGACCGTGTTCTCTCGGCCGCCAACGACGCGGTTGAGTACTTGATGACGAAGAGCTTTACTTCGATGCTGGATAACTATCCCTGGCAGTACCTTCAAAAGTATCTGCTGGAATTCTGCGGCATGGTGGACCAGAACCTGGCCAAAGAGATTGTGGAGCGATTGGAGCATTTCTTCGGCGGGGCGGGGAGCTTTGAGGATTTCGCGTCGTCCACAGACAACAGCGATGCGGCCATTGAGGCGGCGCGGGGGATTCAGAACAGGATTCTCACGGATGTTCCGTCGTTTCTCAGCAATTACCAGAGCACCTATATCAACGCTCTGGAACAGCAGCTTCAGTCCAGGGCGGAAGCCAGATATGCCGACGGTCTGGCGGACGAGCTGAACGGTGCGGCGCGGATGTTCCTGGAGCGGCTGGAAACATCGCTCAACGGGCTGAGGGCGACCATTCAGGAGGCGGCAGAGGAGAACAACCTGGTTTATCCCATGCTTTCTGTGGCCGAGATTGTGATAGGCCGGACCGAGGCCTATGGCACTGCGTTCGCGGAAAGCATCCCCGGGTTCATCCATGATGCGCAGGAGCTGCTGGGCAAGGCCTCCGCCGCCGCCCAGAGCGCCACGGAAAACGCCGCGGCCTCCGCCAAGAACGGCGTCAGCTTCACGCCGCCCTCCGGAATATAAGATAAGACAGAGTTACGGGATTCCGCCCCGCCACCCCATTGTGGGCGCGCGGGGCGGAATGCGGTTTTATAAGAGGAGGCATGGGATATGGATGGGATTTTATGGCATGAGGATTTCCGCAGGTGCCTGCTGACCTACCACGAAAACGAGGAGACCGGTCCCGCCTGGGACGAGGTCATCTATACCTCCGCCGACCGGGAGCTGTATCTGTGCCCGGAGGCGGACGATCTGCTGTATCGGAAGACCGCCCAACAGGAGCGGATTGTCGACTACAGCGACGATCACCCCAAGTCCAGAGACATCTTCCGCCAGCTGATTCAGGAGGCCGATCTTCCCCCCGTCAAGTGGCAGGGCGGCCCCTACTACTGGCGGCACAAGAGCATCAACGGGCTGAACCTTCGCCCGGGCCAGCTGGACGGCCGGCCGGACCGCCCGGCGGCCGTTACCCTGGGAGACGACGCCGTCCACGGCCTGATTGTGGGCCGGACGGGCTCAGGCAAATCCGTGCTGCTGAACAATCTGCTGGTGACGCTGATGGACGAATACGCCCCTTGGGAGCTGAGCCTTTACATGGTGGATATGAAAAAGGTTGAGTTCGGCGCGTTCATGTCAAAGGGGCAGGAGGCGGCCCACGTAAAGGCCTGCGCCGCCACCGGCGAGGTCCGTTATATCATCTCCATGCTGGAGACCCTGGAACGGGTCATGCAGATGCGGCAGAACTTTTTCACCGCCATCGGCTGCAAAAAGCTCTCGGATTTCCGGAGAGAAAACCCTACGCTGCTGCTGCCCCGGGTCCTGGTGGTGGTGGACGAGTTTCAGCAGCTGTTTCTGAACGCGGCGGGCCGGGAGCGGGACGATATTCTCCGTCTCATCAGCTCCATCACCCGCCTGGGCCGCGCCACGGGCTTCCATCTGCTCTTCGCCAGCCAGGAGATGACGGGCACCGGCGTCGGGGGCCTGCTGGGGAATTTCAAGCTCCGGATGGCCCTGCCCTGCGACGCGCCGGTGTCCTCGGAGATTCTGGGCAATTCCGCCGCGGCGGAGCTGGACAAGGGCTGGGTTCTGGTCAACAGCGCCGGCGGCGACGAGAGCCGGAACCAGCGTTTCCGGGTCCCCTTTGTGGACCAGGTGAAGACCGGGCGGGAGTCTGCGGCGGCACTGGAAGACCAGTATCTGCAGGGGCATTTGACATTTGTCCGCCAGATGGCCCGGCAGTCGGGATTCCTGCGGGCCCAGACGCAGAAGTACTATCAGGAGGACCTGCAGTTTGACATTTCCCTGTTTGAGAACCGGGTCCTGCCCAAGATCCGGCCCGCCCGGGAGGGGAAGACGCGGGAACGGGGGAAATACCTGGACGCCTTCGCGCTGGGCAGCACGGTGCTCTATTCCACCGCCAGGGTGGACCTGGAGAACATCTGTGTGGAGCGGGGGCGGGGGCAGAACATCATGGTCATCGCCCCGGACCCCGGGGACCTGGTCTACCTGCAAAAGCTGATGGCGGATAATCTGGCCTCCTCTCCCCGGCTTCACCAGCCGGGAGGGCTGGAGCTGGATTATGTCTCCTTTGACCCGGTGCTGGCCAGCTATTATCCCATTCAAAGCGATCCCTTTCTCCTGGCGGCGGGACTGAAGCCCAGGATGCTGGACGAGGCCGGCCTGCCCGGCCTGATTCGGGAGCTTCTGGTGCGGAAGGTGCTGTTCCGTTACCTGTCCGGGCCCCTGCTTCCGGCGGAGGTCTGTTTTGAGCGGGCTTCCCTGGAGCTGCTCCAGTCCCTGGAGAACTGCCAGGCGCGGGAGCGGGACCGGCAGATTGCCCTGTATGATGTGTCCGGCCTCCGCGTTCTGCGGGACAACCTGCTCAAGGAGCTGAAGAACCTGCCGGAGGAGGACCTGGAGGGCTTCATCGCCCGGCGGAAGGCCGGCCCGGAGGATTTGCCTCCGGCGTCCGGCCAGCCGGGGTTCTCCGCCCCGGTCTCTCCGGGACTTGCGGCCCGAAGCGCCATACCCAATTTCCGCAGGCCTGCCGCCGCCCCTGAGACCCCGGCCTCCCCGCCGCCCCCTCCGCCGCCTGACCCTGCCCTGCTTGCCCGGGTTCAGGAGGGCCTGGAGCTTTTCCTGACGCTGCTGCGGCACTATGCCGCCTGCCGGGCGGGGACTCCCATTCAGGACCAGCTTCCCCTGTGGGCCGTCATGATGAGCAATACCACCATGAGCGACCTGCTCAGCGCCGCTTCTCCCCGCCGGGATATCCGCGTTTTCCAGGAGGAGCTGATCCCCCAGGCAACCGCGTGCCAGACGCTGTTTCTCTACTTCACGTCGGAGGCCGGGAATCCCCTGCTCCGGGGCGGCTTCAACTACTTCTTCGTCTGCGGAAACCGGGAAAAAGATTATACCTACTGCCGTATGCGCTACACCAACAAGGCCCCCGGGTCCATTGTGGTGGACTGCCGCATCCACAGCAAGAATGTGGAGCGCTCTTTCAAAAAGTTCCGCTGGCTCCCGGCCCAGCCCTCGGCGGACGCCCTGGACCTGAGCGGGGTTCAGGACCTCTACGAGGAGGATGGGAAGGGAGAGGAGGAAATTCGGGAAATGGAGCTCCCGCCTCCGGAGACGGCGGAACGCAGCCCCGCCCCGCGGCTCCGGAAGACGGAAAGTCCCCAGAAATCTGCGCTGGATTTCTTTTGAATTTGAGATGACTGAGAGAAAAGGGTGAACAATCGTTATGGAAATGGAGTTTTCTGAGCAAGCCAGAGAAGGCTTCCAAAAAGAGCTGACGGTCTGCCTGGAGCATATGGCAGCGGCCCGGCAGCAGCTGACCGGCACACTGCTGGAGCAGTTGACCGCCATCCAGTATGAGCCCCTGAAGAATCAGGTTGTGGGACTGCTGGAGGGCTTGAACGGGCTTCCCTCCAATGAGGGGGATTCTCCCATGACGCGGTTCCTGGAGCTGGCGGACGGCCGGGACGCGGTGCTGACAGAGTGCCGCCAATGGAGCCGGATTCTGGAGGAACGCCTGCAAGAGGAATTCAGGGCGTTCCCGCTGGAGGCCTTCCGAGAGCTTCCTGCCGTCAGCGTCAAGGTTTCCAGCGGGGACTATGACGGCGTCAGTGGGCAGTTTCAGAGGTATGCCCAGGAGGTCCGGCAGCTGGCCTCCGCCTATCAAAGCGCCGCCGGCGAAGAGCGGAATCTGATTCTGCAAATCGCGGAGGATTATGTCAGCAGGACCTATCTGCAGCTTGCCGTCCGGCTGGCGGAGACCGCCGCGGAGCAGATGGAGCGCAGCCGGAGGGAATTTGAGGACAAACTGGAGGCGGCGAACCGGCGGGCCCAGGCGGCGGCGGAAGGCGCCGCTGTGAATGGCGGACGGCAGTCAGGGGCGGAGGCCGCCCCGGCGGCGGGGAACGCTCCGGCGTTTGCGGGCCCTGCTGGACAAGGCCCTGCCGTCGCCCCGGTGAAGACCGAAGAAGTCCTGTCGGAGACGGAAGAAACCCCGTCGGAGACAGAAGAAACCCCGGCGGAGACGGAAGAATCTCCGGCGGAGACGGAAGAACCTCCGGTGGAGACAGAAGAAACCCCAGCGGAGACGGAAGAACCTCCGGTGGAGACAGAAGAAACCCCGACGGAGACGGAAGAACCTCCGGTGGAGACGGAAGAACCTCCGGCGGAGACAGAAGAACCTCCGGTGGAGACAGAAGAACCTCCGGTGGAGACGGAAGAACCTTCGGCGGAGACGGAAGAACCTTCGGCGGAGAGGAAAAAAACTCCGGCGGAGAGGGAAACCCCCCCGTCCAAATCTTCCGTGCATCCGGACTCTGCTCCCCCAAAGCAGCCGGCGGATATTGAGGAGTGGGTGCAAAAAAAGGCGGATGAGGTGAAAGAACAGTATCCCCATTTTTACGCAGGCTGCGAGAATTCCATCAAAGAGGCCCTTGAACAGAGCCAGACCGAGGAAGAGATGAGACTGCAGGTAGACAGCTTTCTGGCGGTTGGGAAGCGTATAGAGGAAGAGTTCAAAAGGATGGAGGAATCCCTCCCGAAGCAGCAGCCGGAATACTCCGGCCCTTCGGACCTGACGGCTCTGCACAATAATCTGCGGGAAATCTGTTCCTTTGCGCGGACGCAGCTGGATGAGGAATACATGTATCAGGAAGCAATCCTTGACAAGCGTGACAAAAGGCTCGAAAGATGGAACAATATTGCCACCGGAGCGGTTGCGTTGGCGACGCTTACCGCGGGCTTACAGGGGAGAATTGTTTTGGGGGGGCTGTATCTGCAGTCCCGGAACGAACTCGAATTTGTAAAGAACCGCGCCTTTGAAGCGCAGGCGGGAACGACGCTTACCAGTATGCTCCTGCCGAAGTTAATTAAGAAGATGATTCCTCCGGAGAAATTGAAAGCGTGGCGTGTAAAAGAGCTGGAACGTGTGGCCTGGCGGAGTATGAAGCGTGAGGAACTGGAACGGAAAAAATACTTCATCACTCATGTTAAAAATATGCTGGAAGTAAGGAGCTTTGGCCTGAAAGAGGACAACTCGGAAATCGGGAGATTTCAGTATTTTCCGCTGGTCCGTCTTCTACGGGACCTGCCTGATAAGGAAGCCCATCCGCTTTCAGAAACTGCCCAGCGGAAGATCGAAGCCTGCTTTATCGGCTCCCTTTGCTTCCTTTACAGTACATGGCCCCCAGAGGAAAAAGGCCAGGACGGTATTGTAAGCACCGTGCGTCCGGGGAAATGGGAAGAGGCAAACGAGTTTCGGAATTATTACAGCCTGTTCCTGGCGCTGAACAGGCTGGCGCTTCAGGACGCGTTCATCGACCAGGCGTTTGTCAATCGGATACAGAGCCAGGTTGAGGCGTATACCCAAGCCTGGTTTAACAAGGCATGTGGGCCAGGGAGTCTGAACGCGAATATTGATTTGCTGGAATACCTGGAAGAAGAATCCACCAGCTGAAAGAGGAAAGGAGAATGATTCATGTCTACGGAACTGGCAGCCCAGATCGGTCTGATTCGGAATGATATGGCCCGGCTGGAAAGCATTCTGCCGGCGCAGATGATTCAAAGAGTGCTGTCCGGAGCGGACGCCGGCGTAAGCAGTGAGGCGGTGGCCGCCTATCGGGAGATTCGGATATTCAAGCATACGCGGGGGTGGCTGTTAAAGGCCCTGCGCAGGGTTCTGATGCCCACCCGCCTGGTGACCAGGGGGGTATTCAGCCGCCGCGTCCGCCTGTCGCTTTCCGCCGCGATGTATGCGCTGTTTCTGGGAATAGTCTGGTACATTCTGCTGTCGAACGATGTGATGTACGGCCTTGCCTGCTTTCTGACGTGGGTGGTGGTGATTCTGGCGGCGCTGGCGCCCTATATAGCCGCCTGTTTTTATCTGCGGAAGAACCGGGATGTCTACCGGTATATCCGGAAGCTGGAGGAGGCGAGTGTCTATGGCCTGGAATAATTTTATCCGCGTCAGCAAGCGGCAGACCCGCAAAGTCCTGACGCTGTATACCATCAACGGCTGCACACAGGAGCAGATCGGCGCCCAGGTGTTTCCCGCCGGCGTGGAACGGAAGCTGTCCAGGACCGTCCTGACCCGCCGTGTGCTCCATGTCTTCGGCCTGGGGATGCGGAACCGGAGCGCCTTTCATCAAGAGGGCCTGACCCCCGCCGTCATCGAGGAAATCCTCTCCAATCCCCTGCTGCCGTTCCCTCTGCTGATTCCCCCCGACAGGGAGCCGGAGGGGATGATCTCCTTCAATGCCGAGGTTTCCCGGCAGATTAACGGAGAGGGCCGCTACTCGGCGGCCTATGGGATTTTCCAGAATGTGCTGGCCCTTTTGGCCATTGCTGCCATCCAGGCGGCGGGTTTCCTGCTGGGGAGCAGCGGCGCGGTCCTTTGCGCGCCTCTGATGATTTATTGCGCCGTCTCCCTGCTGGTGGAGGCCAGGGATGAAGAGCGCAACGATAAGCGCCGGGGCGGCGTGCTCATCATGGTGCTGTTGTTCCTGTTCATGGCCTGGATGGCCTGGATGTCGAGGAGCTGAACCGCTCCGGACAGGCCCCTCGTTTCCCGGAGGCGGTTCCGGACCGCCGTGCCTGACATGGCGCGAAACAAAAAACCGAATCAAAAAAACCAGGCTGCCGAATCTGTTTTCGGCAGCCTGGTTTGATTGTAGGGTTACTCGTTCCAGCGCCGGTCCAGCTCCCGCCGGACCGCCCTGGACAGCAGCTCCTGTCCCTCCGGGGACCGGAGGACCTCCGTCACGGCGGAGCGGATCAGGGCCTGAAAGGCGGGGCTTTTCAGCAGCGCGCCGAAGACCGCCCCGTCCTCCTGCACGGCGGCGGGCCGGCTTTTTTGAGATGCCTGCGGAGCCGGGCGGACCGCCGGGGCGGGCTCGTCTCTGGGCAGGTCGCCGCCGTTGAGCCAGTTGTCCGTCTGGGTGGGGTCGTCCTGCTCCCCCCGGAGATAGAGAATGGAGACGCCGAAATAGTCCGCCAGCTTCTTCTGCTGGTCCTGGGAGGGGGTCTGCCGCCCGGTCTCGAATTTTTCCACCGCCGTCCGGGGGAGCCCCAGGGCGGCGGACAGGGCGGGGCGGCTGAGGCCCTTTTCCGTGCGCAGGGCCTCGATGCGCTGTGCCATGGTCACCATACTGTTTCCTCCATGCGCTCCGGGTGAGCGCCTCGTAATACCGGGGACCTGTGGACAGGTCCCCGTGCTTGTAATTTAGAATCTGTATTCACAACCGCTGAACGCTGCCTGAACGCCTTTTTTCCGGCCATACCGCGTCGGTTTTCCTGGCAATCTGTCAGGATTGCCACGGGCGCGAAAGATCTCCTTGTCTGACAGGAAAAATTTCCGCCCATCCAGCATTCCCCGGCCATGAATGCAGGTTCTCACCGCTTCCGGTCCGGCAGGCAGACCAGGGCTCCGGCTTTCCGGCTGGCGTTCAGGTCCAGAAGACGCTGGTTGGAGCTGCCCCGGAACCGCAGGGAAATGTCCTTCAGCGCCTCCACAAAGCGCCCGTCCACCAGCACGTCCACCAGACTCAGCAGCGCTTCCGTGGCCTCGCAGTGGGCATGGCTCTCCGGGCTCAGAAGCTCTTCATAGGTAAAGCCGCTGTAGGCCCAGATATTTTTGCTGTTCCCCGGGTACGCCGCCCGCACCCGCCGGAGGAAGGGCAGCAGCGCCCGCTGGTTCTCCGGCTCGAAGGGCTCGCCTCCCAGCAGGGTCAGGCCGTTGATGTAGTCCGGGGCCAGCAGCTTCAAAATGCGGTCCTCGGTCTCCCGGGTAAAGGGCTGCCCGTAGTCAAAGGCCCAGGTCTGGGGCTGGAAGCACTGCTCACAGTGGTTGGTGCAGCCGGAGACGAAGAGGGTCACCCGGACGCCTTCGCCATTGGCAATGTCGCAGTCTTTGATTTCACCGTAATACATAGCGCACTCCATTCCTGTTCAGCAGTAATTTGCCAAATACCAGACCCACACAAGGATCAAAACGACCGGCGGCGCACCGGCGGAAGCCGCGTGCTTTTCTGCGGAGAGCCCCGGCCCGCGAAACAGCCGCAGCAAAGCGGCGATCCAAAAGAGCGGGGCGGATACCAGAACGATGCAGACCACACTCAGAAACACGTCTTCAAGCAGCGGAGCGGTCTTTCCCGGAGAAAGCATCGTGATGAAGAAGACCGCCACGGCGCATAAGGCCGCCGCCTGCTGTCCCCAAAACAAAATGTTAAGAACACGGACATAGGCTTTTTTCAACATTTCCCTAATTCCTGAGCTTCTCAGAGGTGGAGCGGCCGGTCCCGGCTTGTATCTCCACTCTTCACTCTCAACTCTTCACTCTCAACTCTCCACTCTGAGTTTAGAGGTGGAGCCCCCGATTCCGGCTTGTA
>NZ_CANTJS010000024.1 GCF_947654275.1 uncultured Oscillibacter sp. | reverse complement strand
CTGATTCCTAATCCCCTGATTCCTAATCCCCTGATTCCTAATCCCCTGATTCCTACAGCAAGCATCATCATTCCCGGCAGGCGGGCCGGCCCCTGCGGGCGGACCTGTAGGGACCGCCGCCTCCGGCGGCTCCTTATCCGTAATTTTGGAGATTGCTATAACTCCTAACCCCTAATTCCTAATTCCTAATTCCTGACTCCTCATTCCTAATTTTAAGGAACGGTGTTTCATTTGAAAAATTTCCTCAAACGCCACGGCCTCTGGATTCTCTTTGCCGCCGCGGTGATTTCCGTGGCCCTGGCGGCTCTGTCGGTTTTCAGCGCCAACGCCTCTCCCCTGGCCAACATCGCCAATACGCTGACCTCCCCCCTCCGGGCGGGCTACACCGCCGTGGCCCAGTGGTTCAACGACATGCAGAACTATTACCAGGACGTCACCGCCCTGGAGGCGGAAATCGCCGCCCTCCGGCAGCGCATTGCCGACATGGAGGAGGAGGTCCGTCTGGCCGAGGCGGACCGGGAGGAAAACCGCCTCTTCCGGAAGCATCAGGGCTTTCGGGAGCAGCGCCGGGACCTGAGCGACTATGAGACCGCCATGGTGACAGAGCACGCCGTCAGCAACTGGACCTCCTCCCTGACCCTGAACAAGGGCACCGCCCTGGGCATCGAGGAGGGGGACTGCGTCCTGGACGAGACCGGCAACCTGGTGGGGATTATCAGCCAGGCGGGGACCAACTGGTCCACGGTGCTGACCCTGGTGGACACGGACACCTCTCTGGGGGCCCGTGTGTTCCGGACCAAGGACCTCTGCGTCGCCCAGGGGGATTTCTCCCTGATGGAGGACAACCGCCTGCGGCTGGACTATCTTCCGGCGGACTGCAAGCTGCTCACCGGCGATCTGGTGGTCACCTCCGGCCTGGGGGGCCACTACCCTTCGGAGCTGGTCATCGGCTCCATTGAGGATGTTCTCATGGACGACTCCGGCGCGGCCTCCTATGCCATCGTGGCGCCCGCCGCCAACTTCGCCGGCCTGACGGAGGTATTCGTGCTGAAATCCTTTGAAATCGTCACCTGATACTATAACATTCATCAAAATTACTGACAGAATTTCGTCAATGAGGAATGAGAAATTAGGAATGAGGAATTTTCCCTGTGAACGGTCTGGAATCGGTTTCCGGCTCATTCCTAATTCCTAACTCCTAATTCCTAACTCCTAGTGAAAGGACTTCCCTATGCTCGCCAGAAACGAGACCATATTCAAATGGTTTTTATACGCCGCCGCCGCCTTTGCCTGCTTCCTGGTTCAGGGAGGGCTTTTGCAGCGGCTGAGCTTCTGGGGCGTCATCCCCTTCCTCTATCCCCTGGCGGCCATTGTGCCCGCCACCTATGAGGGGCCGACGGCAGGCACGGTGTTTGCAACGGCGGTGGGCGTGGTCTGCGACCTGCTGCTGCCGGGGCCCATTCCCTGTCTCTACACCCTGATTTTCCCACTGGCGGGGCTCTGCGCCGGGCTGCTGTCTCAGAGCTGGCTGCCCGCCGGCGTCCTCTGTTCCCTGGCGGCGGCCGCCGCCGCCTTTTTGCTGCTGGACGGCTTCCACTGCTTCCTGCTCTGGAGCCGGGGCGCTGCCGCCTGGTCCGCAGGGGCCTCGGTTATGCTGCGGGAATTCTGCGTCACCGCGCCCCTGGTGATTCCGGTGACGCTGCTCTACCGGGCGGTTTTCCGCCGGACCCGCTTTGACAGCTGACCCTGTTTGCCTATCCGCCTCAGACCCGCTTTCCGCTGCCTGGGCGCTCCCCGAAACCCATATGGATTCAGAATGCTCCGGCATCCGCCGGGTTTTCCCGAAAAATTCCTATGATCTCCCCCGAAGAAAGGAACCCTTATGGACCGCAAGGAAATGCAGAATGCCCGGCTCTATCTGCTGGTGCTGTTTTTAATCCTTGTCCTCCTGTGCTATCTGGGCATTCTTTACGACACCCAGGTGGTCCATCACGAGGATTATGTTGCCCGCTCCGTCCGCTCCATCGTCCGGGAGGAAAAGGTGGAGGCCTCCCGGGGCATCATCACGGACCGGAACGGCCAGGTGCTGGTTTCCAACCGCTCCACCTACGCACTGACCTTCGACCCCGCCCTTCTCACCCCGGAGGACGACATGAACACCGCCGTCCTGCGGCTGGTGGAGCTGTGCCGGAGTCAGGGCGTGGGCTGGACGGACAATCTGCCCATCTCACAGCAGGCCCCCTTTGTCTACACCCTGGATACCATGGACAGCATCCAGAAGGGCCGCTTCCTCACCTATCTGAAAAGCCTGAAGCCCATCCGGGAAGCCCTGGGGGCCTATCTGCTCCGGCACCCGGAGCTGATTCAGGTCCAGGAGGAGCCGGCCGCCGGAGACGCCGGCCCCGATGAAGAAGAGGCTCCCCCCTCCCTGTTGGAGCAGGCGGAAACCCTCCTCGAGGCTCTCACCTCCGACCAGCTGACCACGGAGTTGCTGACCAACGCCGGCATCACTCCAGCCCAGCTGCTTGCCGCCATGCGGACGGATTTCGGCATCCCCGCCGATTACTCCCAAAGCGATGCCCGGCTGACGCTGGGGGTGCGTTATGAGCTGAATCTTCGGAAGCTCGGCAACTACGACGCCTATATACTGGCCCAGGACATCGACACCGTTTTCATCTCCATCCTCAGCGACGGAAACTATGCCGGGGCCAGGGTCTCCAACGCCTTCGTCCGGGAATACCAGACGGACTGCGCCGCCCATATCCTGGGCTACGTGGGAAAAATCGACAAATACACCGACGAGCTGAAGGAACAGGGCTACCAGCGGGACGACTGGATTGGCCGGGAGGGCACGGAGCTGGCTTTTGAGCAATATCTGAAGGGCACCGACGGCTACCGCATGGTCTCCTCCAATACGGAAGGGAAAATCACCGGAGAATATTACTCCGAGGAGCCGAAGCCCGGCGATATCGTGGAGCTGACCATCGACCTGAACTTTCAGCGGCAGGTGGAAAGCATCCTGGCGGAGACGGTTGAGAAGATGAACGCCAAAGACCACGACGAAAAACGGGGCGCAGGCGCCGCCGTTATCAAGGTGGGCACCGGTGAGGTGCTGGCCCTGGCCTCCTACCCCACCTATGA
Source organism: uncultured Oscillibacter sp. (assembly GCF_947654275.1). Taxonomy (GTDB): domain Bacteria; phylum Bacillota; class Clostridia; order Oscillospirales; family Oscillospiraceae; genus Oscillibacter. The sequence goes on along the minus strand of NZ_CANTJS010000024.1, from coordinate 35,592 downwards.
TCTGGCCACCTTCCGCCAGAGCAACGAGGCCTACAGCCAGCTTTTGAACGACCCCGCCACGCCCATGTTCAACCGGGCCACTCAGGGCACCTATGCCCCCGGCTCCACCCTGAAGCCCTTCACCGCCATCGCCGCCCTGGAAGGCGGATATGTGACCCTGAAGGAGAAAATCCGGGACGACGGACATTGGGAATACCCCAACGACAGAACCGGCTTTGGCTTCTGGTGCTGGAAGCACTCGGGCCACGGACTGCTGAACGTCTCCCAGGCCGTTACCCATTCCTGCAACTTCTTTTTCGGTGAAATGGGCTACCGCATGGGCATGACCGCCTTCCGGGAATGGCTGCAAAAATTCGGTCTGGGCGTGAAAACCGGCATCGAGATTGAGGAAAGAGCCGGGCTGCTGCCGGAGAACCCCCAGGGACAGGATCAGGCCCCCTGGGCGGGCTTCGGCCAAGCCACCCAGGTATACAGCCCCCTCCAGCTGGCGAATTACATCGCCACCCTGGTTTCCGGCGGGAAGCACTGTCAGGCCCATCTGCTGAAGGCGGCCAAGGCCTATGACAACAGCTCTGTCACCGCCCTGGGCAATACGGAGCCCGTCAATACCATTCCCATCAGCGACGCCAATCTCCAGGCGGTGAAGGAGGGTATGCACGGCCTTGTCCACGGCACCCTCTGGCCCTATTTCTCTTCCTGCGTGGTGGACGCCGGTGCGAAAACCGGTACCGCCCAGGTCTACAGCAACCAGAAAAACAACGGCGTTTTCGTCTGCTTCGCCCCTTACGACGACCCGGAAATTGCCGTGGCCATCGCCATCGAGCGGGGCGACGCCGGCGCGAATCTGGCCTCTACCGCCGTGGGAATTCTCAACGCCTACTTTGCCGTCGACGAGGCCGCCGCCGGTATTACCGGCGAATATGAGCTGCTTCCGTAAATCTCCGAAGCCGCGCCGCTCCCTGGGCGTCTGAATTTTTTCCCGCCGCTTCTGCGTTCCCCCGCCGCTTCTGCGGCTCATTCCATACCAACCAAAAAGGAGTGCTCACAGTATGAGCGAGCCCCATGTGTTCGACCCCCGTTCCCCTCTCTACAAGACCCCCTTCGGCGCGGTGCTCCGGGGGCAGTCCGTCACTCTGACCTGCCGCCCTCTGGCCCGGGACGCCTTTACCCACTGCGCCGTTCTTCTCCACCATGAATTTGCCGGTATCACCCAGGAAACCGAGCTTTTCTACACCGGTGACGGAGACGGCAGGGCCTGCTTCTCCGCCACCTTTGCCGCTCCGCCGGAACCGGAGCTGATATGGTATCACTTCCGCCTCTGGCGGGACGACGGCAGCGGCTGTCTGCTGGATAAAAGCGGCTACCGCAGCGAAGGAGCCCCGGAACCCTGGCAGCTGACCGTCTATCAGGAAAACCACACGCCGGAGTGGTTCGGCGCCGGCGTCACCTATCAGATTTTCCCGGACCGGTACTGCCGCCTCTCCCTGCCGGACCCCGCCGGTCTGGTCGGGGACCGCTGGGTTCACAAGGACTGGTCCGAGGGTCCCTCCTGGAAGATGGAGGACGGAGAGATTAAGAACCGGGATTTCTTCGGCGGCTCCCTCCAGGGCATCACCGCCCATCTGGAGGACCTGGAGGCCATGGGCGTCTCCACCCTCTACCTCTGCCCCATTTTTGAGTCCGCCTCCAACCACCGCTACAACACGGCGGACTATACCAAAATCGACCCCATGCTGGGCACGGAGGAGGATTTCCGCCAGCTCTGCGCCCAGGCCAGGGAGCGGGGCATCCGGGTCATTCTGGACGGCGTATTCAACCATACCGGCTCACAGAGCATCTACTTCAACGCCGACGGGTTCTATGACACCCTGGGTGCGGCGCAGAGCCAGGCAAGCCCCTGGTATGAGTGGTTCTCTTTCATCCAATGGCCCCAGACCTATGAAAGCTGGTGGGGCATTCACACCCTTCCCAATGTCTGGGAGAACTGCCCCGATTATCTGGATTATATCATCAGGAACGAGGATTCCGTGGTGCGCCGCTGGCTTCGGGCCGGAGCCAGCGGCTGGCGGCTGGATGTGGCGGATGAGCTGCCCGACGCGTTTATTGAACAGATCCGCGCCGCCGTGGAGGAAACGGACCCCGACGGTCTGGTGCTGGGCGAGGTCTGGGAGGACGCCAGCAATAAAATCTCCTACTCCCAGCGCCGGAAATACCTGTTGGGCAGGGAGCTCCACAGCGTCATGAATTACCCCTTCCGCACAACTCTCATCGCCTATCTCCAGGGCGGCAGAGCGGAGCACTTCCGGGACGCCATGGAAACCATCCGGGAGAACTACCCCCCTGACGCCTTCCTCTCAAACCTGAATTTTCTGGGCACCCACGACACGCCCCGCATTCTGAATCTCCTCAGCGGCGAGCCCCTGCCGGAGGGCCGGGAGGCCCAGGCCTCTTTCCATCTCTCCCCTGTGGGCCGGGAGCGGGGCCTTGCCCTGGTCCGTCTGGCGGCGGCTGTGCTCTTCGCCTTCCCCGGCTCCCCCATGGTCTACTATGGCGACGAGGCCGGCATGGAGGGCGGCGGAGACCCCTTCAACCGGGGCACGTATCCCTGGGGCCAGGAGGACAAAACCCTGGTGGAGTGGTTCACCCGCCTGGGCGCTTTCCGCCAGCAGCGGCCCTCTCTCCAGCGGGGCACACTCACTTGGCTGGCGGCGGAGGGCTCCCTGCTGGCCTTCTCCCGGGAGTACGAGGGTGAGATCACCATTCTGGTGGTCAACGCCGGAACCGAGACCCGGGCCCTGACGCTGCCCAAGCTCTCCGGCATGGTGGACCTGCTCCGTTCTCAGGAGCTGCCTGCCGGTGAAAACGGCTTGAATCTGGCCCTGCTGGGCTACAGCGTCCGTTTGCTGGGCAACTGAGGTGCGAGGGACTCCGGCGCCGGCACTGTTTCACGTGAAACATTCCATATGCGATTGCTTCCCAGCCCAAGGGCCGGAAGGAAGCGATACCAGGTCCGGAAAAGGCGTTCTGCCTTTTCCGGGCCTTTCCATTTGGACAAGCCTGCTGTCTTCCGCCGTCCTCCCCTTTTGTCCGTTCCCGCCGCCCTCCAGGTCTGCGGGTTCACTGGGTGTTTCACGTGAAACATTTCCAGAAAAATTGCAAAAGCTGTGAATTTTTCTCAATTATACTTGCAAGGCCCACGCTGCCTTGATATAATGTAACACACAACGGCCCCGGACCGGTCTCCGGCGCCGGGTTTGTGACCCGACGGGCCGGAACACCCGGAAAGTAGGTGCTTTTGTGGCAAGAACAATTGCAGTAGTCAACCAAAAAGGCGGCGTCGGCAAGACGACCACCTGTGTCAACCTCACCGCCGCCTTGACCGAGGCGGGGGCGAAGGTCCTCCTCTGTGACTTTGATCCCCAGGCCAATTCCACCTCCGGCATGGGGGTGGACAAAACTGTTTCCAAGGGCATTTATTCCGCTTTGATTGGCGAAATTCCCGCTGTGGAGGCCATTGCCCACACCCGCTATGGGGACGTGCTTCCCTCCAACAAGGCGCTGGCCGGCGCGGGAGTGGAGCTCATCGGCATGGAGCGGCGGGAATATCTCCTGCGGGACGCCCTGGATCCGGTGAAGGAGCTCTATGACGTCATTCTGATTGACTGTCCCCCCTCTCTGGAGCTGCTGACCCTGGACGCCCTCTGCGCCGCCGACGCCATTCTGGTGCCGGTACAGTGCGAGTACTTCGCTCTGGAGGGGCTCAGCGACCTGATGAATACGGTGCGGCTGGTCCGGCGCTCTCTCAATCCGGCCCTGGAGCTGGAGGGGGTTCTGCTGACCATGTACGACGGGCGGACCAATTTGGCCATGCAGGTGGCGGAGGAGGTCAAGCACTACTTCCCCGGCAAGGTCTACGCCGCCGTCATTCCCCGGAACATCCGCCTGTCCGAGGCCCCCAGCCACGGCAAGCCCATTTCGGCCTATGACCGGACCTCACGGGGTGCCGAGGCCTATTCTGCCTTCGCCGCGGAATTCTTAAAGCGGCAGGGCGCATGAGTCCTGTCCGAACAGCGGCGGAAGGCCCGGCGGCTGAAACCCTTTCAGAAATCGAGGCGCATGCCGGAGGACGGCGGAACGCGCCCCTCCAACGGTCCGCCGCCCCTCAGGCGTGATTTTCATTCTGTCGAAACAAATGATAAAAAAGGAGTGCTACATGGCAAATAAAAAGCCCTCCGGTCTGGGCCGGGGTCTGGGCGCCCTGCTGGGCGACGACGTATTAAAACCCGAGGCTGCGGGAAATCTGTATTTACCAATTTCCCAGGTGGAGAGCTATTCCAACCAGCCCCGGAAAATCTTTGACGAGGAGGCTCTGGCGGAGCTGGCGGACTCCATTCGGGAGCACGGCATCATTCAGCCCCTGACGGTCCGCAAGCTGGCCTCCGGCTACTATCAGATTATCGCCGGAGAACGGCGCTGGCGGGCCGCCCGGCTGGCGGGCCTCAGCGAGGTGCCCGCCGTGGTGGTGGACGCCGACGACAAAAAGGCGGCGGAGCTGGCCCTTGTTGAAAACCTCCAGCGGGAGGACCTGAACCCCATGGAGGAGGCCGCCGGTTTTCAGGCTCTGATGCAGACCTATCACATGACCCAGGAGGAGGCCGCCCAGCGGGTGGGCAAGTCCCGCAGCGCCGTGGCCAACGCCCTGCGGCTGCTGGGGCTCCATCCTCCCGTCCGGGCTCTGGTGGAGGAGGGGAAACTCTCCGCCGGACATGCCCGGGCCCTCCTCCCTCTCCAGCCCGCCCTGCAGGAGCAGGCGGCTCAGGCCATTCTCTCCGGCGGTCTCTCCGTCCGGCAGACGGAAGCCCTGGTGAAGCGCATGACCGCGGACCTGGCGGCGGACAAGATCCCCGACGAGCCCGCGACGCCCAGGGAAATCGACTATGCCGCCGAGGCCCAGCGGGAACTGTCCGGCAAGCTGGGCCGGGGGGTGCGCATTGTCACCGGCAAGAAAAAGGGCCGTGTGGAACTGGAATACTACGATCTTGACGACCTCAACGACCTGCTGGAGGCCCTGGCGCTTCTGCGAACCCACCGTCAAGAGAAAGGATCGGCCCTATGAAACTGGAAAGACGGAGTGCCCCCGTCTCCGGGGAGCCCGTTGAACAGCCGGAAAAACAGGAGAGCAAGGGGAAAAAGCCCGTTATTGTCTATATTATGATACTCTTCAGCGCCGCTTTTCTGATGATGGCCTGGTCCTTCGCCTCCCACCAGCGGAGCAACACCGAGGCCCTGGGGCGGCTGCAAAGCTCCGTGGGGGCCATACAGGAGGTTCAGGCGCTGCAGGAGCAGATTATTCAGCTGCAAAAGGAGCTGTCGGAGGCGGAAAAACAGGTCAAAGAGCTCCAGAACGACGCGGAGTATCAGCAAAGCGTTCAGGAGACCAGAGACCGGGAGCTGGAGGCCATGAACCTTCTGTACACCCTCCAGCAGCGCTACTCCGCCCAGAATTACGAGGCCTGTCGGGAAATCATCGACCGCCTGGAGACGGATTCCCTGTGGAGCGCTCTCAATGACAATCAGGGCAGTCCGGACGCCGTGACCTCTCCGGCGGAGCGTTACCGGCAGCTGAAGGAGGCCGCGGAAGCCCGGCTGGCAGAGGCGGCAGAACAGGACAAATAACACCGCGGAAAAGCCGCGGAGGGGCCCGGGTGCCCGGTAACTCCGGGAGAACAGGAGGAATGCGATGAGCTGGCTGAAATCTCACTGGAAGCCTCTGGCTGTGGTCCTGGCTCTGGCGCTGGGAAGTGCATGGTACGCCCGGCCTGTGGACGTCTACGGCCTGTCGCCGGAGGTAAAGGACATCGGCCACATTTCCCTTTATGTAAGGGTCCTGGGTACAGGCGGCCAGGATTTCCCCATCATGGAGCTGACCCGGTCGGACCCGGAATGGGACACGGTGAAGGAAGCGGCGGAGGCCCTGCGGTTCCGCCGTCCTCCCTGGAACCTCCTCCTGCAATTCCTGGACCAGAAGGTCGTTACGGGACGCCGGACCGAGGATGGAGACTTTCACGTTATGCTGACCCTTGCGGACCAGAACCACGGCTACGTTCAAATCCAGTTTTTTGTGGATAAATGGACCTGCTCCTCCCCTCACTCCACCCGAAGTCTTGCCCTTTGGGTGAAGGACGCCAGGGAAACCGGCAGCGCCCTGGCGGAAACCCTGCTGCCCCTGATGAAGGAATCATGATCCCTCTGTTTCACGTGAAACACTCCATATACGACTCATAACTCAAGAAACAGGAAAGAAGGAAACCGCCATGCTTGATATTCGCTTTATCCGTGAGAACCCCGAGGCTGTCAAGGAGAACATCAAAAAGAAATTCCAGGACGGCAAGCTCCCTCTGGTGGACGAGGTCATCGACCTGGACGCCAAACGCCGGGCCGCCATTGCAGAGGCGGACCAGCTCCGTTCCAACCGCAACACCCTTTCCAAGCAGATTGGCATGCTGATGGGCCAGGCCAAAAAGGACCCGTCCAAGGCTCAGGAGGCCGAGGCCGTCAAGGCCCAGGTGAAGGAACAGGCAGACCGTCTGGCGGATCTGGAACGGCAGGAAACGGAACTGAAATCGGAGCTGCACAAGAGGATGCTTCTGATTCCCCAAATCATTGATGAAAGCGTCCCCATCGGAAAGGACGACAGCGAAAATGTGGAGGTCCAGCGCTTCGGCGAAGCCAAAACCCCGGACTTCCCCGTTCCCTACCACACGGAAATCATGGAGTCCTTCAACGGCATCGACCTGGACGCCGCGGGCCGGGTCTCCGGCAACGGGTTCTATTACCTGCTGGGGGACATTGCCCGGCTCCATGAGGCGGTTCTGGCCTATGGCCGGGACTTCATGATCGGCAAGGGCTTTACCTACTGCATTCCTCCCTTTATGATTCACGGAAATGTGGTGGAAGGCGTCATGAGCCAGACAGATATGGACGGCATGATGTACAAAATTGAGGGGGAAGACCTGTACCTGATCGGCACCAGCGAACATTCCATGATTGGCCGGTTTATTGACCAGAATCTCCCCGTCGAGAAGCTGCCCCAGACCCTGACCTCCTATTCCCCCTGCTTCCGGAAGGAGAAGGGCGCTCACGGCATCGAGGAGCGGGGCGTCTACCGCATCCATCAGTTTGAAAAGCAGGAGATGATCGTGGTCTGCAAGCCCGAGGAGTCCAAGGACTGGTATGAAAAGCTCTGGCAGTACTCCGTGGAGCTGTTCCGCTCCCTGGACATCCCTGTGCGGCAGCTGGAGTGCTGTTCCGGCGATTTGGCGGACCTGAAGGTGAAGAGCTGCGACATTGAGGCCTGGTCCCCCCGGCAGCAGAAATATTTCGAGGTTTGCTCCTGCTCCAACCTGGGAGACGCCCAGGCCCGGCGGCTCCGCATCCGCTACAAGGACGAGAACGGCAAGATGCAGCTGTGCCATACCTTGAACAACACCTGCGTGGCTCCGCCCCGGATGCTGATTGCCTTCCTGGAAAACAATCTCCAGGCCGATGGAACCGTGACCATCCCCGAAGTCCTGCGTCCCTACATGGGCGGCACGGAAAAGCTGGTCCCCAAGGCCAAATAAAATCTCCGCTCCATATCTAGCAGAAAATCGGATAATTTCGCTGGAATGGCCGCTTTCAGGAACTTTTTTGCCGCCTTAAAACCAAAAAAGCGTTTCCAGCCGATAGAAAGGATAAAAATGAACCGGAGTACGTTCAGCGGGATTCTAACGGCTGTATTCCTGTCTGTCCTCTGTATCCCTTGTGCCGCAGGGGTTTCGGCGGAGGCGAAAACCGGATTTTCCGACGTGGACAAAGAAAATCCCTTTTATGAGGAGATTCGCCTCTGTTGTGAGGCCGGTCTGATGGAGCCTCTGGAGGCCGGCCGGTTCGGACCGGAGGAGCCCCTGAACAAGGGGGACCTGGTCCGCCTCGCGGCCCGGCTGTACAGCCTCAGCATCGGCGGAGACGGCGGCATTCCCGCCATCCCGGAGGACCTGGACGGCTACGTTCGTTTTCTGGACCCGGAGGGGAACCTGGTCCACGACCTGTCCTCCGCCTACTGTCCCGACTTCTACGCTGAGGACGCCCGGAGCATGAAAGTCATCTTCTGGAACGAGGACCTTTCCCAGGAGCGGCTGGATTTACAGGTGGGCTTCACCGACGGCGAGGGCTTTTTGTGCGCCGCCTCCGGCCGGCTGCTGGAGCGGGGCGAGGACCGCACCAGCTACCTCTTCCAGTTCCCCGACGGTGTGGACGCCCAGGAGGTCACGGCGCTGCTGACAAATTACAGTCAGGACCGGATTGCCTGGCGGTCCGCATGGAAGACCGCCCAGCAGGAGGGCTATGAGGATCCCACCCCCTATGACGCCGTGCTCTTTCTGCGATACTGGATGAAGGCCCGGCTCCCCTTCTGCTTCCGCACCATGTTCCTGGATTCCATGCCCTATCTCTCTGTCTGGCGCATGGAGCTGGCCATTCCCCTGGCGGAGCTCTGTAAGGACCTGCCGGAGGTCAGGACTGTGGACAGCATCCCGGACCTGCCGGACAACTACCGTTTTCAGGACTCCGAGACGGAGGCCGTCCTCTCCCTGTACCGCCGGGGTATTCTCAACGGCTTCGACGGGGCGGGGACCTTCGGCGGGGCGGAGTGGCTCACCCGGGGACAGGCCGCCGCCATGGCCGCCCGGGCGCTGGAGGCCGGTCTTGGTTCATAAATGGATAACCCTTCCGAATCAGACCGGATTCCGGCGGCAGGGCCCGCCGAAAGGAGTGCGATAATGAAACGACATTTTTGCGCCCGGCTTTTTCGCGCCCAGCTTCTTCGCGCCCAGCTTCTTCGCGCCCAGCTTCTTCGTGCACAGCTTCCCTGCCTTCTCCTCAGCGCCCTGCTGGCGCTGACACTCCCTGTCTCCGCCCTGGATTGGGAGAAGGTCCGAGGCTATCAGGGCTTTGAGGATATCCCCTCTACCGAAAGCACCTATTTCGGACCCGTAAAGACCTGCTATGAAGCGGGCCTCCTCAACGGCAGCACCGAGACCTCATTCGGCGTCAGGGATTCCCTTTCCGCCGCTCAGCTGACGGTGATCTGCGCCCGGCTGTACAATCTGCGAACCGGCGGCAAGGGGGAAATTCCCGCCCTGCCTACCGGGGCCATGATGAAAACCTCCTGCCTGCGGTTCTACGACGAGGACGGGACGCTGCTCAAGTCCTATTGCCCCGGCGACACGGTCACCTTCAACGCCTTGGGCGGCAGTCTCTTCCTCTCCCTCAGCGAAACGCCGGAGGACCCCGCCCTGCCGGAGACCTGCACCCTGGAGGTGGGACTGGAGGGCTACGGCAATCCCCGCCGCTATCAGGGGATCCGGGAGAGCTATCAGCCTCTGCCGGGCGTCATGACGGAGGGATTCAACGGCACCGGCTACCGCATTCTCAGCGATGAGGCCGCCGTATCCGCCCTGTTCCTCCTGGGAGCTGAAGAGGATGCCGGCGAAGCGGTCAAAAACGCCTGGTGGTATCCCGCCGCCTTCTATCTGGCCAGTGAGGGACAGATTCCCTTCAGCGGTCTCAGCAGCCGCGTCCGGCCTGCGGAGAGCGAAAACCTCCTGTCCGCCTTCGGCGCTCCGGCCAGCCGGGCCCTGTTCGCCTGGATGGTGGACGCCGTAGCCGGGGAGCTGCCGGTTCTGAATGAAACCGCCGGCGTCCCCGATGTGACAGAGGAAACCGCAGACGCGGAGGCCATCCTGCGCCTCTATCAGGCGGGTGTTCTCACCGGTGTGGACGAGGCCGGGACCTTCATGGGCAGTGCGCCTCTGACACGGGGACAGGCCGCCATTCTTCTGGACCGGGTGCTGAACCCGGACGCCCGGATAGGCGCGGCATAGGACAGACCCATTCCAAAACGTATCTATTCACCGAATCAATACAAGGGGGAATTGCTTTATGGACAAAAAAGCCTCCGGCTTCCTGTCGGAGTTCAAGACCTTCATTGCCCGGGGAAATGTGATGGACATGGCGGTGGGCGTCATCATCGGCGGCGCCTTCTCCAGCATCACCACCTCCCTGATCAATGACATCGTCATGCCGGTGCTGGGCATTTTCACAGACAGCATTTCCTTTGCGGAATTGTCGGTGAAGGTGGGTCCCGCCGTCATCACCTACGGAAATTTCATTCAGGCCATTTTGAATTTCCTGATTATGGCCTTTGTGGTCTTCTGCCTGGTGAAGACCATTAACAGCTTCCACCGGAAAAAGGAAGCCCCGCCGCCGCCCGCCCCAAAAGCCTCCGCTGAAGAAAAGCTGCTGACGGAAATTCGGGACCTGCTGAGGGAACGGAAATGATTCTTCCCCTTCTGGAAGACGGCCTGAAGGCCATGGGCCTGGAGCAGAGCGTCCCGGCGGAGGCCGCCGCCCGGCTGGACCGGTACGCCCGGCTGCTGCTGGAGAAAAACCAGGTGATGAACCTCACCGCCATCACGGACCCGGAGCAGGTGGCCCGGCTCCACATGCTGGACTGCGCCGCCCTGCTGAACCACATGGATTTTGCGGGAAAACAGCTGGTGGACGTGGGCACCGGAGCGGGCTTCCCCGGCATGGTGCTGAAAATCCTGGTCCCCTCCCTGGAGGTAACCCTGCTGGACAGCCTGAACAAGCGTCTGGACTGGCTCAACGAAGTCCGGGAGGAGCTGGGTCTGACGGGAATCCGCACCATCCACTGCCGGGCGGAGGAGGCCGGGGGCAATCCGGCCCTTCGGGAGCGGTTCGACCTTGCCACCGCCCGTGCAGTGGCGGAGCTGCGGGTCCTCAGCGAGCTCTGTCTGCCTCTGGTGAAGGTAGGCGGGAGCTTCCTGGCTATGAAATCCATTGAGTCGGACGAGGAGCTGTCCGGAGCCGGACAGGCCGTGAGGCTTCTGGGCGGCACGGCGGAAACGCCGCGGGACTACCCCATTCCGGGAACAGATATCCAACACCGGCTGATTGTGATTAAAAAAATTTGTAAAACTCCCCAAAAATACCCCAGAGCATTTGCAAAAATCAAAAAGAATCCGCTATAATAGACAGCAGCCGAAAGGAGGCGCTTCCATGGCGGGACAATGTGTGGCAGTGGTCTCCGGCAAGGGCGGAACCGGGAAAACCTCCTTTACCGCCGGAGTGGGCAGCGCCCTGGCCCTGGCGGGCCGGCGGGTTCTCTGTCTGGACTGCGATATCAGCCTGAGAAATCTGGATTTGGCCCTCGGCCTGACCGACAGGGCCCTCATGGATTTCACCGATGTGGCCCAGGGGCGCTGCACCCTGGAGGACGCGGCGGTGGAGCACCCCAAGATCCCCGGTCTCTTTCTGCTGACAGCCCCTGTCCGGATACGGGGCCGCCCGGTATCGGAAAAACAGATGTCCGCCCTGCTCCGGGACATCCGGGAGCGCTACGATTTCTGTTTTCTGGATGCTCCGGCGGGACTGGACAGCGGGTTCCAGCTGGCGGCCTGCGCCGCGGACCGGGCGGTGGTGGTCACCACGACGGACACCTCTTCCCTGCGGGACGCCCAGCACACCGTTATGGAGCTCCAGCGCTTTCCCTCCGGCGCCCTCCACCTGGTGGTCAACCGGGTGCGGCGAAAGATGCTCCGCCAGCTTCACGCCACCATTGACGACGCCATTGACCGGGCGGGCCTTCCGCTGCTTGGCGTGGTGCCGGAGGACGACGCCCTTACCCTGAGCCTGAATCAGGGCATTCCCCTGCCGCTGACGGGAAACCAGGGCGCGGCGGCGGCATACCGCAACATTGCGAAACGCCTTCAGGGGCAGAAAGCGTCCCTGATGCGTATCAGATAACCAAGCGAGCCAAACAAACCAAATACAGAGACCAACAGGCTGTCGAACAGAAACCGGCCGGTTTCCCGCCTTCGGCAGGCTGAGAAAGGATGCGACCCATTATGAACATTGCACTGATGGCCCACGACAACAAAAAGGAGCTGATGGTTCAGTTCTGCACCGCCTACGCCGGCATCCTCTCCCGGCATCATCTCTATGCCACCAATACCACAGGTCATATGGTGGCAGACGCCAGCGGCCTGCCGGTTCACTGCTTTCTGACCTATGCCCACGGCGGCAGCCAGCAGATCGGCGCACGGATCGCCTATAACGAGTTTGACATGGTCCTGTTCTTCAACGACCCCAACAGCGAGAGCATGGCCGGAGACATTTCCTACATCTCCCGGCTCTGCGACCAGAACAACGTCCCCTTCGCCAGCAACATCGCCACGGCGGAAATGCTGGTGCTGGGTCTGTCCAGAGGTGATTTGGACTGGCGGCTGATTGTCAATCCCTCCACCCGGCCCCTGGCCTGACCGCGTTCCCCGGCCGCCTCGGCGCCTGCTGAGGTTTTTCGGGTTTCGGGTTTTTAGCCTTAGGCTTTTGGCCTTGGGCTTCGGCTGCGCCGCCTGTCCCGTCTGAACCTGGGAAAGGACCTGGTATGGAGAATTTCACCGATATTGATTATGAGCTGGCCTGCTTCCTTCTGGAATGCGTGGAGCAGAAACGGTATACCTGGACCTATGTCGAAGTGGCGGAGGTTCTTTCAGAGCGCCTGAACCGCCCGGTCAACGCCCATTTTCATCTGAACCACCCTCTTGGAAAAGTTGTGTATCTCTGTTTTGATCTGGAGCTCCCATTTCTCTCCGCCATTGTGCGGCACGGCGGCGTCAGCCGCCGGACGATTGGGAGCGGCTTCTATGAGCTGGCCCGGGAGCTGAGGCCTCAGTACAAAGCCATGGAGCCCTACAGGGCCTGGCAGCAGGAATTGGCGCTGGTCAAAAGCTGCCGGGACTGGTCCCCCCTCCGGAGGACCCTGTATCCCGACGCCTGAGACAGTATCCTCCGCTCACGGTTCCCGTGGGGAGCGCCGCCCTCCGGCGCTTCACTCCCCGGAGCCGCCGGGGTCCCGCAGGACGGGCCCGCCTTCTGATAAAGCAGGTAAAAAAGCGCTTTCATGGGGAATGTCCGCCTTGACATTTCGCCAAAAAACGCATATAATCACAGCAATTTCACCGCAATGACGCCGCAGCAGTACTCCGGAACGCCGTTCCGCAGAGAGGGGCCCTCGCTGGAAAAGCCCCGTTCGGCCCGGAGGAAGGACAGCGGCGGAGCGGGGGCGGAAACGCCCACGGCCCCCTCCCCGTACCAGGAGGTTCAAAGGAGACTTTTCAGCGGACAACCGCCGTCCCTCTGCCTTTCAGTATGGCCCTCCGGGTAAATACCATGGGCGGCGGCATCCAGGGCAGCACAACGCAAAAGGTCTCGAATTTGGGTGGCACCACGAAGCGGAAGAGCGCTATCGTCCCAAAACCACTTTGGGATGATACCGCTCTTTTTTAAAGCTCATCCCCAATTTTATGAAAAGGAGCATCACCATGGCAAAACAGACCCCCCGGACGCTGTCCGGCTTTATGGAGCTTCTCCCCGCCCCGCAGCAGCAGATGGAGCGGATTATGGAAACCCTGCGGAAAACCTATGCCCTCTACGGCTTCACGCCCCTGGACACCCCTGTCATCGAGTCCAGCGACGTTTTGCTTGCCAAGGGCGGCGGCGAGACGGAGAAGCAAATCTACCGCTTCCAGAAGGGAGACGCGGACCTCTCCCTCCGCTTCGATCTGACAGTACCCCTGGCCAAATACGTGGCCCTGCACTACAATGAACTGACCTTCCCCTTCCGCCGCTTCCAGATTGGCAAGGTCTACCGGGGAGAGCGGGCCCAGCGGGGCCGGTTCCGGGAGTTCTATCAGGCGGACATCGACGTGATTGGGGACGGAAAGCTGGATATCTCCAACGAGGCGGAGATACCCGCCATTATCTATAAGACCTTTTCCGCCCTGGGCCTGAAGCGCTTCCGCATCTGCGTCAACAACCGCAAAATCCTCAACGGTTTTTACGCCATGCTGAACCTGACGGAGCGGGCCCAGGACATTATGCGCACGGTGGACAAGCTGGACAAGATCGGCTTTGAGAAGGTGGAGGCCATTCTCACCGGGGACCTGGGCGTCTCCCGGGAGCAGGCCCTGGAAATCCTGTCCTTCATCTCCATCAACGGAGACAATGAGACGGTCCTCTCCCGGCTGGAGGAGTACCGGGGCCGGGACCCCCTCTTTGACCAGGGTTTGGAGGAGCTGAACGCCGTGGTGAAGCACCTGGGGGCCTTCGGCGTTCCGGCGGAGAATTTTGCCGTGGACCTGACCATTGCCCGGGGTCTGGACTACTACACCGGCACCGTCTATGAAACCACCCTGCTGGACCATCCCGAGATTGGTTCCGTGTGCTCCGGCGGCCGGTATGATAACTTAGCGGAATATTACACCGATAAACAACTCCCCGGCGTGGGCATTTCCATCGGCCTGACCCGCCTGTTCTATGTCCTGGGGGAACAGGGCATGCTGAATCCGGAGCTGAACACCGCCCCGGCGGACGTGCTGATTCTGCCCATGACCGAGGACCTGTCCCCCGCCATTGCCCTGGCCACCCACCTCCGGGAGAACGGCATCCGGACCCAGCTCCACTGTGAGCAGAAGAAGTTCAAGCAGAAAATCGGCTATGCCGACAAGCTGGGCATTCCCTATGTGATCTTCCTGGGAGAGGACGAAATCAGCGCCGGCGTTGTGGCCTGCAAGGACATGGTCACCGGTGAACAAACCAGGCTGGACGCCAAAGCCACCATCTACCGCATCAAGGCCGGACTGGATATCCGGAATCAGGGCAGCATCATCCGGGAATAAGCGGTCCCGTCGGGGCCTGGGATGAACGAAAGGAGCGTGTCCATGAAAGCACTCTGGAACCAGCATAAAAAGGCTCTTCTCTGTGGCCTGGCGGGGCTGCTGGCGGTCTGGTGCCTGTGGTACAGCCGGCCGGTGGACGTCCGGTTTTTGCTGAACCGGCAGACGCCGGACTGCGTCTCCGGCATGGTCATGGCAGGCATCGGCTCCCCCTGGAGGACCCCCAAGACCCGGACCTTTATGGTGGAAGGCCAGGACATGGAAGACCTGATGGAGCAGCTGGAGGGCCTGCACTTCCGCCGCTCTCCCCTGGAGCCTTTACTGAAGGTGCTGCCGCCCCTGGGCGGCCGCAGCGCCCGAACGGAGGCCGGGGAAACCTGTTACAAAATCGGGTTTTCCTTTTACTCCACGGAAAACGAGGAACAATGGGACACTCTTCTGAACCTGGAATTTTGGATTGACCGATGGACACATGGAACCTACACCTCCCTGCCCCTTTCCGTCCCTGATGGAAAGGAACAGGGACAGGCGCTGGGGGCCTGGCTATGGGACTGGGCGGAGCCCTTTGATTCCGCATCGTAATATCAGGACGCTGTACATCTGTTTGTATTTGATTGGAGGCGCTTATGAGGAAAAAAATCCGGTTGTTCTCCCTGCTGCTGGCGGTACTGCTGGCCCTCCCCTTCCCTGCCGCCGCCGCGGAGCCAGACGCAGACTGGCTCATCCCCATGGCCAGGGATTACGGCGCATTCACCGACACCGCCGGAACCATTTGCGAAACGGCGGCCCGCATCTGCTGTGAAACGGGACTGATGGACGGAATTGACGGAAAACACTTCATGCCGGAAATCGGTCTGACCTGCGCTCAGGCCATGGTCATCTGCGCCCGGCTTCACCGGCTTTTAGGCGGCGAGACCCTGGACTATTTCGAGCCCATCTCTTTGAAGGGGCCGGACTGGTGGAAACCCTATGACCAATATCTGCGGGAACAGGCGCCGGCCTTAGAGGAAGCTGAGTTTTACACCGGTCTCCGCGCCTATCCCCAGTCCCCCTGTGATCGGGGAGAGTTTCTCAAGCTGTTGTCCGCCGTGCTGACGGCCCAAAATGTCAGTCTGCCGGAACTGAATCAGGTATCCGCCGTTCCTGACTGCAAGGACCCGGACCTTCTCATGCTCTACCGGGCCGGTATCCTGACGGGCAAGGACCGCTATGGCACCCTGAAGGAAAGGGCCTCCCTCTCCCGGGCCGCCGCCGCGGCCATGCTGGCCCGGGTCATCGACCCGGCCCAGCGGGTCTCTGCCACGTTTGATACCCTGGAGCTGTGCCGGGACGCACTGGAGGTGGAGCCGGACACGGTGCTAGCCACTGTCAACGGCAGGGACATTACCGCCGAGCTCCTGGCCCCGGCTCTGGCAAGCTATCTGGATATCTATAATCACTCCCACCTGGCTCACCGCAACACCCCCTGGGATAAGGCTCAGTCCATTCTGGACGACCTGACCACCGCCGCAGCCCTGGAGGTCCTGGCAGAGCAAAAGGGTCTGATCCTGCCGGAGGTGGACGCCGCCCTGTATCCCGACGGCTACCAGGGCTATACCTCCCGCAGTCAGGTCTGGGAGGCGGAACACGAGGCCCTGTGGACGGCCCTTGCCGCCCTCTATCCCACCCGGGAGGAACTGGAAGCGGCTCTTTCCGAAACCGGCGTTCAGGCGGAGCCCACCCAGGCATGGAAGGACCTGGACCTGTCTGACGCCTCCATCCGCCTGGAACATCTCCCTGGCTGGGAGTGGAATCGTTGACAGAACAGGAGGAAATCCCATGCTTCCCACTTATGACAGCTTATATATGCCCCTGCTGCGGGCGCTGGCAGACGGAGAGGTCCGCACCAACCGGGAAATCGGGGCCCGGATTGCCTCAGAACTGGCCCTCAGCCCAGAGCAGCTTCAGGAAACCCTGAGCAGCGGCCGTTCCATCTTCACGGACCGGGTCAGCTGGGCCTGCACCTATCTGAAAAAGGCGGGTCTGGTGGAAAGCGTGAAGCGGGGCCACCACCGGCTGACGCAGGAGGGGCAGGCGGTCCTGACCGCCCCGCCTCCGGTGCTGGACAACCGCTTCCTCAGCCAATATCCCTCTTTCCAGGAATTCCGGACCCGAAGCGAGAAGGACGAGCCGGACGCCGCACCCCCTGTGGAATCCAGCGAAACGCCGGAGGATATGATGGAGCAGGCAGCCGCCGCCCTCAACCAAAGTCTGGCGGACGATCTGCTGGCGGAGATTATGGAGAAGGACTCGGATTTCTTTGAGTCTCTGGTGGTCAAACTGCTTGTGAAAATGGGCTATGGCGGTTCGGTCTCCGACGCCGGCGTGGTCACCAAACGGAGCCATGACGGCGGCATCGACGGCATCATCCGGGAAGACAAGCTGGGCTTTGACCAGATTTATATCCAGGCAAAGCGCTGGGACCCCCAGAGCACCGTCAGCCGTCCGGAGCTGCAAAAGTTCTCCGGGGCCCTTCGGGACGAGGGGGCGTCCAAGGGCCTGTTTATCACCACCGCCAGATTTTCCGAGGGGGCCCAGGCCTCGGCGGAAAAGCAGCACATCGTCCTGGTGGACGGCCAGCGGCTGACCAAGCTGATGATTGAATACAACCTGGGCGTTTCCCCGGTGGCCAGGTACGAAATCAAGTCCATTGACTCCGACTTTTTCAGCGGAGACAACGAATAAATATTCAGATAAACAGAAAACTTGAAATAAGGAGATGGTTCACATGCAGAATCGCACGCATACCTGCGGAGAGCTCCGCATTGGAGACGCCGGGAAAGAAGTCCAGCTCTGCGGCTGGCTGGAAAACGTCCGGGTGGTCAGCGCCGCCCTGGCCTTCGCCGTCCTGCGGGACTTCTACGGTTCCACGCAGATCGTGGCGGAAACGGAAGAACTGGTGAATACCTTCAAGGGCATCAACAAGGAATCCACCCTTTCCGTCCAGGGCGCCGTCCGGGAGCGGGCCAGCAAGAATCCCAAGCTGCCCACCGGCGACATCGAGATTGTCCCCTCCGCCGTCACCGTCCTGGGTCGCTGCCGTCACAACGAGCTGCCCTTCCAGATTAACCGCAGCCGGGAGGCCGACGAGAGCCAGCGGCTGAAATACCGCTATCTGGACCTGCGGAACCCGGCGGTGAAAAACAACATCGTCCTGCGCTGCCAGGTGGTCTCCGCTCTGCGGCAGGCCATGACGGACCACGGCTTCCTGGAAATCACCACCCCCATTCTCACCGCCTCCTCCCCCGAAGGGGCCCGGGACTATCTGGTGCCCGCCCGGAATCACCCCGGCAAGTTCTACGCCCTGCCCCAGGCCCCTCAGCAGTTCAAGCAGCTGCTGATGACCTCCGGCTTTGACCGCTATTTCCAGATCGCCCCCTGCTTCCGGGACGAGGACGCCCGGGCGGACCGCTCCCCTGGCGAGTTCTACCAGCTGGATATGGAAATGGCCTTCGCCTCCGAGGAGGACGTATTCGCCGTTATCGAAGACGTGCTGCCCCCCATCTTTGCCAGGTACGGAACGTATAACCGGGCCAGCTCCGCTCCCTTCCAGCGCATTACCTATCTGGATGCCATGGAGAACTTCGGCACCGACAAGCCGGATCTGCGCATTGACCTGCGGGTGAAGGACGCCCCCACCGCCCTCTATGGCTGCGGCTTCCCGCCCTTTGACCCCGGTCAGGCCGAGGGAGCTCTTGCCATCAAGGCCGTGGTGGTCAGCGATTTCCACGAGACCCGGAAATTCATTGACAAGACCCTGGCGGACGTGGAAGTGGTCTCCGGCGGAAAGCCCTACTGGTTCCGTCTGGATGAGAACGGGGAGATTGTGGGCGGCATCGCCAAGTTCGTCCAGCCCATCAGGGATGAAGTGATCTCCGCCCTGAACCTGAAGCCCAACGACTTCGTGGCCCTGGCCGCCGGGAAGCAGACCGCCGCCTGGAAGACCGCGGGCGTGCTGGTAAAGACCCTGGGGGCGGCGGTGCCGGGACACATGGACCGTGAACAGTACGCCTTCTGCTGGATTGTGGATTTCCCCATGTACGAGATCGGCGAAGAATCCGGGGAGCTGGAGTTCTGCCACAATCCGTTCTCCATGCCCAATGGCGGACTGGAACCCCTGATGCTGGCGGAGCAGGGCAAAATCGACCCCCTGACCATCAAGGCAGACCAGTATGACCTGGTGTGCAACGGCGTGGAGCTCTCCTCCGGCGCGGTGCGGAACCACGACCCGGAGATCATGGTGAAGGCCTTTGAGCTGGTGCGGCTGGGCGAGGAGGATGTGCGGAAGAAATTCCCCGCCATGTATAACGCCTTTACCTACGGCGCGCCGCCTCATGCCGGCATTGCCCCCGGCGTGGACCGGATGGTGATGCTGCTGGCCGGTGAGGACTCCATCCGGGAGATCATCCCCTTCCCCATGAACAAGAACGCCCAGGACGTTATGATGGACGCCCCCAGCCAGGTCACTCAGAAGCAGCTGGACGAGCTGCACATCGCCCTGGCTTTAGAGGAAAAAGACTGACCGCGTCCATCATCGGGGCCCCCGCAAAATCCGAAGATTTTGCGGGGAGAAGGAGGAACAGCGGAATGAGCGAGTCCTGCCGCAGGCGGCAGGACGAGAGATATGGAGCTTGTTCCGACGCGGACGCCCCCAGCCAGGTCACTCAGAAGCAGCTGGACGAGCTGCACATCGCCCTGGCTTTAGAGGAAAAAGACTGACCGCGTCCATCATCGGGGCCCCCGCAAAATCCGAAGATTTTGCGGGGAGAAGGAGGAACAGCGGAATGAGCGAGTCCTGCCGCAGGCGGCAGGACGAGAGATATGGAGCTTGTTCCGACGCGGACGCCCCCAGCCAGGTCACTCAGAAGCAGCTGGACGAGCTGCACATCGCCCTGGCTTTAGAGGAAAAAGACTGACCGCCCGGGAATGTCCTTTTCCGCATTTTATCAGGAAGCGGCCTCTGTCCGTTTCCCTTGGCACTTCCAGGGAAATGGGAAAACGGACCAACGCACACCGCCCTGATGAAATCCGCAGAAAAGCGGAAAAACGCAAAAAAGCAGAAAGAGGAGGGCCGCCGCCCTCCTCTTCTCCTTCTCTCACCGGCCCTGCCCAATGGCTCCGACATAGGCCACCGACTGATTTGCGACGGACACAAGGCCATGATGCTCGTGCCTGTCAAACAGCTCATTCAGCGCATCAATATAGTCATCATAGTCTTTGTCTCCTTTTCTCAGTGAATAGGAGCTCGAAAGGCACCTTGCAACAAAGCGGTCCCGATCAAACGTCAACGGATGATCGAAGGACATGGACACATACTGACCGTCAAAAAAGCTTCTGATTTTCGGGTCATCCTGTTTGGTCCCGCCGCTGAAGCCCTTGAAGCCGGGACAGTAAGCCGTATGGAGGCGGAACAACTCCTGATTCAGCAAATCCGAACCGTCCCGGGCATTCCATATCAAAAATACGGTCCCGCCGTCCTTGAGAATCCGCAGACATTCCTCTTTGAACCGCTTTCCATCAAACCAATGAAAGGCCTGGGCAGCTGTAACAAAATCCGCGGTGCCGTCCGCAAGGGACGTATGCTCGGCGGTCCCTGTGACGGAGTGGAATTTTTCATATCCCCGCAGCTCCTCTTCCGCCGTACGGCGCATGCCGTCGTTGGGCTCCACACAGTATACCACGCTGCCCCGGTCAAGCAAATGTCTGGCAAATTTTCCGGTTCCAGACCCGATATCCGCAATCACAGAGGCGTCTGACACCCCATACTCACGATACATGCAGTCAATCAGAGCCGCGGCGTAATCCGGCCTACCCGCCGTATAATCCTCCGCCCGGCCGTCAAATTTTCTGATAACAGGTTTCAAATCAGTCCTCCCGCTGCTGTCATTTCCGCCGGAACAAGCCGGACCTGGTGAGCAAAGTATACCACCGGCACGGACATCTTTCAATCCCCCGCTGAAACGAGCGGGTGTCCGGTCTCTCATTCTATAATAGGACCGTGATGCAGGGGCCGCCGCCCCCGGCGGTTCCGGGAAACGGACCAACGCGCACCGCCCTGATGAAATCCGCAGAAAAGCGGAAAAACGCAGAAAAGCAAAAAAAGCAAAAAAGGCAGAAAGAGGAAGGCCGCCGCCCTCCTCTTCTCTATGGTTCAATTCTTTTCAGCCCTCAGCCGTTCCCGTATCGCCCTCTCTAAAACCCTCAAATCCTCATTGCACAGCACCGGCAGAAAATCCGCCAGCTCCTCAGCGGAAAAGTCCCACCAGCGGAGCTCCAGCAGCAGCGCTGTCAGCTCCGGGGAAAACCGGCGCCTGATCAACCGGGCCGGGTTGCCGCCCACCAGGGTATAGGGCTCCACATCCCTGGTCACCACGGAATACGCCGCCACAATGGCCCCGTCTCCGATGTGCACGCCGGGCATCACCACGCACTCCCGGCCAAGCCACACATCGATTCCAACCACCGTATCCCCCTTGAAGGGGAGCTGAGACAGGTGGGGCGGCGTCCGCTCCTCCCACAGTCCGCCAAAGACGTTGAAGGGGTAGACCGTGGCGCTGCCCAAGCGGTGATTGGCACTGCCCATGATAAACTTCACGCCGCTGGCAATGGAACAGAATTTGCCGATGATCAGATGGTCGCCGAATTCCGGCCAGTTGAACAGCACGTTGTTCTGCTCAAAGCCCGCAGGGTCCACAGGGTCGTCGTAATAGGTGTAATCCCCCACGGAGATATTGGGGGCGGTGATGACATTTTTCAAAAAGCATGACGTGTGATATTCATTGGGAAACACCACGTCAGGGCTGGGAATTTGATACATACTCGTTCCTCCTTACAATGTTCAGCAATTCACCTCCTTCAAGGGGCCCTTCACAGTGGCCACGGCCTTCTTTTTCCGCAATTCGCGCATATTCATCATCCTTTTCCGGCTTTTCCGATCTTTTTGGCTCTTTTGGCTTTTTTCCTTTTTAGACATACCGGGTAATTGCTCACAGTCTGCCGTCCGCACAGCTTTTTACCGGACAGCGGCTTTGCCAGCGTTCAACTGTGCTGACTATAACATGCCAAAGAGGGAAAAGCAAGCCTTCCCCTGGTCAGGAAGCTGTGTTATAATGCTTTTATCCACCAAAAAACCTCATGGAGGAATTCAGAGAATGAAACGAACGCTGGCCCTGCTCCTGATACTGGCCCTGCTCTCCGGCTGCGGAGGCGGAACCATTCCGCCCCCGCCGGAGAACAGCGTGTCCGACCCCGGTTCCCTCTCCGCTCCGCCGGACGATGAAGCAAGTGAACCGGAGGAACCGGAAAAACCCGCCGACCCTGTGGAGGTTCTTTTGAAGGAACTGTCCCTGGAGGAAAAGGTGGGACAGCTCTTTTTCGCCCGCTGTCCGGCGGAAAACGCTGTGAAGGACCTCACCGATTACCATCTGGGCGGTTTCCTCCTCTTCAGCCAGGACACCAGAGACAAAACCGCCAGCGATCTGATTCAAACCATTGCCGGTTATCAGCAGGCGGCGGCAGAGGACACGGGCATCCCCCTGCTGATTGGCGTGGACGAGGAGGGGAAAACCGTCGTCCGCATCAGCTCCAATCCCCATCTGCGGGACAAAAAATTCTCCAATCCCAAAAAACTCTGGGAGGCGGGGATGGAGGCCATCGACAGCGAGACCCGGGAAAAGTCCCTGCTTCTAAAAGCCCTGGGCATCAACGTCAATCTCGCCCCGGTGGCGGACGTATCCACCAATCCCAGCGACTTCATGTATGACCGGACCACCGGCAGAGACGCGGAGACCGCCGGGCTCTATGTCGCCCGGGTGGTGGACATGCATTCCCGCTATGGCCTGGGCAGCGTTTTAAAGCACTTCCCCGGCTACGGGAACAACAAGGACACCCACACCGGCATCGCCGTGGACGAGCGGCCCCTGGAGACCTTCCGGACCCAGGACTTTCTGCCCTTCCAGGCGGGCATGGAGGCCGGGATTCAGGCCGGCCTGCCCCCTGCCGTGCTGGTGAGCCACAACATCGTCAGCTGCATGGACGCGGCGCTGCCCGCCTCCCTGTCCCCGGAGGTCCACCGGATTCTCCGGGAGGACCTGGGCTTTGAGGGTGTGGTCATGACCGACGATCTGGCCATGGACGCGGTGGAAGCCTATGCGGAAGACGGCTCCGCGGCAGTCATGGCCCTGGTGGCGGGAAACGACCTTCTGATTACCTCCGATTACAAGTCCCAGATTCCCGGCGTCATCGACGCGGTGGGCCTTGGAACTCTGGACGAGGCAGTCATCGACGCCGCCTGCGCCCGGGTCCTTCGCTGGAAGCTGGAGCTGGGCCTGCTGGCGCCAACAGAGGGCGGCGCACTCACCACCCACGTTTCATCCGTTCCATAAGAAACTGAAACCAAACCAGCCGGAAATTCGTCCTGCCAGGTAAACAGATTTGGAGGGTTTTGATATGAAGCGACTGCGCGCGTGCTCCCTGCTCCTGCTGGCGGTGCTGCTGCTGACGGTTCCCGTCTTCGCGGATTCCGGCCCCAAGCCCATGATCTATGTCCGGGTGGAAAACGGACCGGAAGAACCCTATTACATGGACCTGCTGGAGGAAGACCCTTATAACGCCTATTTTTTTGACCCGGACCGTCGCGTCTGGGGCTACTCGGAAGAATATGAAGCCGGTCTGGATCAGGACCTGATGGACGGCCTGCTGGCTGCTGTCCCGGAGGGCTGGCATTCCTGTTCACTTCAGGGGACCCGCGGTGGGCTCATGTACGCTGACCTGGATGGAAGCCGCTCCCAGGAGGAAGGTCTGCACCGTTTTGTCTCTCACGGCGTGCCGGAGACCTTCCGGGTTCTGGCTGTCACAAAGTCCGGCCAGATTTTCTGCTCAGAGCCCCTGACCCGCCGGGCCTATCAGGTGTCCGTCACTCTGGACTGGTCCGCCGGAACCGTCTCCTTGGCCCCGGTCTGGCAGCGCTATGTATTGCAGTTCCTGGCCACCTTTATTCCCACCATTCTCATTGAGGGCGTTTTTCTATGGCTGCTGGGCCTCTGGTCCCGGCGGAATGTTCTGGTCTTCCTGCTGGTGAACCTGCTGACACAGGGGGGCCTGTCCCTGTGGTTCAGCGTCGAGGCCACCCAGCGCGCTATTGATTACTGGTATTTCTGGATGCTGATTCCGGCGGAGCTGGCCGTCCTGGCGGCGGAAATTATCCTGTATCGCCGCTTTCTGCAGGAGCCCTCCGACGGGCGGGCCATTACCTACGCGGTGGAGGCCAATCTGGCCTCGGCCATTCTGGGCTATTTCCTGGCGGAACCGGTGTGGGAATTCATGGTGGTTCATTTCTGACAGAACAAAAGGGTGATTTTATGGAGCGCTCAGGGTTTTTCCGCACCAATATTCGGTGTCCGGCGTCTAAAATCCGGAAGCTGCCCGGACTGCCGAAAAAGTGGTTTGCCGCCCTGCCCGGGGACCGGCAGACGCCGCAGGCGGTGCGGGAGCGGAACGTACTCACCGGCGCCATGAAGGACGCCGCGGACATCTGCGGCCGCTGGTGGGGCCCGGCCTATACGAACCGGTCCGACACCACCGGCCTTCCCCTGCTCTACCTGGATTTTCCGGAATACGCGGCCCGCTCCCTTCCGGAGCTGGAGATTGCCGTGGTGATCAACGTCACGGACCGGGAAACCGGCCATACCTATGAGCGGTCCTGCTACTCCCCTGCCGGGGAAAACACCCTGCACCCGGACGGGCTGGCGGAACAGCCTCCTGCCAACCGGGTTCCCGGCCACCCATATTGGGTGTTTCCGCCGGAGGCTCTGGAATGGATTGGCTTTCAATAAAACGGAAAGGATATCGTTGAATGAGAGAGACGGAAAAGCTATACTATCAGGACCCCTTTCTGAGAGAATTCACCGCCCATGTGCTGGCCTGTGAGCTCATCATAGACGCCTGGCGGGTGGTCCTGGACCGGACGGCCTTCTACCCCGAGGGAGGCGGCCAGCCCGCTGACCATGGGACCCTGGGCGGCGTAAGGGTTCTGGAGGTCCACGAAAAGGACGGGGTCATTTTCCACATCTGCGACGGACCTGTGGAAGCCGGGACGGAGGCCGCCGGCTCCGTCGACTGGGCCCGGCGCTTCGACCACATGCAGCAGCACTCCGGCGAGCACATCATCAGCGGCATCCTCTGCCGCCTGTATCACTGTGACAACGTGGGCTTCCACTTGGGGGCGGAGACCGTCACCATCGACTATAACGCGGACCTCACCTGGGAGCAGGTCCTGAAGGCGGAGCGGCTGGCCAACGAGGCGGTCTGGGCTGACCGGGCGGTCCGCATTACCTTCCCCTCCCCGGCGGAGCTGGCGGAACTGGACTACCGGAGCAAAAAGGAGCTGACCGGACAGGTCCGCATTGTGGAATTCCCGGAGGCGGACCGCTGCGCCTGCTGCGGCACCCACGTCCTCCGGGCGGGCCAGGTGGGCCTGGTCAAGGTTCTTTCCTGTCAGAAGTTCCGGGAGGGGGTCCGGCTGGAAATCCTCTGCGGAGACCGGGCCCTGCGCTTCCTC
Organism: uncultured Oscillibacter sp.; assembly: GCF_947654275.1. Classification (GTDB taxonomy): domain Bacteria; phylum Bacillota; class Clostridia; order Oscillospirales; family Oscillospiraceae; genus Oscillibacter. The sequence goes on along the minus strand of NZ_CANTJS010000024.1, from coordinate 10,197 downwards.
TCCGGGACCTTTGAGCAGGCGAAGGCCATTGGCCAGCGGCTCAGTGTGAAGCCCCTGGAGGCCCTGGACGCCGTGGAGCGGCTGGAATCGGAGCTGGCCGCCGCCAAGGCCCGCATGGCGGACCTGGAACAGACCGCCTATGCCGCCCTGGCGGAGGGCCAGGCGGGCAAGGGGGACGTGGTGCTCTTCCAGCCCCCCGCCCGGCCCGACAGCGTCCGGCGTCTGGCGGACCTGACGGCCAAATCCTGCGGCGGTCTGGCGGCGGTATTCGCCGGAGAGGGAACCGTCTGGAACTACGCCCTGGTCCGCGCCGGAGGCGGGGACATCTCCGCCTTGGTAAAGGCCCTGAATCAGACCCTCCATGGCCGGGGCGGCGGGCGGAACAGCTTTGCCCAGGGCAGCGTCCAGGCGGCGCGGAGCGACATTGAGGTCTTTTTCGCTTTTTTCGCTGCCAGCAATTTGTGAGGAGGACAAACCATGCAGTATGTTTTAGTGGAATGGGACCACGATTTGGACGACGAGCCCTACCGCATTTATTCCGAGCTGGACGACAGCCGCTGTGAGGTCCGCAAGGTGGAGTTTTTCCGCAACGGCATCTGTTTTTCCTACGGCGCGGAGCGGGGCTGTCCGGAGGCCCTGGCGGACGTGCCCTTTCCGGAGGACCTGCGGGAGATCGAAAACGCGGATCTTCAGGGGGAGTCCTTCACCGCCGCCTATATCTCCCCCCAGCTGTTCTATGAGGTCTGGAACCAGGCCCAGGAACGGCCCGACGGCTTTATGGGCATGTTCTTTTAGACCGTCTTCCGGTATTCTGAAAAATTTAGGAAACAACGGACTCCGCAAACGCCTCCCGCCGGACACACCCCAGGGGGCGCGCCGCCGGGTTTCACCATCTTTTACAGCCTTTACAGGAGGGACTTATGGAAAACCAGATGTATATGATGATGATTAAAAAAAGCAAAACCTATAACAAACTCACCAAACAAAAAGTGACCGAGCATGTCGAGCATATCAGAAAGCTGGACGATGAGGGAAAATTGGAAATCTGCGGCGTATTCAAGGGCTTTCCGGGCATGGCGGGCATGTATATCCTCAAAACGGAGAGCCGGGAGGAAGCGGAGGATATCTGTGAGAGAGAGCCCCTGGTCGCAGGGGGTTACGCCACTTATCAATTGGTGGATTTGCTGATTGCAAACCGGGAAAACAATTATCTGCTGTAATGAATGAAAACAGGAGCGGCCGCAAATGCGGCCGTTCCTGCAAGACTGTCGAAAAAACGGATCGCCTTCAGCTTTCGGAAAGGAAGATAGTATGAAAGGAACCCATCAGGGGTGTCTTTCATGTGCAATCAATAAGTTTTCAGAACTTCTCACGGGTTCTGAAAACTTGCGCAGGCTGTCGAAAAATTCTTTTTCGACAGCCTGACAGGAGCGGCCGCAAATGCGGCCGCTCCTGCCTGGTTTATATGGATGCCCGGGAGCTCCCGGAGGTCTTCCCCGCATATCAGACAATCAGGAAGAATTTCAGCAGGAACAGGGCGGAAATGACGTAAGTAAGCAGGGACACGTCCTTGGCTCTGCCGCTGAACACCTTGATAACCGTATAGGAAATCAGGCCCAGGCCAATGGCGTGACCGATGGAGCTGGACACCGGCATGCCAATCAGCATCAGCGCCACGGGAACCATCTGGTCCAGGTCGTCGAAGTCCACATTCCGCAGGCCCATCAGCATCAGCACGCCCACATAGATCAGGGCGGCCGAGGTGGCGGCGGCGGGGATAATGGCAGCGATGGGGGCGATGAAGATGCAGGCCAGGAACAGCACGCCGGTGGTCAGGGCGGTGAGGCCCGTACGGCCTCCGGCCTCCACGCCGGAAGCGGACTCCACGAAGGTGGTCACAGTGGAGGTGCCGGTGCAGGCGCCGGCCACGGTGCCGATGGCGTCGGACAGCAGGGCTTCCTTCATATTGGGCATGCTGCCGTCCTTGTCCACCATGCCGGCCCGGGAGGCGGTGCCCACCAGGGTTCCGATGGTGTCGAACATGTCAATCATGCAGAAGGTAATCACCAGCGTAATGGCGGTAAACAATCCGATATCCAGGAAGCCCTGGAAATTGAACTTGAAGAAGGTGGTGCTCATCATGTCGCCAAAGGGCGGCACGAAGGACGCGGTGCTCAGGGCGGCAAAGGGATTCGTCCCCAGGAACAGGGCGGAGCCCGCCCAGTAGATGACGGAAGCCGCCAGCATGCCCAGCAGCACCGCCGCCTTCACGCCCTTTTTGGCCAGAATGACAATCACGAACAGGCCGATGAACATGGTCACCACCTGGAGGACCATGGCATCGTAGCCGGAGCCCATGGTGGTCTGCGCCACGCTGGGAGTCAGCGCGCCGAAGAAATCCCGCATGACGAAGAAGGGACCGCCGGTTTCAGAGTACACGCCGGCGTTGGAGCCCAGGCCGATATTCATCAGCATCAGGCCGATGGCCGGGGCGATGCCCAGACGGACGCCCAGAGGAATGGCCTCTACAATCTTCTCCCGGATGTTCAGCAGAGAGAGGGCGATAAACACGATGCCCTCAATCAGGATAATCACCAGGGCCGCCTGGAAGCTGGCTACATAGCTCATGCCGGTAATCACGGCGATATTGGACGCCACCACGGCAAAGAAGCTGTTCAGTCCCATGCCGGGGGCCAGGGCAAAGGGCTTGTTGGCAAGAAACGCCATGCAGAACATGGCCAGGGCGGAGGCAAGGCAGGTGGCCATAAACACGCCGTTCCAGAGGGCGGACCCTACATCGAAGTTGGTCAGCAGGTTGGGGTTCAGGGCGATGATGTAGGCCATCGTCATGAACGTGGTCAGGCCCGCCAGTACCTCCGTGCGGACCGAGGTGCCATTCTCCTTCAGATGAAACAGGTTTTCCATAGCTCTCCTCTCTTTCCGCATCCCAAACAGACGCCCCCCTTCAAAACCTCTGTTCAAGATGCACTAAACTGATAGGAGTATTATAACAGAAACTGGTTCATTTGGCAAGTGAAAGAGAAAAAAAGGTCGACCTTATTTCAGAGACTCCGGGAAACGCCTGCCAGCCGGCGGTTACAGGGGATTCCCCCTTCACGGAAAACGCAAACGGGGAAAGCGCCCATAAGAAATCTCAATTTATGGCGTCCCAAAAAATTCGGCTATGATTGTCGCGGGACCGTCCACTGCGCCCTCCTGTTCGGTGAGGACCAGAAAAGACCGCTCATCCCCCTGCTCCATAGGGAACACAAAGGCATCCAGTTTTTTCGAGAAAAAAACCTCATTGCAGGTTGACCCGTACATGGAAACAGGCCCCGGTTCCGGAGGTCCCCCGGACAAAAGAGCCCGATACCACCCGGAATCCTCCAGCGAGTCATTTGCAAGGGTTATAAAGCGGCAGTCCAGCCCGGCGCCTGTCAAGTCTCCCTGCAATCTCACGCCGCTTCTCAATTGATAGGAAGCGCTTCCTGATATGGAAAAGGTCTCAGGTTCCGCCTGCGTCAGCTGATTCCCATCTGACCCGTAGAGTACCCCATAATATTCCCGGGTAAAGCCTTTTTCATATGTGAATTCATACGCAATCAGCACGCAGAACAAAACCAGAAAACCGGCCAGGAGTAAACTGGTTGTTTTTTTATTTCTTAACATTTGACGCACCACTCATATCACAGGAGTAAACCCGGCCAACGCTTTTTCCCGGGATTTACGATTTTTGTCGAGGTATCTTATTCGTCGATCACGGTGCAATATAATATTGTGCCGTCCTCAAAAACCACAGGCTCTTTCGAATCTTCATCCATCAACCACGGAATAGGCTCAATTGTGACGGTTGTTCCGTCGCCAAAGTCATATTTTCCATCGCCTTTTACCACAACCACACCCAAAGTCTCCGATTTAATGATATCTTCCGAATTGGAATCCCCTGCATCATCTTTCGCAGCGGCGGCGGCGGAAATGCACAGCAAACTCAGACACATTGCAGCCGCAAGCAAAATCGTATAAGCTTTTCTCATTTTCATAGTAAACTTCCTTCCATAAACTCAATAAATCACAAACTCTTTCAAAGATTCTTACTGCCCGCCGGCGTTCCAATCGGCCTCTATGACCGTACCGAATCTGTCCTCATAACGGTAGGTGCCGTCTTCAAGCAGTTCCCCCTCTAAAAATTCTTCTCTGGGGGGAGACTCCATTGCACGGAAAATTCCAACCAGCCCCACGATGCTGAGGATTACGCACACTAAAACCATCACTCTCTTCTTCATGTTCTCACCTCCTCCCCATCGAGCTACCATTCCAGCTCGAATTCTATGCTTGGAACCCCATTCACCTCCTCCCCTTGTGTTTCCCCTAAATGGGAATACTCTTTATTTTTGTTGGCAATCAATATTCCAACAAACACAATCAACATTAAAATCACCAGTGCCGCAATACACCATTTCAGACCTGTTTTCCTTCTGTTGTTTTCCGATGTATCTGGTTTGACTGTTGGATTTTGAGGGAAAGGCTCCCCTTCTTCTGCCTCTTCCTCATTCAGCAGGTAGTCCATGGGCACCCCATACAGCCTGCTCAGGGCCCTTAAATTTTCCGTGGAAGGCAGCGAGCCGCCCGACTCCCATTTGGAGACAGCCTGCCGGGACACCTGCACGGTCTCCGCCAGCTCCGCCTGGGTGATTCCCTTCTTCTTCCGCAGGGAAACCAGTTTTTCATCCAGCTTCATATCTCTCACTCCTGACTTTACTCCGTATTTCCCCAAATGTAAACCGCAAGGGCCTTGCATTTGGGCAACCTGGGGTTGCACAGGGCTTTTCCTCACAATTTTCAGAAGCCGCTTCCGCCGTCTCCGGTCTTCAGCCATGCCCTGACGGCTGATTCATGGCGGCGGTGATATACTGCTGCCCATAAATGGCGTCATAGATCACCGCGTCCCGCAGCTCCAGCAGCTCCCGGGCCTCCGGCGTCAGCGCCGCCGTCTCCCGGCCGGCGCTGGGGCGTCCCTCGCCGTCCACGAAATAGAGATCCGTATGGACCAGACACTCCCGGCTAACCTGTTCCAGCAGAGCCCAATAGCGGGAGACGGTTCCCCCTGTGAGCTCCAGCAGCTGGGGACCCAGGGAGGTCACGCCGCTGTCCCGCCGGGTCCCGGCCAGGCCCTGAAGCAGGGCGGCGTCGTTGGCCCAGATGAGATAATCGGTGGAGTAAAGCTCATTCACCTGCTCCGTGGTCCAGTTCTGCGTGTCGTTTTCCGGACAGAGGCCCAACTTGGTGTAAACCGTGTCGCCGCCGCTCAAAAACAGGTTGGGCCGGTGGTCGCCGTAAAACACCACAATGGTGGGCTCCTCGCTCTCCCGCAGGGCGTCGGTGAGATACCCCAGCGCCTGGTCCGCCCGGGTAATCCCCTCCAGCATCACCCGGATGACGTCCCGGTCCGCCGCCTCAAAGCGGTCCGTGGTCAGGGAGAGCTGACATTCATAGTTGAACTTCTCCGGGTCAAAGGGCTGGTGGTTCTCCATGGATATGCCGTAGAGAAAGGCCCGCTTTCCCTGCCGGTTGATGTCCTCCATCCGCTCCAGCATTCCCTGATAGAGATAGCTGTCCTTCATATAGTAGCCGCCGTAAACGCCTCCCTCCCAGTCAAAGCCCAGGGACTGGACATCCTCGGAGAACAGAAGGCTGTCAAAGCCCAGCAGAGGATAGGTCACCGTCCGGTTATAGAGACTGTTGTCAAAGGCGTGGAGCATTTCCGCGGTATAGCCCCGGGATTTCGTATACTGCTCCGCCAGAGCGTCGAAGCGCTCATAGACGCCGTCGTCCATGAAGCAGATATTGGTCCCCGGCGGCAGGTCCATGTGATCAACGCCATAGAGCATGGCCATTTCGATATATCCGGTGCCGTAGCCCAGATAGTGGCTGTGGAAGGTCCCGCTGATGCTCTCTTTCTCCAGGGCGTGGAAGTTCTCCAGAGGGTCCCCGCCATAGCGGAGTTCCGGCAGACGGTTCAGGTCATAAAAGGACTCGGAGAGGATAAACAGGATATTGGGCCGGGTCTCCGGCCGGGGCTGTTCCTCTGCCAGAAGCCGGTCAATCCGGTCCAGCACCTCCTGCATATAGGCCTCGCTGTAGCCCTCCGGCGGCGTCTTGGGCTGCGGGAAGGCATCCCGCCAGAGGCTGAGGGTCAGACCGTGGACATTGCGGTTTTCTGCGGCGGGCATCCGGGTATAAAAATCCACGCCCAGCCAGCTCCCCACCGTCCGGGTCCCCGGACCGGTGCAGAGGATGACCGCCGCCGTAACGGAAAACACCAGGGACAGAGCCCGTGTCCGGCCCTCCAGGCGGGTAAGCCGCCGGGTCAGGAAGAGGACCGCTGTGCAGAGCCCCAGCGCCGCCAGTGCCAGGAAAAAATCCTCCGGCGGCGTCAGGTCCCCCGCCAGTCCCGCCACGTTCCCCGCCTGGGCGGCCAGACCGAAATCCGCCAGCTCCAGGGGCGTGCCGTTGACGGCGTTTTTGAAGTAGTCCACCAGGGCCAGAATCATCCCCAGCAGTTCCACGGGAACGGCCCCCAGCCACAGCCGCCCCGTCAGCGCCCCCAGAAGGAACACCGGCACGGCATAGAGCAGGGCTGTCATGACCAGATGAGCGGGATAGGTCCGGACCCATTCCCAGACCAGCGTCAGCGTTCCCAGACCGGTCCACTGCATGGCAACGGCCACCGCCAGTCCCATGCAGAGGGAGGCGGCGGCAGACATCAGCCAACGGAACCATTGGGGACCAATGGGTAATTTTTTCTTGAACAAAGCAGTTGCCTCGCTTTCATAAAAAGAGTGAAGAGTAAAGAGTTGAGAGTGAAGATTTTCCGTTATCTCCACTCTTCACTCTCCACTCTTCACTCTTTGAAAATCAGTATGCCAGTTTTTCAGTCAGATACGCCTTCAGCTCGCTGATGGGAATGCGGACCTGTGCCATGGAGTCCCGCTCCCGGACGGTAACGCAGTTGTCGGCGGGCTTTTTGTCGTCGCCCACGGTCTCAAAGTCCACGGTGACGCAGTAGGGGGTGCCGATCTCGTCCTCCCGGCGGTAGCGCTTGCCGATGGAGCCGGTTTCGTCGAAGTCCACCATCCACTCCCTGGAAAGCTCCTGCTGAATCTCCCGGGCCTTGTCGCTGAGTTTCTTGCTCAGGGGCAGGACGGCCACCTTGAAGGGGGCGATGGCGGGATGGAAGCGCATGACGGTGCGCACATCGTTCTTTTCCGCGTCCACAACCTCCTCGTCATAGGCTTCCACCAGCAGGGCCAGGGTCATCCGGTCCGCGCCCAGGGAGGGCTCAATGACGTAGGGCACATAGTGCTGATTGGTTTCCGGGTCGAAATAGGTCAGGTCCTGGCCGGAGTGCTTCTGGTGCTGGCTCAGGTCGTAGTCGGTGCGGTCTGCCACGCCCCACAGCTCGCCCCAGCCGAAGGGGAACAGATACTCAAAATCGGTGGTGGCCTTGGAATAGAACGCCAGTTCCTCGGGCTCATGGTCCCGGAGGCGGAGATTTTCCTCCTTCACGTTCAGGCCGATGAGCCAGTCGTGGCAGTAGGTCCGCCAGTACTGGAACCACTCCAGGTCCGTGTCCGGCTTGCAGAAGAATTCCAGCTCCATCTGTTCAAACTCCCGAATACGGAAAATGAAGTTGCCGGGGGTGATTTCGTTGCGGAAGCTCTTGCCCACCTGGCACACGCCAAAGGGGAGCTTCCGGCGAGTGGTCCGCTGAATGGCGGGGAAGTTCACGAAAATGCCCTGAGCGGTCTCCGGCCGGAGATAGACCTCGTTGGCAGAGTCCTCGGTGACGCCCTGGTGGGTCTTGAACATCAGGTTGAATTTCCGGATGTCGGTGAAGTCGCTCTTGCCGCAGCCGGGGCAGGGTACGTTGTTGTCCCGGATGAAGGCCACCAGATCCTCCTGGGTCATGGCCTCCACGTTGACGTCCATGCTGTTTTCCTGGACGAAGCTTTCCACCAGCTTGTCGGCCCGGTGGCGCATTTTGCAGGCCTTGCAGTCAATCAGGGGATCGTTGAAGGTGGAGACATGGCCGGAGGCTACCCAGACCTGGGGATTCATGAGGATGGCGGCGTCCAGACCCACGTTGTAGGGGTTTTCCTGAACAAACTTCTTCCACCAGGCCCGCTTGACGTTGTTTTTCAGCTCCACGCCCAGAGGGCCGTAGTCCCAGCTGTTGGCAAGGCCTCCGTAGATTTCGCTGCCGGGGAACACAAAGCCCCGGTTTTTGCACAGGGCCACGACCTTTTCCATGGTTTTCTGCTTGTTGTCCATTGTCAAATTCTCCTTATCTAAAATATCTAAAATATTGAATCTTGTTTGGTCCTGGATTACCGGGGGTCGATGGTGCGGAAGACGCTTTTCAGCGTTCCGTCCTCCCGGGGAACAAAGCCCAATTGCAGGCACAGGTCCGCCGGTTCCCCGCCGTCGGCGGTCAAATCATAATCTACCTCAAAGGAATCCCGGGGGCCCCGCTCATAGAAGTCCAGCTGATGGTACTCATATTGGGGATGAAATCTGCTGGGCACGTCGTACTCGTCGAAGGCCTCCAAATCGTTGAGCTCCAGGGTCCCCTGGATACACTCCCGGATTTCCGCCGTGTCGCTCCACTCCATTTCGTCCACGCATTGGGGCAGGTCCTCATAGCATTTCTCATGAAGAACATGGAGGATATTTTTCACCACCTGAATGGCCTGTTCCCTGTGCTGTTCGTTCATAAAATCACTCCTTTTTGCTCACGGAAAGAAGCAGACCGCAAAACCACTCTTTTTCACACCGGATTCTGCTCCTGGTCCGACGCCAGCCGTCAGCCCTCCATTCCGGCAAAGTCGGGCCCGCCGGTCAGAGTGCCGGCCACATGGAGGGAGTGACCGCCCAGGGAAGGGCAGTCCTCAAACCAGAAGTCAAAGCCGCCCTTGTGGTCTACCTGAACGGCATCCAGGCCCATATCCTGAATCAGAGAAACAGATTCCATCAACTCAGCGGCAGCATACGCCCGCACTCGCCGGTCCCAGTCTGCCGCCGCAGCCAGCAAAGCCCGGGCTGTCTCCTGAGCGGCTTCCCGTTTCTTGGGGCCACCCCGGTCAAAAGTAAGCTGTACCGGGCGCCCCAGCCAGTCGATCCTTCCCTGGAACCAGTCGTTCTTCCGGTCCAGAGTAAAGGTCCCCAAACCCTCCACATTCAGGACCACCGGCTTGTTCCGCCGTTTTAAAATTGCCTCCAGCTTTGGGTGCGCAGCCGGTTCCGGGGCGTCTGCCAGCAGAAAGCGTCTGGTCCCCGTTTCATCCGCCAGAGGACGGACCCGACACTTGAGAATGGAATTTTCAGGGGTCCGCCGGGTGTACAGATTCAGCATTTTCCGGGTGGCCAAGGCATTCAGCCAGAACTCCTCCCGGTGAATCTTCGGGTTTCCCTCCTCCGTCCAGGCGTTCAGCAGAATCATACCCAGTTGGAGACCGGTCCGGCCGTAGTTGGCCCCGCCGAAGATGTCTTGATTCGTAAGAACCAGAATGGTCATCTCCTCTGGGCGGTACTTCATGGCGTAGTCCTCGAACTCCAGCTTCTGGCTCTCATTCTCCCACGGTTCAAGTCGTTCTTCCGTCACTGACCCCCCCTTTCAAACGCAAGTCCCAATTTCCCCTTGCGCTTATAAACAGCACTTATAAACATTAAAGGAAATTGGGACAAATGCAAAAACGCCCCAAGCCTGAAACGGCTCAGGGCGAGCTTTTTGTAAAAAGTCCGCGGTTCCACCTGAATTTCCCTTTTTCGCATTCCATTTCTTTTCGCATTCCATTTCTTCTTCGCATTCTATTTCTTTTCGCATGGAATCAAAGGGACACTCTGCCCGGTAACGGCGGGGACCGGCGGGGCATTGCCTCCCCGCGGCTTCAGGACGCCTTCTCTTCCCTTCCGGAAGGGCTTGCACCAGCCGCCCTCTCTCTTCACCGGACTTTTTTCTCTTTGGCTTTTTGCCTTTTTTCCTTGTGGAAGATACTCTTTCCTGTCATGGCCTTTCGCTTATTCCGATATGGCACTCACTTTAGCATGTTTTTTCCAGGTTGTCAAGGGGGAAAACCCTCACATCAGGGAAATCAATTTTCAAGAATAGTACAAATATCCGAGGGATTCAGGAGACAG
>NZ_CANTJS010000023.1 GCF_947654275.1 uncultured Oscillibacter sp. | reverse complement strand
CATATTTCCTATTTTATCTCTTTGAATCCAATTTTGCAAAATTGATTTCCGTGGTCCCGGGGCGTGTCCATCCGCGCAATTTATAACGGGGATGCCATGCAGGGGAGGGGCTCTGTCCCCTCCCGTTTTTCTCTCCATGCTTTCGGGGGACGGGACAGAGCCCGGCCCCCGCAGCGGAAGACAAAAGGGCGGGCACAAGGCCCGCCCCTATAGATGCCTGGGGAATACAGATGTGAGCTTGTGAATCCGCCTCAGCCCTCCGGGGGCTGCCCATGAAGATCAGGGCCCTCATCCCAGAGCGCCGGCCCGCCGGGGCCGTGCCGTCAGAACCGGCTCGCCGGCCTCCGGAGCCGCCTCCGGAACCCCGCCGTCTCCGCCGGTCTGCTCCGTCAGACGCTCCCGGGCCACCGCCAGCATCAGCTTGATGCGGTTTTCCTGGTTCACACGGGTGGCGCTGGGGTCGTAGTCAATGGGGGTGATGTTGGCCTGGGGGTACAACTCCCGGATTTTGTTGATCATGCCCTTGCCGCAGATGTGGTTCGGCAGGCACCCGAAGGGCTGGGCGCAGACGATGTTCTCATATCCCGCCCGGACCAGCTCGATCATCTCGGCGGTGAGAAGCCAGCCTTCACCCATCTTGTCCCCGGTGCTGATGATGCCGTCCGTCAGGCGGATCAGCTCCCTGAAGGGCAGGGGCGCGTGGTAGCCGTGGTCCTTCAGCGCCTTGATGAGGACGCTTTCCATGCCCTCGATGTAGCCCAGGACCAGGTCGGAAATGTGCTTTTCCAGGAAGCTTCCGCCGTAGAGCCGGGCGGTTTCCGACGGGTTGTAGGCGCAGTACTGGACAAAGCCCATCAGACCCGGCAGGTTCACCTCGCAGTCCTGGGAGCGGAGGAAGTCCTCCAGACCGTTGTTCCCCAGGGGGGAGTACTTCACGTAGATTTCGCCGACCACGCCCACCTTCACCTTGGGGACCCGGCGGACGGGAATGGCGGCGAAGTCCGCCGCGATCTCCGGCATGGCGGCCTTCATCTCCCGGCGGCTGTAGCCCCGGTCCTCCCGGACCCAGCCGCAGACGGTGTCCAGCCACTTGTCCTGCATGGCCCGAGCCGCGCCCTTCTCAACCTCATAGGGCTCCGTCTGAGCTTTCAGGGAGACCAGCAGGTCGCCGTAACAGACCACCGCCAGAAGCCTGCGGAGGAAGGGCATGGTCATGGGCAGGCCGGAATCCTTTTCCAGGCCGGAGAAGTTCAGGCTCACCACGGGGACCTGGGGATAGCCCGCCTTCACAAGGGCCTTGCGCAGCAGGTGGATGTAGTTGGAGGCCCGGCAGCCTCCGCCGGTCTGGGTGATGATGAGGGCGGTGTGGTCCAGGTCGTAGTTCCCGGACCCCAGAGCGTCCAGGAACTGGCCGATGACCAGCAGCGCCGGGTAACAGGTGTCGTTATGGACGTACTTCAGGCCCAGCTCGCTGACCTGGCTGCCGCAGTTCTCCAGCAGCTCGCAGGTATAGCCCGCCTGCTCCATCACCGCCGCCAGAATGCGGAACTGCACCGGGGCCATGTTGGGAATCAGAATTTTGTGGGTCTTCTTCATCTCCGGAGTAAATTTGGGATAATTTATGGTTTCCATGATAGGCACGAACCTCCCATGCAGTATTGTTCAGCAGCTCTGCGTTGCCGTCGCTTCGGCTTGGATTATCTCCAGACAATCAGGGCGTACAAAAGCTCTTTTTGGCTACTTTTTCTCTCGAGAAAAAGCAGCCTCGTCCAGGGCGGCGAAGAGGCTCCGCAGGCGGATGCGCACCGCGCCCAGGTTGGTAATCTCGTCGATTTTCAGCTCCGTGTACAGCTTCCCCCCGGTCTGCAGAATGGCCTGGGTCTCGTCGGTGGTAATGGCGTCCACGCCGCAGCCGAAGCTGACCAGCTGCACCAGGTCGCAGTCCCGGTGCTCCACGCAGTACCGGGCGGCGGCGTAGAGCCGGGAGTGATAGGTCCACTGGTTCAGCACCGTGGTGGGGAACTTTTCCACCCGGTTGGAAATGGAATCCTCTGTCACCACCGCCGCCCCGGAGCGGGTAATCAGGGTGTCGATGCCGTGGTTGATCTCCGGGTCCGCGTGATAGGGCCGGCCCGCCAGAACAATGATGCGGCGGCCCTCAGCCCGGGCCTGGTCCATGATGCGCCCGCCCTCTCTGCGAATCCGGGCCATGTGGTGGGCGTACTCGGCATAGGCCGCGTCGCTGGCCTCCCGGATTTCCCTCCGGGTGAGGTCCGGGAAGTGCCTGCGGAGGATGTCGAAAATCTTTCTGGTGAAATCCTTGGGCCGGTGGAGGCCCACGTAGTCATAGATGAATTTCGTGTCCCTGATTTCCGGGCAGTTCCCGGCGATGACCTCCGGGTAATAGGCCACCACAGGGCAGTTGTAATGATTGTCCCCCAGGCCCTCGTCGATGTTGTAGGTCATGCAGGGGTAGAAAATGGCGTCCAGCCCCAGCCTGGAGAGGAACTGGATGTGCCCGTGGGCCAGCTTGGCGGGGAAGCAGGCGGTGTCGCTGGGGATGGTGGCCTGTCCCTTTAAATAGAGGTCCCGGCTGGAGAGGGGACTGTGGTACACGGCGAAGCCCAGTTTGGTAAAAAAGGCGTGCCAGAAGGGCAGCAGCTCCCACATGTTCAGACACAGGGGAATCCCGATTTTTCCCCGCTTCCCCGGGACGGGCCTGTAGTCCAGAATCAGCTTCCGCTTATAGGCGTACAGGTTCCGCTCGCCGGTGTCCGCCTTTCCCGTTACGGGCCGGTCGCAGCGGTTGCCGCTGATGAAGGTCTCGCCGGTTCCAAAGGTGTTCACGGTGAGCTGGCAGTTGTTGCCGCACAGGGCGCAGAGGCGGTTTTCCGTCTCCTGGGAGAAATTCCGCAGCTCCTCCCGGCCCAGCAGGGCGCTGGTCTGTTCGGCCTTTCCCCGGCCGTAGAGAGCCGCGCCGAAGGCCCCCATGAGCCCGGCGATGTCCGGGCGGATGACCTCCACCCCCATCTCCTTCTCAAAGGCCCGGAGAACGGCCTCGTTGTAAAACGTCCCTCCCTGGACCACCACGTTCCTGCCCAGCTCCTCGGGGCTGGCGGCCCGGATGACCTTGTAGATGGCGTTTTTCACCACGGAGATGGACAGGCCCGCCGAGATGTTCTCCACGGTGGCCCCATCCTTCTGGGCCTGCTTCACGCTGGAGTTCATGAACACGGTGCACCGGCTCCCCAGGTCCACGGGGCGGCCCGCGAAGAGGCCCAGCCCGGCGAACTCCCGCACGTCGTAGCCCAGAGCCTGGGCGAAGGTCTGCAGAAAGCTGCCGCAGCCGGAGGAGCAGGCCTCGTTCAGAAAGATGTTGCTGATGGCCCCGTCCTCAATCTTGAAGCACTTCATGTCCTGTCCGCCGATGTCGATGATAAAATCCACGTTGGGCAGGAAGTGCCGGGCGGCGGTGAAGTGGGCCACGGTTTCCACCACGCCGTAATCCGCGTGGAAGGCGTTTTTCGCCAGATCCTCGCCGTAGCCCGTGGTGGTGACGGAGGCCACGGCCAGGGCCGGGTGCTCGTCATAGAGCCGCTGCAGCACCTCCCGGATCAGGGGCACGGGGTTGCCCAGGTTGGGCCGGTAGTCGGTGAAGAGCAGCCGGGCGTCCTGGTCGATGACCGCCACCTTGACGGTGGTGGACCCGGAATCGATGCCGATATGGACCGGGGCGGCGTAGTCCGGGCCGAAGGGGGCCCGGTCCACCCTGGCCCTGGCGTGGCGGGCCTGGAAGGCGGCGTATTCCTCCTGTGTCTCAAACAGAGGCGGCTGAGAGCGGTAGGTCTCCGAGGCCCCCCGCTCCCGGAGGCGGTCCGCCACCTCTCTCAGGTCAAAGCCCCGGTCGGAGTAAAAGGCGGCCCCCAGGGCCACGAACAGAAGGCTGTGGTCCGGGCAGGTCCCGGCCACGCCCAGGGTTTTGTCAAAGCTTTGGCGCAGGCACCGGGAGAAGGTCAGGGGTCCCCCCAGATATAAAATGTTTCCACTGATGGGCCGGCCCTGGGCCAGGCCGGCGATGGTCTGGTTTACCACCGCCTGATAGATGCTGGCGGCGATGTCCTCGGCCTTCGCCCCTTGATTGATGAGGGGCTGGACGTCGCTCTTGGCGAAGACGCCGCAGCGGGAGGCGATGGTATAGGTTTTTTCCGCCTTCCCCGCCGCCTCGTCCATCTCGTCGGCGGTCATTTTCAGCAGGGTGGCCATCTGGTCGATGAAGGCGCCGGTGCCTCCGGCGCAGGAGCCGTTCATCCGGACCTCCATGCCGCCGGTGAGGAAGAGAATCTTGGCGTCCTCGCCTCCCAGCTCAATGACCACGTCGGTGCCGGGGGCCAGCCTGTTGGCGGCCACACGGGTGGCGAACACCTCCTGCACAAAGGGGACCCCCACGCTCTCCGCCATGCCCATCCCCGCGGACCCGGAGATGGCCAGCTCCGCCCTGCCGGCGGGAATGTGCCGCTCCGCCACCCGGCGGAGGAGCTCCTCGGATTTTTCAAGAATGTGGCTGAAGTGCCGTTCATATGTACTGTATACGATCTGTTCCGCGTTGTCCAGCACCACGCATTTGATGGTGGTGGAGCCAACATCGAGACCTACCTTCAACGTCTGTTCCTCCTTTGGGCAATCGGTTGCGCCGACAAATTCCGGCACCGAACCGCAGATTACCATATTCGATGGTATCATACACGGTTTCGACGGCATTTTCAATCGGCAATCTTTTGAAAGACTGTAAAGAATCCGTTAAAATTGGACGGCAAACCTCACAAATCCCCGGGGTTTTGCCAGAGGACCGGGGCTTGTCTTTTTCGGAATCAATGCTATACTAAGCTTATTCAAATGAAAAGCGAGGCATACCTATGAACTCCGTTTTGCTTCACTGCTGCTGCGCCCCCTGCTCCCTCAGCTGCGTCGATCCCCTCCGGGCCGAGGGCATTGAGCCCACGGCCCTTTGGTACAACCCCAATATCCACCCCTGGAAGGAGTACCAGGCCCGGCGGGACTGCCTGCTGGAGTACGCCGCCGCCGCCGGCATGGAGGTCCGGGTCCGGGAGGACTACGGTCTCCGGGAATTCTGCCGCCAGGTGGCGGGGGACATTGAGGGCCGCTGCGCCTACTGCTATGAGCACCGCGTCGAGGGCGCGGCGCGGTACGCCGCGGAACACGGCTTTTCCGCCTTCACCACCACCCTGCTGGCAAGCCTGTACCAGGACCACGAGGGCATCGTCCGGGCGGCGGAGCGGTACGCGGGCCTGTACGGCGTGGAATTTCTCTACCGGGATTTCCGCCCCAACTTCCGGGCGGGGAACCAGCGGGCCCGGGAGATGGGCCTGTACATGCAGAAATACTGCGGCTGCGTCTTCTCCGAGCAGGACCGCTACCAAAAGCAGATTGACCGGGACCGGCTGAAATTCGCGGAGAGCGGGGCGTGACGGCCTCCGAGGCCGGACGTACCGGTTTTCCGGGGATTTCTGCCGCCCGGGGAACCAAAACGGCTGCGGCCGTGCCGGGGCCCGTCAGGCGGGGCGGACGCTCCGGGACGGCCTGAGGCCGCCCCTGGGGCCGGCGGCTTTGGGAGGCGGGCTGTTTCCGCCCGTACAAATCGGATTTGAAGCCATTCCGAATATTGACATAGAAGCTCAACGTTGATAGAATGGAACGGAATAGGGGGTTGGCGTCTGGAGAGCCGGCCCCTGAAGGCAGCGGGAGGGCTACATATGTATCATTGTCAAACGCATATCTATCTGACCGGGCGGCAGCGCGGCGCACTGGAGTTTTTAAAGGACTTACCCCCGCTTGCGTGCTTCAGCCACCAGTTCACCGAGAGCGAGGAGCCGGACAGCGCCCTGGCCGCCGCCGCGGACGTAACCTTTGCCGACCTCCGGGGTCTGGACCCGGCGGAGGCCGCGGCGGTTCTGACGGCGGGCAAGCTGGACGCCGCCGATCTGATTTTGCTGATGGAGGCAGGCCAGCCCCTGCCCCCGGAGGCGTTTCTGGCCCAGATCACAGATATCTGGACGCTGCCCCTGTCCGAGGCGGAACTGCGCTTTCGCTTTGCCCGCTGGCAGCAGGACTGGAAGCTGCGCAAGGATCTCTGGGAGGCCCGGCAGTACCTGGACGCCGTCATCAACAGCTCCCCCAGTCTTGTCTGGTACAAGACCAGGGACGGCGTCCACGAGAAGGTGAACGACAGCTTCTGCCAGACGGTGGGCAAGACCCAGGAGCAGGTCCAGGGCCAGCGGCACGCCTATATCTGGGACGTGGAGCAGGACGACCCCGCCTGCATCGAGTCGGAGCGCATCGTCATGGAGAGCCGGGAGACCTGCGTCTCCGAGGAGGTTGTCCAGACCGGCGAGGGCAAGCGGCTGCTGACCACCTATAAATCCCCTCTGTACGACCTGGACGGCAGCGTCATGGGCACCGTGGGCGTGGCCATCGACGTGACCCAGGAACGGGCCTATGAGCAGGAGATTATTCAGAAGAACATCATGCTGGAGACCATGTTCACCACCATGGACTGCGGCGTGCTGTGCCACTCCCTGGACGGGTCCCGCATCCTGAGCATCAACCGGGCGGCCCTCCAGATTCTGGGCTATGAGACCGAGGAGGAGCTGATGGCCGGCGGCTTTGACATGGTGGCGCCCTCCGTGGTGGAGGAGGATAAGCCGCTGCTGCGGGAGTGCATCGAGGCGCTGAAAAAGGTCGGAGACAGCGAGAGCATCGAGTACCGGGTGCAGCACCCGGACGGCAAAGTGATCCACGTCATGGGCAACGTCAAGCTGGCGGAGGAGAACGGAGAGCCCTTCTACCAGCGCTTCCTTCTGGACTGCACCGTTCAGAAGCTCCGGGCCCAGCAGGAGCGGGACGAGAGCGAGCGGCGGCAGATGGAGCTGATTCACGCGCTGTGCATTGACTACAGCCTGGTCTGCGTCTTTGACCTGAGCACCGGCCAGGGCGGCGCCCTGCGGACCAGCGGCTGCGAGTACGGCGTGCTGAACGAGCTCTTTTCCGGCATGCTGTCCCTGGACGAGTGCATGGAGCGCTACATCGGCCGCTGTGTCTATGCCGAGGACAGGGAGCTGGTGCGTCAGGCCTGCTCCGTACAGCACCTGAAAAGGGAGCTGGAGGAGAAAAATCAGTGCTACATCAATTACCGCACCCTCTGCGGCGGCAATATGCGCTATTTCCAGATGAAGATTGTCCGGGCCGGCGACTGGGAAAACAACCATACCGCCGTGCTGGGCGTGCGCAACGTGGATGAAGAGACCCAGATGGAGATGGAGAAAAAGAGCCTGCTGGAGGACGCCCTGTTCCAGGCCAAGCGGGCCAACCGGGCCAAGAGCACCTTCCTCTCCAATATGTCCCACGATATCCGCACCCCCATGAACGCCATTGTGGGCTTCACCGCCCTGGCCATCAGCCACATCGACCGGAAGGAGCAGGTGGAGGAGTATCTGAAAAAAATCCTCACCTCCGGAAACCACCTGGTCAGCCTCATCAACGACATTCTGGACATGAGCCGCATTGAAAGCGGAAAAATGCGGCTGGACGAGAGCCTCTGCAACCTGCCCGATATTCTCCACGGACTCCAGAGCATTCTCCAGGCCGATATCCGGGCCAAGCAGCTGGAGCTTTACATCGACACGGTGGACGTCCTGGATGAGGACATCTACTGCGACAAGCTCCGGCTGAACCAGGTGCTTCTGAACCTTCTGAGCAACGCGGTGAAATATACCGGGTCCGGCGGCACCATCAGCATGCGCATCACGGAAAAGCCCGGCGCGCCGGAGGGCTGCGCCAACTACGTGTTCCAGGTCAAGGATTCCGGCATCGGCATGAGCAAGGAATTCGTCTCCCACATCTTCGAGCCCTTCGAGCGGGAGCGGAACACCACCATCAGCGGCATCCAGGGAACCGGACTGGGCATGGCCATCACCAAGAACATCGTCGACATGATGCACGGCTCCATCTCGGTGGAGAGCGAGCAGGGCGTGGGCACGGAGTTCACCGCCTCCTTCACCTTCCGCCTGCCCACAGGGCCCAAGGAGGTGCGGACCATTCCGGCGCTGTCGGGCTGCCGGGCCCTGGTGGTGGACGACGATTTCAACACCTGCGACAGCGTTTCCTACATGCTCCAGCAGGTGGGCATGCGGGCGGAATGGACCATGTCGGGCCGGGAAGCCGTGCTGCGCACCCGGCAGGCGGTGATGCGGAAGGACACCTACAGCGTCTATGTCATCGACTGGCTGATGCCGGACATGAACGGCGTGGAGGTGGCCCGGCGCATCCGGCAGGTGGCGGGGGACAACGCCCCCATCATCGTGCTCACGGCCTATGACTGGACCGACATTGAGGACGAGGCCAGAGAGGCCGGCGTCACCGCCTTTTGTGAAAAGCCTCTGTTTCTCTCGGAGCTCAGGAACTGCCTGAACAACGTGGTGGGCACGGAGGAGGCCGCGCCCCGGAAGGACGATGCTCCCACCCGCAGGTCCCACTCGGGCCGCATTCTGCTGGCGGAGGACAACGAGCTGAACCAGGAGATTGCCATGGCCATTCTGGATGAGGCGGGCCTGACCACGGAGGTGGCCCAGAACGGCCAGATTGCCGTGGATATGCTGAAGGCCTCCGAGCCCGGTTACTACCGTCTGATTCTGATGGATGTGCAGATGCCGGTGATGGACGGCTACGCCGCCACCAAGCTCATCCGGGAGCTGGAGGACCCCGGGCTGGCCCAGATTCCCATTCTGGCCATGACGGCCAACGCCTTTGAGGAGGACCGGCAGGAGGCTCTGAAATGCGGCATGAACGGCCACATTGCGAAACCCATTGACATCGACGAGCTGATGGAAACCCTGGAACAAATCCTCGAATAATAAAATCATGCAGGAGGGCCGGGCTCTGTCCCGGCCCTCTTTCCGCACCGCTCCGGCCTCCTCCGCATAGGATGGCTCAGCACCATCAGAAAGGAGGACGCCGGAAGTCACCTTCCGGCTGATCGTATATGGAACAAACAACTGCAAACCGCTTCGCCTCTCCCCGGCGGGCCGGCGGCGGACGCACCGCCGCGGAGCCCGTGATCCCTCTGCCCAATCCCGGCGAGGGCGGGCCCGTCTATCCCGGCAGCCCTGATCCCGGCCAGATTCCCGTCATTCCTCTGCCCAATCCCGGCGAGGGCGGGCCCGTCTATCCCGGCAACCCCGATCCCGGTCAGATTCCCGTCATTCCCCTGCCCAATCCCGGTGAGGGCGGCCCGGTCTATCCCGGCGACGACGGCTCTGTGGTGGAGCCCGTGATTCCCCTGCCCAATCCCGGCGAGGGCGGCCCCGTCTATCCCGGCAACAACTGGAACTGCCCCAGCGGCATCTGCGGGGGCATCACCATCCTGCCGGGCATCATCGGCACGGTCTGGCCCGGCGCGTCCAAGGTCCGCTTCCTCAACGCCGCCTTCGGATACCCCAGTTTCCGCATCTTTGTGAACAACAACCGCTTTGTGAATCTGCTGAATTACGCCTCTGTCACCGGCTACGGCCGGGTGGCCGCAGGCTATCAGACGGTCACGGTAGCCGGGCCGGACGGCTATATCTACATTCAGAAGACTCTGCCCTTCCAGGTGGGTGCGGCCACCACCGTTGCCATCATCAACACCGCCGGCGGCATGGACCTGCTGCAGATTGCCGACAGCTGCTGCCCGCCCACCAACGGATTTTCCAATTTCCGCATCGGCAACCTGGCCTTTAACAGCGGACCCCTGGACGTCATCATGAGCGACGGACGGGTGGTTTACGGCGACCTGCGCTTCAAGGAGATCGGCGCCTTCAAGCGCATCATGCCCGGCACCTATCAGTTCTTCTACGCGGAGACGGACCTGGTGCCCATGCCCGCCTCCGTGGACATCGAGACCCTGGACTCCGCATGGCTGGGGGTTTACCCGCCTCACGAGACCTTCGGCTCCCTGTACCTGAATGTCACCAGCAACGCCGTTTACAGCGTCTACCTGCTCCAGAGCGGCTCGGGCCGGAACAATATTCAGAATTTGATTCTGATGGACCGCTGAGGTCCGGTTCCCTCCTCTTCCGCGCCTGTTCCGCCAAAGAGACAGCGGGGCGGCCCCATTGGGGCCGCCCCGCGGTGTTTTTTGCGTTTTTCAACTTTCTGCGTTTTCTGTTCTTTACGCACGTTTTGCGCGCTCCGAACCTTGTGAGCCTTTCAAGCTTTTCGAACCTTTCGAACCTTTCCCGGTTTTGGCGAAAGCGCCGCCGAGCTCAGAAAAGCTTCTTCAGGCCCTCCAGCTTATCGCCAATGCCGGCGGACATCAGCTTGGCCTTCACGCCGGACACCAGGGGCTGCAGCTTGTCGTCGGGAAGGTCCACGCCCAGCAGCTGTTCCACCGTCCGGATGGGGTCCTTCTGAAAGCTCTGGAGAAGGGCGGGGTCCTCCTGGATTTTCCGGACCAGCTCCTCGATTTTTTCCTTGATGTCGATGTTCATGCTCTCTGCTCCTTTTCTTTTGTTCCTCCGCGGCCCTGGGGGCCGCTGTTTCCTGATCTTACCGGCTCCCCGCCGGTTTGTCAACGGGGTTCCCGACGGGGGGATTTCGGTTTGCGGGTTTCATCGGGAGAGGGGGCCGCCGCGCCGGGGGCCCCGGCGGTTTTTCGCGGAGGGAGGGGGCGGGAGGCGCAAGGGGTTCCTGGCGGGCAGGCTGCAAACGGGGAAACGCGGCCCGTCACTCCGGAAGCCGGGAGACGATATCCCGGGTCATCCGGGCCGTCATGCCCCAGACGGCGTGACCCTGCCAGTACCACACCGGCACCTCCACCCGGCCCCTGGACCAGCGGTAGTCCCTGGGGATGCCCACCGGCCCATAGGGGAAGTCCTCCGGCACGCTGGGCAGGAGCTCATAGGCCCAGGGCTCCGGCGGCGTCTCCCGGAAGAAGTCCAGCGGCGCGGTGAATACCTCCGCCACCTCCGCCGGAGAGGGCCGCAGGGCCGCGAAGCCCGCCTGAGACACCAGTCCCAGAACGGGCCGCAGCAGAAACCCCGCCTGATTGGCGATGAAATCCGGCGTGCCCAGCAGGCGGATTTCCGCCCGGGGGATGGACAGCTCCTCCTGTGTCTCCCGGAGGGCGCAGTCCTCCGGCGTCTCGCCGGGTTCCATCCGCCCGCCGGGAAAGCACACCTCGCCCCCCTGGCTCAGCTGGGCCGCCCGGACCTCAAAAATCAGGTGGAGCCCGTCGGGCCGCTCCACCAGGGGGCAGAGCACGGCGTAACAGTGCCGGGCCCCCAGCAGGCCCGGCTCATGGCCCCGAAAACTGCGCTCCAGGGCCTCCAGCGCCCGGCCCCTCACAGCAGCATGGCCAGGCCCTGGCGGATGTTGCGCAGCTCCACCGCCGGGACGCCGGGGGCATATTCCCCGTCCAGAGACCAGGGCAGGTCCCCCTCCGTCTCAACCCGGACGGAGGAAACATGGCGGAAGACGAGGCCCTGGCTGTCATACTGCTGGTTCAAAAGCGTGTGAACCAGACTCTGAAGCTCGGCGGCGGTTTTGGGGCTGGGAATCAAAAGCAGCTCAAACAGGCCGTCGTCCAGGACCACGCGCTCCGGGTTCAGCTTCATCAGCCCGCCGATGGAGGTGGAATTGCACACGGCGCCAAAGAGATATTCCCCGTCCAGCAGCTCCCCGCCGGCGTCCACCCGGATGTGATAGGGCCGGAGGGTGTTCAGGTCCTTCATGCCCTCCAGGATGTAGGCAAAGTGCCCCAGGGCGTTCTTCTGGCTCTGGGCCGCGGCGTAGGACGTGCGGGTAAAGGCCCCGAAGGAAGCTACATACATGAAATACCGCTGGTTCCAGCGGCCTACGTCCAGCTGCCGGGGCACGTTCCGGGTAATGGACGCCGCCGCCCGGACGGGGTCGCCGGGGATTTTCAGGCTGGCGGCGAAGTCGTTGGTGCTGCCCTGGGGCAGATAGCCCAGCAGGGGCCGCTGTTCCAGCTCCATCAGGCCGGAGGCCACCTCGTTCAGGGTGCCGTCTCCGCCTACGGCCACCACCACGTCGTACTGTCCGCCCTCCCGGGCGGCGGTCTCCGCCCCGTCGCCGGGGGCGGCGGTCATATGAATTGAAATCAGGTACCCGGCCCCGGAGAGGGCCGCCGCCGCGTCGAACAGCGGCCCCCGGGACTTGCTCCGGCCCGCCCGGGGATTTACAATCATCAGAAGCTTCCGTTGTTTCATGCCGCTCCTCCTGCTCTGTCAAGAAATCGTTCAAATGATTTGAAATTCAGTATACCATGGGAAAATGAGGATTGCAATTCCCGGCGGCTTTGTGTAGAATAGATTTTACGAAAGAGGTGACGCGGGATGCGGGACAACAAGTATTTTCAAATGGGTCTGACGGCCTTCGCTGCTGCGGCGGCCATTCTGCTGTTTTACGATACGCTTTTCGGCGGGAAGGCCATTCTGGCCCTGGCGGCGGCGATGGGCCCCATTCTCATGGGGGCCTTCATCGCCTATATGCTGGCCCCCATGGTGAACTTTTTTGAGCGGCACCTGTTCCCCCTCCAGCCGGGCCGGGAACGCCGGCGCTCCGCCGCGGCGGCGGTGCGAACCGCCGGGATTCTTCTGAGCTGGCTGGTAATCTGCTTCTTTTTCTATCTGCTGGCCTCGGTGCTGCTGCCGGAGCTGTACAAAAGCGTGTTACAGCTGATTGACAACGCTGACAACTACTACCGGACCATCAGCGGATGGGTGATTCACCTGCTGGAAACCAATCCGGCGGTGGCCGACTGGGTGGCCCAGCAGATGGCCTCCTACTTCCAGGACATCGACAAGTGGCTCACCAGCGGCGTTCTGCCTCAGCTTCAGACGGTGATGTCCACCGTCTCCGGCGGCGTTCTCAGCCTGCTGAACTTCCTGAAAAACCTGCTGGTGGGCCTGATTGTCTCCATCTATCTGCTGGCCACCAAGGAGCGCTGCGCCGCCTATGGGCGGAAGCTGGCCTGCGCCCTCTTCTCCCGGGAAAACGTCCGCTGGGTCCTCCGGGGGGCGGCCAAGGCGGACCAGATTTTTTCCGGCTTCGTCCGGGGCAAGCTGCTGGACTCCATCATCATCGGTATTCTCTGCTTCGTCTGCTGTTCTATTCTGAAATTCCCCTATACCCCCCTGGTGTCCGTCATTGTGGGCATCACCAACATCATTCCCTTCTTCGGCCCCTTCCTGGGCGCCATCCCCAGCACCTTCCTGATTCTGCTGGTGTCTCCCATGAAAGCCCTCTATTTCGTCATCTTCGTCCTGGCCCTCCAGCAGCTGGACGGCAACGTGATCGGCCCCAAGATTCTGGGGGACAAGACGGGCCTCTCCAGCCTCTGGGTCATCATCGCCATTCTGGTGGGCGGCAGCTTCTTCGGCATCATCGGCATGTTCTTCGGCGTGCCGGTGTGCGCCTGCCTCCACTGCGCCGTGAACTTCTTCCTGGACGCGGCCCTGCGGAAAAAGGGCCTGCCGGAGGACCCCGCCGCCTATTTCGCCCGTCCCACGGACGGGGAGAACTGGGAGGGACCGCCTGAGGCGCGGCACCGGTGAGCGGGGCTGCGGGATTCGGGAGAGTTCCAGCCGGGCGGGGGTGTTTCCCGGATGCGCGGCGCTTCCGAAGAACGGGGCGGGACAGAGCCCGCCCCCTACAGGGCTTCTTCCTGATGAAGTGCGTGAGCGGGTATGCCTCGCGGCCCAGATGAACAGGGTTGCGGGATTCAAGAGGGTTCCAGCCATGCGGGGCCGTTTCCCGGAGGTGCGGCGCTTCCGAAGGACGGGGCGGGGCAGAGCCCGCCCCCTACACGGTTTCTTCCTGATGAAATGCGTGAGCGGGTATGCCCCGCGGCCCAGATGAACAGGGCAGCAAGATTCGGAAAAGTTCCAGCCGCGCAGGACTGTCTTCCGCATTCCGCCTGACTCCAGGCGCGGCCCAGATGAACAGAGTTTCAAGTTTCGGAAGACTCCCATCCGCGTGGGACTATTTTCCGTTTTCCGTCTGATGTCAGGCGCGGCACTAGTGAATAGGGCTGCAAGTTTCGGAAGATTCCCATCCGCGTGCTTCTATTTTCCGCTTTCCGCCTGATGTCAGGCGCGGCACCAAAAAGAAGTTTTGGAAAGGCCTTGCAATTTACAGACGCTTCGTGTACAATACAGCCTTGCGGACGGTCTCCGACAAAGATCTTCCGCAGGGCTTTATTGGGTTTGCCGGGCTGGTTCGGGGGCGTTTCCCCGGTTTTTGCCCAGCCGAAACCGCCCGGACAACTGAATAGAGCCGGCCATTCTGTCAGGGCGGGACAGTTCCCGTCCAACACTGACCCGAAGCGGCAGTGATGAAAAGGAGACATTATGAAGCGTAAACTCTTGGCCCTCCTTCTTCTGGCCAGCCTCCTGGGCGCCGTACTCAGCGGATGCGGAGACGGCAGCGCGGCGCAGGCCCCCGAAGACGGACAGACGAACGGCTCCACCATTGATGCGGCATCCCCGGAGACTCTGAAGAACGAGATCACCGTGGGCATTGCCCAGGACCTGGACAACAGTCTTGACCCTCATAAAACCTTGAAGGCAGGAACTCGCGAGGTCATGTTCAACGTATTCGAGGGGCTGGTCAAGCCCGCCCCCAACGGAGATTTGATCCCTGCCATCGCTGAGAGCTACACGGTTTCCGAGGATCACCGGACCTACACCTTTACCCTGCGGGAGGGTGTGCGGTTCCACAACGGCGACACGGTGACGGCAGAGGATGTGGTATATTCCATCCAGCGCTGCGCTTCCGCCGACGAGACAGGCATTGTCCCGGTGGAGGCGTTTTCTTCTATTACGGAGCTGACGGCGGCGGATGAGCGGACCGTTTCCATCACCATCAGCGAACCCAGCAATGAATTTCTGTCCTATCTGACCACCGCCGTTATCCCGGCGGACTACACGGAGCAGGACACCGCCCCTGTGGGCACCGGCCCCTTCAAATTCATCTCCCGGGCCGCCCAGGACAACATCGTTCTGGAGCGCTTCGAGGACTACTGGGGCGAGCCCGCCAGGCTGGACAGGGTGACATTGAAAATCATCGAGAACGCGGACAGCATCCTTATGAGCCTCCAGAGCGGGGCCGTGGACCTCTGCGCCCACCTCACCAGCATTCAGACCGCCCAGCTGGGAGAGGATTTCTACATTGCCGAGGGCACCATGAATCTGGTGCAGGCTCTGTATCTCAACAACGCCGAAAAGCCCTTTGACGACGTGCGGGTCCGTCAGGCCCTGTGCTATGCCGTGGACCGGGAACAGATTCTGGATCTGGCCTTTGACGGCTACGGCGCACTGATCGGCTCCAGCATGTACCCTGCGTTCAGCAAATATTTCGACGACAGCCTCACAAACTACTACCCCCACGACGTGGAGAAGGCCAAGGCCCTGCTGGCGGACGCCGGCTATCCCGACGGCTTCTCCATGACCATCACCGTTCCCTCCAACTACCAGCCCCACATGGACACCGCCCAAGTCATCGTGGAACAGCTGCGGGAGGCGGGCGTCAGCGCCGAGATTGTCCCCATCGAGTGGGAGAGCTGGGTGAACGACGTGTATGTGGGCCGGCAGTTCCAGTCCACCGTGGTGGGCGTGGACGCCTCCAACATGACCGCCCGGGCCCTGCTGGAGCGGTTTACCTCCGACTACGGCAAGAATTTCATCAACTACAACAGCCCGGCCTATGACGCGCTGTTCCAGCAGGCCATTGCCAGCTATGACGACGCCGAGCAGACCGCCCTCTATAAGGAGATGGAGGCGGACCTGACCCAGAACGCCGCCAATGTGTACATCCAGGACCTGGCGGACCTGGTGGCCGTGCGGAAGGGACTGGAGGGCGTGACCTTCTATCCCATCTACGTGCTGGATTTGGCCAACATCCACTTTGCCGGATGAGGAATTGATAATTAGGGCCTGTTCACATAAGCCCACGCGCACGTCTTTTCGGCAAATTTTGCCGCCTGCTTCGTTAAAAATTTTTGCCGTACGCCAGTACGCCTGCAAATTTTTGCCTCGCATCCGGCTAAAATTTGCTCGAAAATCCGCACATGTGGTTTATGTGAACAGACCCTAGGAATTAGGAATTGGACGTGGTGAGCTTTCGGGCGCGGGCAGACAATTCCTAATTCCTAAAGCCTCATTCCTAATTTGAAAGGAGGAAGGGCGCGCCATGAGGTATATACTGCGGCGTATGGCGGCTCTGCTGGCCACCATGCTTCTGGTGTCCCTGCTGGCCTTCATCGCCTTCGACCTGATTTCCGGCGACGCCGCCACCGCCATGCTGGGCACCGAGGCCACCGAGGAGTCCCTGGCGGCCCTGCGGGCGGAACTGGGGCTGGACCGGCCACTTCCCGTGCGCTACGGCGAGTGGCTGGCGGGCTTTTTCACCGGGGACCTGGGAACCTCTCAGAACTATCATCAGCCGGTATGGGAGCTGCTGGCCCCCAAGGTGGGAGTGACGCTGCGGCTGAGCCTGCTCAGCTTCCTTTTAATCACAGCCGTGTCCATCCCCATGGGGCTCTGGTCCGCCGGGCGGACCCGGGGCGAGGGGCTGCGGACGGGGCTCAATCAGCTCTGCATGGCGGTGCCCCCCTTTTTCACCGGCATTCTGCTGTCCTGGGTCTTCGGCATCATCCTGAAGTGGTTCACGCCGGGGCAGCTGCCCGACAGGGCCGCGGACCCCGCCGGGGCCTTCCGCTATCTGCTGTTTGCCGCCGCGGCCATCGCCCTGCCCCGCGTCGCCATGACGGTGCGGATGCTCCGGGGGGTGGTCAACGACGAAATGCGGAAGGACTATGTCCGCACCGCCATCTCCCGGGGCAACGACCGCGCCGGCGTCCTCCGCCGCCACGTGCTGAAAAACGCCCTGGCCCCGGTGGTGACCTTCCTGGCCCAGACCATGGCGGAGATTGTGGCGGGGAGCATCGTGGTGGAGCAGGTATTCGCCATTCCCGGCCTGGGCCGGATGCTGGTGACCTCCATCTCCAACCGGGACTATCCGGTGGTTCAGGCCATTGTCGTCATTCTGGCCTTTTGGGTGGTGCTGGCGGGCACGGCGGCGGACCTCATCAACGCCCGAATTGACCCCCGCCTGCGGCTGGAAGACGGGGCGTGAACAGGAGTGTGCCCATGAACAGAACAGACAGGGAGAAAAGTGCAAAAAAAGCAAAAAAAGAGAAAAACAGCTGCCTGACGGCAGGCCTGATTCTGACCGGCATCCTGGCGGCGCTGATTCTGCTGGGCTTTTTCTGGACGCCCCACGACCCCAACGCCATGGCCGCCGGGCCCAAGTTCGCCCCGCCGTCTCTCCGTCATCTGCTGGGAACCGACAACTTCGGACGGGACATCTTCAGCCGGGTGCTTCAGGGAGCCGGGGCCACCGCCTCCATCGCCCTGACCACACTGGCCATCGGCGCCGGCGGCGGCATCCTGCTGGGGGCCCTGACAGGGTATTTCGGCGGCCTGGCCGACGAGATTCTGACCCGGGTGGGGGATGTGCTGACGGCCTTCCCCAGTATCCTGCTGGCCCTGGTGGTCATTTCCATCCTGGGACCCGGCAACCGGCTCAACGTCATGCTGTCCCTGGGGCTGGTA
The DNA here is from genome assembly GCF_947654275.1 of uncultured Oscillibacter sp. Classification (GTDB taxonomy): domain Bacteria; phylum Bacillota; class Clostridia; order Oscillospirales; family Oscillospiraceae; genus Oscillibacter. The sequence continues at coordinate 23,980 of NZ_CANTJS010000023.1, read as the reverse complement.
TTCATCCCCAGCTTTGCCCGGGTGACCCGGACGGCCTTCGCCGCCCTCCGGGACGTGAACTATGTGAAAAGCGCCCGGCTCATGGGGGCGGGCAGCGGGCGCATCCTGGCGGTGCACATCCTGCCCAACACCGCGCCGGTGCTGCTGCCGGCCCTGACCATCGGGTTCAACAACGCCGTGCTGGCGGAGGCCTCCATGAGCTTTCTGGGCATCGGCGTTACGCCGCCGGACGCCTCTCTGGGTTATATGCTCTCCGAGGCCCAGGGAATGCTGCTGGCGGCCCCCTGGTACGCCGGGGCCACCGGCCTTGTGATTGTGCTGCTGGTGTTCGGCGTGGGCCTCATTGGCGAGGGACTGCGCCGGGATGAGAAGGGGGTGCTGTGATGCTGGAGATCCGGGACCTCCGGGTCCGCTTCCACAACCGGGACCGGGACGCGGTGGCGGGAATCAGTCTCTCCATTCAGGACGGGGAAATCCTGGGCCTGGTGGGGGAATCCGGCTCCGGCAAGTCCGTCACCGCCATGAGCGTGGCTGGCCTGCTGCCCCGGAAGCAGTGCGATTACTCCGGGCAGGTGCTTCTGGACGGCAGGGAGCTGCTCCACGCGGACCGGGCCGTCCTGCGGACCGTTCAGGGCCGGGACATCGGCGTGGTGTTCCAGGAGCCCCAGAGCGCCCTGGACCCCCTGACCCGCATCGGGCCCCAGGTGGAGGAGGCCCTGCGTATCCACACGAATCAGAACCGGGCCCAGCGGCGGGCCCTGGCTCTGGAGGCCCTGGAGGCGGTGGAGCTGCCCCGGCCGGATGAGGTCTACCGCAAATATCCCCACGAGCTTTCCGGGGGGATGCTTCAGCGGGTCTGCATCGCCGCCGCTGTCATCACACGGCCCCGGCTGCTGCTGCTGGACGAGCCCACCACCGCCCTGGACGTGACCATTCAGGCCCAGATACTGGAGCTGCTGAAAAAGCTGAACCGGGAGTCCGGCGTCTCCATGCTCTTCATCTCCCACAACCTGAACGTGGTGCGGAAGCTCTGCGGCCGGGTGGCGGTGATGCAGCGGGGAACGCTGGTGGAGGAGGGCCTCTCCGATGAGGTGTTCCGCTGTCCCCGGCATCCCTACACGCAGCGCCTGGTAGCCGCCATTCCCACCCGGACCCGGAGGGAGGCCATGACGGAAGGGTGCAGGCAGGGCGTCTGCCGCCGGGGCGCGCCCGAAGAACGGAAGGAGGGGCCCCTATGAGCGAGCAGAGGCCTCTGGCGCTGTCCCTGCGGCACGTGGACAGCGGCTATAACCGGCGGGGCGGCCTCTTCCGCCGGCGGGAACGGCAGGAGGTCCTTCACGACGTGACCTTTGACGTGTACCACGGGGAAATTCTGGGTCTGGTGGGGGAGTCCGGCACCGGCAAATCCACCCTGGCCCGGACCATCCTGGGGCTGGTGGAGCCGGACCGGGGCCAGGTCATCCACTACACCAGGCGGCCCCAGATGATTTTTCAGGACCCATACAGCTCCCTGAATCCCGCCTACAGTGTGGCCTGGATTCTGGAGGAGCCCCTGCGGGTCTACGGAAAATACGGCGCGGCGGAGCGGAAGCGCCGGGTCCGGGAGATGCTGGAGCGGGTGGAGCTGCCCCCCGAGTGTCTGACCGCCCGGCCCGACGAGCTCTCCGGCGGACAGCGGCAGCGGGTCAGCATTGCCGCCGCCCTGATCCGGCGGCCCCGGTTCCTCATTGCCGACGAGCCGGTGTCCGCCCTGGACGTCACCATTCAGGCCCAGATTCTGGCCCTGCTCCAGGACCTGCGGCGGGAGCTGGAACTGAGCTTCCTCTTCATCTCCCACGACCTGAACGTGGTCTATCAAATCTGCGACCGGGTATTGGTGATGAAGGAGGGGCGCATCGTGGAGCAGGGGACAACGGACGAGATTTTTGCCCGCCCGAAGGAGGACTACACGAAACAGCTGCTGGCGGCGGCGGACTAGAAAGCCGTATTCACAACCGCTGAACGCTGTCTGAACGGCCTTTTTCCCGTCATACCGCGTCGATTTCCCTTGCAATCCGTCAGGATTGCGGCGGACGCAAAAGAGCTCCTTGTCTGACAGGAAAAATTCCCGTCCATCCAGCATCCCACGGCTATGAGTACAGGTTCTAAGGGAAAGTGAGACATGAACGTGAAAGCCTTTTTCCTGTCCCATAAAAAACTGCATATCTGGCTGCTGGCGGACCTGGCTCTGCTGTTCCTCTTCCCTCTGGTCCGCCGCCGGAGGAGCTGGATGAACGCCCTGAACGACCGGTTCACCGGTCCCCTCCGGCGGGCCCTGGGGCGGCTGAGCTACCGGACGGAGGTCTCCGTCATGGAGGTCCTCTGGGTTCTGCTGGTTCTGGCGGCGGCGGCGTATCTCATCTGGAGTATCCGGGCTGCGGTCCGGGCGGGCAGAGGGCGCAGGGCCCGGCGGGTCTATGCCGCGGCGCTGGGGGCGGTCTGCGCCGGGCTGTCCGTCTGGGCGCTGTTCTGCCTGCTCTGGGGGGTGAACCACTGGACCGACGGCTTTCAGGAGCGGTCCGGCATTTATGCCCAGCCTGTGGCCCTGGAGGACCTGCGGGCGGTGACGGAGCTCTTCGCCCGGCGGGCGGCGGAGACGGCGGACGCCGTGGAACGGGACGAAAACGGCCTGTTTGCCGTCCCCCGGGAGGAGATTCTGGCGGACAGCGTCCACGTTTACGACGGGCTTACGGAGGACTTTCCCTTTCTGGCCTTTGACGACCCGGGGGTAAAGGCCATGCGCTTCTCCCGCCTTATGAGCGCCCTGGATTTTACCGGGGTCTACTCCTCCTATACCGGGGAGTCCAACGTCAATGTGGACAGCCCCGCCTGCTTCCTCCCCGCCACCATCGCCCATGAGCTGGGGCATCAGCGGGGCTTTGCCTCGGAACAGGAGTGCAATTTCCTGTCCGTTCTGGCCTCCACTACCTGCGGCAATCCCGCCTATGTCTATTCCGGCTGGCTGATCGGCTATGTATACCTGGGCAATGCCCTGTATCCCCAGGACCCCGACGCCTACTGGGCCATCCGGGAGCTTGTGCCGGAGACGGTCCGGGCGGACCTGCGGTTTAATAACGCCTATTGGGCCCAGTTCCAGAACACGCCGGCCCAGCAGGCCTCCAACAAACTCTATGACGGGATGCTGAAGAGCTTCGGAGACCAGCGGGGCATCCAGTCCTATGGAATGGTGGTGGATTTGCTGGTGGCCTACTATGCCTGACAGCGTCCTTTGTCCCGCCCGACAGGGCGGGGCTTTTTCTTGCCCTGACGGGCAGGAACCACTGCCGTGGGGGCCCAAAGGGGCCAGCCCCTTTGGAATCCCCGTCAGGGGGGCACCCCCCTGAATCCCCCCGATGACGGGGGGGTTTGAAATGAGGTATGGGCTGCTTTTTCCACCCATAAAATCCTCCGTTATGGGGAAGTTCCAGAGGGGTTTCCCCCTCTGGTGGAGAGGCCAGAGAGGCAAAGCCTCTCTGGTTCCCCGCGAAAGCGGTCCACGCGGCAGCGTCCCCCGCCGGGAAGCAGGTTAGTCCCCAATCACCATGCCCACCAGCACCCCCAGCACCGCGGACAGGGCGGGGACCCTGCTGTTCCACAGCCCTGCCGACTCCGGCAGGAGCTCCCCGAACACCACATACAGCATGGCCCCGGCGGCAAAGCTCAGGGTCGCCGTCAGCGCAGCCGGTCCCAGAGTCCCCAGGGTGAACCCCAGCGCCGCCCCCAGCACCGTAGGCGCTCCGGTGAGGGCCGCCAGGGCCGCCGCCTTCCGCCGCCTCTGGCCTCCGGCCACCAGCGGCGCGGCCACGGCCATGCCCTCCGGCAGATTGTGCAGGCCGATGACCGCGGCCATGGTCCAGCCCTGGCGAACGGTCTCGCCGCCGGCAAAGGAGGCCCCGATGACCATGCCCTCCGGCACGTTGTGAAGCGCGATGGCCGCCGCCATGACCAGCCCCGCCAGAGCCAGCCCGTTGGAGGTCCGGCGGCGCTCCAGAACGCTGTTCAGCGCCGCCGTCACGGCGCAGCCCCCCAGCACCCCCAGGCCCACCGCCCAAAGGGGTTCCCCGGCGGCGGCGGCGTCCGTCAGAAGCCCGAAGCACACCACCGACACCATCACGCCCCCGGCGAAGCTCAGCAGCAGGCTGGTGCTCCGCCCCGAGTCCCGCCGGAGCACACAGGCCCCGCAGCCCCCCAGGCCGGTGCCGCCGATTCCCGCCCCGGCGGTAATCCATAAGGTCTCCCACAGTCCCATTCGCATCCCCCCCATGGTATTGTTGTATTTCCGGAACCATCCTATTCCCCGGGGGAGACAAACATGATGGGTTCCTTTCAGATGCTCTTCCTTTCCGAAGCATAAAACCGCTTTTTTGACACTTTTCTGTAAAGTGTCAAAAAACGCCTCCCTCTTGTTACAACTATATAGCAAATAATTTGAACAGTTTTGGAAAATGCTGCACGGCGGCGTGCAACTTCCCGGGTTTGGGGCCCTCCTTCGAGGTCTTTGTTACGTTTATGTATCTCATTTTCAGAAGGAGGATTTTGCCAAATGGAAAAGACCCCTCGTTATCAGCTCTCCCAGTGGGAGAAAACCGACCGCATCCTCATGGAGGACTTTAACGCCGACAACGCAAACCTGGAGGCCGCCCTCACCGCCCTGAACACGGAGGACAGGCGGCTGGACAGCGTCAAACTGCAAATCGTCACTCTTTTAGACAAATCATACTCTGTAACAGAAAGTCCTCTGCTCAGCATTCCCGTTAACGGCGAGGAGATGGGCAAATGCGCCATTGTCTGTGTGGACATTCTGCCCGGCGACGCTACCAGTCCCTCCGAGTTTCAGTTTCTCCTCAGTACTTCCAAGAGCAGCTATGGCGGCGAATACTGGAGCCCCAAAACCACGGACCCTGCCAACGGCATCACCACCGGCACATTTTTTCCCCTGTATCAGGGTGAACGTTCCCTGTTTCTTATGTTTCCCATGAGGCAGGGCGACGCTATCATCACTGCCTTTTCTGCCAGCCGCCAAACCGCTCTCGCCAGATGGCACTATACCTATAACGACCTGGCTGCCTTCCATGTCAAAGCCTATCGGGCCTTTACCGGGAGTCTGAGAGTCCGCATCACCGGCATCCGCTGACAGACGGAAAGGGACCCCCGACATAAGTCGGGAGTCCCTTTTCTCCGTTTCAGGAACGGGCTTGAATGTTCGCGCCAGTTGGAATCAGCCTTCAACGGGATAGGTCAGATCTACATCCACGATGTAGAAGGTCTTGCCCTCGGAAATCGCGTTAGCGGGGATGGTGAAGCTGATTTCCCACTCGCCGGCCTGAGCAGGCTGGGCAGGAGTGCCGGGGGTCTCGGGAACGGCGGGGGTGTAGGTGTAGTAGGTCTTGTTGGAGTCAAACGTGGGAACCACAGCGGCGGCCGTCACCTTGTAATAGGTAGTGCTCGCGTTAAAGTCCTCGCCGTCATCCACAGCCTCAGTCGCGATGGTGTAGTACTCGGTGTTCGCGTCAGTCCAAGAATCAGCCTTGGTGTAGGTCTCACCGGCCTTGGTGTACTTATCCTTGGTCTCCTGGGCAAACAGGTCCGCGCTCGCATACGTAGTAGGTCCATCATAGGTGGCGGGCTTGTTGGCCTTCTCGATCACAACATAGTTCTCGCCTTCCAGCACGTACACGCCGCCATCCTCAACCTTGGTGACAAAGTTTTCGGCAGTGATGGAATCATCAGCGGCATAGGTGGCGGGAGTGCCCTCGACCTTGACATAGTTGGGAGCAGCCTCGGTGCCCTCGTTGGTCCACAGGCCGGCAGCAAACTTCTCAGTGAAGTTCCCGGCGGTCACAGTGGCGTCAGCCGTGTACTTCTCGGGCTGGGCGGGAGTGCCGGGGACAGCGGCCACAGCGGCCTTGGCAGCCTTGATGACGCGGACAGTGCCGGACACGGTAGCGGTAGTGCGGGCAGTGCTGTCATAGGTGATGGTAGCGCCGGTGGGAGTCTTGTCGTTGCCTTCATAGCCAGCCTCAAACGCCTTCTGGGACAGGACAACCTTGCCGTTGGCGGTGCCGTCGGGGTTAACAGTCAGGAACTGGCCGCCGTCGGTGTTGAGGACCATGTTGTCGCCCAGGTTGGTCTTCAGATCGTTGTGTACACCAACAGAGGTGTAATCGGCGTCAGAATCGGGCACGAAGTCGGCCAGGGGAGCCACGTCGATCTCGCGGACAATGATCAGGGAGGCGGAACGGAAGCCGTCGTTGGTGACATTGTCGTTGAACACGAAGCTCAGGGTCACGGTCTTCTCAGCGCCAGCGTCGATGGTGGCCTTAATGTAGTTATCCAGCTCCTTGGCGGAACGGATGTCCACACGCTTGCCGGTAACGTCGCTCTTGGCGTCGCCCTGATACAGCCACTTGGCGTCGTTGACGCGGATGATGTTGCGGGTATCGCCGATGCCCAGGCTGTCGCCCTGGCGATCGCTGATGTTGACCTCAGCGGGGCTGTCCACGCGGATCAGGCCGTTGTTCACGTCGACCACGTTGTAAACCTTCACATTGTGGAGGCCGGTGGTCACCTTGCCGGGAGTGGTGCCCAGACGGTGCATGCGGTAGAAGGGCTCGAAGCCTTCGCGGGTGGCGGCGGTGTAGCTGGCAAAGTCGCCGATGCTCAGCTTCTCGTCGGTCCAGACCTTGATCTCATCCTCATAGCCCTCGGGAGAAACCATGGCCACGGTGTAGCGATACAGACGCTTGCCGCCGTCATAGGTCTCCTCGCCGTCCCAGTCGCGGATGTAAGCCACGCTGTTGCTGATGGCGTTGCTGGAAACGTCCTTGATAACCACGGCCTTGACAGCCAGGTCCTTATTGGTGTAGGCCTGAGCGGTACGGCCCTGCTCTTTGGCGCGCAGCTCGTCGTTGGACACGTTCTGCATGCCCTTGATGATCTCGATGGACTCAACCTCGTCGCCGGTCTCATTGAAGTTCACATAGATGAACTTGATGCCGCTGGCGATGGTGTTGGCGGCAAGAGCAACGTCGTTCTTGTCGGTAGCGCCGGTCAGAGCAATCCGGGTGTTGCTGGACTTGATCTCATAGGTGCCCTGAGTCATCAGGTAGTTGACATCATAGATGTAGGGCTTGTCGTTGCCGTCGCCGGCGCCGACGTTCAGCTTCCAGTCAGCAGTGCTGCTGGTGCCCTCGTTGCTGTACTGGACCAGATCGCCGGGCTTCGCGCCATGGTCAGCGCCATTGACGCCCAGGTTCAGGCTCAGCTCGTTGCCGTCCATGTCCCAGCCCTCGGCAACCTTCACGATGCGGTTGTTGACGGTGGTGTCATAGAAGCCCTTGATAACCATGTACTCGGAGGTGGAACCCACATCCTCGGCCAGCAGAGCATAGCCGTTCTTGTCCAGGTGCAGGGTCACGTCCTTCACGGTGACCTGGATATCCTCAGCGCGGATGTCCTTCAGGTCCTTGTTCCACAGAGCGATCTTGTACTCGGTGCCGCCAACGGTGACGGACACGGCGTTGCGGCCCTCGGTGGTCTTGCCATAGGTGGTGACCTTGGTCAGCTTACCGGAGACCTTCTCGGGAGTGTAAGCGTCCCAGACCTCATAGCCGTCGCTGGCGTCATGATCCACGGCCACGGGAACCACGGCCACAACGTCGCCGGCCTTCAGGCCATGCAGGAACTCATAGTAATTGTCCTCAACCTCGATGTTCTCGATGTCGGAGGTGTCGATGGGGGCCTGGTTGTAGCCGACAATCGTGCCGCGGCTCTCAAGACCCTTGTTGTCGTCGTAGCGCTGGAGAGAGACATAGTCGCTGCCAACGCGGCGGACTTCCATCAGCTGGGTCTTGATGACCACAACGTCGCTGATGACGTCGGCCTGCTTGTTGGAGATGTACACCTCAACGATGGTGCCGTTGTCGGTGTAATCAGCAATGTCAGCGATCTCGCTGATGCTCTGCTCGTCGCCGTTGACCCACAGAACGGTGTCAGCGGTGATCTTGTAGCCGCTCAGGCCCAGAGCGCGGACCTTGGAAGCGTCGCTGTCGGAATCCTCATGAGCCATCTGATGGTCATAGGTGAAGTCAGGCTCCAGGGGATAGGTGCCGATGGTGACCTTCTTGTAGCTCCACTCAGCGGAGGGCTGGCCCAGGTCGTTGGGAGTGGGATCGGGATTCTTCTTGTCGTGCTCCAGCTTCAGATCAACAAAGTGCTCCTCGCCGAACTCAACGGTGAAGTACTCGCTGCTGTTGGCGGCGGTACGGTTGCTGATGTTCTCAGCGAAGTCCTGGTTGCTGGTCTTGTAGCTGCGGACCGCAGCGCCGGTGATGGTGGCGTCGCCGCTGGTGATGGTCATGCCGCCGGTGTACTCCACCAGGGTGGCCTTCAGGGTGTTCAGGGCCAGCTGGCAGGCCTGCTCACGGTTGACGGTCTCGTTGCCCTTGAAGCTCAGGCGGTCGAACAGACCGGCCTCGCCGCCCAGACGGGCCACGTTCATGGTCCAGCCGGCGCCGGTGAAGCCGCCTTCATACTCGCTCTTGTAGCCCAGAGCGCCCAGCAGCATCTTGGCGAAGGCATAGCCGCTCAGGCTTCCGTCGGGCTTGAAGGAGCCGTCCTGATAACCGTTGATGATCTTGCTGGTCTTGCAGTAGCTGATCACGCCCGCGAAGGTGTGATTCACAGGAACATCGGTATACGGAGCGGTCGTTGCCACCAGGTTAGAGGCGGCGTCGGTGCCGATCAGCAGGGACACGATGATCTTGGCGGCAGCGCCGCGGGTCAGCTCCTTCTTGGGCTGGAAGCTGCCGTCGCTGTAGCCGGTGATGATGCCGATACGGTTCAGAACCGCAACGGCTTCCTCGTACTGGATCTCATCCTTGTCGGTGAGGTCCTTGTACTCGGCGGCGCCGGCGCTGATGGTGACCAGGGACATGGTCATAACCAGTGCAAGCACCAGGGACAGGAATTTCTTCATGGATGTTCATCCTCCTTATGTAGGCGGTGAAGAACCCGCCGTATTTTGCGGAACGGAGTCGTCCGGTCTTTGGCCCGGCGCACATACAGTGGCTAGCCGTTCCCGTATCTACTCCGGGAGGACCGCCTTGATCCGTGCCGCATGATGAATATAACACAGCGATTTTCGAAAAGCAATACGTTATACATAGTTGTAACATAACAGTAACAAAGCGTCCTGCTGCTTCCATCCCTGCCTGCAAGGAGGAAATAACGCCAGTATACCGGTATTCCGGCGGTTTTGCAAGGGTTTTGGTGTACCGTATGAAGACGGTTTTGCGGATTGCTTTTATTATATATGTGTAACGGAGTCTTTGACCGCCGGGGGGGGGAGTCCCCGGCGGCTTTCCGCTTTGTTTTTTGACATTTTATAATAAAATGTCAAAAAAGCGATGTGCGCCGTCTTTGAAATCCCGGATTGACTTACAGACTCCTTTTAAGGTATCATAGATGAAACAGCGGTCCGCAAACGTTTGAGCAAATCTGACGGGGAGGAGGGAGTCATCTGTGAAAACGGTTTTAAGCTATCTGCGGCCCCATGCCCGGCGGGTGGCCGTGGGAATCAGCATCAAGTTCACCGCCGCCATATTGGAGCTTGCCCTGCCGCTGCTGCTGGCCCATATCATCGACGACTGCGTTCCCGCAGGGGACCTGGGGGCCATCCGCCGGGCGGGGCTGGGCATGATGGTCCTGGCCTTCGGCGCGGCGTTCTGCAACATCACCGCCAACCGCATGGCGGCCTGGGTCTCCATGGAGATGACCCGGGACCTGCGCCGGGATTTGTACCGCCGGGCCCAAAGCCTGTCCTGCGCCCAGGCGGACCGGATATCCCTGTCCTCTTTGGTTTCCCGGCTGACCAACGACACCTACAATGTGCATCAGATGTTCGACAAAATCCAGCGGGGGGGCATCCGGGCCCCCATGCTGGTGCTGGGGGGCCTGACGCTGACCGCGCTTCAGGCGCCGCTTCTGGGGCTGGTGCAGCTGGGGGCCTGCGGCCTGACCTTCCTGGCCATCGCCCTGGTGACCCGCCGGGGCATCCCCCACTATACCAGGGCCCAGGAGGCCGTGGACACGGTGGTGCGCATTCTGCGGGAAAACGCCTCCGGCGTCCGGGTCATCAAGGCCATGGCCTGCCAGGGCCGGGAGCGGGGGCGGTTTGAGGAGGCCAGCCGGGCCGCCCAGCGGGCGGAGGAAACCGCCGGCGGCATCATGGCCGCGGCCAATCCCCTGTCCGACTTCCTGCTGAATACCGGTCTGGTGCTGGTGGTGGCGGCGGGGGCGGTTCTGGTGAATGCCGGGTGGCTGGCCTCCGGACAGATTGTGGCCTTTCTCTCCTATTTCACGTTGATTCAAACCGCCACCCTGGGTCTGGCCAAGCTCTTTGTCAAGCTCAGCAAGGGCGTGGCCTCCGCCCGGCGGATTGAGGAGATTCTCCTGGCCCCCGAGGACCAGCCCGCCCGCCCCGGCGTGGGCCGGGACGGCCCGGAACTGGGAATGGAGAGGGTTTCCTTTTCCTACCTGGGCATGGAACAGGACCTGGAGGACGCCTCCTTCACCTTAAATAAAGGGGAGACCCTGGGCATCCTGGGCCCCACCGGCGCGGGAAAGACCACCCTGATATCCCTGCTGCTCCGGCTCTACGACGCCGGCGAGGGGGTGGTCTGGGTGGGAGGCCGGGACGTTGCCGGCCTGGACCGGACGGCCCTGGGCAGCCGCTTCGGCGTGGTGTTTCAGAATGAAGCCCTCTTGAACGACAGCGTTTATGAAAACATCTCCTTCCTTCGGAGCCTTCCCCGCGAGGATGTGGAGGCGGCGGCCGGAACCGCCCAGATCGGGGACTTCATCCGGTCCCTGCCGGAGGGGCTGGACACCCGTGTGGACATCCGGGGAGCCAATCTCTCCGGCGGCCAGCGCCAGCGGCTGCTGATTGCCCGGGCCCTGGCGGCCCGGCCCGGCGTTCTGATTCTGGACAGCGCCGACAGCGCCCTGGACTACCGCACCGCCGCCAATCTATACGCCGCCCTCCGGCGGGATTTTCCCGGCGTGACGCTGGTGGTGGTTTCCGAGCGGGTGGCCGCTCTTCAGGAGGCGGACCGCATCCTCGTGCTGGAGGAGGGACGCATTGCCGCCCAGGGGAGCCACGCCCAACTGCTGAAAACCAATCAACGCTACCGCAAAATGGCGGAGCTCCAGATGGGAGGCGGCCTGACATGAGTAAGCGGCTGCTTCCTTTCCTGCGGCCATACGCCGTCCGGTTCCTGACGCTGCTGGGCCTGCTGCTGGCAGGGAACCTGCTGGCCCTGGCTGCGCCCCTGCTGTCCGGCCGGGCGGTGGACGCCATCGGCGTAAGGGCCGGCGGGGTGGACTTTCCCGGCGTGCTGCGAAACTGCGCCGGGATGCTGGTCTGTTATGCCCTCTCGTCCCTTCTGAACTATTTCACGGCCTCACGGCTGATCCGGCTGGGCCAGGCGGTGTCCCACGACCTGCGGAAGGCCGCCTTCGACCGGGTCAGTGAACTGCCGGTGGAGTATTTCGACACCCACCCGGCGGGGGACCTGATCAGCCGGGTCTGCTATGACGTGGATACCGTCAACGCCGCCATCTCCACGGACCTGCTCCAGCTGGGCACCAGTGCCCTGACGGTGGCGGGCTCCTTCCTGATGCTGCTGCTGATTTCCCCCCGGCTGACCCTGGTGTTTTTTGTCACCGTGCCCCTGTCCACGCTGCTGACCCGGTTCCAGATGAAGCGGATTCACCCCCTGTTCCGCCGGCGCTCCCAGGCGCTGGGGGCTCTGAACGGCTTCACGGAGGAGCGGATGAACTGCCGCCGCAGCCTCCGGGTCTACGGGGTGGAGGACGAGGACCTGTCCCGCTTTCAGGTCTGCAACGAGGCGGCCTCCCGGGCCTATTACGAGGCGGACCGGGCCAGCGCCGCCCTGGGGCCCTCGGTGAACTTCATCAACAACCTGTCCCTGGCATGCATCAGCATGTTCGGTGCGCTGCTGTACCTGAGGGGCGGCCTGACGCTGGGCAATCTCTCCTCCTTTGTCCTGTACTCCCGGAAATTTTCCGGGCCCATCCGGGAGGCCGCCAACCTGCTCAGCGAGCTCCAGTCCAGCGCGGCGGCTGCGGAACGGGTGCTGGACCTGCTGGAGGAAGCGCCGGAGCCCCCCGACGCGCCGGAGGCCGCCGAAGCGGACCGCCTGCGGGGGGACATCCGCTTTGAGAGCGTCACCTTCGGCTATGATTCTGCCCGGCCCGTCCTGCGGGACTTCACCGTCCACATCCCCGCGGGGAGTCTGGTGGCGGTGGTGGGTCCCACCGGCGCGGGAAAAACCACCCTGGTCTCCCTGCTCCTCCGGTTCTATGAGCCCCAGTCCGGCGGCATCAGCGTGGACGGCGTCCCCATCGGGGCCTACCGCCGGGACGGTCTCCGCCGCCGTCTGGGCCTGGTGCTTCAGGACACCTGGCTCTTCGGCGGCACCATTGCGGAGAACATCGCCTACGGCTCTCCCGGGGCCGGCAGGGAGGACGTCATTGCCGCCGCGAAGGCCGCCCGCATCCACCGTTTCATCTCCTCTCTGCCGGAGGGCTACGACACCGTCCTCACCGACGAGGGGGCGGGCATCTCCAAGGGCCAGCGGCAGCTGCTGGCCATTGCCCGGTGCCTTCTCAGCGACGCGGACATCGTCATTCTGGACGAGGCCACCAGCAGCGTGGACACCGAGACGGAGGAGGCCGTCGGCGCCGCCTTCCAGCGTCTGCGCCAGGGCCGGACCTGCTTTGTCATCGCCCACCGCCTTTCCACCATTCAGGGGGCGGACCGCATTCTGGTGCTGGACCAGGGGGGCGCGGCGGAGCAGGGCACTCACGGGGAGCTCCTGGCGGCAGGCGGAATTTACGCCGCCCTCTATGCCGCCCAGACCTGGAAGCACGGCTGAACCCCGCCGGGGAACAGGGGAAATTTTACGAAAACGTATTCTTAAATTCTGGGTGATTTCCCAGAAAGCTGCCGAAAAATCTTCCTTATTTTTTGGACGTTCTGGCTGATAATTGTGAAATTGAATAAAAATATCCCCCGAAAATGGCCAACTATATCAATTGACAAACCCGACGGCAATTCTTTATAATAAAGGCAGGAAATCGCAAACGTTTGCGCAAACTGGCCTTAAAACGGCCTTGCAAACAGTCTTGGAGAGGGCCGTTTCCGAAGAGGAACAGAGGGAAGCGGTTCTGTCTGAGCAAGCTCCCGCAGTATTCAGAAAGAGGTGTTATCGTGTCAAATGTAACCGTAGTGAAGAAGGAACCTCCGGCAAAGGAACGTCCCCCGCGGAAAAAAATGACGGGGAAGCGGCTGAAGAACCTGATCCTGAATGTTCTGAAGAATCCCTTCAACATGGTCGTGCTGGTCAGTCTGGTGGTGCTGTTCTGCCTGATTGTCATTCCCCTGCTGACCATGATCAAGTCCACCTTCACCCTGGCCCAGGGCGAGCTGCGCCGGGTGGACGGCAAGGTGGGCGACTTTACCCTCTACTACTGGCAGTACATGATTGCCAGCAACATGTCCAAGGCCGTGCTGTGGGAACCCCTGATGCACTCCTTCGTCTGCGGCTTCTTCACCACGCTGATTTCCGTGCCTCTGGGCTCGGTGCTGGCCTGGCTGATGATCCGCACGGACCTCCCCGGAAAGAAAATCCTGGGCATTCTCATCACCGTGCCCTACATGATTCCCTCCTGGACCAAGGCCATCGCCTGGCTGGCGGTGTTCCGGACGCCCACCAGCGGCGCAAACGGATTCCTCACAGGCATGGGCATTCCGATTCCCGACTGGCTGGCCTACGGGCCCACGGCCATTGTGCTGTGCATGTCCATGCACTATTATGCGTTCTCGTACATCCAGGTCTCCGGCGCTCTCCGCTCCATCAATTCGGAGCTGGAGGAAATGGGCGAGATCCAGGGCGCCAACAAGGCCCAGATCCTCCGCTACATCACCCTGCCGCTGATCCTGCCCTCCGTGCTCTCCGCCCTGGTCATGACCGTCTCCAAGTCCATCGGCACTTACGGCGTGGCGGCCAACCTGGGCAACCGCATCGGCTACTACACGCTGGCCACCCGCATGCGCGTTTACATCGACCAGGGCCCCCGGGGCGTGGGCTATGCCATGTCCATCGTTCTGGTGGGTCTGGCGGCTCTGATTCTGATGAGCAACCAGAAGGCCATCGGCGTCCGCAAGTCCTATGCCACCGTGGGCGGCAAGGGCGGACGCAGCACCCTGATGCCTCTGGGCGCGGCCAAGAAGCCCATGATGGCGTTCCTGGGCGTCTTCCTGTTCCTGGCCATGGTGATGCCCTTCTTCGTGCTGATTATGGAGACCTTCCAGATCACCACCGGCGCGGGCTACGGCGCGGACAATCTGACCCTTTACAACTGGATCGGCCAGGCCGGCGAGGCGGAGAGATACACCAACTATGAGGGCATTTTCCGCAACCCCGAGTTCTTCAGCGCCCTGTGGAACACGGTCCGCCTGACCATCATCACCTCCCTCATCACCGCCTTCTGCGGCCAGTTCCTGGGCTACATCAGTTCCCGGGGCCGGGGCAAGTGGTACGGCAACCTTACCGAGCAGCTGGTGTTCGTGCCCTATCTGATGAGCGGCGTGGCCTTCTCTACCATGTACTTCTCCATGTTCAGCGTGCCCCACTTCGGCGGCCTGCTGCCCTCCCTGTACGGCACCTTTACCCTGATCGTTCTGACCTCCGTGGTGAAGCACTTCCCCTTTGCCAGCCGCTCCGGCACGGCAAATATGCTCTCCATCAGTGTGGAGCTGGAGGAGGCGGCGGACATCGCCGGCGCCAGCTTCTGGAAGCGCATGGCCACCATCATCGTCCCCCTGGCAAAGAACGGCTTCGTCTCCGGCTTGATGCTGGTCTTCATTTCCATCGCCAAGGAGCTGGACCTGATCATCATCATGATGACCCCCACCACCCGGACCATGTCCTATCTGGCCTTCACCTATTCCCAGGAGGGTTACGCCCAGATGTCCGACGCCATTTCCGTGTGCGTGCTGCTGTTCATTCTGTTCTGCTACATCTTCGCCAACAAGGTTGCCGGCGCGGATATCGGCAAGAGCTGGTAAGGCGTCGCCGCAAGCTCCGTATCCCTCGCCCCGCCGGACCCGCTCCGGCGGGGTCCGGGGGTGAGATACGCTCCCCTGCTCCGCCTCCCTTTGGGAGGGCATCCGTCCCCCGGGGGGATGGGGGATGGGGCCGCCAACGTCCGGCGGTTGTGAATACAGGTTCTAAGATAAGATCAGAAAGGAAATGTGCCATATGAGCCGCATTGAACTGAAAAATATTGATAAATTCTATGGAAACAACCACGTCCTGCGCAACATCAATCTGACCATTGAAGACGGCGACTTCATGACTCTGCTGGGCCCCTCCGGCTGCGGCAAGACCACCACCCTCCGCGTCGTCTCCGGTCTGGAGAAGCCCCAGAACGGCATCATGACCATTGACGGGGTGGAAATGATCAATGCCGACGACGCCTACTATGCCGAGCCCAGCAAGCGCGGGCTGAACCTGGTGTTCCAGTCCTATGCGCTGTGGCCCCACATGACGGTGTACAACAACATCTCCTTCGGCCTGAAAATTCAGAAAATGAGCCACGAGGAGATTGACCGCCGGGTCATGGACTCCCTGCGGATGATGCGCATTGACATGTACAAGGACCGCTATCCCACCGAGCTCTCCGGCGGCCAGCAGCAGCGCGTGGCCATTGCCCGTGCCGTGGCCTCCAGCCCCAAGCTGCTGCTGCTTGACGAGCCCCTGTCCAACCTGGACGCCAAGCTCCGCATCGACATGCGTTCCGAGCTCCAGCGCCTCCACAAGGAGCTGGGCACCACGATTATCTACGTCACCCATGACCAGGTGGAGGCCCTGACCATGTCCACCAAGATCGCCCTGTTCAAGGCCGGCGAGCTGAACCAGGTGGCCACCCCCATGGAGCTGTACAACAACCCCATCGACCTGGAGGCCGCCGACTTCATCGGCAACCCCCGGATCAATCTGGTCCCCGGCCGGGCCGAGATGAAGAACGGCCAGCTGGTGGTCAAGAGCGAGCTGGGCGATCACACCTTTGCCTCCGAGCATCTCACGGAGGAGAAGAAGCCCGCCGGCGGCGAGTTCGACTGTGTGCTGGCCGTCCGTCCCGAGCAGATTCTGATTTCCCGGGAGCCCGTGGAGGGCGCTCTGCCTGTCACCGTGTACGCCAGCCAGCCCGCCGGTTCCGAGACCATCGTCACCCTGAAGGCTGGCGAGGACGAGTTCCTCTCCAAGGAAATCGGCCAGGCCCACTATGACATCGACCAGAAGGTCTGGGCCATCATTGACCAGGACAAAATCAACGTGTACAATAAAGAAACCACCCGGCTTATCAAGCGCGCGGTCTGAGCGGCACTCCTGTGAATTAAGCCGCGTTTCCTCCGGGGCGCAGAGAGAGACAGTCCCCGGAGGCGGCTTAATCAAATATTCTGAAATCGCCCAAAATGAAAGGAGAAGATTTCTGATGAAAAAGAAGCTCTTTGCACTGCTGCTGGCCCTGTCCATGGTCCTCAGCATGGCCGCCTGCGGCGGCGGCAAGGACGGCGGCGCCTCCTCCAACGGCGGAGATGCTGCCGGCGGCGACGCCTCCGGTTCTGCCGAATCCACTCTGCACGTTGGCTATGACATGGCCACCGATACCAACAACTACGGCCCCTATTATGACGAGTGGAGCGACATGACCGACGAGCAGCTCTACGAAATGGCCAAGGAGGAAGCGGCCAACGGAGCCAAGGAAATCACCGTCTATGCCACCTCCTCCAAGATGCTGAAGGCCGAGGAGCCCTTTGAAGACCTGTACCCCGAGCTGGACCTGGTTGTGGCCGACCTGGACTCCGACGAGGTTCTGAGCAAGGCCGAAATCGAAAATCAGACCAACAATATTACGGCGGACGTGCTCCAGACCAAGGACGTCAACGGCGAGGTCTTCCATGAGTACTATGCCAACGGGGTTATCGAGCCCTTCTATCCCCGGGACATCTGCACCCACATCTCCGAGGAGAACCTGAAGTACAGCTATCCTCTGTACTCCTCTCAGGCCTTCTGGTACTACAATACCGAGGCCTTCCCTGACGGCCAGCCTATCACCAGCTGGTGGCAGATCATTGAGAAGGACGACGCCGGCAATCAGCACTATCAGCTCTTCACCAAGGAGATTGGTCAGGAAACCGCCTACCTCTCCCTGTTTGCCAGCTTCATCAACAATGCCGACGAAATGGCCCAGTCCTACAAGGACATCTACGGCAAGGATCTGGAATACACCTATGACGCCTCCAGCTTCTCTTTCCCCGTGCCCGAGAACAACGCCGGCGTGGAATATCTGTGGCGCTTCACCCAGGCCAAGATGACCTTCATCGGTGACGGCGACGAGCTGGTTCTGGCCGTGCACAACTCCACCAAGGATAAGCCCGCCCTGGCTCTGGCCTCCGCCGGCAAGATTGAGAACCGGGAGGAATCCGGCTACAACATTGGCTGGTGCATCAACCTCAGTCCCTACACCGCTCTTCTGAACACCGAGTCCATGTTCGTGGTTCAGGGCTGCGACAACCCCGCCGGCGCCCGTCTCTTCATCCGCTACATCACCGGCGGCGCCGACTGCCAGAGCGGCGGCCTGAAGCCCTTCACCAAGACCGGCAACTGGCCCCTCCGCGACGACTTCGTGGACGAGAAGAACCCCGCCAAGCTCGCTGAGCTGGGCGCCCGGTCCAACGACCTGGTTTCCATCTACGAGATTTATCCCGACGTTCAGGATATGTGGCTGTACTGGCTGAGCCAGAGCCCCAACAAGTAAGCGTCCGCTGCATCCATGTTCAGGCGGGCGGCCAGCGGGCCGCCCGCCCTTTTTAAAAAAGGAGGCCTCTATGCTCAGCAACAGCAACCCCATCC
Source organism: uncultured Oscillibacter sp. (assembly GCF_947654275.1). Lineage (GTDB taxonomy): Bacteria > Bacillota > Clostridia > Oscillospirales > Oscillospiraceae > Oscillibacter. The sequence goes on along the minus strand of NZ_CANTJS010000023.1, from coordinate 5,936 downwards.
GGCAGAAAGAGATCGACGAACGAATCGGCAGATTTGCCGACAGCTTCTGGGGCGCGTTCCAGATGACGGAAAACGGGAAGGTGAAAAGCACCCTCCTGCTCTATTCCTTCTGCCTCTGCTGGGTCTTCATCGCCGTATACTGCGGCTGCTATGCCCTGCTGAATCCTCCGCTGGACCGGCTGCTCGCCGGCGCTCCGGTGCCCCTGGTCAGCCTCATAGAGGCCCTGGTCCCCTCCGCCCTGGGAACGGCGCTGTGCTGTCTGGTCTGGCTGCTGCCCAGTGACAAGCGGCTGCTGCCCGCCGGCTTCCTCTGGATGGCGCTGCTGCTGCTGGCCTGTCTGGCGGCGCTGATTGTCCTCATGGGCTGGGAGAATGTCCCCTGGATTCTTCAATTCTTCGGAATGTTCGCGCTGTCCCCCATCCTGCTGGGCGGAGGACTGTCGCTGCTGCTGTATTACCGCTACTGGAAGAAGCATCCCCCCCGCCGTAAAACCGGCAACGCTTAAAAAAGGCAGTGATATTTATGATCAATACCGTATTGTTTGACATGGGCGGAACGCTGGAAGACATCTATATTGACGAGACCAGCAAACAGGAGTCCGCTCAGGGCGTTCTCCGCATCCTCCGGGCCCATGGGCTGGGCCCGGATCTGGATATTCCTGCGGCGATCCGCCTTCTGGCGGAGGGCTGGGACCGCTACGCCGCCTACCGGGGCCCCACCAACCGGGAGCTGAAGCCCGAGGAAATCTGGGGTAACTATGTTTTGACGGAAACGGGGCTGGACTTCGACGCCGTCAGGCCCTTTGCCGAGGAGCTGGCCCACATGTGGGAGGTCACCCATTACCACCGCCGCCTCCGCCCCCACGTCAAGGAGATGCTGGAGGGACTGAAGGGCCTTGGCATGAAGCTGGGCGTCATCAGCAACACCGCCGCCCTCTATCAGGTCTTCCGCACCCTGGAGGACTACGGCATCAGGGACTATTTCCAGGACGTGACCCTCTCCTCCGTCACCGGCTACCGCAAGCCGGACCCCAACATCTTCCTGGTCTCTCTGAATCAGGTCCGCTCCACCCCGGAGCAGTGCGCCTATGTAGGGGATACCTATTCCCGGGATGTGATCGGTCCGCAGAAGCTGGGCTTTGGAGCCACGTTCCACATCCATTCCTTCCTCACCCAGTCCCGGGACGGGGACGTGCCCAAGGAGGTGCGGGCGACCTATACCATTCAGGACATCTACGAGGTCTATACCATCCTCCGGGACCAGGCGCTTCAGGGCGCGTGCTGAGTCCCCCGGAAAGCGCTCCCGTTGAAACACACCGGCCGTCTCCGGCTCTGAGGCCGGAACCGCGGCCCACAAGGAGGATTTATGCCGACCTTCAACCATTTTAATTTCAATGTCACGGATCTGGACCGTTCCATCCGATTCTACAAGGACGCCCTGGGCCTGGAGCCCATCCGGCGGAAGGAGGCGGAGGACGGCAGCTTTGTACTGGTCTTCCTGGGAGACCGCCGGACCACCTTCCGTCTGGAGCTGACCTGGCTCCGGGACCATCCCCAGAAATACGACCTGGGCGAGTGTGAGTTCCACCTTGCCATGAAGGCGGAGGACTACGAGGCCGCCTATGCCAAGCACAAGGAAATGGGCTGCATCTGCTTTGAGAATCCCGCCATGGGGATTTACTTCATCAGCGACCCGGACGGGTACTGGATTGAGATTGTCCCATGACCCCCGAGGGGTCATGGGACGCCCTGCGGCCTGCAGGCCGCAGGGCTGTTTGATTGAAAACGAAAGGAACCCCTGATGGGTTCCTTTCGTAGCTATCTTCCTTTCCGACACTTTTACAAATACTGTTTTTTGACAAGCTGAGGGGGAACCAGAGGTTCCCCCTCAAACGCCCCTTCCCTTCCGAAACGAAGGAAAATACTCGTGTTTTCGGATGGTCCTTATCCAATGACAGCGCCAACTGTCAAAAACACGATGGTCAGCAGCAGAAAATACAGAATCAGCTTCCAGACATATTTCACCCAGCGGTCATAGGGCACGTGGCCCAGCGCCAGGGCGCCCATGACCACCGCCGCCGTGGGGGTGATGATGTTCACAAGGCCGGAGGCGGACTGAAAGGCCGTCACCACCAGGTCGCCTCCCACCCCGGCGAAGCGGCCCAGGGGGGCCATGATGGGCACCGACAGGGTGGCCAGTCCCGAGGACGAGGGAATCAGAATGGTCAGCGGCAGGTAAATCAGGTACACCAGCAGAACGAAGCTGACGGGCCCCGCGCCGGTCAGAGCCGTTTCGCCCCAGTGGAGAATGGTGTCGGTGATCTGCCCGTCGTTCATCAGCACCGTGATGCCCCGGCTGATGCCGATGATGAGAGCCACTCCCAGCAGGTCGGCGCAGCCCGCCACGAAGGTCTCGGCAATTTCGTCCTCCCGCTGGCGGTCGATGAGGCCGATGACCACGCCCGCCGCCAGGAACAGGGCGCTGAGCTCCGGGAACCACCAGCCCAGAACGGGCAGGGGCAGACCCATCTCGTCAAAGGGGATGACTCCGTAAATCATCACCAGGAAGGTCAGGGTAAACAGGGCCATGATGACCTTCCGCCGGGGGGTGAACTCCACGGTTTCCTCCATATTGGCCTGAATCTTTCCCGCGCCTACGCCGACAACGGACCGGGCGGGATTTTTTTTGACCCTGGCGGCGTAGGCCATGACATACCAGATGGCGGCGCTCTCAAACACGACCCACTGGAGGGCCCGGAGCAGGATGCCCTCCCCCAGGGATACCCCGGCAAAGCCCGCCGCGATGCCCGTGGCGAAGGGGTTGACGGTGGAGCCGATGATTCCGGCTCCGGCCCCCAGCAAAATCACGGAGATGCCCACCACCGCGTCATAGCCCGCCGCCAGGAACACGGGAATCAGCAGGGGATAGAAGGCCATGGTCTCCTCCCACATGCCGTAGGTGGTGCCCCCCAGGCCAAAGGCCAGCATCAGAATGGGAATCAGCCATTTTTCCCGGCCTCCCAGCCTCTGGATGATGCGGCCCACTCCGGCGTCCACCGCGCCGGTTTTCATCACCACGCCCAGAAAGCCGCCCACCATCAGGATGAACACGCACACGTCCACCGCGTCGTAGAAGCCGGAGAAAGCCGCCTTCAGCACGGCCCCCGCCCCCTGGGGGCTGGGGTCCACCGTGTGATAGGTCCCGGCTGTTGGAACGTCTCCGGCGTAGTCGTAGGACCCCGCCGGAATCAGCCAGGTGGAGAGGGCCACCAGGACAATCAGCAGGAACAAAATGGTGTAGGCCGTGGGCATGTGAAATTTGGATTTCTGCAAAAGCACACCCCTTTCTCAATTAGGAATGAGGAGTTAGGAATTAGGAATTGCCTGTCAGGCGGAAATATTCCTAATTCCTCATTCCTAATTCCTAACTGCTATAGCAGCCTTCATAACTGCTGCCGGCGGGCCGCCGGGGGCTGCGGCCCCTACACACCTCTGTAGGGGGCGGCCCCCTGGCCGGCCCGTTTGCCGGGAATTTTGACGCTTGCTATAATTCCTAACTCCTAATTTCTAATTCCTCATTATTTTCCAATCGTTGCCACCAGAACGGCCTTGATGGAGTGCATCCGGTTCTCCGCCTCGTCGAACACGACGCTGTGGCGGCCCCGGAATACCTCGTCGGTGACCTCCCGGATGTCAACGCCCTTCTCCTGCCACTCTCTGGCCAGCTTGGTTTCGAAGTCGTGGAAGGAGGGCAGGCAGTGCATATAGAGGACGTCCGGATTTTCCGTGGCCTTGAGGGTTTCCTCCGTCACCCGGTAGGGGGAGAGCAGGGCGGCCCGCTTGGGAATCAGGTCCTCCTCGCCCATGGACGCCCAGATGTCGCCATAGATCATGTCCGCGCCCTTCAGGGATCCGCAGTCGTCGGTGATTTCAATGAGGCCCCCGTTTTTCCGGGCCTCGGCAAAGACCCGCTTCACAAGCTCCTGGTCCATCTGCTGCGCCAGCTCCTGGGGGCCCAGGCCCACAAAGTGCATGCCCATTTTCGCCGCGCCGATCATCCAGGCATAGCACATGTTGTTCCGCACGTCGCCGGGGAAAACCACCTTCATTTTGTTCAGGGGCTTGGCGCAGTGCTCCTCCAGGGTCATCATGTCCGCCAGAATCTGGGTGGGATGATCCCAGTCGGTGAGGCCGTTCCAGACGGGGACGCCGGAGTATTTCGCCAGGTCCTCCACGGCCTTCTGCGCATAGCCCCGGTACTCGATGCCGTCAAAAAAGCGGCCCAGCACCTTGGCGGAGTCCTCCAGGGATTCCTTTTTGCCCATCTGGGAGCTGCCGGCGTCCAGATAGGTGACATGGGCCCCCTCCTGGGTGGCCGCCACCTCAAAGGAGCAGCGGGTCCGGGTGGAGGTTTTCTCGAAGAGCAGCACAATGTGCTTGCCCTTCAGGGCGGGCTCGCAGACGCCGGAACGGCGCTTGGCCTTCAGGTCGTGGCCCAGGTCCAGCAGGTAGCGGATCTCGCCGGGGGTAAAATCCTCCAGAGTCAGAAAGCTTCTTCCCTTTAAATTCAGTGCCATATGATGGATGTCCTTTCAAATATCATAGATTTTCCAAGCATCAGGAATTGGGAGTTTGGAATGACTGGAATGAAGGGACAATTCCCCATTCCTGATTTCTCATTCCTCATTCCTGATTTATGGGTTCTCCCGCCACAGGGGCATACTCATGCACCTGGGGCCGCCCCGGCCCCGGCTGAGCTCCGCGCTGGGGATGGTGTGGATGGTCACGCCCGCCTCCTCCAGGGAGCGGTTGGTCACGTAGTTCCGGGAGTAAACCACCACCTCGCCGGGGGCGATGGCCAGAGTGTTGCTGCCGTCGCTCCACTGTTCCCGGGCGGCGTCGATTTCGCTGCCCCGGCCGCACTCAATGAGGGTCACATGGTCCAAGCCTAGGTGCTCCTTCAGGATGTCCTCCAGCCTGCCGTCCTCCTGCTCAATCTTCATGGACCGGTTCTCGTCCAGCTCCATCACATAGACCGTGATGCTGGAAAGAATGTTGGGATGGACGGTGAACTTGTCCCGGTCCACCATGGTAAACACCGTGTCCAGGTGCATGAAGGAGCGGCTTTTCGGGATGTTGAAGGCCAGAATTTTCCTGAAATTTGTTTTCTCATAGGTGAGGATGGTCTCCGCCAGGGTGTCGATGGAGTCCCCCTTTGTCCGCTGGGAGATGCCCACCGCCAGCACCTCCGGCGACAGAATCAGGATGTCCCCGCCCTCCAGAGAGGAGACCTCCCCCCGGTCGTACCACCGGGGCGCGTGCCTGTACTCCGGATTGTGCTCAAAGATGAATTTGCCGAACAGGGTTTCCCGGTTCCGGGTCTCGGTGTGCATTTTGTGGATGGATACGCCGGTGCCGATGGTGGCGAAGGGGTCACGGGTGAAATAGAGGTTGGGCATGGGGTCCACCACAAAGGGATATCCGTCCCCGGCAGCGGAGAGGAGATCCGCCAGCTTCTCGCTCTCGCCCCGGAGCTGGCTCTTCCGTACGCCGGCCATCATGGCAGACACCATCTGCTTGTCCGGCATTTTCCCCAGATACTCCCCCAGAAGAACCCGGCTCCGTTGGTCCTTGACGCCCGCCTCGTCCAGGAACTGGACCACCAGCTCCTTCCGGACCTCCTCGCCGGTGATGGAATTCACCACCAGATCCGTGAGGTATACCACCTCCACGCCCTGCTGTCGGAGGCAGTCGGCAAAGGCGTCGTGTTCCTTCTGGGCCTCCCGGAGGTAGGGAATATCGTCGAACAAAAGCCGCTCCAGATACTCCGGCATCAGGTTTTCCAGCTCCTGGCCGGGGCGGTGGAGCAGGACTTTTTTCAGCCGTCCGATTTCGGAGGTGTTATGGATTCCCGTTTCCAAATAGGCTCACTCCTT
>NZ_CANTJS010000022.1 GCF_947654275.1 uncultured Oscillibacter sp. | reverse complement strand
GCGGGAGGCGTATTCCCGGCTCCGCCGGTTCCCTCGTCCTGAGCGGGAGGCGTATTCCCGGCTCCGCCGGTTCCCTCGTCCTGAGCGGGAGGCGTATCCTCGGCTCCGCCGGTCCCCTCGTCCTGAGCGGGAGGCGTATCCTCGGCTCCGCCGGTTTCCCCGTCCTGAGCGGGAGGCGTATCCTCGGCTCCGCCGGTTTCCTCGTCCTGAACGGGGGGAGGCGCCTCGGGGCCGCCGTCCTCGGGCTCCGGAGCCGTGGGCTCTTCCTCAGAGCCGTCTCCAACGCCGCCCTGGTCCTCCATGTCCTCCTGATAGTAGTACTCGTGGACAATCTGGTAAGAGCCGGTGGTCTCCTCCGACCCGACTTCCCGGTAATAGCGCAGGATGATGATATTCTGTCCGTCCTCTGTGGCTAAAACGCTGTCCGCGCCGCTGTTGGGCAGATAGTGGTGATGATTCGGGTCTGCCGGATCATCCGTGACGGGAACCAGCTCTATAAACGGAGCGGTGTGATCGTCGGTCAGCTTGCCGTAGTCGGGCCGGTTATTATGGACATAGCGGTAGGTCTTTTCACTGCCCGCCGGCTTGTAATCAGGCTTCAAAGTGACGTTTTTGGCGGAATAGGTCATTCCAAGCTGGCCGGGCACAGTGGTGATTGCGCTGGTGCCCTCCCAGTGGTCGCCCTCGGCATCCCGGAGGTAGTACACATGGACATACTTGTAGCTGCCCTTCTGGTCCTCCGGCAGCACCCGGAAATAGCGCAGAACAATAATCTGGCTCTTATCCTCAGTGACTCCGATGTACTTCTGACTGCCCAGCGTATCGTCCGAATGATAATAGAGCGTTTTGCCGCTGTCCTTTTCCGTGCCCTCGTTCAACGGGTGGAAATCCGAGCCGGGTTTCCCGGTCCAGGGCGTTTCGGTCACATACCCGTAGGCGTTCTTCTCGGGCATATACTCATAGGCATAAGTCTGCGGCTTGCCGTCCGAGCCGGCGAACCTGAAATTCGGTTCCTTTGTGATATCAAGGGAACCGTAGAACTCACTCGCGTCGTTCCGTCCGCCCACCGTGGTAATGGGGCTGTTCCCCTCGTAGTGGTAGTTCCCTTTGTTGTCCTTCAGGTAGTATTCGTGGACGTACCGGTAACCCATGGTACCCGGCGTGAACACATTGGTAAAGGTCACAGTGGCGGAGCTGGTAGAAGGAACCGCCGCCTGAACCTGGCTGGTGTCGCTGCACGTCAGCTGGAACACCTCGGTCATGTCGTCCGTGGGCGTAACTGTGTATTTGCCCTCTGGGAGGACGATGCTGCTGTCGCTCGCCCCCGCCTTGAGGGTCACGGTCTTTTTGAACGCTTTGTTGCCGTCTGTCTGCTCAATCTCAAAGGTATAGGTCCGGCCTCCGTCCTGGGTGCTCTGCGGCTTCGTGATGGTCAGCTGGCGGTCGCCCTTCACGGTAAGCTCAAAGGCCTTTCCCGCCTCGTTGGAGCCGAAGGGGTCGCCGGAAATCTTCATGGTAAAGCCGTCCGGCTGGTCCAGGTTCACCTTCTCCATCAGGAGATAACTGCCCGCCTCCAGACCCTCTATTCTGCGGGTTTCGCCAGGGGTCAGGGTCAGCGTCTCAGCAGCTCCGTCTTCCTCCTTCCGGAGCTCATAGGTGTAGGTGATCTCGTTCGCGCCGGGTTGGCCGGAATCGACCGTCGGCGCGGTAATCTCCATCCAGCCCCGTTCGTCTACAGTGTAAGAATAATTGACGTTGGCAAGTTCCGGTGTGTAGATGCTTTCTTCTTTTCTGGTGTGCTCCGTCCACTGGATTTGAAGTCTTGCAGGTGCAGGCATATTGGAGGGATTCTGAACATTATGTACGCCGAACCACAACACTCCCTGATAAGGTGTAAACTTCCTTGTTGAGCTGTATCGTGTATTTGCCTTTTTACCCTTCTGGCTCCAATAAGTATATTGATTCGAGTCCTCGTCCTTGTACTGACCATAATACATGTCATAGGTCACCGTCGAAGAAACGGCTACATACTTTCCATCTTTGAGATACTGCATCGGGCCGTATTTGAATGTATCAATATAATCTCCGCCGGCGTTCAGTGTCCACATTTTCGGCTTGGACGCCGAGCTATCTGTGAAGTATTTGCTCAACAAATATTTTGTTACAGGGTTTTCCTCCGTCTCGGCCACATTGACTGTAAATTTGGTGGGCACATCGGTAACGCGGTACTCCGTCACCTCATACTCGCCCCGGGGCAGGTTTTCAAGCGTATAGGCCGCTCCGGACACGACGGCCTCGGTGGTCCGCTTTTCAAAGGGCTCCGCATCCCCAGGGGCATTGACCCGCTCCACCGTATAATAGTGCTTCCCGCCGTCGCCGGCTGTGCCGCCTGCGGTAATCACCAGCCTGCCGGGCTTGCTGTTGATGTAGAAGGTACCGGTGTCCCCCGCCTGGACCTCCTCACTCCGTTCTCCCAGCTGGATGTTATAGCCGGAGACGGACAGGTCCTCGATGGTATACTTCCCCGCCGAGAGGCCGGTCCACCGGTAGCCTTCTTTTCCGGGAACCAGCGGCACCGTCTCGTCAAACGCCTTCCAGTTGCCGGGCTTGACCACCGTGTTATCATTCCAGGGCCATTCGCTGTGAATCCGGAAGGCGGATTCGGTGGTGACCTCCACCTCTTCAAAGGCGTCGCCGCCTGTGTGAACCAGCTTTGTCGAGGGCCGGGAGATGCTGATTTTGCCGTTGCTGTTCAGGTTCCGAATCTGGGGGCTCTCTGTAAACAGGGTGCTCATTTCAACCCGGGAGTCGCCCATATTGTAATCAATGCCCTCCACCTTGAGAGTCACGTCGTTGGTAATCTCCGTCACCGTGACGTGGATGGGACCCGGCGCGTACAGGGTTTTTGACATCTTCCAGGGGAGGACGCCCTCCTCGCTTTCGTCCGGCTTCCACTCCTCCGACTTCGGTCCGATCTCCACAATGTCGTCAATCTCGATTTCCTTCAGCGACCCGTCGCCCTGTCTCTCCAGGTAATAGCCCTTGATGTGGAAGCGGTAGGTTTGTTCCTTCGCCGCATCCAGAACCTCCTCGGGAATCTCCACTTCCTTCATGACTGGCTGGCCGTCCGGGCCAAGGACCGGCTTGCCGTCCGGGCCCAGCTGCGGCTGCTCCGTCACGGTGGCGAACTGCTTCTGAATCACCAGACTGTAGGAGCCGCTCTCCGCCCACTGTCCGCTGGCCGCCAGAACCGCCGTGGCCAAGGCCAGCGAGGCCATCAGCAGAAGCAGCACACCGCCAAATATCCGCTTTCTCTTCTGGGGGATTTCCATAATCCACTCTCCCTTCTGCAAAGGTCTTTGTGCTGTCTCCTCTGGAGACAGCACACTGGGGCATGCCCCAGTACAATTTATATAAAACGCGCTTTCGCGTGAATTTTCCCCTGCCCTCCGCGTCCGGAAAGGGCGCGGGCCCTTGCGGCATAAGCCTTCCGGCCCTCCGGCTGTACAGCTTTATTATAGGCGCTTCCCGCCCCTGCGTCAAGGGAAAGAAGACCATTTCGTTCAGAATTCAAGGTTTCCGTACGAAAGTACCAACGCACTGCCGCAGAGGCGTTTGGACGTCTCCGGAGGCGGCGGGGGCGGCTCCCGGCGGAACGGGAACCGGGAGGGGCGGAAAATGCCCCTCCGGCCCGAAAAAGGGCGCGAAACCGCGGAAAAAACGTGACATACTTTGTTGCCGGAAGGGTTGAACCCGGCGAAAAAGTGTGCTACAATAGCCCCAAACGCCCGGGGGCCGCCCCGGAGAACCATACGGACGACCCGGATTCTTTGCAATCCGGATTTTTTATGGCGGATTTCTCCGCCCATCTTGCCAGCTTGGGAGGATATATGACAGCAAAGAAGCAAGCCTATGGAAACGACAGCATTTCCGCCCTGAAGGGGGCCGACCGGGTGCGGAAGCGCCCCGGGGTGATTTTCGGCTCCGACGGGCTGGACGGCTGTGAGCACGCGGTGTTCGAGATTCTGTCCAACTCCATCGACGAGGCCCGGGAGGGCCACGGCACGTCCATCTCCGTCACCTATTATCTGGACCACAGCGTGGAGGTGGAGGACGCGGGCCGGGGCTGTCCGGTGGACTGGAACGAGAAGGAACAGAAATACAACTGGGAACTGGTATTCTGCGAGCTCTACGCCGGCGGAAAATACGACAACGTATCCGGCGACAATTATGAATACTCCCTGGGGCTCAACGGCCTGGGCTCCTGCGCCACCCAGTACGCCTCCCGCTATATGGACGTCACCGTCTGGCGGGACGGCTTTGAGTACCATCTCCATTTTGAGCGGGGCGAAATCGTGGGGGAGCTGGAGAAAAAACCCCTGCCCAGGTCCCAGAGCAAAAAGACCGGCACCCGGACCCGGTGGCTCCCCGACCTGGACGTATTCACCGACATTGCCATTCCGCCGGAGTACTTCGCCCACGTCTGCAAGCGGCAGGCGGTGGTCAACGCCGGGGTCACCTTCCACGTCCGGACCCAGACCGGGGCGGATACCTTTGAGACCCAGGACTTCGTCTATGAAAACGGCATTGCCGACTATGTGGCCGAGCTGGCGGGCGAGGGAAGCCTCACCGCCCCGGTGTTCTGGCAGGGGGAGAAGAAGGGCCGGGACCGGGCGGACAAGCCGGAGTATAAGGTGAAGCTGTCGGCGTCCTTCTGCTTTTCCAACAGGGTCAGCGTGGTGGAGCATTATCACAATTCCAGCTGGCTGGAGCACGGGGGAAGCCCGGAGAAGGCCGCCCGGTTCGCCTTCGTCTCCGCCGTGGACAAGTACCTCCGGGAACAGGGGAAGTACCAGAAAAACGAGAGCAAAATCACCTGGGCGGATATCGAGGACTGCCTGATTCTGGTCAGCAGCAACTTTTCCACCCAGACCAGCTATGAAAACCAGACGAAAAAAGCCATTACCAACAAATTCATCCAGGAGACCATGACGGAATTCCTCCGGTCCAATCTGGAGATTTATTTCATCGAAAACCACTTCGACGCGGAAAAAATCGGTGAGCAGATTCTTCTGAACAAGCGCAGCCGGGAGAAGGCGGAGGAAGCCCGGCTGAACATCAAGAAAAAGCTCTCCGGCAGCGTCGACATTGCCAACCGGGTTCAGAAATTCGTGGACTGCCGGACCAAGGACCCCGGCCGCCGGGAAATCTACATCGTGGAGGGCGACAGCGCCCTGGGCAGCGTGAAGCTGGCCCGGGACTCGGAATATCAGGGCATCATGCCCATCCGGGGCAAAATTCTCAACTGCCTGAAGGCGGACTACGCCCGGATTTTCAAAAGCGACATCATCACGGACCTCATCAAGGTCCTGGGCTGCGGCGTGGAGGTCCAGAACAAGCACGCCAAAGATGTGTCCTCCTTCGACCTGGGGAACCTCCGCTGGAGCAAGGTGGTCATCTGCACCGACGGCGACGTGGACGGCTTCCAGATTCGCACCCTGGTCCTCACCATGCTCTACCGGCTGACCCCCACCCTGATCCGGGAGGGCTATGTCTATATCGCTGAGACCCCCCTCTTTGAAATCACCTCTGGTGAAAAAACCTGGTTCGCCTACTCAGACCGGGAGAAAAACGACATTGTCAAATCCCTGGAGGGGAAAAAGGTCAAGATTGACCGCTCCAAGGGTCTGGGCGAGAACGACCCGGACATGATGTGGCTCACCACCATGAACCCGGAGACCCGGCGGCTCATTCGGGTCATGCCCGAGGACGTGGAGCGGACGGCGGCGGTGTTCGATTTGCTGCTGGGGGACAACCTCCAGGGGCGGAAGGAGCACATTGCCGAGAACGGATATAAATATTTAGAGATGGCAGACATTTCGTAAGATTGGGCTCCGCCCACACCCGCCAGAGGGCCCCGCCCTCTGGACTCCCGCCGGGGGAAACCGGTCCCCCCCTTCTCATTTATTCCTATAGTCAACGCCTCTTTCTGTAAAATCCCGGTGCAGAAGCCACCTCAGATAACCGGACCGGGTGCGCAGGGTTTCATACGCCAGCCGGGTCAGATGTTCATGGTCCTGCTCGGTCATGGTCACGCAGACGCGTTTGCTTTTTTGCTTTCTCTGCTTACTGTCAGCCATATCACTCAGCACTCCCCGCCTAAGATCGAATAAGATGCTTTTAGTATACCTGAATTTATTCATGAAGTCAATACCTGAATATTTTCATGCTCCGATTATCATATTCACCAGGAAGGAACCATAATGGAACATACAGAAAGAATCCTGAACATCCTGAAGGAGAGGAACATTGTTCCAAACCATGTAGCGACTGCCATTGGAATTTCGGACAGCCTGTTCAGCAAATGGCGGGCAAAGCCCACATCAAAAGTATCCTCCGATATTCTTGTCGCAATCGCCGACTATCTGGACTGCTCTGTGGACTATCTCCTGGGCCGGACAGAGGACCCTGAACTCAAATAGCAACGGAAACCAAAAGAGGAGGCGCGTTCAGCCTCCGCTGAACGCGGAAACAAAAAATGCCAAAGAAGAAAACACCTGACACCGGAAAGCCCAATTTCCCCGGCGAGATTTCCGGCAATATACAGGAGACCCTGAAATGAATAACGCGCTCTGCATTCTGGCGGCGTCCATCCTGGTCTCCGCCCTGGCCCTGTGCTGGGCCGTCAAAACCGCCGTCCCGGACGCCCTGGACGCTCCGGACGGGGCCCCGCAGGAGTGAGGAGGCCCCGCCATGGAAAAAACGGAGCTGTTCTTTCTGATCTGGGGCGGACTGTGCGCGGCGTTCTTCTTCCTGGCAGGCCTGGCTTTCCTGCTGACGGACCTGTCCGGCCTGTTCTGCTTCTATCAGAACGGCGGCATCTACCTGCTCCGCTGGGAGAAGGCCCCCATCGCCCCGGATACGCCGGAAAACCGGCGGAAGGTCTCCCGCCGCATGGGGGCCTTTCTCCTGGCGCTGGACAGTTTGTTTGCCCTGGGACTGCTGGGGGTTGCGTTGACTTAACGGGACAGAGCCCGCACCCTGCAAAATATTACCGGCACCATGAAGACGGACCGGCGATATCGAAACCCGGGGATGCCTTCTGAAACAAAATTATGGCAGTTCAGCTATTATGACCACATCATCCGCAACCGAAAAGACCTTGAAAGCACCCCCGAATACGTTTAAAACAACCCTGTGAATTGGATTTTAAGTAAGGAATAGACAGTATGCCGAAAAAGAAAACACCCGAAACCAGAAAGCCCAAAGCCGGAAACCCCAACGTCATGGGCCTCCACGCCGCGGTGGTGGAGCAGCCCATCACCGACACCCTGGAAACCAACTACATGCCCTACGCCATGAGCGTCATCGTCTCCCGGGCCATTCCGGAGATCGACGGCTTCAAGCCCTCCCACCGCAAGCTCCTGTACACCATGTACACCATGGGCCTTTTGACCAAGCCCCGGACCAAATCCGCCAACATCGTGGGCCAGACCATGAAGCTGAACCCCCACGGCGACACGGCGATTTATGACACCATGGTCCGCCTCAGCCGGGGCTACGGGGCCCTGCTGACCCCCTTCGTGGACTCCAAGGGCAACTTCGGCAAGCACTATTCCCGGGACATGGCCTGGGCCGCCCCCCGGTACACCGAAGCCAGGCTGACCCCCATCTGTCAGGAGCTCTTCCGGGACATCGACAGCGACACGGTGGACTTTGTGGACAACTATGACAACACCATGAAGGAGCCCGCCCTGCTGCCCACCACGTTTCCCAACATCCTGGTGTCCGCCAACAGCGGCATCGCCGTGGGCATGGCCTCTCAGTTCTGCGGCTTCAACCTGCGGGAGGTCTGCGAGACCACGGCGGCCTATCTGAAAAATCCGGACTGCGACCTGGCGGACACCCTGCTGGGGCCGGACTTCCCCACCGGCGGCGAGCTCATCTGCGACCCGGACGCCCTGCGGGAGATTTACAGCACCGGCCGGGGCAGCGTGAAGGTCCGGGCCAAATGGCGCTATGTCAAAGAGGAAAACCTCATTGAGATTTACGAGATTCCCTATTCCACCTCCACCGAGGCCATTCTGGACAAGGTGGCGGAGCTCATCAAGGCGGGCAAGGCCCGGGAGATTGCCGACATGCGGGACGAGACGGACCTCTCCGGCCTCAAGCTCACCATCGACCTCAAACGGGGGGCAGACCCGGAGAAGCTCATGGCGCGGCTGTTCCGGCAGCCCCCCCTGGAGGACGCTTTTTCCTGCAACTTCAACGTCCTCATCGCCGGACAGCCCCGGGTGCTGGGGGTCCGGCAGATTCTGGAGGAGTGGACCGCCTGGCGCACCGAGTCCGTCCGGCGGCGGGTGTTCTTCGTCCTGGGAAAGCGGAAGGAAAAGCTCCACCTGCTCAAAGGCCTGAAGCGCATCCTGCTGGACATTGACAAGGCCATCCGAATCATCCGGGAGACCGGGGCGGAGGCCGAGGTGGTTCCCAACCTGATGATCGGCTTCGGCATCGACCAGGTTCAGGCGGAATATGTGGCGGAAATCCGGCTGCGGAACATCAATCAGGAGTACATCCTGAAACGGGTCCAGGAGACCGAGGCCCTTCAGAACGAGATTGACGACCTGGAGGACACCCTGCAGAATCCCCGCCGGGTGAAGAAACTCATACTGGACGAGCTGAAGGAGGCGGCAAAGAAGTACGGCGAGCCCCGCCGCACCTCCATCGTCTACGCCCACGAGCTGCCGGAGGTGACAGTGGACGAAACCCCGGCGGCCTACCCCGTCCATGTCTTCCTCTCCCGGGAGGGATATTTCAAGAAGATCACGCCTCAGAGCCTCCGGATGAGCGGGGCTCAGAAGTTCAAGGAGGGGGACGGCCTCCGCCAGAGCTTCGAGACCGACAGCGCCGCCGAGGTCATGTTCTTCACCGACCGCTGTCAGGTCTACAAGACCCGGCTGACGGAGTTCGACGACGCCAAGGCCAGCGTCCTGGGGGATTATCTCCCGGCCAAGCTGGGCATGGACGCCGGGGAGAGCGTCATCTTCATGGTGCTGCCGGGGGACTATTCCGGCGGGCTGATTTTCTTCTTTGAAAACGGCAAGGCGGCCCGGGTGGAGCTGAAGGCCTATCAGACCGCCTCCAACCGCCGCAAGCTCACAGGGGCCTACTCCGACAAGGCCCCCCTGCGGGCCATCATCCGTCTGGACCGGGAACGGGAGCTTGCGGTCTGCTCCACGGAGCCCCGCTGCCTGATTCTCAGCACCGCCCTGCTGGCCCCCAAGACCACCCGGACCACCCAGGGCGTGGCGGTGATGACGCTGAAGCCCAAGCACCAGCTGGACACCGTCCGCCCCCTGGAGGAGACCGGCATTGTCAGTCCCAGCCGCTACCGGGTCCGGGCCGTTCCCGCGGCGGGAGCCCTGCTGCGGCAGGAGGACTCCGAGGAAAAGCAGCTGACTCTTCCGGACGGCCCCGGCGGAGAGGAGACCACATGAAGCGTCTGGTGAAAAGCTACGGACTCATCACCGCGGGCTGTCTGATCTACGCTCTGGGCTTCGCCTGGTTCATCGCACCCAACCAGTTCGCCATGGGCGGCGTCACCGGCCTGGCTCAGGTGATTCACTTTTACTGCCCGCCGCTGACGGTGGGCCTGCTGACCATCGCCATGAATGTACCGCTGTTTGCGGTGGGCTGGCGGAAGCTGGGGGGCCACATGCTGGTGTCCTCTCTCTATGCCATGCTGGCCAGCTCCGCCGCTATAGACGTCTTCGCCCTTCTGTATGACTTCGGACCCATGGACCCCTTCCTGGCCTGTCTTTACGGCGGCGGGGTGATGGGCGTGGGCAGCGGCATGATTTTCGCCCAGGGGGCCACCACCGGTGGCACGGACATCGTGGGCAAGCTGATGAAGCTGAAATGGCCCTGGCTCCCCATCGGGGATCTGCTGATGGTTCCCAATCTCTTGGTGATGCTGGTGGTGGCGGCGGCCTTCGGCACGCTGGACGCCCTGCTGTACGGCATTGTGAAAATGGTCATCAGCTCCAAGGTGATGGATTCCATTCTCTACGGCATGGAGAACTCCCGGGTGGCCTACATCGTTTCGGACCGCTGGCGGGACATTGCCGACAGCCTGATGCGGTCCCAGCACCGGGGCGTCACCATCCTCCAGGGCCACGGGGCCTATACCGGTGCGGAGAAGCAGGTGCTGATGATTGCCTTCAAGCAGCGGGAGATTGTGGAAATCAAGCGGCAGATTCACGACCTGGACCCCGCCGCCTTCCTGATTGTCTGCGACGCCCACGAGGTCATGGGCCGGGGCTTCCGGCAGTATCAGAAGGACGAAATCTGACCCGGAAAACCCTTTCACCCGGCACACAGCACAGAGAGGAGTACAGATGATATGAAGCTGGAGACTGTCAAAAAAAATCTGGAGGACCGGGGCTACACCGTCCGGCTCTTCCCCACCGGCGCGGAGGCGGCGGACTATCTGGAGGGCGCCGTCACGGGGATGACCGTGGGCTTCGGCGGCTCCGTCACCCTGGACGCCCTGGGGCTTTACGAGCGCCTGGGGAAGCGCTGCAAAACCATTTGGCACTGGAAATGGGAGGACGCCGCCGCCGCCCGCCGGGAGGCCCAGACCGCGGACATCTACCTGACTTCTGTCAACGCCCTGGCGGAGACGGGGGAGCTGGTGAACATCGACGGCGCGGGAAACCGGGTGGCCTCCACCCTGTTCGGCCACAAAAAGGTCTATTTTGTCATCGGACGGAACAAGCTGGCCCCCACCGTAGACGCAGCGGTCTGGCGGGCCCGGAATATCGCCTCCCCCCGGAACGCCCAGCGGCTGGGCAGGAAAACCCCCTGCGCCGTCAAGGGGGACCGGTGCTATGACTGCAGGAGCCCGGAGCGCATCTGCCGGGGACTGGTGACCCTCTGGGGCCCCATGATGGGCATGGAGGCCGAAGTGCTGCTGATTGACGAGGACCTGGGCATGTAATGTCCTTCGCCAGTCTGCCGGCATCTCACGGGAAACGGGAAAGGAGGTCCGCCGATGCGGCAAACCATCTGCTGTATGCTGCTGGCTCTGTGCCTGCTGACGGGCTGCGCGCCGCTGCTGGAACGGACCTATTCCGTATCCGAGCCTCACAGCAGCAAGTTCTGGGAGAGCGAGGCCGCCGGCACCCTCCGGGCGGAAAACCACCAGGATATCGTCAACGACCTTCTGCTGCTCATCGGCCAGCACCGGGAGACCGCCACCCTGCGGCTCTATAACTTCGAGAGCGACCTGTCCGTGGCGGACACGCTGGAGCGGGCCGCCGCGGAAATCCAGCAGGAAACCCCCATGGGGGCCTATGCTGTGGAGTATATCACGTCCTCCAGCCAGGCCCAGCGGGGCTATTATGAGGCGGCAATCCGCATCAGCTACCGCCGCAGCCTGGAACAGATTCAGTCCGTCGTAAACGCCACCAGCCCTGAAGCGCTGTACAGCCTTCTGGCCGCCGCCCTGGCCGGCGGTCAGAAGGAGCTGGCGGTGCGCATGGGCTATTGGGGCGAAACCGGCCTGACCCGGCTGGAGGAATCTGTGGCCCTTCTCCGCGAGGAACAGGGTCTGACGGAGACGCCCGCCTGGGTAGTGAACTTCTACCCCAACCCAGAGGAACCGGGGCTGGTGGAATTCCTTCTGGACCCCCCGGAGCTTCCGGAGGAGGACGGGGAAGGCGAAAATCCGGAGGACGGAGAGGAACCGGAGGGCGAAGAAGAACCGGAGGGCGAACAGGAACCGAAGGGCGAAGAAGAGCCGGAGGGCAAAAAGGAACCAGCGGGCGAAAAAGAACCAACGGGCGAACAGGAACCGGGGGGCGAAGAAGAACCGGAGGGCGAGCAAGAGAACGGGGACGGTCCCATGCCGTCAGATACCCCGGAGGGCAATATAGCCGATAAAAAAATATGAAAAAAATGGAGCAAACCCCTTGACAGAAAGGCGGAACTCTGCTAAGATACTTCTTGTTCCCGCGGGCATAGCTCATCTGGTAGAGCGCCACCTTGCCAAGGTGGAGGTAGCGAGTTCGAGCCTCGTTGCCCGCTCCAGCTCAGAAAAAGTCCTAAGGCGATAAAAAGCCTTAGGGCTTTTTATTCGCCGAACGGGCTTTTTCTTCGCTTCCCCACCGGAACCGCTTCGCTGGGTTCCGGCGGGGGACCCCAAAATAATTCCCAACACCGTAGCCTTTCCGGCCTTGCTGAAAACGGCACTCAGGCGGGAATCTTTTGCTTTTGCTTTCGCATTCAGCCGCGGTCCGTTCTGGTTCGCGGCTGGCTTTTTGCCTTATCCCATCGCCGCTTTTAATAAACCTCTCCCGCTTCGACGGGCCGTGATTTGGGTTTGCAGTCACCGCGCCGGACATAAAAACACCCCTCCTGCCCGGAGGGGTGTTTTTGCGCTCTTTCGACCTTTTCCGCTTTTCGTCCTGCTCTTTCTCTGCTTATGGATTCACCACATGGATGGGCGCGCCCGCCAGGAAGGCCTTCACATTCTCCACGGTGCAGTCCATGATGCGCTGGCGGCTCTCCTTGGCGCCCCAGGACATATGCGGCGTGATGATGCAGTTCCTGGCCTTCAGCAGGGGGTTGTCCTCCCGGATGGGCTCGGTGGACACCACATCCAGAGCGGCGGCGGCCACCTTGCCGGAATTCAGGGCGTCGGCCAGGTCCTGCTCCACCACCATCTGTCCCCGGCTGTTGTTGATGATGATAACGCCGTCTTTCATTTTGGCTATGGTTTCCCGGTTGATGATACCGGTGTTAAAGGGGAGCAGGGGCATCTGGAGCCCCAGCACGTCGGACCGGGCAAACAGCCCGTCCAGCGTCACATACTCCACGCCCAGGGCATGACCGGCCTCGGTCTCCCTGGCGTCATAGGCGATGACCTGCATTCCCAGGGCCCTGGCGATTTCGGCGGTGTGAATGCCGATATTGCCGCAGCCCAGCAGGCCGTAGGTCTTCCCCGCCAGCTCGATCAGGGGGTAGTCCCAGTAGCACCAGTCTTCATGATTCTGCCACTTTCCGTCATAGACCGTCCGGCTGTGGTGGCCGATGTGGTGGCAGACCTCCAGCAGCAGGGCAATGGCAAACTGGCTGACAGACCGGCTGCCGTACACCGGCACGTTGCAGACGGGAATCCCCCGCTCCCGGGCGCAGGCGCAGTCCACGACGTTGTAGCCGGTGGCCAGCACGGCGATCAGCCTGACCCCGGGACACCGCTCCAGAACGGCGCGGCTGACGGGGGTCTTGTTGGTGACGACAATTTCCGCGTTTCCGATGCGGGAGACAATCTCCTCCTCATCGGTGAGGCTGGTGCGGTCATAGACCGTCAGCTCTCCCAGGGCCTCCAGCCCTGCCCAGCTGAGGTCCCCGGGGTTTTCGGTGTATCCGTCCAGAACGGTGATGCGCATACCATATTCCTCCAGTCATCGGACCCGCCCCGCGGGCCTCTTCAGAATCTCGTGAACAAGGCTGAAGCCTGCAAACCGCACGGTTTCAACCGGCGGACAAAGGCCGCCGGCGTGGGAAGCACGCCTTGTTCGCTATGAAGTCCAAACCGCGGCTGCAAATGCGGCCATCTGCGGCGGCATTTCGCCCCGGAGCTGAAAAAACTGTTGATTCCTTTCAGCTTGTTTGACTATAATTTCAGTTTAACAAAATCCGCCCGGCTTGTCATCCCCTCCGGCGGAATTCTCCTAAACTTTTTTGGATTTTTTGAAATCTTTCGAAATTTTTCGAAGCCCTTCGAAACCTTCCGAAGCCCTTCGGAGCCTCCCGGAGCCTGTCGGATTTTCTCCGTCTCCGCCGGGGCGGAGGAGGGCGGGAAAAAAGGTCTCTATTGCCGAACAAAGAAAGAGACGGTCTCCCGTCTCCTTCCCCGCCCGCAAGGGGCTTTTTGCATTTCAGGCTCTTCCTCAGATGGCGGAAAACAGCAGCGCCGCGCTGCACCCGTACATCAGAACGGTAAATGCAATGCCGGCAATGAAGCCGATCAGGGCCCATTTCCCCAGAGCGGACGCCTTCCTGGGGGTTTTGTCCCGAAACACCAGATACAGGATCAGTCCCACCAGGGGGAAGAAGAAGCTCAGTATATTCAGTCCCGTGCTGGGAATGTCCACACTGTCCCCGCCCTGCACCGCGCAGCCGCAGTGGGGGCAGACCACCGCCTGATCCGAAACCTCTTTCCCGCAATTTGAGCAAAATTTCATAACTGTGTCTCCTTTTTCTGTCTGTCGTTTCCTGCCGCCGCTCCCGGCGGCAGTTCAAGTATAATAGAAATCACCCAGCTTGTCAATTATAAACACCATTATGATAATGAAATATCATTTTGATGTTTTAAAATACAGGCAGCGGAGGTGATGGAATGGTTGCCGCGAGAATCAAGCTGCTTCGGGATCAGCGGGGCATGACGCAGACCGAGCTGGCGAAACGGCTGGGAATTACACGCTCCAGCGTCAACGCCTGGGAGATGGGCATTTCCGTTCCCTCTACCCAGTATATTGTCGAACTGGCCAGACTGTTCAAGGTATCCACGGACTATCTGCTGGGGGTTGCCTCCTCGGCCACGGTGAACGTCTCCGGCCTTACGGAGAAGGACATTCAGCTGGTCTGCGCTCTGGTGGAGCATCTGCGGGAGAAGGGGAAGCATCCCCAGTCATGAAAACATGAGGGCATAAAGACAAAAAGACGCAAAAACGCAAAAAGGTCGCCGGGAGTCTGTCGGACTCCCGGCGGCCTTCCGCGTTTCTGTCAGCGCTCAATATCCATAAATCATATCCCGCCGGATTTCCTTCAGGGAGTGGGCCCCACACATGGCCATGGTATCCGCCAGCTCGGCCTTCAGCTTGTCCGCGTACACCTTCACGGCCTCGGCGCCGCCGCCGTAGACCATGGTGACGAAGGGCCGGCCAATCAGCACGCCGTCGGCCCCCAGGGCCAGGGCCTTGAACACGTCCATGCCGGTCCGGATGCCGCCGTCCACCAGAATGGTCATTCTGCCGCCCACGGCGTCAGCAATGCCGGGCAGGACCTCGGCGGTGGAGGGGCACTGATCCAGCACCCGGCCGCCGTGGTTGCTGACCACGATGCCGCTGGCTCCGGCCTCCAGGGCCTTCTCCGCCCCCCGGACGGTCATGATGCCCTTGAGGATGAAGGGAATCCCCTCCATCATGTCCACAATCTCCCGCAGCTCCGCCACGGTTTTGCTGCCGGCGGGAGGCTGGAGGTTTTTCAGGAAGGGCAGTCCCGCCGCGTCGATGTCCATGGCGATGGCGGCGGGCCCGGCGGCCTTCACCAGGGCCAGCTTTTCCCGGATGGTCTCGATGTTCCAGGGCTTAATGGTGGGTACGCCCCGGCCTCCGCAGGCGGTCAGGGCCTTGGCGGCGGCCTCCATGACGGCGGGGTTGGTGCCGTCGCCGGTAAAGGCCAGGGTCCCCGCCTCCGCGCAGGCGGCCACCAGAATGTCGTTATAGGCCAGATCGTCGTACTTGTCGCCATAGTGGAGCTTCATGGCTCCGATGGGCGCGGCGAACACAGGCAGGTCCGTCCTCTGACCGAAGAAGTCAAAGGCGGTGTCCACCGGTCCGTTTTCGCAGATGGTGTCCATGTTGACGCAGAGCTCCTGCCACTTCTGGTAGTTGCGGATGAAGCCGGTGCCGATGCCCTTGGCCCCGGGGCCGGGAACCGTGTTCCGGCAGCCCAGGCCGTTGCAGGTGGGGCAGGCCTTGCAGTAGGGGCCCACACAGCCCCGGGCCTGTTCCAGAATCTCCTGATAGGTCATAATGATTTCCTCCGTTTCCGTCTTTATGTGAATAGGTCCTCAATGACTGAGAATAAACGCCTCCAGCTCCTCCACGGTCTCCGTCACCGCGATGGCGCCGGCCTCCTCCAGCTCTCCCGGCGGCGCGTAGCCGAAGAACCGCACGCCCGCGCAGTCCACGCCGCATTCCCGGGCCCCCAGCACGTCAAACTTCCGGTCTCCCACCATCAGTATGGCGGGCCGGTCCGCCTCCGTCAGACCCAGCTGGGCCATGGCCTCCCGGATGACGTCGGCCTTGCTCCGGTCGCCCAGGGGCGGACTGCCCACAATGGCGGACAGGTGAGGCGTGAAGCCGAAGCGCTCACAGATGGAGACGCAGAGCTCCTCAGGCTTGGATGAGGCCAGGGCCAGCACATAGCCCTTCCCCTTCAGCCGGGCCAGCAGCTCCGCCGCCCCCGGCGCGGCCCGGTTCTCAAACTGGCCCACCGGCAGATAGCGCTGCCGGAACACGGCCACGGCCTCGCCGGCCCGCTCCGGGGAAAAGCCGCAGAACCGCTCAAAGGAGTCCTGTAAGGGCGGGCCGATGAACAGCTGGAGAATCTCCTCCTCCGGAACCGGCGCGTCCATTTTCCGGAGGGTCCAGCGGACACTGTTGACGATGCCCTCCTTGGAGTCCGTCAGGGTACCGTCCAGGTCGAACAATATGTATCGGTACATCTCAGCCCTCCTCGGAAAAGCGCGGCGCCAGCACGCCGGAACAGCCGCCGGTGATCTCGCAGAGAGGTCCGTCCAGCCGGTGGACCTGTTCCCCGGGCCACAGCTCCAAAAATTCCTCCACGCCGCCCACATTGGGCAGGCCATAGGGGGCGTGTCGGTAGTGCATGGGGACGACGCACCCGGGTCTCAGGGCCTCACAGACGGCCCTGGCCCCCGCCGCGTCCACGGTATAGGTGCCGCCTACGGGAATGAGGACGGCGTCCAGAGGGCCGATCTCCGCAATCTGCTCCGGTGAAAGCTGGTGGCCCAGGTCACCCAGGTGGGCCACGGTGACGCCCCCCGCCGAGAGGATATGGACGGTGTTGTTTCCCCGGAGGGCTCCGCCCTGGTCGTCGTGGAAGGTCTCCACGGTGCGGATGGTAAAGGGACAGGGGGCCTCCGGCAAAAGCGCCGTCAGCTCCACGGCGCTGTGGTCAAAGTGGCCGTGGCTGCACAGGACCCTGTTGACATAGATTTTTTCCTCCCCAGGGGTGACCGGCCCGTCTGTATACTCTATATGCATCCGGACGGGGATCCGGATACACACGCCCCCCTCCTTCATCCTGGGATTCGTGGACCGGACGGCGGTCTCATACAGGGGCGGATAACCCTCCACGCCGGTGTAGGGGTCCAGCAGAATGGTATAGCCGTCCTGCTCCACCAGAAAGCAGGCGTGGCCCAGCCAGAACAGTTTCATCGCGGGTTCCTCCTTTATTTTTTAAGGATGTTCTTCTGCACGGAAGGAAAAGGGAGCTTGAGGGAAAAACCATCAGGGTTTTTCCCTCATGTTCAATCAAAAAGTTTTCAAAACTTTTTGGAAGTTTTGAAAACTTGCTCAGGCTGGCAAAAAGACTTTTTTGACAGCCTGAGGGGCGGACCGCGGTCCGCCCCTTCAGTATATCAGTCTTTGGGTTGTTTGTCATCCGGTTTTTTTGCGTCTTTCCTCTTCTTCCGGCCCAGGGAGAACCCCTGCCGCTCCTCCTCCGGGGAGGGCCCGGCCTGCCGCTCTGCCCGGCGGCGGGCAGTCCTCACGGCGATCAGCACGATTCCGGCCAGAACCAGCAGCCAGATCCAGTTATAGGCCGCGAAAATGGCAATCCACTGAAGGATGTCGCCAAAATTGACCAGTCCCCCGGAGAAGGCGGCGCTCAGGCGGGTGGAAAAGCTGGGTGGCGTGGTCTCCACGTCGGAGAGCCGGGCCACCTCCCGGAGCTGAATCTGAATGGTGGAGAAATCCACCAGGGCGTCGTAATGGCGGAGGGAGCCGGTGAGCTGCTCAATCTGATACTCCGTTTCGGCAATGGCGGACTCGATGGTAATGATGTCCTCCATATTCTCCGCCCTGGCCAGCAGGGCCTGAAGCCGCTCCATTTTGGTCCGCTGGGTGGTGAGGCGGCTTTCAAGGTCGTAATACGCCTCGCTGATGTTTTCGCTGCTCTTCTCCTGCCAGGTGACATGGGCGATGTCCCCCACGCTCTTCAGGAAAAGGGTGAACCGGGCGGCGGGAATCCGGGCGGTATAGCTCCCGCTTCGGTAGCCGTCGCCGTAGCTGTGGACGGAGGCGTACTCCAGATAGCCCCCCGTCTGCTCCACCAGGGTTTCCAAATCGGCGGCGCAGGTATCGAACTCCATGGTCTGGGCCTCGATGCTGGCGGAGTAGATCATCTTGGCGTTGGCCAGACGGTCCTCTCCGGCGTTCGTCTCCCCCTCGTCCGGGGACGCTGCCTCGGGTTCCTGCGGGCCGTAAAACAGTCCCCCGAAGTCCTCCCCTCCTCCATAGCCGCCTTCCATCTCGTAGGCGTAGTCCATGGAGCCGGAAGGACTGGCGGCCGCGGTGTCTCCTTTGGCGCTTCCTCCGCAGGCGGTGAGGGTCAGGGCGGCCAGCAGGGCCGCCAGGGCCAGGGCTCCAAATTTCCTGTTCATCCTTTCATCCTCCTGTTCCGTCTTCCAATCGTTCAATTGCTTCTTCTAATTTCATTTTCTCGAGCTTCCGATCTTCGTCTCTACAGAGTAAGACGGCTTTTCCAGCCAAAAGGTTCCGGAGCATTGAAATTTTGTGACGGCCCCCGGACAAAACAGGACCGCCCGGGGATTCCGGACGGTCCAGGGTTCCATGCGGCTGCCTCCGAACCGAAACGACGGAAGTCATATGCGCCATGCGTTGCGGCTGCCGCCCCTTGCGGCGGCAAGCCAAACGGCCTCAATCAAATATTATGATTCCCGCATTCGGGAATTCTGTCAGGCCACCGCCGAGAAGGGCGTACGGGTCTTTTCCTCTTCCCTGCTCTGCCGGGCCAAGTCCTGCCGGGCGGCGTTGTCCGTGTCCGCCTTGGTGACGGTGCGGGTGGTGCCGCCGGAGACAAAGGACTCCCCGCACTCCGGGCAGATTTCCGTGTGCATGGTCACTGTCTGGCTGACCACCTTCCGGTCCTCCCGCTCTGCCTTGGCCTGCTCCCGGTAGACGTGTTCCATCTCGTGGCCCCGGACGGCGGAGGCCGCCTGCTCCGGCGCGATATTGGTGGGCGTCTTGAAGGAAACACCGGGGTCATCGGACCCGTCCTGATATTTCCGTTCCTTGCAGGTCTGGCACTCGCCTTCCTCCAGAGCCTTCTGCGCGCCCTGGACGCCGCCGGCTTCGGACCCGTTCTCAGCACGCTCCGCCGCCTGCTTTTCCGCCCCCAGGTTTTCTGCCCCCGGGTTTTCTGCACCCAGTTTTTCCGCTCCTGGCTTCTGTGCCTCAGGCAGGTCCGCCGCTCCCTGGGCAGGCGGGTCCTGCTTCAAAATGCCGTCGGCCTGGGTCAGATCGTTCCGGGCCAGGGCGTCCTCCGCCCTGGAGAGACGGCCCTCCAGCGCCGCCAGCTCCGGGCCCCGGACAGCGTCTCCGCCGTTCTCCGCGAACCGGCCCTCCGGCGTCACGTCGCCGTACTGTATCCGCATCCGGCCCGCCATGGCGGCGGGGTCGTTTTCCATCCGGCTCAGCAGCGCCGGAATAGAGGCCTCATCCGCCGACACCCTCCGGACCGGGCTGACCGGCTGGACCGGCGTCTCGGGAGAGGCCGGCCGCCGCACGGCCCATGCGCTGCCGTCCTGGGCGGTCCGGGCCTGCCGGGTCTGCTCCGCCTGCTGCTGACGGGTATAGAGAGAAACCGCGTAGGGGCTGTATCCCGCCCCGGAAATCGCTCCAACCATATCAAACACCTCGCTGACCGTATGATTTGGCCCGCGCCGGACGGCGGCGGGCGGCAATTGCTGTTACAGGGTCATTATACCAGAAGCCCGGCGCAATGGCAAGAGCATTTTGCCCCCGGGGCGTGCCCGCATTTTATAACAGGGATGCCATGCAGGGACGGGGCTCTGTCCCCTCCCGTTCTTCCGGGCGCTCCATGCTTTAGGGGGACGGGGCGGGACAAAACCCGCCCGGTCAATCCGTCGCGGTTATAGCCAAACAAGTTGAAAAGAATCAACCGATTCTTTTCAACCCTGCGGCGAACCTTCGCCGCAGAGGGCCGCATTGGCGGCCCTGGTTTGTGCTTCATAGAGAATCAAGCGTGTTTCACACGCCGGCGGGCCATGGCCCGCCGGTTGAAAACGTGCAACATGCACGTTTTCAACATGATTCACTATATGAGCCGCCGCAGCTGTTCTGCAATCGGACCGCTTCCCGTCAGGCCGATCATGGGAACGGATATCCGGTTTTCGGAGAGCAGCCGGGAGAGCTCCTCCATAAACAGCCCCATTCCTTCGACCTCCTCATTGTGGTCCGAGGTGGTGTCTACGCCGCAGCTTGGTGAGCGGTTTGCCCCGATGATTCCAAGGATTTCAAATCCGAACCGGCGGTATTCCAATATCTGCCGCACCACACCCTCGGCCAGCAGGGTTAATGTCTGACTGGCCTTTTCCTGTTTCAGCGCCCCGCGAATCCGTGTGTTTTCGACCACCACCGGACTGCCGGCTCCTTCGGCGTTTCCCCGGTCCAGGCCCAGACAGCACAGCTCCGGGCAGGGCATTTGAACCATGCCGATGTCGGCGTTCATCAGGCATTCGACCAGCTCCCTGCATACAGCCGGGCAAACCGCCGTCCCATCGGAGATGGAATTCTGGTTCAGAAAGCAGTGGGCAATGAACACAATTTTTTTGCTTCTCCCGTCACAAAACATAGGGGCCTCCTTTTCAGCCGCTGTTTGACAGGCTGATGATATCACAGCCGTTCTATCCATACCGCCTTTGCGGGCATGTCCGTTTTCGAGGATGGGGTGCGCAGGCTCCGCCTGTTTGAATATTGCCAGGGGAACCGGGGCCCGCCGGACCGCTAATCCAGCAGAGTGGTCCACCGCTCCGCCGCCCGGGCCCGAAAACACAGCTCCACCTGCTCCCTGGTGTTCTTTTCCTCCGCCAGGGGCGGCAGGTCCTCCAGGGAGAACCAGCCCCGTTCCACCGTCTCCAGGTTGGGGCGGAAGCTGCCGCCCAGAGGCGTGCAGAGAATGAAAATCTTGCACACCTTACAGGCGTAAACCGGGCGGTTGTGCTTCTCCCGGTCCTGTACGGCGATGACCAGCTCCGCCGTCACCTCCAGTCCCGCCTCCTCCCGCACCTCCTTGACGGCACTCTCCCTGACGGACAAATCCACGTCCACCCAGCCCCCCGGCAGGGACCAGCGCCCGTCCCGCTCCTTCACCAGCAGAATCCTGCCCTCCCGAAAAACCGCCGCCCGGGTGTCCAGCTTGGGGGTCTGATAGCCGGTCTCGCAGCAGAAGAGGTCCCGGACCTTCTCCAGGGGAATCTCCGTTTGGAGGCTGAGCATCTCGGCGGCAATGGAGCGAATCCGCTCATACCGCTGGCGGTCGAAGGGATCCCTGCCGTAATAGAGACCGGCCTGGGCGATGCTTTGCAGCTCCACCGCCCATTTCAGCCACGCGCCGTTCTGTTCCATGTCTCCGCTCCTTTCTCTCGCCCATCTTCCCCGGCCTTTTCAGCGGGCTGCGGAAAAACCGTCCGGCGGCTGTGAATGCGCCGTTCAAGGGGAGGACCCGGACCGCCGGGGATTCGGCGGTCCGGGTCCTGTCCGGTCAGTCTGTGTTCTCCTCTGTGTCCGCAGCCCGAACGGTCGGTCCGTGTCGGGGCGTCTTTTCCACGCTTCCGTCTGCCTTTACCATGGTGGTCCGTCCGTTCAGACAGCCGCCGTTCTCGATGACAAAGGAAACTGTTGTGACGTCCCCCTGAATGGTGCCGGTGCGCTCCAGCTGCAAGTGGTCCCGGCAGTTGACGCTGCCCTCCACGTTTCCGGCCACCCGGATTACGTCCGCCTCCACGGGGCCCTTTACGCGGCCGGTGTCTGTGACGATTACGTAGCCCTTCAGGCAGACCTCGCCCTCCACGGTCCCCTCGATCTGCACCACGCCCTCGCCGCTGAGGCGGCCGGTCAGGGTGATATCCTTGGCGATGACCGTGTTATCCCGGGGCTCGGGGAGCTCAGGAAGGTCGCTGTGCTGTTCCTCCCGCATATCTGCGGGCTGCGGGTCCACCTGGGGCGCCGCTTTTGACTGTCCTCCAAAAAAAGCCATTCGTTCCACCTCGTTTGCCAGAATACCATCAGTTTACCATAAGCGCCGGCGTTTTACAAGTATGGATATCACCCTGGGCCGCCTGAATGTGACAAACCGGCCCCGCCGCCTGTTCCGCGATGAAGCCCGCAGAATTTTGCGGACCCCCACAGTGAGCATAGGCAGGGCGTAGAGAACCAGGAAGACCCGGCCCGCCGCGCCATAGCCCCGTTCCACCAGATTCCCCAGCCCCAGGGCGGAGACCCGCAGGCCGGCGGCGGCCAGCCCCAGGGCGGCCGTCAGGCGGACCCCCTTTCCCCTCCAGGCGGCCTCCGCCCGGTCCGCCGCCGCTTTGATGAAGCCGGCGGCGGTTTCAATCAGCGTGCCGAACAGGACAATCTCAAAGAGCCCCCGCAGCCACCCCATATCCAGCATGCGGAACATGCCGGCGACAGGGGCCTCCGCCTCCAGAACGGCCTCCAGCCCGCAGCCCATGGCAAGCAGCAAAAACACGCCGGGCAGAATGGCCAGCAGACCCGCCAGAAGGCCGCAGGCCGCCGCCTCCCTCCGGCTTTCGACGTCCCGGACGCTGTAGAGCACCAGCGGCACCATCACCAGATTATAGGCGGCGTACCGCAGGCCGCTGCCCAGCCAGCCGGGAGCCGCGGCCCACCGGGTCAGCTCTCCGCAAACCGCGCCGCCGAAGCGCCGGAACACCGCCAGAAGAAACAGCAGATATACGGCGTAGAGCACATAGGACCACACAGACAGCGCCCGTTCCACCGCCTCCGTGCCCCGGAGCACCAGCCAGACGGCGCAGCCGGACACCAGGACCCCGCCGGTCCAGGGGGGCAGTCCCGCCAGGGCGGCCATGGTCCCGGCGGTGGCGTCCGCCACCCCCAGCACCAGCAGCGTCATGGCAAAGCAACACAGGTCATACCAGACGCCCCACCGCCCCAGCAGCGCCCGCATCAGGGAACCATAGTCCCAGGTCCGGAACACCCGGGCAAACTCAAAGGTCACGGCGCAGACCAGGCTCCACAGCGCCGCCGCCGCTCCCATGCCCAGCAGGCCGCCCCACAGGCCGTATCTGCCGAAATACCGGGCAATCTCCGCCCCGGTGCCGTAGCCGCCTCCCACCAGAAGGGACTGAAACATCAGTCCGGGCACCAGCAGTCGGGTCCACCGCCGTATTTTCCCTTTTTCCGCCAACACATCAGCCCCTTTTCTCTCGTCCTGGTTCAGTATAGAGGGCGGAGGGCGAAAAAATGCCCCTTTTCCGGCGGAGAAAAAAGGGCGGGAGAAAAACGGAAAAAGTAAAATAGTGTCTTTTCATTCGGCGGGAATCGTGCTACAATAGGCGGATGTGAATTTCATAATGAGGGGGAAGCAGAGATGAAAACCGGTTTTGACAATGGAAGCTATGTGGAAACCCAATCCCGCCATATCAGGGAGCGCATCGCCCAGTTCGGCGGCAAGCTCTATCTGGAATTCGGCGGCAAGCTCTTTGACGACCACCATGCCGCCCGGGTGCTGCCCGGCTTCGCGCCGGACAGCAAAATCCGGATGCTCACCCAGCTGAAGGAGCAGGCGGAAATCGTCATTGCCATCAATGCCGCCGACATCGAAAAGAACAAGGTCCGGGGCGACCTGGGCATCACCTATGATGTGGACGTGCTGCGGCTCATCGACGCGTTCCGCTCCATGGGTCTGCTGGTGGGCAGCGTGGTCATCACCCGCTGGGCGGGCCAGTCCGCCGCCGGGGCCTTTCAGCGCCGTCTGAAGGACCTGGGCATCCGGGTATACCGGCACTACCCCATTGAGGGCTACCCTCACAACATCCCCCTGATTGTCAGCGACAGCGGCTTTGGCAAAAGCGAGTTCATCGAAACCCGGAGACCCCTGGTGGTGGTCACCGGCCCCGGACCCGGCAGCGGAAAAATGGCGGTGTGCCTCTCCCAGCTCTACCATGAATACCGCCGCGGCCATCAGGCGGGCTACGCCAAGTTCGAGACCTTCCCCATCTGGAACCTGCCTCTGAATCACCCGGTGAACCTGGCCTATGAGGCGGCCACCGCCGACCTCAACGACGTGAACATGATCGACCCCTTCCACCTGGCGGCCTACGGCGAAACCACGGTGAACTACAACCGGGACGTGGAGGTCTTCCCCGTCCTCTCCGCCATCTTCGAGACCATCACCGGCGAGAGCCCCTACAAGTCCCCCACGGACATGGGCGTGAACATGGTGGGCAACTGCATCACCGACGACGAAGCCGTCCGGGAGGCCGCCCGGCAGGAGATTGTCCGCCGGTATTACGACGCCCTCTGCGAGCGCCGCCAGGGCCGGGGCAGCGACGAAACGGTGTACAAGCTGGAGCTTTTGATGAAGCAGGCCAAAATCGACGCCTCCATCCGGACGGTAGCCTCTGCCGCCCGGGCGGCGGCGGAGGAAACCGGTCTGCCCGCCGCCGCCATCCAGCTGGAGGACGGGCGCATCGTCACCGGCCGGACCTCCGACCTGATGGGGGCCTCCGCCGGGGCTCTCCTCAACGCTCTGAAGGCCCTGGCAGGCATCGAGAAGGGCGTCCACCTGATTTCGCCGGAGTCCATCCTGCCCATCCAGCGCCTGAAGGTGCAGTATCTGGGCAGCGTCAACCCCCGGCTCCACAGCGACGAAATCCTGATTGCCCTGGCCACCAGCGCTAAGGCGGACCCCCTGGCCGCCAGGGCCCTGGACCAGCTGGCCAATCTCCGGGACTGCCAGGCCCACGCCACCGTCATCCTCTCATCCACGGACAACGGCGTCTACAAAAAGCTGGGCCTGCAAATCACCTGCGAGGCCCAATACGAGACCAAGAAGCTCTATCACCGCTGAGAACGCCAGAACGGCCCCGGACCTGTGACAGGTCCGGGGCCGTTTTCAGTCTGTATGGAGGACCTTTCCGCCGGTCTCAGCGGCTCCGCTTCAAAAATTCCAGAACCAGCCGGTAGACCCGTTCCGTGGAAGGGACGCTGAGCTTCTCCCGGATGGAATGGACGTCGTGGAGCTCCGGCCCCAGGGATACCGCGTCCAGACCGGGCATCTTCTCGATGAACAAGCCGCACTCCAGTCCGCCGTGGGTGGCCTCAATCCGGCCCTCCCGGCCGCTGAGCTCCTTCCACACCGACAGCAGCCGGTCCCGCATGGCGGACTGCCGGGCGTACTGCCAGCCGGGATAGGCGTTCCGGGAAACGGCGGAGCCGCCGGCGTGGGTCACCAGGGCCCGGACCCGCTGGAGCATCATTTCCTTTTGAGAGGCAATGCAGGAGCGGATGGAGACGGTAAAGTGCAGGCCGTCGGCCTCCATCTTCATCACGCCCAGGTTCAAAGAGGTCTGCACCAGGCCGGGGAAATCCACATTCATGGCCTGAACCCCCTGGGGCAGAGCCAGCAGCACATGAAGCACGGCAGAGGTGTCCTCCGGCGTCAGGGCGGCGTCCAGCGGCGCCGTCTCACAGCTCAGGGCGACGTTTTCGTCACAGCCGGCGTACTCGTTTTTCAGGATGCCGTCAAACTCCCGGATGAAGGACTCGAATTCCGCCTCTTTCCCCGCCGGGACCGCGGCAAGGGCATTGTTCCGCGAACAAATCACGTTGTCGAACCGGCCGCCCCGGATGTCCGCCAGACGGAGGCCGGGGAATTTCTCCATGGCGCTGAACAGCACCCGGCCCATTAGCTGATTGGCGGAGCCCCGGCCCTTGTGGATGTCCGCGCCGGAGTGGCCCCCCTGGAGGCCGGAAATGGAAACGGCATAACCGGTCTCTCCCGTCAGCGGCGCCTGCCGGCCCGGCAGGAGGCAGTCCACCCGCATGCCCCCGGCGCAGGAAACGGTGAACACCCCCTCCTCCTCGGAGTCCAGATTCAGCAGCTGCCGGCCCTTGAGGTCGGAGCAGTCCAGGGCAAAGGCCCCGTCCATGCCCGTCTCCTCGTCCACGGTGAACACCGCTTCCAAGGGCGGGTGCGGCAGGCTGTCATCCGCCAGAATGGCCAGAATCATGGCCACGGCGATGCAGTTGTCCCCGCCCAGGGACGTCTGTTCCGCCCAGACCCACTCCCCGTCGGTGCGGAGATCCAGGCCCTCCTTCGCCATGTCCTTGGCGCAGTCCTCCGTCTTGGCGCAGACCATGTCCATGTGCCCCTGGAGAATGACGGGGGCGGCGTTCTCATAGCCGGGAGAAGCGTCCTTCCAAATCACAAGGTCGTTGGCCTCGTCCTGCCGGCAGCGAAGGCCCAGCTCCCGGGCAAAGCCGGCGCAGAGGTCGCTGATCTGTCTGGTGTTGCCGCTGCCGTGGGGCACGGAACAGAGCTTTTCAAAATATTCAAAGACCGCCTTGGGCTCCAGCCCGGATAAAATCGCCATATGGGTACACTCCTTCTAAAACATGCAGCCTGCCGGAGCATTCCGAACCTCGAACCCAGCAGGCTACATCTATTTTGTCCTGTCCTTCAGGAATGATTCGAGCCCGAGGCCTGTCAGACGCCTAAATCGCCCTCCAGGCCCATGTCGCCTTCCAGACCCATGTCGCCCTCCAGGCCGAAGGCGTCGCCCTCGCCGGGCAGCGGTTCTTCGTCCTCTTCCTGCACCTGGGGCACAAACTCGGAATACCAGGCGTCCTCCGGCAGCCCGGCCAGCAGGGCCGGCAGGTTGATGACGATGCCGTCCACGCTGTAGGGCAGATCCACGGTGACCACCTCTGTCCGGGGCTCGTCCCCCTTCTTCTCGGTGATCTCCAGGGTCATGGTAAAGGACTGGCCCATACAGGTGGCCATGCCGCGCTCCCGCTTGTTCAGCTTGGCGGCCTCCTCGCCGTCCACGGTGACGACCACCCGCTCAAAGGACTTGTATTCCTGACCCTGGTAGTCCTCGATGGTTTTGTTGTCCAGATAGATGGTGTGGCCCCGGCCAATGACCATCATGACCGCCGCCACGGCAATCACCGCCGCCAAAACGGCCAGACGGATAACCAGCGTTTTTCCCTTCATGACTGGGCGCCCCCTTCCCTCCGGGCCCGCTGGGCCTGGGCCAGCAGCTCGCCGCCCTGGCTCCTGGCCCGGCGCTTCTTAATCTCATACATGACCAGGGCCAGCGTGATGACGCCGTAGGAGACGAAGACCCGGAAATACTCGCCGATCATGGCATCGCCGGTGATGGCGACGCCTGCCCGGGGGGCCACGATGAACATGGTGTGAAACAGGATGACCCCCAAAAACACGTTGCCGATGGAGGCCTTTTCCACCGACGCGCCGCCGACCAGCAGCGCGGCGATGCAGAACATGCCGATCTGGGAGTGGGCGGTGTAGGTGGGGAAGTTGCCGATGTTCTGGAGATAGATGATCTGGCCGAAGCCGGCGAAGACCGTGGAGATGATGATGGAGATAATCCGGGTGCGGTCCACGTTGATGCCGGCGGCCTGGGCCACCTCCATGTCCTGGCCCACGGCCCGCATGTCCTGGCCCAGCTTCGTCCGGCGGAACCAGATAATAATCAGGCACATCACGCCGATGATGATGAAGTTCAGTACCGGGATTTTCACGCCCTTGTAGAGGATGGCAAACTCATTGTCCAGGCACTGGCGCATATTCGCCAGGTTCACGGTGGTGCGGATGCCGAAGCCTCTGGGCAGACGGATGGAGGCGTGCCTGATAGGGATGATGGACGCCATAAAATAGAGCACCACCAGTTGATAAAGGCCTGTGACGAAGTAGTTCATCATATAGCCCAGAATCATCTCCCGGCCCTTGGCCATGTTCATGAGCTTGCCGCACAGCAGGCCCAGAAGCACGGAGACGGGCACGGAGAGAATCATAGCCAGCACCACGCCGGGAATGCCCCAGATCTGCCAGTCGGTGACAAAAATCAGGGCCACCTGCCCCGCCATGGCCCCCAGGGTCATGCCGAAGTTCAATCCCATGCCCGCCATAATGGGAATCAGCAGGCTGAGAATCAGGAAGATGTTCCGGCCCATGCGGGTGACAATCTCGTTGATGAGATAGCTGGCGGAGAAGCCGGACAGGGGGATGCAGACGGCGCAGATGATGATGAACATCAGGGGCACCAGGTTGTTTTGCAGGAAGTCCAATCCGTCGAAATTCTTTTTCAGTTTCATGCCGCTTCCTCCGTCTTTCTCGTCAGGGCGTAGACCACCATGCCGTTGGAGACGATGATCCGGATGACCTCGCTGACGTCCGTGTGGATGAGGGCGGTGATGACGGTGGGCGTCATGGTCACAAGGCCCTGGAAGAGGAGGGTGCCGATGATGACGTTGGAGATGCTGGCCTTGTTCACAGACGCGCCGCCGATGAGAACAGCCGCCACCGCCGGCATGGTCATATTCAGGGGGGCTGTATAGAGCTGCACGAAGCCGAAGCCCTGCTGATAGGTCAGAACGCCCACAGCGCCCAGCCAGGTGGACAGAATCACCGACAGGGTCCGAATCCGGTCCACGTTGATGCCGGAGGCCCTGGCGAAGGTGGGGTTGGAGCCCACGGCGGTCATGGCGGTGCCGGTCTTGGTGTGGAGGAACGCCCACACAGCCAGGCCCAGCAGGGCAAAGAACAGGATGGACCCGGTGGGAATCACCAGATTGATCCCCAGGGGATTCAGGTCAATCTTCAAAAACTCGGAGAGCGCGCCGGCATAAAAGCTGTCCAGTGCGAACATGTTCCGCAGGCCCACGCCGGTGTAGGCCATGACGATGGAGGGGTTTCTGTAGGGAATCAGCAGCCACATAATGCACATCAGGGACACGGAAGAGAGTCCCACGTAGGTGGCAACCATCATCTCGCCGCCCTTGATCTTGTTCAGCAGCATGCCGTAGCCCCCGCCGAAGAGGACGGCGAAGGGCGTGGACACCACAATGGCCATGACAAAGCTCATGGGCCCGGTGAAGCCCAGCTCAATGGCCAGGGTGCCCCCCAGAAGACCCGCCAGCACGCCCAGGGGGATGCCGAAGTTCAGTCCGCAGCCGGAGTGAATCATGGGCACCATGGCCAGCACCAGAACGGCGTTCCAGCTGAAGCGGTTGATGACGTTGGTGACCTGCGTGGCAAGGTCGGACCCGGTGACAGGGGCCATGATGAACAAAAAGAGGAGGAAGCCGGCGATAATCAGCCGGGGATAGCCCATCTTTTTGAGCCAGTATCGCAGCGCGATGGCAGACGCATATTCATGCATATCGTTCTCTCCTCCTTCTTATATGACCTTGCTGACCATCAGCGCGCCGAAGTCCTCCGAGGAGTCCGCCGCCGGAAGAATGCCGGCCACCTGTCCGCCGGAGATGATGGCGATGCGGTCGCAGGTCTGCCGCAGCTCCTCCAGCTCCGAGGAAATCATCACCACAGTGACGCCGCTCTCCCGGTTGAAGCGCTTCAGGGCGTCCAGCACCAGGGCCTTGGCGCCCACGTCGATGCCCCGGGTGGGCTCGGAGACGAAGAGGAAACGGGGCTCCAGAGCGAAGGCCTTGGCCAGGCAGATTTTCTGCTGGTTGCCGCCGGAGAGCTCCCGGGCGTTCTGCCTGGAGCTGGTGCATTTAATCTCCAGCGCGTCAATGTATTTCTTTGTCACGGCGTGGATGGCTTTCTCGTCCCGCCACCTGACGGGGCCGTACTTCTTCAGGAATTTGTTCTGAATCTGCATGGCGGGGAAGGCCACATTCCACTCCAGACTCTCGTCCAGCAGCAGGCCCACGCCCCGGCGGTCCTCCGACACGAAGGCCAGAGAGGCGTCCAGGCACTTCCGGGGGCTGTTGAGCTGAATGGGCTTCCCGTCAAACTCCACGGTTCCGCCGGCCTGATAAAGGCCCATAATGCCGTTGGGGATTCCCAGCTTGCCCTGACCGGCCAGGCCGCCGATTCCGAAAATCTCGCCGTCCCGGATATCCAGGGACACGTCCCGCACCGTCTCGCCGGGCATGTCCACCCAAAGATTCCGGATGGACATGACCACCCTGGCGTCCCTGTTCTCCGCCCGGACGGGCTCCGCAGGGGCCGCGGCGGCCTTCTGCACCTCCCGGCCCACCATCCAGCGCGTAATGTCGGAGACGCTGGCCTCCGCGGCGGGCACATCCTTGACCACATACCCGTCCCGCATGACCACCACCTTGTCGCACACGGCCAGAATCTCGTGGAGGCGGTGGGTGATGAAAATGACGGCGATGCCCTGGGCGGCCATGTTCCGGATGGACTCCAGAAGGGCCTCGGCCTCCTTTTCCGTCAGCACAGCGGTGGGCTCGTCCAGAATCAGCAGCTTCAGCTGATCCTTGCTCAGCTCCCGGGCAATCTCCGTGAACTGCTTGTGGCCCACAGGCATGCTGCTGATGGTCATGCCCGCGTCGATTTCCACGCCCATTTTTCGGATGGCCTCGCCGGAGCGCCGGTCCATCTCCTTATAATCCAGAGTATTCAGCCGGTCGCCAAACACCTCTGAAATCACATTCTTCTTCTTAGGCTCCCGATTCAGGAGGATATTTTCCGTGGCGGTGAAGCCGGGGATCAGGGAAAACTCCTGATGCACCATGCCGATGCCCGCCGCCAGCGCGTCAAAGGGGGTTTTAAACTCTGTTTTCTGACCGTTGAGCAGCACGTCTCCGTCATAGCCGCCGGTCTCGCGGATAACGTCCATACCGAAGAGTATCTTCATCAGCGTGCTTTTGCCCGCGCCATTTTCACCGCACAGGCCCAGAACCTGGCCAGCCTCCAGGGTGAAATTGATGTCGGTGAGAACCTGGTTGCCAAAAAAGTCCTTTTTAATATTCTGCATCCGCAACAGGGGAGTACCGTTGTTTGTCATACATCCACCCTAACCTAAAATATAACCTGATTATGAATCGCGGGGAGGAGGACGAGTCCCCCTCCCCGCAGTTTGAGAAATTTGATTGTTCCGCGGAACTCAGCTGACGGTGTAGTACTTCTCGGGCACCTCCACGTCGGTAGCACCCATGAAGCGGCCGGGATTGCCCATGATATAGGTGTCCTGGTAAATCAGGAACACGTTGTCCTCTTTGACGCCGGTGTCAGCGTTGGTATAGCCGGAGCCGTTCCACGCGGCCTTGGGAGAGAACTCCTGCAGGGCAGCGGCAACGTCGTCCATATTGGTAATTTCGGCTTTGCCCTCGATGACATTGATGGCGTGCTGGGCCAGGCCGGCGGACAGGCAGTAGCCATAGGAATAGGCCCAGGTGCCGAAGCGGCCGTCGCCGCCGGCGTCCACAACGGCCTGCTCGACCTTGGCCAGGATGGCGTCAAAGTCGCCGGCCTCGGCGGTCAGGTCCAGATCGCCCAGAGCGTTGGGATAGCCCATCAGAGGAGAGGGCAGGTCGGCCTCGATGAAGTAGCCGCCCAGCTCCAGCAGACGCTGCAGCAGGGGCGCGGTGTGTGCGTCGTTGGTGCAGAAGTAGGCGGAGTTCTGGCCGTACTTGGAAATCCACTCGGGAGCCTTCTCCAGAACGTAGGCCTGGGCGCCGGTGACGCCGACGTCGGTGGTGGGATCGGGAGCGGTCTCCTGAACGAACGTCATGCCGAACTCCTTGCAGGCCTCTTCCATGACGGC
This sequence comes from uncultured Oscillibacter sp., assembly GCF_947654275.1. Taxonomy (GTDB): domain Bacteria; phylum Bacillota; class Clostridia; order Oscillospirales; family Oscillospiraceae; genus Oscillibacter. The sequence goes on along the minus strand of NZ_CANTJS010000022.1, from coordinate 10,320 downwards.
CACGCGGCGGCTCATGGTCTCATAGGACATGTGCCGGGGGAAGGAGATGTGGACGAAGGTGTCGCAGCCCAGCTCGTGGGCGGTGCGGATAATCAGGTAGCCACGGGAGACGAAGTCGTTGTTGCAGACCAGGTCGGCGGAAGCGCCCACAACGGGCAGGTCCTCGTGGGCCTCGCCGGCGATGCAGAGGATGTCGGGGCGGCGCTCCTTGATCTGGGTGAAGGCCTCGGCGGTGCCGGGGACGGACTGGTTGACGATGATGGCCTTCATCAGAGGATCGTCGGACATGTTGACGATGGTCTGGATGGTGGTCTCCAGCTCCTCGGTGAAGTTGTCGGGATAGGTGGCCAGCTTGACCACATCCTCGCCGTACTTGGCCTGAATGGCCTCGGCGCCGCGCAGGTCGTCCTCAGACTGGGAGACGGTGCCGGTGATGATGCCGATGTGGTACTCGCCGGCACCCTCGCCGTCCGCCTCGGGCTGAGCGGCGTCGCCGCTGCCGGTGTCCTGGGACTGTCCGGCGTCGCTGCCGCCGGTGGTGGAGCCGCTCTGGCCGGAGCCGCTGCCGCAGCCCACGAGAGCCAGAAGCATCACGAGGGTCAGCAGCATGCTGATGATTCTTTTCATACAAACCTCCAAAAATACTTGTTTGTGTCCTGACGTATACAGATATTTTTGTTTCCCCCGCCGGGGAAACAAAAAAGGCGTACGCCTTTTCACCTGTTCCATTCTAACAAATATTTCCCAGATGTCAACTATAATTTGCGGCATTGCCGAATTAAATTGATACTTTTTTCAAAAATAGCTCCCCCTTTCCCCAAAACCCGCGCCGCCGCCCCGCTTCCCCTCCCGACGCAGATTTTCTGTTTTGCATAAATATCGGCCTCAATTTTGTCAACCTTTCAGCATCTTGACAGAACCCCTGCCGTAGGGTAAACTGAGAGGGTCACTGCGGCTGAAACCACGGGTCCGCGTTTCAGCCCCTCTATTTCCGCGGAGCCGAACCGCGGCCACCGTTTGAAAGGAATTGCCGACATCATGAAACAAGACAAACAGCAGCTTCTTTTCCAGCCCAGAGGCGTGCCGCCGCTGGGGGCCTCCGTCTCGCTGTCCCTTCAGCATCTGGTAGCCATGATTGTGGGCTGCGTCACGCCGCCCATCATCATCGCCGGGGCCATCGGCCTGAGCCAGGCGGACCAGGTCCTCCTGATTCAGGCGTCCCTGGTGATGTCCGCCGTGTCCACCCTGCTCCAGCTCTATCCCGCCGGGCGGCGCTTCGGCTCCGGCCTGCCGGTGATTCTGGGGGTCAGCTTCGCCTATGTTCCCAGTATGCAGGCCATCGCCTCCTCCGGCGGCGGCGTGGCGGCCATTGCCGGGGCCATGATCGTGGGGGGCGCGGTGGCCGCCATTGTGGGCCTGTTTGTGAAGAAAATCCGCCTGCTCTTCCCTCCGGTCATCACGGGCACGGTGGTGTTCACCATCGGACTGTCCCTCTATCCCACCGCCATCAACTACATGGCCGGCGGCACGGGGAACACCGCCGCGGCCATTGAGGCCAGGGGCCTGACCCCCGCCCTGATCTACGGCTCCTGGCAGAACTGGACGGTGGCGGTGCTGACCCTCATCATCGTCATGGTGCTGAACCACCACGGAAAGGGCGTCTGCAGGCTGGCCTCCATTCTCATCGGGATGCTCTGCGGCTATGTGATTGCCTGCCTGTTCGGCATGGTCTCCTTTGCCGACGTGGGAGCCGCCGCCTGGGTCTCCCTGCCCAGGGTGATGCACTTCGGCGTCCGGTTCGACTTCGCCTCCTGTGTGGCCATCGGGCTGCTCTTTGCCATCAACGCCATTCAGGCCATTGGCGACTTCACCGCCACCACCGTGGGCGGCCTGGACCGGGACCCCACGGACCAGGAGCTCCAGGGGGGCATCATCGCCTATGGCTTCAGCAACATTCTGGCGGCCCTCTTCGGGGGCCTGCCCACCGCTACATACTCCCAGAACGTGGGCATCGTCACCACCAATAAAGTGGTGAACCGCATGGTCTTCGCCATGACCGGCGGCTTTCTGCTGCTGGCGGGGCTGTCTCCGAAGTTCGCGGCGGTGCTGACCACCATCCCCCAGTGTGTCCTGGGCGGGGCCACCATCACGGTGTTCTCCACCATCGCCATGACGGGCATGAAGCTCATTGCCTCCCAGGAACTGACGGCCCGGAACACCACCATCGTGGGCCTCTCCGCCGCCCTGGGCGTAGGCGTATCCCAGGCCGGCGGCGCGCTGAGCCAGTTTCCCGAAGCTGTTACGATGATTTTCGGAAAATCCCCGGTGGTCATCGCCACGCTGATGGCGGTGCTTCTGAACCTGATTCTGCCCGGAGAGGGGGAGACCTGAGCATGGAACCCCTAGGCTTTGCCTGTCCCGGCCTGGAGGACGGCGGGACCTTTCCCCCGGACCACACCGGCCGGGGCCGGGACCTGTCGCCGGAAATCCGCCTGGAAAACCTCTCCCCCAGCGCAAAGACTCTGGCCGTGACCCTGGAGGACTTGTCCCATCCCATAAAGGCCTTCACTCACTGGGTGCTGTGGAATTACCCGGCGGGGCCCGTCATCCCCGGGGGCCTCCCCAGGGGAAAACGGCTGGAGAACGGGGCGGTTCAGGGAACCGCCTACGGCCTCCACCGCTACGCGGGGCCCAAGCCGCCGCCCTTCGCCCGGCACCGCTACCGCCTGACGGTCTACGCCCTGGACTGCCTCCTGAACCTGCCGCCCTCCGCCCGGAAACGGCAGTTTTTGCAGGCGGCGGAGGGGCACATCCTGCAAGCGGGAAGCCTGACGGCCCGGTTTCCCTGACCGTTTCCGGCCCAGGCCCCGGAGGTCCGCGGACCTCCGGGGCCTCTTTGCGCGGCGGGAGTCGGGAGTAAAGAAAACGCCCCCGCCCTCTTGCAATTTTTCCCCGGGTGGTCTATAATTCATTGCTATAAAGCGTTAAATAACCATGGCGCTCAAGCGCGGCCCCACCAACAAAGGAGGAAACCCCATGAATTTCGTCTTTATCTCCCCCAACTTCCCGGAAGCCTTCCGCTGGTTCTGCATCCGCCTGCGGGAAAACGGCGTCAACGTCCTGGGCGTGGGAGACGCCCCCTATGACGGCCTGCACCCGGACCTGAAAAAGGCCCTCAGCGAGTATTACCGGGTGGACAGCCTGGAGGATTATGACCAGGTGCTCCGGGCCCTGGGCTATTTCACCGGCCAGTACGGCAAAATCGACTGGGTGGAGAGCAATAACGAATACTGGCTGGAGCTGGACGCCCGTCTGCGGACGGACTTCAACATCACCACCGGCCTGAAAACCGACCAGATAGAAAAGTTCAAAAGCAAGCTGGCCATGAAGGCCTTTTACCGGGAGGCCGGCCTGCCCTGCGCCCGGCACTGCCCCGTCACTGACCTGGAGGCGGGCCTGGCCTTCGCCCGGGAAGTGGGCTATCCCATTGTAGCCAAGCCGGACAACGGCGTGGGGGCCATCGCCACCTATAAAATCAAAAACGACGGGGACATGGCCCGGTTCTTCCGGGACAAGCCCGACGCCCTGTATCTCATGGAGGAGTATGTCTCCGGCTCCGTCACCACCTACGACGGCATCTGCAATTCCAAGGGCGAGGTCCTTTTCGCCGCCAGCCACATCACCCGGAACTCCATCATGGACATGGTGAACGAGGGCGTGCCTACTTATTACTATGTGGACAAGGAGGTCCCCGCCGACGTGGAGGCGGCGGGTCGGGCCACCCTGGCGGCCTTCGGCGCCTTCAGCCGGTTCTTCCACCTGGAGTTCTTCCGCCTGACGGCGGACAAGCCGGGCCTGGGCAGCGTGGGGGACATCGTGGCCCTGGAGGTCAACATGCGCCCCGCCGGCGGCTTCACGCCGGACATGCTGAACTTCGGCCAGAGCGCCGACGTCTATCAGATCTGGGCGGATATGGTGGCCTTTGACGAACTGCGCCACAGCTACGGCGGCCCCCACAGCTACTGTGTCTATGCCGGCCGGAAGGACGCCAACCGCTACGTTCTCACCATGCCCCAGCTGAAGGAGCGCTGCGGCAGCCACGCCCGTCTCTTCACCCGGATGCCCGACGCCCTGGCGGGCACCATGGGCAACCAGGTGGCTATCGCCTGCTTTGACACGCTGGAGGAGGTGGACGCCTTCGTCCGCGACGCCTTCCAGCTGGAGGACGGGGACTGAGAACCTTTGTTCACAGCCGCCCCACGCCGTCCGGCCGGTCTTTTTCCCACCATACCGCGTCGATTTCCCTTGCTATCCGTCAGGATTGCTGCGGGCGCAAAAGAGTTCCTTGTCTGACGAGAAAGATCCTCGCCCATCCGGCGCCCTGCGGCTATGAATACAGGTTCTGATTTTGCGGGAGCGTTCCCGCCTGTCAAAAAATTTTTGGCGGGGCGGGAACCTTTTCGCGCCTGTCTGCGTCATACTGTCATGCGAATTTCCCATGAACATGGGGCGTGCCGCCTCCGGCGCAAAGCGGCGGGTTTGCATGGCCTCACCGTTCAGCGGCGAATCACAAGATTATCTAAAAAATCTAAAAAATCTGAAAACAAGGAGAACACACATGAACAGACATTTCTTCACCCTCAAGCCCCTGGCCGCGCTGGCTCTGGCGCTGGCCCTGATCCTGTCCCTGGCCGCCTGCGGCGGCAAGCAGGGAGACGCCTCCGGCAGCTCCGAGCCCGTGGACCTCACCGCCTTTTACGAGACCCTGACCCAGAACGAGAACGCCCCCGCTCTGATGCCTCTGGAGGAAGCGGAGCTGATGGACGCCCTCTATCCCGGCCTCTCCGAGATTGAGACCAGCCAGCGCATCGTGGCCACAGCCGCCATCACCTCCGTGGCGGCGGAGCTGGCCCTGGTGGAGGTGGCCAACGCCGAGGACGTGCCGGCTGTGGAGGCCATTTTCCAGGCCCGCATCGACTATCAGGTGGGAGACGACGCAAACCCCGGCGGGGCCTGGTATCCCGAAACCATTGAGAACTGGAAGCAGAACGCCCGCATCGTCTCCAACGGCAGCTGTGTCATGCTGGCGGTCTGGGAAAACGCGGACGACGTGGCGGAGCAGTTCAACGCTCTCTTTGCCTGAGCCCGGCCGGTCCCAATGAAGCGAACACCCTCCGGGGGAGCGCGGAAGCGCTCCCCTTTTGTCCGCATCAGACAACGGTTTCACCTGTCCGGACAACCTTTTCCCCTTGCCTTTTTTTGCCGGTTATGCTATGCTGAACCCATGAAAATCACATAAGGAGGCGGTGCCCCATGTATTCCTGCACCCAGCTGCTTCAAGCCCTTGAGGACGGTTCCCTGGACCAGCGGCTGGCCCTGGTCTACGCGCCGGACGGCGCCGGGCTGGACCAGGCCCGGACCAGAGCTCTTCGGGTAACAAACTCGCTGCTGAAGACCTTTGCCCCCCCGTCTCAGAGTCCCGCCGGCCTGTTCAGCGGCCCCGGCCGCACGGAGATCGGCGGCAACCACACGGACCATCAGCGGGGCCATGTCCTCTGCGCCAGCGTGGACATGGACATGCTGGCCTGCGCCGCCCCCAACGGCAGCCGCCGCATCCGCATCCAGTCCGAGGGCTATCCCTTTCTGGAGGTGGACCTGGACGGCCTGGCCCTGCGGCCCGAGGAGGCCAACAGCTCCGCCGCCCTGGTCCGGGGCGTAGCGGCCAAGCTGGTTCAGAAGGGCTATCCCATTGCCGGGTTTGACGCCTGCATCACCTCCAGCGTCCTGTCCGGCTCCGGCCTCAGCTCCTCCGCCGCCTATGAAATTCTGGTGGGCAACATCCTGAATCACTTCTTCTGCGGCGGCGCTCTGGACGCCATTGAGCTGGCCAAGGTGGGCCAGTACGCCGAAAACGTCTATTTCGGCAAGCCCTGCGGATTGATGGACCAGATGGGCGCCTCCATCGGCGGCGCGGTTGCCATTGACTTCCAGGACCCCGCCAACCCGGTGGTGGTTCAGGCGGACTACGATTTTGCCCAATCCGGCCACGCCCTGTGCATCATCGACACCGGCTCCTGCCACGCCGATCTCACCGGGGACTATGCCGACATCACCACCGAGATGGGCGGCGTGGCGGCCTGCTTTGACAAGGAGGTTCTCCGGGAGGTGCCGGAGGAGGAATTCCGGGCCGCCATTCCCCACCTGCGTCAGGTCTGCGGCGACCGGGCGGTTCTCCGGGCCCTCCACTATTATGACGACGACCGCCGGGCCGTTCAGGAGGCGGAGGCCCTGAAGCGGGGCGACTTCGCCGCCTTCCTGGCCCTGGTAAACGCCTCGGGCCTCTCCTCCTCACTGCACCTGCAAAACGCCTGGTCCCCCGCCAACCCCAAACAGCAGGCCATTCCTCTGGCCCTGGCCCTGGGCCGGGAGCTGCTGGGGGGCAGCGGCGCGCTCCGGGTCCACGGCGGCGGCTTCGCCGGAACCATTCAGGCCTTTGTGCCCACGGAGCAGCTGGAGGCCTTCAAGGCCGGCATGGAAGCGGTACTGGGCCAGGGCAAATGCCACGTGCTGCGCATCCGGCCTCAGGGCGGCTGGGTCGTCGCCTCTTAAATCAAGAAAAAACCGCATACAAGGAGGACGCTCATGGTTAACGAAGCGATTTCCAGGCTGGCAGGCTACGCCTTCCGCTCCGGGCTGATTGAGGAATGCGATTACACATGGGCCATCAACACCATACTGGACGTATTAAAACTGGACAGTTATACAGAACCGGCGGAGAAGGACTGGGAGACAGGGGACATCGAGCTGGCCCCCATTCTGGAAGAGCTGCTGGATGACGCCTACACACGGGGCGTGCTGGCGGAGAACTCCGTGGTCTACCGGGACCTGTTCGACACCGAGCTCATGGGCCGGCTGACACCCCGGCCTTATGACGTGCGGGAGATGTTCCGGCTCTACTATGAGATAGAGCCGAAGAAGGCCACCGACTGGTTCTATGCCTTCAGCCAGGACACCAATTACATCCGCCGGGACCGCATCGCCAGGGACGTGCAGTGGAAGGCCCCCACCGAGTATGGCGATCTGGATATCACCATCAACCTCTCCAAGCCGGAGAAGGACCCCAAGGCCATTGCCGCGGCCAAGCACCTGCCGGCCTCCGCTTATCCCCGGTGCCAGCTCTGCGCCGAGAACGAGGGCTACGCCGGCCGGGTGAACCACCCCGCCCGGCAAAACCACCGGATTGTCCCCATCACTATCAACGGCTCCCCCTGGTTCCTCCAGTACTCCCCCTATGTGTACTACAATGAGCACTGCATCTGCCTGAACAGCGTCCACACCCCCATGAAAATCGACCGGGCCTGCTTCGGCAAGCTCCTGGACTTTGTCCGGCAGTTCCCCCACTACTTCGTGGGCTCCAACGCCGACCTGCCCATCGTGGGCGGCTCCATCCTGGCCCATGACCATTTCCAGGGGGGACACTATACCTTCGCCATGGAAAAGGCCCCGGTGGAAACAGCGGTCTCCTTCCCCGGCTTCGAGGACGTGACGGCGGGCATCGTCAAATGGCCCATGTCCGTGGTCCGGATTTCCTCCGAGAACCCGGACCGGCTCATTGACCTGGCGGACAGGATACTCACCGCCTGGCGGGCCTATACCGATGAGGCGGCCACCATCTATGCCGAGACGGACGGCGAGCCCCACAACACCATCACCCCCATCGCCCGGCGGCGGGGAGCGCAGTACGAGCTGGACCTGGTGCTGCGGAACAACCTGACCACGGAGCAGTACCCCCTGGGCCTGTACCATCCCCACGATGAGCTCCACCACATCAAGAAGGAGAACATCGGCCTGATCGAGGTCATGGGACTGGCCGTTCTCCCCGCCCGGCTGAAGGAGGAGCTGGCGGCGGTGGCGGAGGGTCTGGTCTCCGGCGCGGACCTTCGGGCCAGCGAGCTCACCGCCAAGCACGCCGACTGGGCGGAAGCCTTCGCCCCGAAGTACCAAATCACGGCGGAAAACGCCCTGGAGATTGTTCAGAAGGAAACCGGCCTGGTGTTTGCCCAGGTGCTGGAGCACGCCGGCGTCTACAAGCGGACAGAGGAGGGCAAAGCGGCCTTCTTGCGCTTCCTGGGCAGCATTTAATCCCAATAATCCCAAACAGCGAGAAGGAACCCCTGTGCAGGGGTTCCTTTTCATCTGTCACAGCCGCCCTTTCCTGCCGTCCATGAAACTGCGTTCAGCGGGCGTGTCCGTTCCCTCCGTCCGGCTCAGCGGTTCCGTCCCCTTTCGGCAAATTCCAGCAGGCGGCGCATATTCGCCCCCATCACCAGTTCCCATTCCGCCTCCGTCAGGCCGGCGTGCTCCTCTATATCCTGGATAAACAGGGAGAAATCCTGCCCCTGGCACTGCCGGGGGTAGACGGTCAGGGGGAAGTCCGTGCCGAACAGCACCCGTTCCGGCCCTGCCAGACGCACCGCCGCCGTCACGGCCCGGATGTCATACAGCAGCGGGTTGGCCGCCAGGTCATACCACACGTTCCGGAAGGCCTGCCGCACATGGGGCAGCAGCTCATAGAAGGGCAGTCCGCCTCCCATGTGGGCCAGAATCAGCCGGAGGTCCGGAAAGCGCCTGGCGATGTCATAAAACCCCTCAATGGGGGTCCGGTCCTTCCCGGGGTACACGTGCCCCACCGGCTCGCCCACGTGGAAGCAGACCGGCAGACAGAGCCGCTCCGCCGTCTCCAGCACCGCCAGCAGGCCGGGGTGGTTCAGGGAATAGCCGTTCCCGCCGGGGCCCAGCTCCCCCACGCCGGAAAAGCCCATGTCCCGGCAGCGCTCCACCTCCCGCACCGCCGCCTCCCCGAAGACGGGGTTGATGCTGGCATAGGCGGCAAAGCGGCCGGGGTAGGCCCGGACCACGCCCTCCATATAGTCGTTGTGGCGGCGGCAGAGGTCCATGTCCCGCCAGTACCAGCCCTGCATGACGATGAGCTCCACCCCCGCCCGGTCGGCGGCCCGAAGGGCCTCCTCCGGCGTGGCCCAGGCCTCCCGGACCCGGCTTTGGGGCGTCTCCCGGGTCAGCTCCGCAAAGCAGCTGTCCCGGGCGGCGTACCAATCCCAACGGGCGGGAATGTCCGTGGGGAACATGTGGGTATGGCAATCGACAATCCATCCCCGGTTCATAACATCCCCTCCCATTCCTCCGGCAGATCCCAGCAGGGACCGGCGTCAAAGACGGGCCCCGGCAGGTGCGAGCCGAACAGCAGCCGGTCCGCACCCAGGCACAGCCGCACGCAGTCCGCCGCCCGGGGCGGCAGGACGCAGGCCTCCGGCGCGGCGTCAAACCAGACGTTTTTCAGCTTCCGGGCCACCTCCGGCATCAGGGCATAGAAGGGCAGTCCGCCGCCGCAGTGGGGCAGCAGCAGCCGCAGATTCGGACGGGCCTCAATCAGCCGGAGACAGTCCGCCGGCAGAACCGCCCTCCCGCCGCCTTCCCGGCCCACGGTCATGTCCAGATGCAGGCACAAAACCCGGCCCCGTTCCTCACACAGGGCGCAGAGGTCCAGGAAAACCGGGTCCTCCAGGGAAAAGCCCTGTCGGACCGGGTCCAGCTCACCGACGCCGGAGCAGCCGGCGTCCAGACAGGCGGCGGCCTCCTCCAGCGCCGCCGCTCCCGCCCCGGGAGCCGCTGTGCAGAAGCCCCTGAAAAAGTCCGGGCGGGTACGGAGGGCCTGCAATATGGCCTGATTCTGGACCCGGCAGTCCTCCAGACTCCGGAAGGGCCAGCCCTGAATCACCGCCCGCTCCGCTCCGCCGGACCGGCAGCGGGCCTCCAGGGCCTCCGGCCCCAGGGCCGGCGCGTCCGCCCCGGACGCAAGTTCCGGAGGTATCAGATGGACATGGATATCCGTTTTCACGGGTCTTTCCCCCTTTTTCCCGGGAGCGGAGCGCCGCAGCCCGGTTTTTCTATAGTCACCGCAGTTGAAAAGAAGCATCCGCTTCTTTTCAACAAGTGCGGCGATGATTCGCCGCACAGGCCGTAAAACGGCCTTGCGGTGGACTTCATAGTCAGCACAGAGGCTTTTTACCTAGCCCGTCAGCGGCTCCGCCGCTGTTTGAAAATCGGTAGATGCCGATTTTCAACTGCGCTGACTATACATCATAGGTGCTCTGACCCCTGGTTGTCAACAAAATTCCGGCGGCGGACCTCCGGACCCTCCGGCAGGGAAACAGGCGGGGCCGCAGGGCCCCGCCTGTTTCCTCATGGGTTTTGCTCCGGCTTACAGATTCTTGAGGACGCCGGTCTCCTCGTTGAAGGCGT
>NZ_CANTJS010000021.1 GCF_947654275.1 uncultured Oscillibacter sp. | reverse complement strand
GCTGCCATTCTCGTTTGGATTGCTTGAGTTTGAAGACACCCTCTAGAGTCTGTTTGAAAACCATCAAAACGCCGTCTCAGGGCATCCTTTTCCGCCAGGACTGCGTTGATTTGACTTGAAATCCGTCAGGATTTCTGCGTCAAATCGCCTTGCCTGACGATTGGATAGCCGTTGGCGGCTCTGCCACCTTACGGATATCACATGCCCATTGGGTAAACAATCTGCCCCAATCCGGCATTCCGCCGGTTTTAAAACAGACTCTAAGGGCCCAGCGGTTTCTTTTTGTCGAGCATACTATATAGTCAGCACAGTTGAAAATCGGTACATACCGATTTATCTGCAGCGGCAAAGCCGCTGCGGGTAAAACCCCTGTGCTGGCTATGAAGTTCACCGCAAGGCTGTTTTTCGGCCTGTGTGTGAATCATCGCCGCGCAGTTGAAAAGAAGCAGATGCTTCTTTTCAACTGCGGCGACTATAAAATCAGCAGCAGCCCCAGGGCCACCAGAAGCTCCTCGTCCGCGTCCTCACGGAACAGGAAGAACAGCAGCACCAGAAGAAGCAGGTCCCCGGTGTCCACATGGTCCAGATGGAGCTGGTTCAGGATATGCTGGAGAAAGCCGGTCAGGCCGTCGGGGGTCCGGCCGTTTGTTTTTTTGCCCGGCCCGCCGAAGGACGGCCCACCGCCGGGGCCCCCTGACGAGGCGGAGTCATGATGCGGAGAGGGGCCGCCGTTTTCTCCGGAGGCGGAGCCGCCGGGAGACGGACCGGGAGACGGGTCCGGAGGCGGAGGCCCGCCGGGACCCGGAGGGGGCGCGGACCGGGGCTCTTCCTCCGGAAGGCGGGTGTAGCTGCCGTTGTCGTTTCGGATATAACGGTTATACATCCCTCAGCCCTCCCATCCAGACAGAAATTTCTTGCCCAGGTGGAACAGCCGCGCCAATTGAAGTGCCCGCTCGATTTTCTCCTGCCGGTCGCTTTTCAGATAGGGCCGCAGGGCGTAAAGCAGATTGCGGGCATTGGAGTCCCGCTGGCCGCCCAGCTCCTGAATCAGCGGGAGGAGCCTGGAGAGGAGTTTGGGGTCCATTCCGCCGCCGGTCAGGGAGGAAAGCAGGTCGGCGCCCCCAAAGGGCGGAGGCGCCGGAGAGGGGGGCGGCGGGGCCGCCTGGGGAGCGGGTCCCTCCGCGGGTCCCGGTCCGCCGCCCAGAGACTGAGCCAGCTGCATGATCTGTGACATGGCGTCCGGATTGGACAGGATGCTGTTCAGTTTTTCGTCAAATTCCGCCATGGGGCCCGCCCTCCTTGCCGCCTGTTCTTAGAACCTGTATTCACAACCGCTGAACGCTTGAACGCTGTCTGAGCGGTTTTTTGCTGTTTATGCGCCATACCGTGCCGATTTCCCCTGTAATCCGTCAGGATTGCCGCGGAAAATCTCCTTGTGCGGAAAATCTCCTTGTCTGGCAGGAAACATCCCCGTCTATCCGGTACCCCCGGCTATGAATACAGGTTCTGATGCTTCAGCCGGTTTGCGCTTTTTATTTCTGGACTGCCTTGTTGATGCGTTCCACCAGTTCCGCGCCGCCGGGGCTCTGCATAACCTGGTTCATCATCTGCATGATGGCGCTGGTGTCGCCCTTGGCGGCGGACTGTACCGCCCGTTGTAAACCTGCGCCCCGGTCCCCCTGAGTGAGCATCTGCATGAGGGCCTGCCCGTCCCGGGACTGCATCAGGGATTTCAGCATGGCCGGGTTTTTCCTGAGCTGTTCGGCCATCCGGGCCGTCTTATCATCCATAAAATTGCCTCCTTTAAGCTCTTCATGGCAGTATATGAGGGAGGGGACAAAAAAGTTCCTGCGTATCCACGCAGGAACCGAAGGATTTTCTGTTTTAGTCCCAGACGCCGCAGGAGACCAGCAGCAACCAATTGTCCTTAACCGCCAGATATATATAATCCGCGCCATAGGAGCCGCCGATTTCCAGAACATCCGCACGCTCTAAATGGCTGGAACAGGCTTCCCAGATATCCGGCGGGCTTCCGCCGCCGAAAAAGGTGGCTTCTCCGGTGAGATACTCCCAGTCTCTCGTTTGCATCCGAGGGTTCCGGACGATAGCGTATCCCTCATATATGCTCCGGCCCAAGGTCAGGCGCCGTGTGCGCTCCTCCAGGGAAATCTGCCAAAAGTCCGGGTCCCATTCCTCTGAAAAGGCCATGGCGGAAAGAATGGCCCGGACATAGGCCTCAGCGGTGTCCCGCTGGAGATAATCCGGAGGAAAGCGGTACAGGTCCAGAATGAGCCCTAAAGCATTGGGCCCGAAATGGGATTCATGCCGTTCCTCGATTTCCGGCCACGGAAGGACTTCGGCGATGGTTGAAAAGGCTTCGTAGCTCACCGCCGCTTGTTTCAGCGCGTTTGCCAGATCCATGCTCACACCGTTCCGGCTTTGGAGCAGTCCTTCCTCAGGGGACAGTCCTCACATTTGGGGGAGCGGGCGGTACAGGTGTCCCGGCCAAAGAGGACCATCCGGTGGCAGAAATCCGAGGACTCCCTGGGGGGCAGGACCTGGCGCAGCTGCCGTTCCACCTGGATGGGGTCCTTGGACCCGTCGGTGAGGCCCAGACGCCCGGTGATGCGGATGCAGTGGGTGTCACAGACATAGGCGGGCTGCTTGTACACGTCGCCCAGAATCAAATTGGCGGTCTTCCGGCCCACGCCGGGGAGACTGGTCAGCTCCTCCATGGTGCCGGGAACCTTGCCGCCGAAGTCCGACAAAAGCCGCCGGGCACAGGCTACCAGGTCCCTGGCCTTGCCGTTGTAAAAGCCGCAGGAATGGATGTACTCGCCTACCTCTTTCGGGTCTGCCTCCGCGAAGCTCTCCAGCGTGGGGAAGCGGGCAAAGAGGGCGGGGGTGACCATGTTCACCCGGGCGTCGGTGCACTGGGCGGAGAGACGCACGGCGAACAGCAGCTCGTAGTCCTTTTCATATTGCAGGGAGCAGAGGGCGTCGGGGTAGATGCCCTTCAGGGTTTCAATGATGCGCTTTACGGCGGCTTTCGATTTCATAGTGCCTCACCTCTTGTCGATCTTGGCAACAGCATACCACAAAATTTGACCTTTGGCGAGAGGAAAATCGGAAAAGACGCAGGCGGGCAGCCTGTTTTAGAAAAATGCTGGCAAGTCTCAGAAAACTATGGTATAATTCCTCTCGTACGTCATTTGAAGCATATGAAAGGAGGGACCGCCATGCAGCGCCCTCTGGCGGACGAAATCCGCCCCGAAACTCTGGAGGAAGTGGTGGGCCAGCGGCATCTGCTGGCTCCCGGCGCGGTGCTCCGGCGCCTGATTGAGAAGGAGGCCGAGGCCAACATGGTCTTTTATGGCCCCTCCGGTACAGGCAAAACCACCATCGCCAACATCATTGCCCGGAAAACCCACAAAACCCTCTACCGGCTCAACGCCACCACGGCGTCCCTTCAGGATATCAAGGATATCATTGCCGACGTGGGGACGCTGATGGCTCCCGGAGGGGTGCTGCTGTATCTGGATGAAATTCAGTACTTCAATAAGAAGCAGCAGCAGAGCCTGCTGGAATTCATGGAGAACGGCAAGCTGACCCTGATTGCCTCCACCACGGAAAACCCCTATTTTTACGTCTACAGCGCCCTGCTCTCCCGCAGCACGGTCTTCGAGTTCAAGGCCGTGCCCCCGGCGGAGGCGGAGCCCGCCGTCCTTCGGGCCCTGGAAATTCAGCGGGAGCGCGCGCCGCTGCCCCTGGACTGGGAGGAGGGCCTGCCGCTGCAGATTGCCACCGCCTGCGGCGGCGACGTGCGGAAGGCGGTCAACGCCGTGGAGCTTCTCTGCGGCGCGGCCCAGCCCCGGGACGGGACACTGTACCTGACAAGGGAAGACGCTTCCCAGCTGGCTCAGCGCAGCGCCATGCGCTATGACAAGGGAGGCGACGCCATGTATGACATCGCCTCCGCCCTGATGAAATCCCTCCGGGGCAGCGACCCCGACGCCGCCCTCCACTATCTGGCCCGCCTCCTGGAGGCGGGGGACCTGGTGACCCCCTGCCGCCGCCTGCTGTGCTCCGCCAGCGAGGACGTGGGCATGGCGTATCCCCAGGCCGTCGCCATTGTAAAGGCCTGCGTGGACGCCGCCATGCAGCTGGGTCTGCCCGAAGCCCAGCTGCCTCTGGCCCAGGCGGCCATCCTGCTGGCCACCGCGCCCAAGTCCAACAGCGTGGTGGAGGGCATCGGACAGGCCCGGGCGGACGTCCGGGCGGGCCGCACCGGGGACGTGCCCCGGCAGCTCCAGAACGTCCACGCCGACACCACCGGCTTCGACCATCAGCAGCACTATCTGTATCCCCATAATTTCCCCGGCCACTGGGTGGACCAGCAGTATCTGCCCGACGCGCTGAAGGGCGTGAAGTATTACCAGTGGGGGGAGAACAAGACGGAGCAGGCGGCGAAGGCCTATTGGGAGAAAATCAAGGGAAAGCCCCTGTGAGGAGGACGGCCCATGTACTGGATTGGAGATTGGTCGGGCGTACGGGAAAAGGTCTACACCGACGCCGCTGATTACGGCCTCCTCTGCAAACGGCAGGACCTGGAGGCCGTGGTGAAGGGTCTGGACAGGTATCTGAAAAAGACCAAAGTCCGGGGCGCGGGCCTGTGCAGGCGCTTCGGCGTGGGCTATGGCATCGGAAGCCCGGGGGCCGTGGTCCGCTGCTGGACGGAGTGGATGATGGACGCCGGGGCCTCCAAGGTCCCGCTGTCCATGGAGCAGGGCTTTGTCTGGCACTTCGAGCTGGTTCCCAACCGGCAGTTCCACGTGAATAACAACGGGGAAGCGGCAGAGGCCTGGCGCTTTTCAGACCGGAGGGACATCGCCTATCTTGCGACGCTGCTGAAGCACCGCTGGTACTACCTCCGGGACGGCCAGACCGTTTATGCGGACAGCGAGGAGGACCGGGAAAAGCGGGAGGCGTTTTTTCAGGGCCTGCTGGACAGCGCGGGCGTTCCCATGGAGCCCCTCTATGCCTATGGCCCGGAGGAGGAAACCGGCAGAATCTTTTGCTGAGTCTGTTCAGGATTCCGGGGCAAACACCGTTTCCACCGGCTCCTTTTCATAATTGGGCGGGGAGTAGACCCAGCGCTCCAGCACGCCGTCTGTGACCTGATACCGCAGGGGCAGGGGCTCCGGCGGCTGGGGCGGCAGCTTCTCAATAACCTGGAGCTTGATTTTCATGCGCTCGGGCCGGATGCTTTTGATGTACACGGAAACGGTGCTGCCGGGGGCCAGGTCCTCATGGACGTCCGCCAGACCGGAGAGGTTGGGGGCCAGCTCGATGAAGCTGCCGTAGTCCTTCACCGTGCGGACGACACCCCGGACCGTCTCGCCGGGGCGGAAGCGGCTGGCATTCTCCATCCAGGTGCCCAGCAGCTCCCGGTGGGTCAGGGTGATCCGCCGGTTTTCCCGGTCTATGGCCCAGACCGCCGTCAGAATTTTCTGACCCGGCTGAAAGCGGTCCCTGGGGTGGGAGATGCGGGAGACGGAGATGTGCTCAATGGGCAGCATGGCCACGATGCCGCAGCCGATATCCACAAAGGCCCCGAAGGGCTCCAGACGGGTAACCCGGCCTGTGAGCACCGCCCCCGGCGTCAGATGCTCCAGGAAGAAGCTCATGGCCTGCTTCTGGGCCGCCCGGCGGGAGAGACAGGCCACCGGAGCGCCTTTTTCGTCGGCGTCCAGGGCGGTGATGACAAAGCAGGTGGGCTTTCCCACCCGGGAGAGCACGGAGATGTCCCGGTCCGCGCCGCTGATCCAGGGGGCCACCGCCTCCTGACGGGGGATGCGCCCCCGGACGCCCCCCAGGGAGAGCAGGAGGGTGTGGTCAGGGGTGCAGCGCTGGACGGGCGCCTCCAGGATTTCGCCCTGTTCCATGGCCTCCCGCAGATCGGAGAGGGAGCGGAGCAGAGGGGGACGGAGGCCTTCGGGAAGGAAGAGCTTGTTTTCCGGCATATTTGATCGCATCCTATCTGCCGCGAACGGCGGCATTGACTTTTGATACGCCTACTATATGCAGAAAACCGAATGGGATTGACAGGAGGAACTGAGATGGATCTGCGTCTGCATGATCTTGTGGAGCTGAAAAAGCCCCATCCCTGCGGAAGCACCCAATGGGAGATTCTCCGGGTGGGTATGGATATCAAGCTCCGCTGTCAGGGCTGCGGCCACGAACTGATGCTGCCCCGGAGCAAGGCGGAAAAAAGCATCCGTAAGATTTTGACAAAGGAGGAACCTACATGAACGGCAAACTGAAGCGGGGGATTGCCCTGGCGCTGGTGGTGGTTCTGGTGCTGGCGCTGCTGGCTTCCATGATCCTGCCCTATATTGGCTGAGACAGGAGAGACGAAAACAGGCGCTTCCATATGGAAGCGCCTCAGCTTGCGAATCTGTCTTTCCGTTTTTTGGCCGTCTGGGGCGTTTCCCCGGGGAAGCGCCTGTTTTTCAGAGGTCCGGCAGCTTCTGGTCCAGGCGGTAGAAGGTGAAGGTCCCGGTTCCCAGCAGGACGCCCTCCGTCCCGGTAATTTGAACGTCCAGCACACAGAGTGATTTGCCGGCCTTCACCGTACGGGCCTCCGCTGTCAGCGTGTCGCCCACCTTGGCGCTGCGGAGATAGTGATAGGAGACGTCTACGGTCACGGCCATCGTCCCGTAGCTGGCGGCGGCGGAGCCGCAGGCGGTGTCCGCCAGGGTAAAATAGACGCCTCCGTGGGGAACGCCCAGAGGATTCACATCTTCGGCCTCCACCGTTTTGACCACCCGGGCATAGCCGGGGCCGATTTCCTCCACCAGGACGCCCTGGCGCTGAGCATAAGGGTTGTTGGCATTGCGAAACGCTCTGATCTTTTCATAATCCATAGGGGCAGACCCTCCTTTTTCATGGGCCCATTGTATACCAGAGCAGCGCCGGTGTCAAATGGTTCGCCGTCCGCAGACCGGGACGGGACATGAGTGGAAAAAAGAGCAAACAGGAGGTTTTGGAGACAAAATAGAAAATCTTTGAGAACCCCCTATGCAAAAGCGGAAAAATACGTTAAAATAGAAAAGCTGAAAACCCTGACAATTTTGAGATAGGAGGTCAAGCTATGGCGAACGAAAAGCCTGTATACCGCCGGGTTCTGCTGAAAATCAGCGGCGAGGCCCTTGCGGGAGATCAGCACAGCGGCCTGGACTTTGAGATGATCGGGCGGGTCTGCGACGTGGTGAAGGAATGTCTGGAGTTGGGTGTCCAGGTGGGACTGGTGGTTGGCGGCGGCAACTTCTGGCGGGGCGTCAAGGACGGCGGGGGCCGCATGGAGCGGACCAGAGCCGACCATATGGGAATGCTGGCCACGGTGATGAACTGTCTGGCGGTGGCCGACGTCTGCGAGCAGAAGGGCATCCCCGTCCGGGTCCAGACCGCCATTGAGATGCGTTCCATCGCGGAGCCCTATATCCGTTCCCGGGCAATCCGGCATCTGGAGAAGGGAAGAGTGGTCATTTTCGGCTGCGGCACCGGCAATCCCTATTTTTCCACCGATACCGCCGCCGTGCTCCGGGCCGCCGAAATCAGCGCGGACGTCATCCTGCTGGCCAAGAATGTGGACGGCGTCTATTCCGCCGACCCGGTCAAGGACCCCTCTGCCGTTAAATATGATTCCATCACGTATGACGAGGTCCTCTCCCGTCACCTGATGGTGATGGATTCCACCGCCACCTCTCTGTCCATGGATAACCATATTCCGGTTCTGCTCTTCGCCCTCAAGGACCCCCGGAACATCCTCCGGGCCCTCTGCGGCGAAAATGTGGGCACCATCGTCAGGGAGTAACCCACTGTTTTCTGTGAGACGGAGGGGACAGCCGAGGGGGCTGTCTCCGGTTCACAGATGAAAACGGGTCCGCCTCACGGATATGATTTTAAAATTCTGAAAGGAGCTTTTCATGATGTTAAAGGATGAATACAAGGTTTACGAGGAAAAGATGAAGAAGAGTATCGACTCTGTGGCCGCCGACTTCGCCTCTGTCCGGGCGGGCCGGGCCAACGCCGCCGTGCTGGACCGCATCATGGTGGACTACTACGGCAGCCCCACCCCCATCCAGCAGATTGCCGCGATTTCCTCCCCGGACCCCCGTTCTCTGGTGATTTCTCCCTGGGATGGTTCCATTCTCAAGGCGATTGAGAAGGCCATTCAGAATTCCGACCTGGGCATCAATCCCCAGAATGACGGCAAGTGCATCCGCCTGTCCTTCCCCCAGCTGACGGAGGAGCGCCGCAAGGATCTGGTGAAGCAGATTCGCAAGTATGCCGAGGGCGGCAAGGTGGCGGTGCGGAACATCCGCCGGGACGCCATGGAAAATTTCAAGAAGCAGGAAAAGAAGTCCGAAATCACCGAGGACGAGATGAAAATGGTGGAAAAGGACCTCCAGAAGCTGACGGACGACAGCTGCAAAAAGCTGGATGAGCTCCTGGAGAAAAAGGAAAAGGAATTGATGGCGGTCTGATGGCCGGGACGAAGAACGAAACGGGGCGGCTTACGCCGCCCCGCAGCTATGAAGCGGTGACAGCCGCCTGATGACAGGGCGGCGCGGAAAGGAGACCCTGAGGTCGTGCGTGTTAAATCTGAATCGGGAACAGGCGGCGGAATGAAAAAAATGCCGGTGCATATCGCAATCATCATGGACGGCAATGGCCGCTGGGCCACCCGCCGGGGTCTGCCCCGCACCGCCGGCCACAAGGCCGGGGCGGAGACGTTCCGCCGCATTGCCACCCACTGCAAGAACATCGGCGTGAAATACCTGACGGTCTACGCCTTTTCCACGGAGAACTGGAAGCGCTCGGAGACCGAGGTGTCCGCCATTATGGCTCTGCTGAAAAAGTATCTGCTGGAGGCGGTGGACACCATGGAGCGGGACCACATCCGCCTCCACTTCTTCGGGGACATGACCCCCATTTCCCCGGAGCTCCGCGCCCTGGCCCGGGAGACCGACGAGATTACGGAGCATCTTTCCAGCGATGATTTCCAGGCCAACGTCTGCCTGAACTACGGGGGCCGGGACGAGATTCTCCGGGCGGCCCGGCGTTTTGCCGCGGACTGCGCCGCCGGGACGCGAAGGCCGGAGGACCTGGACGAAGGGCTGTTTTCCGCCTATCTGGATTCCGCCGGCATCCCGGACCCGGAGCTGATTATCCGGCCCAGCGGGGAACAGCGGCTGAGCAACTTTTTGCTGTGGCAGTGCGCCTATTCGGAATTTTATGCGACGGACACACTGTGGCCGGATTTCGACGAGGCGGAACTGGACCAGGCCATTGAGGTCTTTCGGAGCCGGGACCGGCGCTTCGGCGGCGTTTCTCTTACCTGAACAGCCCTGATTCCGGCGGGCTGATATCGAAGGGAGCGCGTAAGCGCGAAAGGAAGCGTGGCGCGAAAAGGAAGCGTGGCGCGAAAAGGAAGCATGGCGCGAAAAGGAAGCACGGCGCGGGAGGGAGGAAAAAATGGATCGAAAAGCGATGGCCCGGGAAACCCTGGAGATTATGGACCGGGGCTTCTATACGCCGGAGGGCGGCGGACAGGAACGGATTTTCATTGGAGAGGACCTGAAGCAGTCCGTCCGGAGCAGCATCCTGATTACCCCCGAAGAGGGCGAAACCATACTGGAGGCCTACCGCGGTCCCGCCGGGCGTCCGAACCCGGAGACCCGGGTGGAAAACCTCTCCACGGTGGAGGCCCTGCGGGCTCTGGCAGCGGAGGGAAAAACCGGCGTCGGTGTGCTGAACTTCGCCAGCGCCAAGAACCCCGGCGGCGGCTTCCTCAACGGGGCCAATGCCCAGGAGGAGAGCCTGGCCGTCTCCAGCACCCTCTATCCCACCCTCACCGCCCATGAGGAATATTACAGGGAAAACCGCGCCCACCGCTCCATGATGTACCTGGATTACGCCATCTACTCCCCGGATGTGGTCTTCTTCCGGGACGGCGGATTCCGGCTGACCCCCGCGCCGGTCAGGGCGGACGTGCTGACCCTGCCCGCCGTCAACATGGGGCAGGTGCTTTTGAAGGGGGAGGACCCGGAGGAGGCCAGGCGGGTCATGCGGCGGAGAATGGGGCTGGCCCTGGCCATCTTCGCCCGGCAGGGGGCGCGCCATTTGATTCTGGGGGCCTTTGGCTGCGGCGTGTTCCGGAATGACCCCCGGGATATTGCGGCCTGGTGGAGGGAGCTGCTGGAGGGGGACATGGGAAAGTCCTTCGACTCGGTGTTTCACGCCGTCTATGACCGTTCCCGGGACCAGCGCTGCATCCGAGCTTTTCATGAATTTCAGGAATTTCAGGAATAAGCGTCCGGCCTGACTGCGAAGGGGGTTGATTTTTTGAAATCGAGAATTCTGGTGGCCGTGGTGGGCGTGCCGGTTCTGCTGTACGTGGTGCTGGCCGCGCCCCCTGTGGTGATGGAGCTGGCTTTGTTCATTTTAGCGGGCATTGGCGGCGATGAGCTGCAAAAATGCGTCAGTGGAAAGGATCAGAGGACCCCGCTGCCGCTGAGCGGACTCTGCGCCGGCCTGACGGTGTTCTGGTATTACAATTCGCCGGAGTTTGTGGAGGGCTTTTTTCTGCTGGCGGCCCTGGCGTTTTTTGGCTATGCCATTTTCAAGGGCGGCGAGGTGAAATTCAGCCAGATTATGGCGGGCCTCTTCGGGAGCATCGCCATCGGCTATTCCTTTTCCGCCTTCCTCCGGCTGGAGGCCTCCGGCGTCCATCGGGCCTGGCTGCTGCTGCCCTTCATCCTCAGCTTCGCCTGCGACACCTTCGCCTTTTTCTCCGGTCTCACCCTGGGGAAGCACAAGCTGGCCCCCAAGGTCAGCCCGAAGAAGACCATCGAGGGCTCCATCGGCGGACTGCTGGGGAATGTGGCCTGCGGCCTGCTGTTCGTCTGGGTGATGGACCGCTTTTTCGGCGGCAGCGCCATCGGCTACGGCCCCATGGCCCTGCTGGCCCTGGCCTGCGGCGTGGTGGCCCAGATTGGCGACCTGAGCTTTTCCCTCATCAAGCGGGAATTCGGCATCAAGGATTACGGCCGCCTCTTCCTGGCCCACGGCGGCGTGCTGGACCGGTTTGACAGCGTGCTCTTCGTGGCCCCGGTGGTTGAGATACTTTTCAGCTTTCTGAAATAGAATAGGGTATGGATATGAAAGAGGCAAGCAGGAACATTGTGGTCCTGGGATCCACCGGCTCCATTGGCCGGCAGACTCTGGACGTGGCGGAACAGCTGGGGCTGCGGGTGTCGGCCCTCACCGCCGATAAAAGCGTGGACCGGATGGAGGCCCAGGCCCGGAAGTTCCGCCCCGGGCTGGTTGTCATGACCGCCCCGGAAGCGGCCCGGGACCTGAAAATCCGCCTTGCGGACACGGAGACCAGGGTGCTGGCGGGCCCCGCCGCTCTGGAGGAGGCCGCCGCGGCGCCGGAGGCGGACACGGTGGTCACCGCCGTGGTGGGCATGGTGGGCCTGCGGCCCACTCTCGCCGCCATTGCGGCAAAAAAACGCATTGCCCTGGCCAACAAGGAGACTCTGGTCTGCGCCGGGGAACTGGTGATGGATGCGGCGGAGAAGAGCGGCGCGGAGATCGTCCCGGTGGACTCCGAGCATTCCGCCATTTTCCAGTGTCTCCAGGGCTGCGGGGACCGGCGGGAGATACGCCGGCTGATTTTGACCTGCTCCGGCGGGCCCTTTTACGGCATGAGCCGGGAAGAGGCGGGCAGAATGACAAGAGAGGACGCCCTGCGTCATCCCAATTGGTCCATGGGCCCCAAGATTACGGTGGACTGCGCGACCCTGATGAACAAGGGTCTGGAGGTCATTGAGGCCATGCGGCTTTACCGTCTGCCGCTGGAACAGGTGGACGTGGTGATTCACCGGCAGAGCATCGTTCACTCCCTGGTGGAATTCCGGGACGGGGCGGTGCTGGCCCAGCTGGGGACGCCGGATATGCGCCTGCCCATCCGCTACGCCCTGACCTACCCGGCCCGGGGCGAGAATCCGGCGGAGCCGCTGGACCTTCTGCGCTGTCCGCCGCTGACTTTTGCCCAGCCGGACCGGGAGACGTTCCCCTGCCTTCGTCTGGCGGAGGTTGCGGCGGTCAAGGGCGGGACGGCATGTACCATACTGAATGCCGCCAATGAAGAGGTAGTCCGGCTGTTTCTGGCGGACCGCATCGGGTTTGACGGCATCTTTCGGCTGACCACTGGGGCCATGACGGACATCCCGGTGGTGCTGAATCCCTCCCTGGAGGATATCCTGGCGGCGGACGGGGCGGCTCGGGACTGGGTTCTGAGCCATTGGAAATCTTGATAGTAGGAGCGTTTTTGCGGCATGACTTTCATCTATGTTCTGGCGGCCATTTTGATTTTCGGCCTGCTGATTGCCCTCCATGAGCTGGGGCACTTCACGGCGGCAAAGCTCTGCGGCGTAAGGGTGAACGAGTTCTCCATCGGCATGGGGCCCCTGCTGTGGCACAGGGAAACGGAAGAGACCCAATATTCTTTGCGGCTTCTGCCTGTAGGCGGCTTCTGTGCTATGGAGGGAGAGGACGAGGATACGGGTGATGAACGCGCCTTTGCCCGCCAGGGCTTTTGGAAAAAGCTGGTCATCCTGACTGCCGGAGCCTTCATGAATTTCCTGACGGGGGTGCTGATTCTCCTGGTGCTCTACGCCGGAGAGTCCGCCTTTTATGTGGACCAGATTGCGGGCTTTGCCGACGGCTTCCCCCTGGAGGGGGAGGACGGCCTGATGGTGGGGGATGTCATCTACAAGATTGACGGCTACCGCACCTACATGCGCCGGGATTCGGAGCTCTTCCTTCGGTATAATGACGGTCAGGGCGTAGATCTGGTGGTGCTGCGGGACGGGGAGAAGGTGACCCTGAAGGATTTTCCCATGTACCGGAGCACCTACGACGGCCAGGAAGGCAGGTTCGGCCTGTCCATCGGCGGTCTGGAGATTCCCGCCACGGCCTGGACCAAGCTCCAGTTCGGCTGGTATCAGGCCCTGGACTTTGTGCAGCTGGTGTGGTTCAGCCTCGTGCAGCTGGTGACAGGCAACGCGGGCATGAACGATCTCAGCGGCCCGGTGGGCATCGTCACTACCATCACCGAGGTGGGGGCGGCCTCCAAAACGGCCCTGATTGCGGTACAGAACATTGCCTATTTTGCCGCCCTCATTGCGGTGAACCTGGCGGTGATGAACCTGCTACCCATTCCCGCCCTGGACGGGGGCCGGATTTTCTTCCTGGCCGTGGATGCGGTGACGATGGCCCTTTTTAAACGGAAGGTGCCGGAGAAGTATCAGGCGGCGGTGAACGCGGCGGGACTGGTGATGCTGCTGGGGTTCATGCTTTTGGTGACGGTTCACGATGTGTTTAAGCTGTTCCAATGAGGGGGGCGCTGCAACAGATTGCGGCATAGAAGGAGAAAAGGGTATGGACTTTACACTGAGACCCTGGCGTCCGGAGGACGCCGCCGCCATTGTGCCTCATGCCAACGACCTGGCGGTGGCGGAGAATCTGCGGGACGTGTTTCCTCATCCCTATACGCCGGCGGACGCGGAGTGGTTTGTTGGCGACTGTGTGGAGCATGAGGGCGAGGGGAGACTGTGCCGGACCATCGTCATTGACGGCCAGGCGGCAGGCAGCGTCAGCCTGTTCCTGGGAAAAGACGTGTACCGGAAGAGCGCCGAGCTGGGCTACTGGCTGGGCCGCGCCTTCTGGGGAAGGGGCGTCATGACCCGGGCGGCGGGGCTGATCTGCGCCGAGGGCTTTCGGACCTGGGACATTGCCCGGATTTACGCCGAGCCCTATGCCGTCAATACCGGCTCCCGGCGGGTGCTGGAGAAGGCGGGCTTCACCCTGGAGGGAACCCTGCGCAGCAGCGTTTTTAAGAACGGAAGGCTGATGGATTCCTGTATTTACGGATTGCTGAGAGAGGAAGCGAAGGCATGACAAAACGCCTGATGGTGGGCAGGGTGCCGGTGGGCGGAGGCGCTCCGGTGAGCATCCAGTCCATGTGCAACACAAAAACCGACGACGTGGCCGCCACGGTGGCCCAGATCAGGGCTCTGGAGGACGCCGGGTGCGAGATCATCCGGGTGGCTATTCCGGACCAGGCGGCAGCGGAGGCGGTGGACCGCATCAAGGAGCAGATTTCCATTCCGCTGGTGGCGGATATACATTTTAATTACAAATACGCCCTCATGTGCGCGGAGCGGGGCATTGACGCCATCCGCATCAACCCCGGAAACATCGGCGGGGAGGACCATGTAAAGGCGGTGGCCGATACATGCCGCGGGAGGAAAATTCCCATTCGTGTGGGGGTTAACGGCGGGTCCCTGGAAAAGGAGCTGCGGGCGAAATACGGCGGCGTTACTGCCGAGGCGCTGGCGGAGAGCGCCATGGGTCACGTGCGGCTGCTGAACAAGTTCGACTTTGACGACATCTGCATCTCCGTCAAGTGCTCCGATGTGCCCCTGACCATGGCGGCCTACCGCATGCTGAGCGAGCGGACGGATTACCCCTTGCATCTGGGCGTCACCGAGGCGGGCACCCCCTCCATGGGCATGGTGAAATCCGCCATGGGCATCGGGGGCCTGCTCTGCCTGGGGATAGGCGACACCATCCGGGTCACCCTCACCGCCGACCCCATAGAGGAAATATATGCCGCCCAGAAGATTCTGCGGGCGGCGGGCCTTCGGAAAGAGGGGGTCAACCTCATCGCCTGCCCCACCTGCGGCCGGACCCGCATCGACCTGATTCCCATGGCGGAGGAGGTGGAACGGCGTCTGGCGGGCTGCAAAAAGAACATCACGGTGGCGGTGATGGGCTGCGCCGTCAACGGCCCCGGAGAGGCCGCCGCGGCCGATATCGGCATTGCCGGCGGCAGGGGAGAAGGGCTGCTGTTCCGAAAAGGTGAAATCCTTTACAAGGTCCCCCAGGAGCAGCTTGTAGACGCGCTGATGAAGGAGATTGAACAGCTGTGACCCCCCCTGCGGAAATGATAAGTTAGGAATTGAGGATATGTCGAGAAACATCCCGTTTTTTGAAATGTTCGCAGAGCTCCAGGCGTCCCCGGAGCTACGGCTCAGGCTGGCGGGGGCGCTGCTGACCTATGCCCAGATCAGCCAGAAGGACCTTTCCATAGAGCTGCGCCTGACCGTCCGGGACGCATTGACCCCGGAGGAGCTCCAGTCCCTGAAATCCATGATTGGAGCGGTTTACGGCTTCAGCCATGTGGAGATCGCGGAGACTGTCGCGGAGCCGGAGCATGACGTCTGGCCCGGCGGCGGTCAGGCGGAACAGGCCGGCAGGCTTGAGAAATCGGAGAAACCGGAGAAGCCGGAGAAACCGAAAAAACCGGGCGGCGGACCCGCCGCCGGGCAGCGGCCCTCCGACGGAAAAGCGAAAAAAGGGTCCCGGAAGAATCTCACGGCGCTGCTGGGGAACCCCATTAAGGGCCGCCCCATTCCCATGAAGGAGCTTAACCTGAAAATGGGGGCCGCTGTGGTGGAGGGGAAGGTGTTTGCCTTTGAGTGCCGGGAGACCCGGCGGCCCGGAATGTGGCGGCTGAGCTTTGACATGACGGACTACACCAATTCCGTCACCGTCCAGAAGAATCTCACCGCCAAGGAGGCCCAGAGGCTGGAGCGCTCCATCCACACCGGCATGTGGCTGCGGGTTCAGGGAAAAATGGAGCCCACTTGGGATGGAAAGGATATCCAGCTGAACCCGCT
Source organism: uncultured Oscillibacter sp. (assembly GCF_947654275.1). Taxonomy (GTDB): domain Bacteria; phylum Bacillota; class Clostridia; order Oscillospirales; family Oscillospiraceae; genus Oscillibacter. The sequence goes on along the minus strand of NZ_CANTJS010000021.1, from coordinate 37,187 downwards.
GCATATCAACGAGGCCGAGCACGACGCCCGGCAGGACACTGCCCCGGAGAAGCGGGTGGAGCTTCATCTGCACACCCAAATGAGCAATATGGATGCCCTCACCGATACCAAGGAGGCTGTAAAAACGGCTATCCGCTGGGGCCATCCCGCCATTGCCATTACGGACCACGGCTGCGCCCAGTCCTTCCCCGCGGCCTGGAAGGCGGCGGGAGATAAGATTAAAATTCTCTACGGCGTAGAGGGCTATTTCATCAACGATCTGGACGACCGGCTGGCGGTCCACGGCCAGGGAGACGGCTCCCTGGAATCGGAGATTGTCTGCTTTGACATTGAGACCACCGGCTTGAAGGCAAACCGGGACGCTATCATCGAGATCGGCGCGGTGGTGCTGCGGAACGGGGAGCTGGCGGAGGAATTCCAGACCTTTGTGGACCCGGAGCGCCGCCTGATGCCGGATACCATCGGCCTCACAGGCATCACTGAAGAAATGCTGAAGGGCGCTCCCTCTCTCAGGGAGGCGCTGGAGGCGTTTTTGAAGTTCGTGGACGGACGGCCTCTGGCGGGGCACAACGTGGAGTTCGACATCAGCTTCATCCGGGAGGGCTGCGCACGGGTGGGGCTGGCCTTCCGTCCCACATATGTGGACTCTCTGATTCTGGCCCAGAATCTGCTGCCGGAGCTGAAAAAACACAAGCTGGATATTGTGGCGGAGCATCTCCAGCTGCCCGCCTTCAACCACCACCGGGCTTTGGCGGACGCCGGGGCGGTGGCCTATATGCTGCCCCATTTCTGGAAGCGGCTCCATGAGTCCGGGGTCCATACCATTCAGGCCATCAACGCCGAGATGGAAAAGCTGCGGCCCCAGGGGAATCGGGTCAAGCGGAGACCCAAGCATATCATTCTTCTGGCCCGGAACAAGACGGGTCTGAAAAACCTCTACCAGATGATTTCCGCCTCCAACCTCAAATTTTTCCGCCAGAAGCCCCTGATACCCAAGAGCTTTCTGAACCAACACCGGGAGGGGATCATCGTCGGCTCCGCCTGCGAGGCGGGAGAGCTGTTCCAGGCGGTGAAGGATTTCAAGGACTGGGACGAGCTGAAGCGCATCGCCTCCTATTACGATTACCTGGAGATTCAGCCCATTTGCAACAACATGTTCATGCTCCGGAAGGGCGAGGTCCAGACGGAGGAGGACCTGCGGAATTTCAACCGCACCATTGTCCGCCTGGGGGAGGAGCTTCAAAAGCCCGTCTGCGCCACCGGAGACGTTCACTTTCTGGAGCCGGAGGACGAGGTATACCGCCACATCATTCTGGCCTCGAAAAAGTATCCGGACGCCAACGAGTCCCTGCCCATCTACTTCAAGACCACGCAGGAGATGCTGGAGGAATTCAGCTACCTGGGGGAGGAAAAGGCCTATGAGGTGGTGGTGGCCAATACCCGGCTGGTGGCGGACCAGATTGAGACCTTTGAGCTGCTGCCGGGGGACCTGTTTCCCCCCCGGCTGGAGAACTCCAGAGAGGACCTGAACCGTCTGGTCTGGGAGAAGGTGCACCGGCTCTACGGCGATGAGCCGCCCCAGCTGATTGTGGACCGGCTGAATGTGGAGCTGGGGGGCATTCTGGGAAAATACGACGTGGTGTATATGTCCGCTCAGAAGCTGGTGCAGCGGTCCCTGGAAAACGGATATCTGGTGGGCTCCCGGGGCTCCGTGGGCTCGTCCCTGGCGGCCTATATGTCCGGCATCACGGAGGTGAACTCCCTGCCGCCCCACTACCGATGCCCCCAATGCAGGAACAGCGAGTTCATTCAGGACGGCTCCTATGGCTGCGGGGCGGACATGCCGGATAAAACCTGCCCTGTCTGCGGGACGCTGTATGAAAAAGACGGCTTCGACATACCCTTTGAGACCTTTCTGGGCTTCGGCGGCGGCAAGGTACCGGATATCGACCTGAATTTCTCCGGCGAATACCAGGCCCGGGCCCATCGCCACGCCATTGAGATGTTCGGCGAGACCCAGGTTTTCCGTGCGGGCACCATCGGCACCCTGGCGGATAAGACCGCCTATGGCTTTGTTAAGAAGTATCTGGAGGAAAACGGCCTCACCGCCTGCCGGGCGGAGGAAAACCGGCTGACCCAGGGCTGCGTGGGAGCCCGCCGGACCACCGGCCAGCACCCCGGGGGACTGGTGGTGGTGCCGGACGACATGGACATGGAGGACTTCTGTCCCGTCCAGCACCCGGCGGACGCAGGGGAGTCCGACACCATCACGACCCATTTTGAATATCACTCCATGGAGGCCAACCTGCTGAAGCTGGATATGCTGGGACACGATGACCCCACCATGGTGCGGATGATGCAGGACATCACCGGCGTGGATCCCCAGAAGATTCCCCTGGACGACCCGGATACCATGTCCATTTTCACCTCCAGCAAAATTCTGGGCTATGAGAACGACGAGGTCCTGGGTCCCACCGGGGCGGTGGCCATTCCGGAGTTCAACACCAAGTTCACCCGGCAGATGCTGGTGGACACGAAGCCCAAGGATTTCAATACCCTGGTGCGGCTGTCCGGCTTCTCCCACGGTACCGACGTATGGGCGGGCAACGCCCGGGAATTGATCCTCAGCGGAACGGCCAGCGTTCTGGAGACGGTAGGCTGCCGGGACGACATCATGCTCTATCTGATTTCCAGGGGCCTGGACCCGAAGATGAGCTTCAAAATCATGGAGTCCGTCCGAAAGGGAAAGGTCAAGAAGGGCGGCTTCGAGGACGGATGGGTGGAGGCTATGAAAGAACACGATGTACCGGACTGGTATATCGATTCCCTGGCAAAAATCGGTTATCTGTTCCCCAAGGCCCACGCCGTGGCCTATGTCATGATGGCGTTTCGGATTGCCTGGTACAAGGTGCACAAGCCCCTGGCCTTTTACGCCACCTTCTTCTCCGTCCGGGCCAAGGCCTTTGACGCCGAGTTCTGCTGCGCCGGAAAGGACGCGGTGAAGCGGAAAATCCGGGAGATTGAGAACAATAAAAGCGCCACCGCCGTGGAACAGAACCTGATGACCACCCTGGAGGTCTGCTATGAGTTCTACCTTCGGGGCTTCCACTTCGACACCATCGACATCTACCGTTCCGATGCGACCAGGTTTGTCATTACGGACAACGGCCTTCTGCCGCCTTTTACCACGGTTCACGGCCTGGGCGAGGCGGCGGCGCTGGACACGGTGGAGAAGCGGAAGGGCAGGGAGTTTATCTCCATCGACGAGTTTTCCACCTGCTGCAATAAGCTCTCCAAGACCCACATTGAGCAGCTGAAGGCCCTGGGGGCCTTCGCGGGGATGCCGGAGACGAGTCAGATGACGCTTTTCTAAATGGACCAAAAAGGAGGCCGCGGGTGTGTGGATGCCGGTTTCGGCGCTGCTTCTGTCATGCGTTCTGGCAGTTCTTTTTGCCTGCCTGCTGCTTGGCTTCTGGACGCTGTTCGGGGCAGGCATCCTGCGCCTGCCGCTTTACCTTGCGCCCCGTCTGACGGCGGCATACCGGCTGAGGCGGTTCCTCCGCTCCGGCAAAAAGGTCCGGGTGGCCGGCTTCGGGGACCCGGAAGCGGGGGAGGAGCCCGGTTTTTATCTGGTGTTCGATGGGACGCCCCGGCAGGACAGCAGGCTGACGGCGCTCCTGTTTTCTGAAATCGAGCCCCGGAGTCTTGCTGAAAACGCGGCGGCTTTTCAGGGAATTCAGGGAAGGACGGCGGAGGCCTACTGTTACTTGAACAGCCTGACAGGGGTTCAGCTGACAGGAACGCTGGAGGCGGGGGATGACGGGCTTCGCCTCCTCGTCCGCAGAATCAGGCTCTCCGACAGGAAAAAGGAAATTTTCCTCAAATGAGGACGCGGGAGAACAGCTTTGTGTATTTTCGTTATGGACTTCCGGAGGAAAAGGGTGTATACTTGGATGTCGAAAAAACGAAAGGAGCGTACCGTAATGCTGAGCGAAAAAGTTGCCGCCCTGCTGAATGAGCAGATCAACAAGGAGTTTTACTCCGCCTATCTCTATTTGGATTTTTCCAACTATTTTGAGGCCCGGGGTCTGGACGGTTTTGCCAACTGGTATAAGATCCAGGCCCAGGAGGAGCGGGATCATGCCATGCTCTTCTATCAGTACCTGCACAACAACAACGCCAAGGTGACCCTGGGAGCCATTGCGCAGCCGGACAAGGAGCTGAGCAGCGATATGGCGGTGCTCCAGGCCGGTCTGGAACATGAGCTGTATGTGACCGGCCTGATTAACGAGATCTATGCCGCCGCCCATGAGGTGAAGGACTTCCGGACCATGCAGTTCCTGGACTGGTTTGTGAAGGAACAGGGCGAGGAAGAGGACAACGCCAACGACCTGATTTCCAAGATGGAGCTTTTCGGTTCCGATCCCAGGAGCCTGTACATGCTCAACAGCGAGCTGGCCGGCCGGGTGTACAGCGCGCCGTCTCTGGTGCTGTAAGGCAGAGAGAAAACACAGTGAAAGCGAAGGGCCCGAGAGATACGTCTCGGGTCCTTTGACAGGCTGAGGCCGCCCCTTCGGGCGGCCTCCTGTGTTATGCGGCGGGCGTTCAAAGTCCGAAATCCTGAAAAATACCGTACCAGTAGACCTGACAGCGGGTACGCGCCAAGGCTTCGCTTGATATCCTCTCTCCGTTTTTGCGCCTCTTATACAGGTCCAGCATGGGAGAAAAGTCATTTTCCGAGAGCCGCCGCCGACCGCTGATGCTGCTTTTGGGGTCATGGCTCCTGCCTGACTCCACATAGATGGTTCCGCCTTTTTCATAGGCATAAAACCAGCGGGGCCTGTACCCAGGGCGGACGGGAGCGGTGGGAATATCTCGAGGGCTCGTGTGCAGCTCAGCCGCAATCTCCTGATAGGACGCCATCAGCCATCCAGCTTCCCGTTGCACCTGGCCAGAAATCTGTCGTTGTTGATAATGGCCCTGGTGTGGGTCCCCTTGCCGATGGGGCCCTTTTCGTCCCAGGCGCTGACCTTGAAGTCCACCATTTTGCCATTCTCCGAGACGCTGATGATTTCCGCCTCGGCCCAGACCTTCATGCCCACAGGGGTGGGGGCGTCGTGGCTGATGTCCAGACGGGTGCCCACGCTGCCCTGCTCCTCAGTCAGAAAGGTCTGGAGGGCCGTCAGGGCGGCGTTTTCCATCATGGCCGCCATAAAGGGCGTACCAAACACCGGCAGGGTCCCGGAGCCTGCGGCGGCTGCGGTGAGCTGCTGGGTGACTGTCTGTTCCAGCTGGCATTTTGTTCCAATCATAATCATGGTGAATCTCCTTCCGTGCCGCAGGAAAGGGCGGCATTTGTTTTGTCAGATACCCAGCTCTGTCCAGAGCTCGTTGTACAGCTGCCGCGTCTCGAAGGGCAGAACCAGATAGGCCTCGCAGCGATCCAGCACCTCCGGAGGGGCGGCGATGATGTCATAGTCCGCCTGATCCAGCTCCTCTTCGTACAGCTCCTGATAGTAGGCGGGATACTGCTCCAGGGCCTCCTGATTGGGGGAGCCGTACCAGAGGTAGTCCATGTTGGCAAGGTTTGCCTCTGTGGAGGCGATGAAGTTGATCCAGGCCATGGCCTCGTCATAGTGGGGGGCGTCCTTCAGCACGCACATGGCGTCCATGAACCAGTTGGAGCCCTCCTCCGGCACTGCAAAGCAGAGGTCCTCGTTATTTTCCCGCATGGTGAGGTAGTCCCCGGCGTAGTATACGCCGATGGCGGCGTTGCCGCCCTCCAGCTTCTGGAAAATCTCGTCCATGACAAAGGACTGATAGACGCCCCGGTTTTTCGCGTCCTTGAGAAGCTGGAAGGCTTCCCGCAGCTCCGCTTCGTCGGTGGTGTTCAGGGAATAGCCCAGATAGCCCAGGGCCGTGGCCATGGCGTCCCGGGAGTTGCGGAACATCAGCACGTTTCCGGCATACTGGTCGTCGAAGAGGACGGACCAGCTGGTAACGGGCTCGTTCACCATGGTTTCATTATAGATGATGCCCACGGTGCCCCAGGCATAGGGAACGGAATAGCGTTCCTCAGGGTCGTAGGTCAGGCCCTTAAAGCGGTCCGAGATGAGAGCGTAATTGGGAATCTGGCTGAAATCCAGCTCCGACAGCATGTCTTCCTCAATCAGCTGGGAAATCATGTAATCGGAGGGAACGATGACATCATAATCTCCCGCGCCGCTTTTCAGCAGGGAGTAGAGGGTTTCATTGCTCTCGGCGGTCTGGTAGTTGACGATGATGCCGGTTTCCTCTTCAAATTGGGTAATCAGATCCTCGTCGATATACTCGCCCCAGCTGCATACATTGACCACCGGCTGTGCGTTGGTGGCCCCGGTAAGGAGCACCACCGCCGCCAGGAAGCAGGCCGCCAGGGCCCCCGCCGCGCCCCGGCGGAGCCTCCTGCCGCGGGGCGTGTCAAAGAACTGGCTGAAACGGCTGGAGACGGGCCTGTGCTCCTCTCCTCTCCGCTCCGCCCGGGCCTCCCGAAGGTTGACCACCACCAGCAGAGCCAGCACCGTGATAAAGAGCAGAGTGGATATGGCGTTGATCTCCGGCGTCACCCGCTTTTTCGTCATGCCGTAGATGGTCATGGCCAGGGTGGAGGAGGAGGAACCGGCGGTGAAATAGCTGATGATGAAGTCGTCCACGCTCATGGTGAAGGCCGTCAAAGCGCCGGAGGTGATGCCGGGCTTGATTTCCGGCAGGATGACCTTCCAGAAGGCCTGCATCCAGGTGCAGCCCAGGTCCATGGCGGCGTCCACCAGGTTTTTATCCATCTGCCGCAGCTTGGGTCCCACGGAGAGAATCACGTAGGGGATGTTGAAGGTGACGTGGGCAATCAGAAGCGTGCCGAAGCCCAGAGTCAGCCGCTCCGGCAGGACGATCAGGCCCTGAACGCCGTTGAACCAGATGGCAAAATCACTCCAGAAGGTGAAGAAAGCCACGAAAAACAGGCACATGGCTACGCCCGTCACAATGTCGGCGTTCATCATGGGGATGTTGTTCACCGTGTTCAGCAGGTTCCGGGACCGCCGCCGGAGGCTGTAGAAGCCGATGGCGGCGAAGGTGCCGGCCACGGTGGCGATGGCGGTGGCCAGCAGGGAGACCAGCAGCGTCGTGTAGACGCTGCGCATGATCAGCCGGTTGCGGAACAGCTCCCGGTACCAGTCCAGGGAAAAGCCGCTCCAGACGACATTGCTGTTGCCTCTGTTGAAGGAGAAGACAATCAGAAGGAAAATAGGGGCGTAGAGGAAGAGGAACACCAGGGCGGTAAAGACCCGGCTCACAATCGAATTCCGGCGTTTCACAGCATCACCGCCTGTTCCTCGCCCTCACCGAAGCGATTCATCACCACCATGCAGACCACGACAATCAGCATCATTACCAGGGAGATGGCGGCGCCCAGCTGGGGGTTGTAGGCTCCGCCCAGGAACTGCTGTTCAATCAGGTCCCCCAGAATCATCTCCGTGCCGCCGCCCAGCATTTTGCTGATGGCAAAGGTGGAGACCGAGGGGACGAAGACCATAGTGATGCCGGAGAGGACCCCCGGCAGGCTCAGGGGCAGAATGACCTTGCGGAAGACACTGAGGGCGTCGGCCCCCAGGTCCCGGGCCGCCTCGATGAGGGACCCGTCCAGCTTGACAATGACGGAGTAGATGGGCAGAATCATGAAGGGCAGGTAGTTGTACACCATACCCAGAATCACAGCCCCCTGGGTGTTCATCATGGGGAAATAGCTCAGCTCGGTTCCAAAGAGGCTGTTGTACAGGTGAATCAGGCCGATTTTCTGAAACAGCCGGTTCAGAAGTCCGTTGTTTTCCAGAATGGACATCCAGGAATAGGTCCGCAGCAGAAAGTTGATCCACATGGGCAGCATGATGAGCACCATGGCGGCCCGCTGGAAGCGGGGCCCCTCCTTGCTCATGACATAGGACACAGGGTAGCCGATCAGCAGGCAGATCAGCGTGGCAATCAGGGCCAGCTTGAAGGAGCGGCCGAATACCACGGCATAGGTGCCCATCCGGGCGAAATTGTCCAGAGTGAAGCCGCCGGCGTCGCTGGAAAAGGCATAAATCACCACCAGGACAATGGGGGCCACCACGAACAGGGCCATCCAGACCACATAGGGGACGGCAAACCGGGAGAGCTTATGATTCATCCCCGCTGCCCTCCTCCGGCTCCACCACATCCAGCTCGTCGTATTCGTCCGAGAAGGAGGAATAATCGCCAAACATGCCGGAATACGGGCTCTTTTTCATGACATGGATGCCGTCGGGGTCAATCTTGATGCCGATGCGGGCGCCCACGGGAGAGTGGTCCGTGGTCTGAATCAGCCACTTGAAGCCCCGGAAATCCACAATGATGTCGTACTGCATCCCCTTGAAGGTGACGTTGGTGACGGTGCCGGTCAGCTGGCCCTGCTCCACAGGAACAATGTCGATGTCCTCCGGGCGGATGACCACATCCACCGGCTCGTTTTCGGCAAAGCCCCCGTCCAGACAGGGGAACTGACGGCCATACATCTGAACCAGGTGGTCCTGAACCATCAGCCCGTCGATGATGTTGGACTCCCCGATAAAGTCCGCCACAAAGGCGTTTTTCGGCTCGTTGTAGATATCCTCGGGGGTGCCGATCTGCTGGATGGAGCCCTTGTCCATGACAACGATAGTGTCGGACATGGTGAGGGCTTCCTCCTGGTCATGGGTGACATATATAAATGTGATGCCCACCTGCTGCTGAATGCGCTTCAGTTCAATCTGCATGTCCTTCCGGAGCTTGAGGTCGAGGGCGCCCAGGGGCTCGTCCAGCAGCAGCACCTTGGGCCGGTTTACCAGAGCCCTGGCAATGGCCACCCGCTGCTGCTGGCCGCCGGAGAGGGCGTCAATGCGCCGGTTTTCAAAGCCCTTGAGGCTGACGGCTTCCAGCATCTCCATGACTCTGGAGCGGATTTCCTCCTCCGGAAGCCGGTTCCTCCGTTTTCCGGAGGCGTCCGGCAGACGCTGCATCCGAAGACCAAAAGCGATGTTCTCAAATACGTTCAGATGGGGAAACAGAGCGTATTTTTGGAACACCGTGTTGATCTGCCGCTTGTGAGGCGGGACATCATTGATCCTCACACCGCCGAACAGAACGTCTCCCGACGCAGGGGTCGTGAAGCCGCCGATAATCCGCAGCGTGGTGGTTTTGCCGCACCCGCTGGGTCCAAGCAGTGTGAGGAATTCTTTGTCATTGATGTAGAGATTTAAGTGATCGAGAACCAGCTCGTCGTCGTACGCCATGCAGAGATCCCGCAGGCGAATCAACTCTTTGGACATGTATCCTCCCCCGTTTCATTGTTTGTTTCGCCCCAAACCGAACGCGGTTCCGGCTGCTCTTGATAAAATTCAAAAACACGGGCCCTGCCGGGAACACAGGACCGGGATGGGACATTGATTTTCAGCCTCTTTCCTCTGTTGAGTTTTGGGAAACTTTCTCGTCGAAATTCAGCAATGACTGCATGATAACGAAAGTGCCGGGAAATGTCAAGAGAATATCCGTTTTTTATGAACAATTTTTAACGAGACGGGAAATACTTTGTCCGGAAGGGCACGTCCTCCACCGTGAAGGTCCTGCCCCGCAGGTAGTTCAGCATTCCGGCGTCCGTGGGCAGGGAGAAGGCCAGCTGATAGGCGTACAGGGCCTGACGGGTCTCCTGATAGCGGCGGTTCACATCGCCCCTTCCATACTTTCCGTCTCCCAGCAGGGGACAGCCCAGGGCGGCCATGGAGACGCGAATCTGGTGGGTCCGGCCCGTCAGCAGCCGGCAGCGCACCAGGGACAGCTCCCCCCGGGTCTCCAGAGTCTCATAGAGGGTGACGGCGGTTTTGCCGCCGGGGACGGGACGGCGGTGGAAGGTGACCAGCTTTTGCGCCTCGTCCTTGGTGAGGAAGCCCTCGATTTTTCCGGCGGCGGGCTGAGGACGGCCCACCGTGACGCAGAGATAGGACTTTTCCAGCTCGTGGTCCCGGATTTTTTCGTTGAGAATCCGCAGGGTTCCGGCGTTTTTGGCCGCGATGACAATGCCGCCTGTGTTCCGGTCGATGCGGTTGCACAGGGCGGGGGCAAAGGCGTTTTCCTGCCGGGGGTTCCACTCCCGTTTCTGGTAGAGATAGGCCTGGATATGGTTGATGAGGGTGTTGACCTTTTCGGTTTCGTCGGCATGGACCACCAGGCCGGGCCGCTTGTCCGCCAAAAGCAGATTTTCGTCCTCATAGACGATGGTCAGACGGGGCTGAAAAATGGAGAGAAAGAGATTTTCCTCTCGGGGCTTGTCAAAGAACTCGTCGTTGATATATAATTGAAGCACATCCCCGGCCTGGAGCCGGACGTCCCGTTTGGAGCCCCTGCCATTGACCTTCACCCGCTTGAGGCGGATGTATTTTTGCAACAGGGCAGGGGGGAGAAGAGGCAGGTTCTTGGCCACAAAGCGGTCCAGACGCTGCCCGGCGTCATTTTTTCCAATGGTAAACTCCCGCATGACGGACCTCCTGAGGATATTTTGTCCATCATACCTGTTTTGGGGGAAAATGTAAAGGAGGAAAGCGGAGATGTCCGCGGGGATTTTCGGCCGGTTTTTTTCAGCCGGCGGCGGGACTTTGTATACAAGACGGTTAAGACGGCGGGGGAGACGCCCCGCCGGAGAAGGGGGAATCACCATGAGCGACATAAAGGCGGAAGCCCTGCTGGCCGCTGTCCGGGACGAGAAGCTCTGGATTGGGCGCTTTACCCAAACGGGCTACAAGGCCGCCTTTCAGGAGTACGAGGCCCGGTTCGGGCCTGCTTACCGGGAGGCGGTTCAAAGCGCCGGGGCGGAGGGACTTGGGTCCCTGACGGCGGCGCTGCTGAACGGCATGGAGGCGGACTGGGGCCGGCAGAGGCCCTGGAACCGCTCCCTGGCCCGGCTGAATACCCGACAGATGCTGGTTCAGTACCTCTCGCCGCTGCTGCTGAGTCTGGAGGAGCAGACGCCGGGCTGCCGGGCCCTGGCGGAGAGCCTGCGGGACGGATGGGCCGCCCGGTGGCCGAAGGAGACCTATCAGATGGCCACCTGGAAAGCCCTTCAGGGGGGATTCCGCAGGACGATTTTGGGTTTCCCGGTGCCGGAGGGCTTCGGCGGCGGGGGAAACAGAGATGAAATGTGAAAATCCCCGAAAAAACGAAAAAAATCATTTGACAACGGCGGAATCATCCCTTATAATACCATTTGTATCGTTACGAGGTAGCCTATGCTTTTTGATGTAAGACCAATTCTGCATACCCCCGGCAAACAGCTGGAGTTCCAGTTTGACATGGATCTTTCAGGCGTGGATTTTGACGGCCGGCGTCCCATCAGCCGCCCTGTGGCGGTGGAGAGCCGGGTCCGGAACACCGCCGGCCTGCTGGAGCTTTCCATGACGGTCCGGACCACGCTGGATGCGGTCTGCGACCGCTGCGGGAAGGAATTCCTCCAGGACCGTGAGATTGCTTACAGCTGTCTTCTGGCGGAGGAGCTCCAGAATGAGGAGAACGACGAGATCGTTCTGCTGGAGGATGGGAAGGTGGACGGGGAGGATTTGGCCCGGACGGCGCTGATCCTCGGAATGGATACGAAAACATTGTGTTCAGAAGATTGCAAAGGACTGTGTCCCCGGTGCGGCGCCGACCTGAACCTCGGCCCCTGCTCCTGCAAAAAGGAGACGGACCCCCGGCTGGCGGCCCTAGCCAAGCTTTTGGAGAACAATCAAGAATAAAGAGGGCCGGTTTTCCTGCCTTTTGTATGGTTAAGGAGGTGTCATCATGGCAGTACCCAAGGGGAAAGTATCCAAAGCAAGACGGGATAAGCGGCGCAGCTCCACCTGGAAGCTGGCGGCTCCCAACCTCGTCGTGTGCCCGAAATGCGGTGCGCTGCACCTGCCTCACAGAATGTGCCAGGAGTGCGGTACTTACAACGGCCGGGAAATCAAGACCGTGAAGTCCGTTGTGGCGAAATAAGGCGCGTGCTTTGGAAGAGGGAAGATGTTTCTTCCCTCTTTTCTTTTTTTCCTTAATGCGCCTTGACATAGATAGATTACCGATATATAATGAACGGCATAGTATATCGGTAATCTATCCATGAAAGGAGTCGCCTATGGAACTGGACAAGAGCCTGGTCAGCGGCAGTATGCCCCTGCTGGTGCTGAAGCTGCTGGAGGGCGGGGACCTCTACGGCTATCAGATGATTGAGGAACTGCGGAAGCGGAGCGAAGACGCCTTCCGCCTGAAGGCAGGGACGCTGTACCCCCTGCTTCACGGTCTGGAGGAAAAGGGTCTGGTCACCGCCCAGGAACGCCGGGCGGAGAACGGCAAGACCCGCCGGTACTACCACCTGACGGACCGGGGCCGGGACGCCCTCCGGGAGAAGGAGGACGCCTGGAATACCTACGCCCGGGCCGTGGGCCGGGTTTTGAAAGGGGGCGTTTCCCTTGCGTGACTATGGAACGATTCAGGGCTATCTGGAGACGGTCATGGAACAAATTCGCTGGAAGCGGGCCCGGCCCGTGGTGGCCCGGGAGCTGGAACAGCACCTGACGGACCAGCGGGACGCCTTTGTCAGGGAGGGGAAGCCGCGGGACGAGGCGGAGCGTCTGGCCGTAGAGGACATGGGGGACCCGGTGGAGGTGGGCGCAGCTCTGGACGCTATCCACCGGCCCCGGCCCCAGTGGGGGCTGCTGGGGCTGACGCTTGTTCTGGCGCTGGCGGGGGCGGTGCTGCGGGCGGTCTTCTGTGAAATCAGCGGCGGCGTCAATGCCGGTCACATTGCCGTGCCGGCAAGGGCGCTGGCCTCCCTGGGTCTGGGGACGGCGGCGCTGCTGGGGATGTACTTCCTGGATGTCTCCCGGCTGGTCCGTCATGCCCGGGCCGTGTACATCGGAGCCCTGGCGGCAGGTCTGCTGACACTGTTCCACTTTCCCCATGTGGGCAACTGCGCCTACTACACCCGATATGTGGTTTTATTCTATCCCGTCGCCTATGCGCTGGCGCTCTACCGATTCCGGGGGAAGGGCTGGAAAGGATTTCTGCTTGCTGTGCTGAGCGGCGTTCCTCTGGCGGCGGTCTGCTGCCTCGCCCCCAGCATGACAGGGCTGCTGATTCTGCTGTTCTCCGGTCTGGCGCTGACGCTCTGCGCCGCCGGAGGGGACTGGTTCGGCGTGGGCCGGTGGAAGGGCGCCTGTGCGGCGCTGGCGGTCCCGGCGGTTCTGTTGACCGGGCTGATTTCCAGGGGGTATCTCAACTCTTTCCGGCAGCGGCTGGCGATTGCCCTCCATCCGGAGATGGACCCTTTGAACAAGGGCTATCTGGGCGGGATGCTCCAAAGCTTCTGGCAGGATGTGCCGCCCCTGCGGCAGTATGGAAGCGTCGGGGCCGCCGTCCATGCCGGGGCACGGGTGCGGATTTATACAGATAGCGCCGGTATGCCGGGGAACACCATGCCCCATTATTACAGCAGCGATTTTCTCCCCGCTTCCATGGCCGTCCTGTGGGGCTGGCTGCCCCTTCTGCTCATGCTGGCGGCGCTGGCGGTCCTGCTGGTCTGGCTGCTGGTAAAAGGCCTGCGGCAGAGCTGTCTGCCGGGCCGTCTGGTGGTGCTGGCGGTGGTGGTGACTCTGGCGGTTCAGACGCTGCTGGCGGCGGCGCTGAATTTCGGCTTCGTCCTCTTCTCCGCCGGTCTGCCTCTGGTGGTGGGGAATCTGCAAACAGTGGTTGACCTGGCCCTGATTGGTCTGGCCCTGTCGGTGTTCCGGGGGGCGTCCATCGCCCGGGAGGAGCCGGAGAAGCCCCTGCGGCAGCGGAAGCGCCTGCGGATTCGGGTGGAATACCAGTAATTGGATACCAGAAAAAACCGCCCTGCGTATTGACCAGCCGGCAGTTTTCCTTTATAATGAATCAATCGTGGAACCCGGCCCTCCAAACCGGAGGGCTGGGGCATTTTTTTGATATGGATTCGACAGATTCGGACAAAAGGAGACTGCCATGCGAAAAATTCGACTGCCCAAGAGGTTCATGACCGGCGCTCTGGCCGCGGCTCTGGCCCTGACGCCCGCCATGGCTTTTACAGATACCGAGGGACACTGGGCCGCCGCCTCCATCGACAAGTGGAGCCAGAATTACGGCGTCCTCCAGGGCTATGAGGACGGAACATTCCGCCCGGACCAGTCCATCACCCGGGGCGCCTTTGCCGGGATTCTGGACCGCTTCCTGCAATTCCAGTCCATCTCGGCCCCGGAGACCTTTTCCGACACGGCGGGGACCTATTGGGAGAGCTCCATTCTGAAGCTCAACGCTGCCGGGGTCTACCTGGGCAGCGAGGGGAAGGCCCTGCCGGGGAACACCATCACCCGCCAGCAGGGCGTTGCCATGGTGGCCCGGGCCTTCCACATCGACGCGGAGACCACCACCATTCCCTACAGCGATGCGGAGCAGATTGCCGGGTATGCCAGGCCCTACATTGCGGAGATGAGCGCCCGGGGCTGGTTCAGCGAGATTCAGGACGGGAATTTCCGTCCCACGGACCCCCTGACCCGGGCGGAGCTGGTGAGCCTGCTGAACCACATGATTGACGTGCTGGTCCAGGAAAGCGGCTCCCACAGCGGCGACACGGCGGGGAGCCTGCTGATCAGCGCCCCCGGCGGCGCGGCCCTGGAGAACATGACCATCGCCGGGGACCTGATCATTGCCCCCGGCGTGACGGGGGAGGTGACCCTGAAAAACGTCATTGTCCAGGGAACCATCCGGAATTTCAGCTCCATCACTCCCACCGTGGTTACCGAATCCCTGCCGGAGGAACCCGCCGACCCCAACGAGCCCTTTGACTGGGGCATTGTGGTGGTGCCCATCACGCCTGCGGAGGGCACGGAACAGCCCGCCGGACCCGGTATCCAGCCCAGCGAGGTGTATACCCCCGGCCTTACCACCGGCGGGACCATTGCCTATGACGGCAAACAGATTCCCATTTATGAGGGCCGGGAGGCAAGCCGCTTGGGCGAGGGAGACTTTTACTGGGAGGGGGACCGTCTGGTCTATCAGGGCAGCGAGTTCCGCACCCGCTTCGGCATCGACGTCTCCGCCTACCAGAACCGGGCCAGCGAGAACCAGACCATTGACTGGGATGCCGTGGCCGGCGACGGCGTGGAATTTGCCATGGTGCGGGTGGGTCTCCGGGGCTACTCCACCGGGGCGATCAGCGAGGACGCCTTCTACCGCCAGAACATTCAGGGAGCCATGGACGCCGGCATTGAGACAGGCGTGTACTTCTTCGCCCAGGCCATTACGGTGGAGGAGGCCATTGAGGAGGCGGATTTCGTCATCGAGCGTCTCCGGGATCTGAATATCAACGGCCCGGTGGCCTATGACTGGGAGATGAGCAATTCCAGCTATCGGGTCTACGGCACGCCGCCGGAAATGGCCACCGCCTGCGCCGTGGCCTTCTGCCAGCGGATTGCCGAGGCGGGATACACGCCGATGGTCTACGCCGGAACCTATGTCAGCTACATCAAATACGACCAGGGCGCCCTGGCGCCTTACCTGAGCTGGTATCCGGAGTATAAAAGTGAGTCCTCCGAAAAGCTGTATCCCACGCTGTACTATCAAATGGACTACTGGCAGTATTCCAGCAAGTGCAGTGTCGCCGGCATCGGCGGCAATGTGGACGTCAATCTTCAGTTTCTGCGCTGACACCGCAGGAAAAGAGCGCCTGTCCAGGCGCTCTTTTTTGCATCGGACGTGGAAATATATCCCAGTTCCGTGGAATTTGGCGGAAACCACGGTTGACGGAATGGCCCGGAAGGCGGTATAATATGATTTCCATATTGTACATTCGGAGACCATACACTTGATTTGAGCCGGCTTCTCTGCCGCCGCAGGCGGCGGCCGCCGGACAACGAAGGCGCATATTGCTTCCCGGCGTTGGGTGCGGAAGCAATATCCCGGTTGATTTTATCGCTGGCATGGAGGAACAGATATGTGGATCGCGGATCAGTGGCGGGATTACGAGCTTTTGGACTGCGGCGGCGGTGAGCGTCTGGAGCGCTGGGACCGTCAGCTTCTGGTGCGTCCGGACCCTCAGGCAATCTGGGAAACGCCCAGAACCGACCCGGCCTGGGGCCGGGCGGACGCCCGGTATCACCGGTCCCGCAGCGGCGGCGGACACTGGGAGAAAAAGGTTCTGCCGGAGAGCTGGAAAATCCGGTACCGGGACCTGACGTTTCAGGTGAAGCCCATGAACTTCAAGCATACGGGCCTCTTTCCCGAGCAGGCGGTGAACTGGGATTTCTGCGCCGGGAAGATACAGAACGCGGGCCGTCCCATCCGGGTGCTGAACCTCTTCGCCTATACCGGCGGGGCCACGGTGGCCTGCGCCAGGGCCGGGGCCAGCGTCTGCCATGTGGACGCGGCGAAGGGCATGGTGGCCTGGGCGCGGGAAAACGCCCGGCTGTCCGGCCTGGAGGAGGCCCCCATCCGCTGGATTGTGGACGACTGCGCCAAGTTCGTGGAGCGGGAGATCCGGCGGGGGAAGACCTATGACGCGATTATCATGGACCCTCCCAGCTATGGGCGGGGGCCCGGCGGCGAGGTGTGGAAGCTGGAGGAAAATCTCTATTCCTTTGTGAAGCTCTGCGCCGGCGTGCTGTCGGACAAGCCCCTGTTTATGCTGATTAACTCCTATACCACGGGCCTGGCCCCTTCGGTGCTGGGCTACCTGCTGAATCTGCTGGCGGCGGAAAAATACGGCGGAAAGTGTACCTGGGACGAGCTGGGCCTGCCCGTGCGGGCCACCGGCCTGGCCCTGCCCTGCGGGGCCACGGGAAGGTGGTTCAGCGAGTAACGGCCTCCGGTCCGCGGATACGCGCCCTGTGCGTGAGAATGAGGGACTTTGACATGAGTGAAATGATTCAAACGGAAAGCCTCCGCTTCGCCTATCCGGTAAACGAGGGGGAGAAGCCGGTCTATGCGCTCCGGGGCGTGGACGTTGCCATTGAGAAGGGCAGCTTCGTGGTGGTGCTGGGGCACAATGGGTCTGGCAAGTCCACCCTGGCGAAGACCTTTAACGCCGTGCTGCTGCCCGCCGGGGGAAAGGTCTACGTGGAGGGGATGGACACCCTGGACGAAAGCCTGCTGCTGGACATCCGCCAGAGGGTGGGCATGGTGTTCCAGAATCCGGACAACCAGATTGTCGCCAATGTGGTGGAGGAGGACGTGGCCTTTGCCCCGGAGAATCTGGGGGTTCCCACGGAGGAAATCCGCAGAAGGGTGGACGCCGCCCTGGAGGCGGTGGGCATGGAGGAATTTGTGACCCACGCCCCCCATCTGCTCTCCGGCGGACAGAAGCAGCGCATCGCCATTGCCGGCGTCATCGCCATGGAGCCGGCCTGTGTGGTGCTGGACGAGGCCACCGCCATGCTGGACCCCACGGGCCGGCGGGAGGTGCTCTCCGCCGTCCACAGGCTGAACCGGGAAAAGGGCATCACCGTGGTGCTGATTACCCACCATATGAACGAGGCGGAGGACGCGGACCGTGTCATTGTGATGGATGACGGACGTGTTGCTATGGACGGCACGCCCGGGGAAATATTCAGCCAGGTGGCGCGGCTCCGTCATTTGGGACTGACGGTGCCGGACACCGTGGACCTGCTGGACCGGCTCCGCCGGAACGGCTGGGATGTTCCGCTGGACGCCCTCGGCGTGGAGGACTGCGCGGACGCCATCGCCCGGGCGCTGGGAAAATCGTAACAGGGAGGAAGTTCCGGTTTGGAGAGCATACTGCAAGTAAAAAACCTGACTCATACCTATGGGATTGGCACTCCCTTCCAGCGCAGCGCGGTGGAGGATGTCAGCTTCGACGTGCAGCCGGGGGAATTCCTGGGCATCATCGGACATACCGGCTCGGGAAAATCCACCCTGATTCAGCATTTGAACGGTCTCCTGCGCCCTACCAGCGGACAGGTGCTGCTGGATGGCAGGGACATTTGGGAAGCGCCCAAAAAAATCCGGGATATCCGGTTTCAGGTGGGCCTGGTGTTCCAGTATCCGGAATATCAGCTCTTTGAGGAAACGGTCTACAAGGACATCGCCTTCGGCCCCATGAACCAGGGAAGGACCGGCGACGAATTGGACCATGCCATCCGGGAGGCCGCCCGACTGGCAGGCGTCCGGGACGAGCACCTGGAAAAATCCCCCTTTGAGCTCTCCGGCGGCCAGAAGCGCCGGGTGGCCCTGGCGGGGGTGCTGGCCATGGAGCCCAAGGTGCTGGTGCTGGACGAGCCCACGGCGGGTCTGGACCCGGCGGGCCGGGAAAATCTGATGGCCAACATCCGGGACTACCACCGGAACAAGGGGGCCACGGTGATTCTGGTGAGCCACAGCATGGACGAGATTGCCCGGAACGCGGACCGCATTCTGGTGCTGAAGTCCGCACATGTTCTGATGAGCGGTCCGCCGGCGGAGGTTTTCGCCCGGTCGGAAGAGCTGCTTTCCGCCGGGCTGGATGTGCCCCAGGTGACACGGGTGGCCATGGCCCTTCGGGCCCGGGGCGTGAACGTCGATTCCGCCGTTTACACGGCGGAGGCCCTGGAACGGGAACTGCTGGCCTTGAAGAGAGGGGGCGCGCCATGCTGAAGGACATCACCCTGGGTCAGTATTTTCCTGGAAATACCCCGGCCCATAAGCTGGACCCCCGGACGAAAATCCTGCTGGTGATGCTGTATATCATCGCGCTGTTCTGTGCCGGGAGCTTTGTGGCCTACGGACTCATGGCCCTGACCCTGGTGGTCTGCGTCCGCATTTCCAAGGTGGGGCTGAGGGCCCTGGTGCGAGGATTGAAGCCGGTGCTGTTCATCATCATTTTCACCGGCGTGCTGAACCTGTTTTTCACCCCGGGAGCCCGGGACCTCTGGGCCTGGGGACCCTTTCACGTTACGGATACGGGTCTGCGGAATGCCGCGTTCATGGTGCTGCGGATTATGCTGCTGATTATGGGCACCTTCCTCATGACCTACACCACCAGCCCCATCGCCCTCACCGACGGGCTGGAACGGCTGCTGAACGGCTTGAAGCGCTTTCACGTGCCGGTCCACGAGCTGGCTATGATGATGTCCATTGCCCTGCGGTTCATTCCCACCCTGATTGAGGAGACGGACAAGATTATGTCCGCCCAGAAGGCCCGGGGGGCGGATTTTGAGAGCGGGAACCTCCTCCAGAAGGCCAGAGCCATGATTCCCATTCTGGTGCCGCTGTTCATCAGCGCCTTCCGCCGGGCCGACGAGCTGGCCACGGCCATGGAGTGCCGCTGCTACCACGGCGGCGAGGGCCGGACGAAGCTCCATGTTTTAAAGTACGAGCGGCGGGATTATCTGGCGCTGACCTTCGGCGCCGTGATTCTGGCATTGGTGATCGCCCTGCGGGCCTTTGGGCTTTGAGGGAATCAGGTTTTTAAGGAGGCTGCGATGGAAAAAAACAGGGTGCAGATGCTGACGCTGGTTCTCTGCGCAGCTTTGCTGGGGCTGGACCTCTGGCAGCTCCGCCAGCTTTCGGACCTGCGGAACCAGCTTGGAAGCGTCGAGACCAATCTGCAAATGGAGTCCCGCCGGCTGGACGAGCAGGTCCAGGCCGTGCGGCGGGACATGAAAAGCGCGGAGGAGCTGGTCCGGAGCTGGGACTACAGCCCTTCTGTGAATCCGGAAAAGCGCTGTCTGGACGTGGAGGTTTCCGCCATGCTGAAGGAGTGGGGAGAGGATACCGCCGCAGAGCTGTTGTGGATCAGAGAGAACGGCGGAGAGGGCGGCGGGTCCGTGCCCCTGTCCGGCGACGGGACAGGGACCTTTGCCGGCACGCTGGAGCTGCCCCTGGACGAGCTTTGGACGGACTACGGCCTGTACACAGTCATCCGGAACGGCGAGACCCGGCATCGGCAATCCCTGGGCCTTCTGGGCAGCGCGGGGGAGCTTCTGCCGGTCCAATGCACGTCTCAGGCGGGGCGGACCCAGGCGGAGTACATGAAGGACCTCTTTACCGTATACGAGTGCGGCGCGGAGCTGTACACGGGTTCCTCGGAAACAGAGGGCCACATGTTCCGCCTCCGGCGCGGCGGAGAGATTGCGGCGGAACAGGCGGCGGAGCCGGGAGACCGTTCGGACAGCTATTTCTGCGGCAAGCTGTCCGCGGAGGTCCGGCCTGGGGATGAAATAGCCCTGACCTTCTTCTGCCGGGACAAAAACGGCCTGGGCTATGAATTCCTGCTTCGGAGCTGGACCGCCGTGGCGGAGCGGGACCTTTGGGACAACAGTACCGCCTGGGTGGACTGGCCCCGGCTTACATGGGAATAACCGGAGAACGGGACTCCATCTTTTGAAGGAGAGGCTTTGTCAATGAATGCGTCCGACAAGTTTGCGAAGCTCCACAGCGGGGAAATCTACGACCCCATGGACAGCGAGATTTTTGATATTCAGGTTCAATGTCTGGAACTGCTCTATGAGTACAACCAGACCCGCCCCAGTGAAGGGGAGAAGCGGGCCGCCCTTTTGAAGAGAATGCTGGCCGAGGCGGGAGAGGGCTGCTACATTGAGCCGCCCTTCCACGCCAATTGGGGCGGGCGTCATGTACATCTGGGAAAACAGGTCTATGCCAATTTCGGCTTTACCTGTGTGGACGACACCCATATCTATGTGGGGGACTATGCCCTCTTCGGGCCCAATGTGGTGCTGGCCACGCCCAATCACCCCTTCCTGCCGGAGCTGCGGGCCAGGGGCTATCAGTACAATCTGCCCATTCGTATTGGAACGGGCTGCTGGCTGGGGGCCGGGGTTGTGGTAGCCCCCGGCGTGACCATTGGAGACTGGAGCGTAATCGGAGCGGGCAGCGTGGTCACCCGGGACATTCCGGCAGGTGTGCTGGCGGCGGGGAATCCCTGCCGGGTCCTCCGGGAGCTGGACGAGCGGGACCGGAAGTATTATCACCGGGACATGGAAATCGACTGGGAGGCCATGGCGGAGCTGGACGGGAAGTAGACGGAAAGAGGGACCGATGAAGTTACCGACATACAACTTTATTGCCATTGGAATGTGTGCTGTCTTGCTGTGTACGGCGTTTTTGCAGAACCGGGAAATCGTGTCTCTGCGCCAGGAGATGCAGGAATGCCTGGCAGAACTTGACCGTCTGAATGAACAGACGCCTGCCCCCTCAGAGGAGGAACGGATCGTACTAGAAAACGCGCCGCTGACTGTCCGCTTCCAAAACGCACAGATTCAGCCGGAAGCCCGGCGGCTGTCAGTGGATTTGGCGGTGGAGCTTCCGGAAGAATCGCTTTCGTTCTATGAGACGGGCCTTTACGAAGCAGGCCTTTGCATGGAGGGAGAACCCTATGCTCTGGCTTGGAATATTGTCTTGCTCAGCAAAACAGGCGACGGAAGCTATGAGGGAACACTGACGCTTCCTCTGGAGCCGGACAGGAACCTGGACATCCGGCTGGAGGATGACACGGTCCTGTTCAGCGGTCCCGTGCGGAGTCTTCTGCCCATTCAGCGAAGCTCCAACGGATATGGCTGCTGTTCCTGGCACTATGACGCCCAACTGGAGACCTTTTTCTTTTGTGATCCATATGCCGGCCTGACGGACCTGGAGGGGAATGATGTTCAGGTTGAGAACGGCGCGTTTCGCGTCTGCCGGAACGGCGAACAGGTCTTTTATGGCCGGGAGAAGAAGGAGATTGCCTGCTTGGAATCCAATGGGGAGCTGTACGACGGCGTTTCCATTCCCTGCCGGCCGGGAGATCACATTCGTATGGACTACACGTTTCAGGACGAGACAGGACTGGTCTGGACGTTTCCGTTGGAGGAGCTGGAGGCTTTGTCATGGGACGACATGCGGCGCTGTCCGCTTTCTGGACTGCCCCTGATCGCGTGGCCGGAGTGAGGAGAAACGATGCGCAATATTGCCTTGAAACTCGCCTATAACGGCACTGCCTACCACGGCTGGCAGGTGCAGAAAAACGCCGCCAGCGTCTGCGAAACGCTGGAAAAGGCCATTGGAAGGGTATGCGGCGGGCCGGTCCATCTCACCGGCTGCGGACGGACCGACGCCGGAGTACACGCGGAGCGGTATGTGGCAAATTTCCGCACGGACAGCCGCATTCCCATTGACCGGATGCCCTACGCCATCAACACCCACACCCCGGAGGATATCGCCATCCGGGAGGCGGTGGAGGTTCCGGAGGCGTTCAACGCCATCGGATCCTGTATCAAAAAGGAATATACCTACCGTATCTATAACTCCCGCTTTAAAAATCCCTTCTATGTCAACCGGGCTTATTTTTACCCGAAGCGGCTGGATGAGGACTTTTTGAACCGGGCGGCCCATATGTTTGTGGGGACCCATGATTTCCGGGCGGTCCGCTCCGTGGGCACGGAGACCCGGACCACCGTCCGGACTGTCTACTGGTGCGACGTGACCCGGAACGGCGACCTGCTGGAGCTGCGGGTCTGCGCCGACGGATTTTTGTACAACATGGTCCGGGCCATCACCGGCACGGTGCTCTATGCCGCCGAGGGAAAATTTGCCCCGGAGGATATTCCGGAGATTCTGGAACGGGGGGACCGGAGCCTGGCGGGACCCACCGCGCCCCCCGGCGGACTGTACCTGACAAGACTGTGGTATGAGGATGAACGGCTGAATGAGTGACGGGCGGAAGGATATCTGGAATGATGACGACGGGGAACAGGAGGCCCGAAGGGCCCGGCGGGCTGAGAAAAACGGGAAGCTGAAAAGCTTTCTCACTTTTTTCCTGGCCCTGGCTCTGGTGCTGGCGGTGGTGGTGCTGGCGGCCTACCGGGACGGTACCGGCTTTGACATTCTCCGCCGCTATCTGAACTATGGCCGGCCGGAGCAGACAGGGGGGACGGCCCTCTACGCATATGACGCCTCACCGAAGAACCGTTTTGCCGCCGTTGAGGAGAATTTGGCGGTGCTGTCGGAGACGTCCCTGCGGCTGTTCGATAAAGGCGGTCAGGAGCTCTGGTCCGTCGATGTAAACATGGGAGCGCCTGCCCTCACCGCCGGAGGCGGCCGGCTGGCGGCCTACGACGTGGGCGGAACCTCTCTGTATGTGGCAAACGCGGGCGGCATGATGCTGGAGCTGACCGCCGCCGAGGGGGAGCCCTTCCTTGCCGCCTCGCTGAACGAAGACGGCTGGCTGGCGGTGACGGCGGAGAAAAAGGGCTGCAAGGGCTGTGTCAGCGTCTATGACCCGGAAATGAAGCTGGCCTTTGCCTTTGACTCCCGGCGGCGTTTTGTGCTGGACGGCTGCGTGGTGGGAAAGCGCCTGGCGGCGGTGACCCTGGGACAGGAAAACGGCGTCTTTGTCAGCAATATTGTGCTCTATGAGCTGACAAAGGAGGAGCCCGCGGCGGATTATGATGTCTCCGGCGGGCTGGTGGCCGCCATCGGCCAGCAGAACGGGAAGATTGCCGCCGTTTCCGATACCGTCCTGAGCTATGCCAAACCCGACGGGGAAATCGAGGCGTCCTATTCCTATGGCGGGGACTACCTGCGGGATTTTGACCTGGGGGGCGACGGCTTTACGGCGCTGCTGCTGAACCGTTACCGCTCCGGCAGCGTGGGCCGTCTGGTGACGGTGGACAGCGACGGCGCGGAGCTGGGGACTCTGGAGGTGCGGGAGGAGATATTGAGCCTCTCCGCCGCCGGGCGGTATCTGGCGGTACTTTACAGCGGCCGTCTGGAGGTCTATAATCAGGACCTGCAGACCTACGCCTCCCTGCGGGGGGTGGAGGACGTCCGGGAGGTGCTGATGCGGCCCGACGGGTCGGTGCTGATGCTGTCGGGCAGCTCCGCCAGTCTGTTCCTGCCATGAATGTGAAAAATTGATGGGCAAATTCACAAAACGTTTACAGGAAAAGAGGTAGGAAAGTTTGTCATCACCTGTTATAATAGATGCGGCTGCCGCGGCGGTGCTGCTGGGATTTACCGTATGGGGGGCCAAAAAGGGTCTGCTGAGGAGTCTCGCGGGCCTGGCGGTGGTGCTGGCGGCCCTGATTGGCGCCAGCGTGATTGCCTCGGCGCTCTCTGGTCCCGCGGCGAAGCTGCTGGCCCCCGCTGTCGAGCGGCACATAGAGGCCCGGGTGGAGGCGGAGATTCAGAAGAATCTGCCCCAGGGCCATATGCCCGGCGCCATGCCGGAGGGGCTGGAAGACCTGCTGGACCTGCTGGGTCTGGATGCGGAACGGCGGGAGGCTCTGGCCTCGGAGGCCGGGGAGACCATTCGGGAGACCGGCGTCTCCGCCGCCACGGCGGTGGTGGAGAGTCTGGCCCGTTCGTTTTTACACGGTCTGCTGTTTACGGTCTCTTTCACGGTGCTGACCGTGCTGCTTCATCTGCTGGTCCGGGCCCTGGACCTGGTGCTGCGCCTGCCGGGACTCCATGGGCTCAACGCCCTGGGCGGCGGAGCCCTGGGACTGCTGGAGGCGGCTCTGCTGCTGTTTCTGGCGGCGTGGGCGCTGCGGACGCTGGGGGTTTCCGTGGGGGAGGAGGAGAGCCGTCTGTTCCGGTTCTTCGCCGTACATAGCCCTCTGGACGCCTTGAAGCTTTTTCAGCGCTGAATTTTTCTGTGCCAGAGCTTTTTTTGCACCAAGGCTTTTTTCCTGCGCTTCTTCCGGATTGAGGCGTTTTTTCCGGGGCTTCCGGGGCTTCCGGGAAAACCGGAAAACGGACCCGTCGCCCGCCTGACGCGGGCATCTACAATGTCTATTAAGAGCGCCGGTGGGCGCGTGGAGGTTTAAGAAAATGCAGCCGACACTTTGTTCAAGATGTAAAAAAAATGTGGCCGTGGTGTTCATTTCCAAGCTGGACGGTGACAAGACCATCAATGAGGGCCTGTGCCTGAAATGCGCCAAGGACCTGGGGCTTCCCCAGGTGGACGACATGATGAAACGCATGGGTATCTCCGACGAGGATTTGGAAACCCTCAACAGCGAAATGATGCAGGCGATGAACGGCGTGGAAAATATTGACGAGATTCCCAGCGAAGGGGAGGAAGAGGAGGAAGAGGGCAAGACCGCCACCTTCCCCTTCCTGAACCGGCTGTTCTCCGGCGGCGAGGCCAAGAAAGAGGACGCTCCCGACGAGGGCCGGGAAAAGGAGCGGAAGGAACGCAAGGAGCCCAAGAACGGAAAGCGGAAATATCTGGAAAATTACTGCATTTCCCTGACCCAGAAGGCCAAGGATAACAAGCTGGACCCGGTGATTGGCCGGACCCAGGAGATTGAGCGGGTGGTCCAGATTCTCAACCGCCGCCAGAAAAACAATCCCTGCCTGATTGGTGAGCCCGGCGTCGGAAAAACCGCCATTGCCGAGGGGCTGGCCCAGCGCATCGCCAAGGGCGACGTGCCCTTTAAGCTCCGGGAGAAGGAGGTCCACATCCTGGACCTGACGGCGCTGGTGGCCGGCACCCAGTTCCGGGGCCAGTTTGAGAGCCGCATGAAGGGCCTGATTGACGAGGTGAAGCGGCTGGGGAACATCATTCTGATGATTGACGAGGTCCATACCCTGGTGGGGGCCGGAGACGCCGAGGGGAGCATGAACGCCGCCAACATTCTCAAGCCCGCCCTTTCCCGGGGAGAGATTCAGGTGATTGGCGCCACGACCTTCAACGAATACCGTAAATCCATTGAGAAGGACAGCGCTCTGGAGCGCCGGTTCCAGCCCGTCACGGTCAATGAGCCCTCCATTGAGGACTCCGTGGCCATCCTGAAGGGCCTGGCCCCCAACTATGAGAAATTCCACGGCGTGAAAATGTCCGACGGCATCCTCCGTCAGGCGGTGCTGCTCAGCGAGCGTTACATTACCGACCGGTTCCTGCCGGATAAGGCCATTGACCTGATTGACGAGGCCTGCTCTGATTTGAATCTGAAGGACCCGGATATCTCCCGGCGGATGGAGATTCAGCGGGAGCTGGACGACTACGCCAAGGAGCGCGCCATGCTGGAGGAGAAGGAGGAGAAGACCGAAGAGGATTACGCCCGCATGGCGGAGCTGAAAAGCCGGGATCTCCAGCTCAGCACGGAGCAGGAGAGCCTGAACGAGAAGGGCGATCCCCAGCTGTCCATGGAAAATCTGGCCCATGTGATTGAGCTGTGGACCAAGATTCCCGCCTCCCGCATCCGGGAACAGGAATTCCAGCGCCTCAGCCAGCTGGAAGCCCGGCTGAAGGAGCACATCATCGGTCAGGACGAGGCCATTGCCGCCGTGTCCGCCGCGGTCCGCCGGAACCGGGTGGGCATCTCTCCCAAGCACAAGCCTGTGAGCTTCATTTTCGTCGGCTCCACCGGCGTGGGCAAGACGGAGCTGGTGAAGCAGCTGGCCAGCGACCTGTTCAATACCCCCGACGCCCTGATCCGGCTGGACATGTCGGAATTCATGGAGAAGCACTCCGTTTCCCGAATCGTAGGCTCTCCGCCGGGTTACGTGGGCTATGACGAGGCGGGTCAGCTGACGGAGAAAATCCGCCGGAAGCCCTATGCCGTCATCCTCTTCGACGAGATTGAGAAGGCCCACCCCGATGTTCTGAATGTGCTGCTGCAAATTCTGGACGACGGGGAAATCACCGACGCCCACGGGCGGAAGGTAAACTTTGAAAATACCATCATCGTGATGACCTCCAACGCCGGCAGCGGAAACAGGGAAAGCGGCTCCGTGGGCTTTGACCGGAGCTTCAGCCAGCAGGACAGTGAGAAGGCCATGAAGGCGCTCCAGCAGTTCCTGCGGCCGGAGTTCATCAACCGGGTGGACGCCGTGATTACCTTCAACCGGCTCTCCGAGGAGAATTTCCAGGCCATTGCCCGGATTATGCTGGACGAGCTGCGGGACTCCCTGCGGGAGAAGGGCATCACCTTTACCTATGACAGCGCCCTGCTGGAGCTGCTGACGAAAAAATCCTATTCCCGCACCTATGGCGCGCGAAACCTCCGGCGGACCATTCAGAAGGAGCTGGAGGACCCCATGGCCACCAAAATCATCGACAGCTACGAAGCGCCCATCGCCGGGATCAGCGCGGGGGTGGACCAGGATTCCGTGTGCCTGACGGCAAGGTAAGCGGAGAGAAAAGGAGGGCCCATGCTGTTTCGGAAGAATATCGACCCCCGCTGCGCCTACTGCCAGCGGGGACAGCAGCTCAATGAGCGTGAGGTGGCCTGCGTCAAGCGGGGCGTGGTGCCGGTGGAGCACTCCTGCCGGTCCTTTCGCTATGACCCGCTGAAGCGGGTTCCGCCCCGTCCGGCGGCGCTGGACACGAAGAGACTCAGCGAGCAGGATTTTTCCCTGTGATATGGAAGGGGACAGTATGGAAATCAAACAGATTCATGCGCTTTGCTACAGCGGCGCCGGCGTGACGGAAAAGATGGTCCGTCTTTTGGCGGAGGCCCTGGAAAAAGAACTGGGACTGCCGCAGGCGGTTTTCCACGGGTTCAGAAAACCCGAGGAGCGGGCGGCGGATTACAGCTTTGGCCCCGGGGATTTGGTGGTGGTGGGAACACCCACATACGCAGGCCGGGTGCCCAACAAAATCGCGCCGGATTTTCGGGCCCGGCTCCGGGGCAACGGAGCCCTTGCCGTGCCGGTGGTGACCTTTGGCAACCGTGCCTTTGACAACGCGCTGGCGGAGCTCTGCGCTCTGCTGGAGACAAACGGCTTCCGGACCGCGGCGGCCGGGGCCTTTGTGGGGCGTCATGCCTTTACAGACGTTCTGGGAGAAGGCCGCCCGGACTGGGACGACCAGCGGGAGCTGCGGGAATTTGGAAAGCGGATTGCCGAAAAGCTTCGGGGCCTGGAGGCTCCGCCTCCGCCGGTGGAGGTTCCGGGAGACCCGGAAGCGCCCTACTATGTGCCCAGGGGGCTGGACGGTCAGCCCACGCAGTTTTTGAAGGCAAAGCCCCAGACGGACCTGTCCAAATGCTGCAACTGCGGCGTCTGCGCCCGGCTGTGCCCCATGGGCGCCATTGACCCGGCCAATGTGGCCGCAGTGCCGGGAACCTGCATCAAGTGTCAGTGCTGTGTCCGGAAATGTACCCACCATGCCAAGTATTTTGACGATCCCGCATTCCTGTCTCATGTGGCCATGCTGGAAAAGAATTTTCAGGAGCCCAGGGAAAACGCGGTGTTTCTGTGAAAACGAGGACCGGGGACTTATGTCCCCGGTCCTCGTTCCCGTCTCTTCAATTGATTGCGCCCCAAAGGCTGTTAATGGATTCACCCGAACAGGTTTTCAGGCAGGCGAATGTCTGCCCGGGGCACCTTTTCCCAGGAAAAGTCCTGAAGCAGAGATTGGGCGCTTCTGGGCCCGCCGGAGGGATTGAAGCCCGCCAGCCAGGCCAGCTTTCCCAGGAGTTCCTCCGCGGAAACCCGGCCTTGCAGGGTATCCAGACCCGCGTCCGCGTCTCGCTTGGACAGCCGCCGTCCGTCGGGGGCCAGCAGGAGAGGGAAGTGGAGGAACCGGGGCGGCGTCAGGCCCAGCAGCTCATACAGATACAGCTGCCGGGGCGTGGAGGACAGCAGATCCGCTCCCCGGACAACCTCTGTGACGCCCATGGCGGCGTCGTCCACCACCACCGCCAGCTGATAGGCAAACATGCCGTCGGAGCGGCGCAGCAGAAAGTCCCCGCAGTCCCTGTCCAGCCGTTCCCCGTAGAGGCCCATGTGAGCGTCTATGAAACGATACTCCTTGTCAGGGACGCGGAGCCGGAGGGCCGGGGGCCGGAGTCTGGCCCTTTCCGCCGCCTGAGCGGGGGAGAGGCTCCGGCAGGTCCCGGCATAGATCACCTGGCCGTCCTCCCGGTGAGGGGCGCTGGCGGCGTGAAGCTCCGCCCGTGTGCAGAAGCAGGGATAGACCAGTCCCATGGCCTCCAGCCGTTCCAGCGCCGCCTGATAGAGGGCGGTCCGCTGGCTTTGGAAGAAGGTGCCGCCACAGCCGTCCGCCTCCGGTCCCTCATCCCAAAGCAGGCCCAGCCACCGGAGGTCCTCAATCATCTGCTCCGCGTACCGGCGGGGGCAGCGGGCGGCGTCCAGGTCCTCGATGCGCAGAATCACTCTGCCGCCCTTTTGCCGGGCGCTGAGCCACGCCAGCAGACAGCACAGGATGTTCCCCAGATGGATGCGCCCGCTGGGGGAGGGGGCGAACCGGCCCACGGTCATAACAGGACCTCCTTTCACCGCAAAAGAGGGACCCGGACACAGGTCCGGGCCCGTCTGCTTATTCCATGGAGATAATATAATAGTATACGGGCTGACCTCCGGAGAGGACCATAACCTCCGCGTTGGGACAGGCCTTCTGGAAAAACTGCCCGGCCAGCTGGGCGTCTTCCTCGCGGACGTCCTGGCCGAAGTACAGGGAGATAAAGGAGGCGTCCCGTTCCGCGGCGTCCGCGGCCAGCTGTTCCAGCAGCGCGTCCAGGGAGTTGTCTGTGCCGAAGAGCTTGCCTTCTTCCAGGGCGAGATAGTCCCCTTCCTTGATGGCGAAGCCGTCAAAGTCCGAGTCCCGGGCGGCATAGGTGATCTGGGCCGTGGTGACGCCGGAGAGGCAGTCCATCATGGCGTCGGTGATGGACTGGGCATCGGAGGCCTCAAAATCCACATTCATCATGGCGGTGATGCCCTGGGGAACGGTTTTGGTGGGAATGACCACCACGTTTTTCTCCGTCAGCGCCCCGCACTGCTGGGCGGCCATGATGATGTTGCTGTTGTTGGGAAGGATGAACACGGTTTCGGCGGGAATCTGCTCCACGCCTGCCAGAATGCTCTCCGTGGAGGGGTTCATGGTCTGCCCGCCGGACACCACGCCGTCAACGCCCAGGTCCTGGAACACCGTGGCCAGACCGTCGCCGGCGCAGACGGAGAGGAAGCCGTATTTTTTCTCGGGCGGGGCAGGGGTGCGGGGTTCGTCATGATTCGCCTCGGAGGCGGATTCCTCCATGTCCAAATCGTCAACGCTCTGGGCCTTTTTGCCGGCGGCCACGTCCTCGTACTGGGTCCGCATGTTCTCAATCTTCGCCAGCTCCAGGGTGCCGTATTTCTGGGCCTCCGTCAGGGCGCTTCCGGGGATGTTGGTATGGACGTGGACCTTGAAGGCCTCGTCATCCTCACCGATGACCAGGCTGTCTCCAATGCTGTTCAGATAGGCCCGGAAGGGCTCCAGGTCCAGCTCCGCCTGCTTTTTCCGCACGATGAACACCGTGTCGAAGGCAAAGGTAATTTCCTCTGAGGCGAAGACGTTGAAGTCGGCTTTGGCCTTCTGAGGCGCTTCCTCGTCGGGAGTCTCCGGCAGGGGCTCGCCCCGGACGGCGGCCAGCATCCCTTCCAGAATCAAAAGGTAGCCCTTGCCGCCTGCGTCCACCACGCCGGCCTTTTTCAGAACCGGGTTCATCTCAATGGTCTGGGCCAGAGCGGCCTGCCCCTCCTCAAGGGCGGCAGCCAGCACCGCTTCCACGCCGTTTCCGGAGGCGGCGGCCTCCACCGCCCGTTTGGCGGCGAGACGGGAGACCGTCAGCACGGTGCCCTCGGCGGGCTTCATGACCGCCTTGTAGGCGGAGGAAACGCCCTCCTGCATGGCGGCGGCGAAGACCTCTGCGCCGGCGGTCTCACGGCCCTTCAGCCCCTTGGAGAGGCCCCGGAAGAGCAGGGAGAGAATTACGCCGGAGTTTCCCCGCGCTCCCCGCAGCAGGGCGGAGGCGGTGAGGCTGGCCGCCTGGTCCACCGTGGCGGGCTCGGTTTTCCGCAGCTCCGTCACGGCGGTTCCGATGGTCATGGACATATTGGTGCCCGTGTCCCCGTCGGGGACGGGGAAGACGTTGAGGTCGTTGATGGGCTGCTTTTGGGCGGTAATGGCGGCGGCCCCGTGGAGGATCATTTCCTTGAAAAGGGCTCCGGTAATTTGTTCAGTCATGGCTTTTGATCCTCCCTCACAGGGTCATGGAGTCGACGCACACGTCCACGGCTCTGACGGTTACGCCGGTATTTTTGGTCACCACATACTGCACTTCGTTCATGATGGAACGGCAGACCGCAGGGAGATTCACGCCGTTTTCCACAATGATGTGCAGCTCAATGGAGATCGAGTCGTCTTCGTGATAGGTGATGCTGACGCCCTTGCTCATAGCCTCCCGGCGCAGCAGGTGGACGAGTCCGTCGGTCATGGAGCGGTAGGCCATGCCCTTGACGCCGAAGCAGTTGGTGGCGGCCATGCCCGTGATGTTGGAAAACACGGCGCTGCTGACGGAGATCTCACCCTGTTCAGACTTGAATTGAATCATGAGAACGTCCTTTCTTTCCCGGTTCTTTTCCAGTATTGATCAGGAAGCGGCGGTCTGCCTCCCGCTGAATCAATAATCAAACTCATTATATACGATTCTTTTCAAAAGTACAAGTAAAACTTCGGCGGCGGCGCGGTCCTCCGGCGTATTTTATCAGGAGGAGGGGGGCGGTTCCCCGGCCTTCCTGCCTTCCGGGAGGCCGGCGGGTTCGGGGCGGGCCTCCCGGAGCACCGGCGGTTCCGATGGGACAGGCTGCCGGGGGAGGAGGCCCCTGCAAAAAAACCTTTGTCTGGACACGCTCCCGGCGGTCTCCTCCGCCCTCATTACAAGCAGTAATATTGCAGGATTTCCTTCAGCATTCCCTTGGGCAAATTGCTCACGCATCCGCCGCGCCCGGGGCCGGACGGCTGAGAGGGCGGCAGGCATATTCGTCTATTCCGCCACGATTTCTGAAAAATCATGGAGGGTTCGACAAAACCGCTCAAACGTTCTTTCCAGTGGCCGCCGTGGCGCTGTCCTTAACATAAGTTTTTTGATAATTTGCGTCTACGAGGAGTTATTCACATTTTCCACGCCGTTTTCCACATGGGAATTTTCCTGTAATTCCAATGGATTCCGATGAAATTTCCGTTTTTTTGAAGACGCTGGAATCCGATTTTCTCCACAGCGTGAAAATGGAAAATGATTTACATAAAATCGGACGCTCCGGAAAATTCTCTGTTTTCTTTTAAAGATTTTTCTGGACTAACTCCGTTTGAGCGCAAAAAATGAGGGGTTTTTCCGCAAATGCGGGAGACCGGGGCCGGTTTATGCAAAACCGTGCAAGTCCCGGTGACCACTGTGCGGGCGCTCCGATTCCGTTCCGCAGGGCAGACATTGCTTTTCCGGCCCGTTCATGTTATAGTCAGCACAGAAGGCGGCGAAACCGCCGACCCTTTTCGGAGCGGCGTCCGCCTTAAAAAGAACGGGCTCCGGCATGACGGCGGAAAACCGGCGGTCTGCCGGTTCTGTGAATGACGGCGCTTCTGCCGGGGAAGATAGAGATGGGAGAGTACGAGATGGATATAGATGTAAAGGAGAAGGGCGCCCTGATCGCCATGAGCGGCGGCGTGGACAGCACTGTGGCGGCCTATCTGATGCTGAAGGCGGATTACCGCTGCCTGGGCGTCAATATGTGCCTGCGCCCGGAGGAGGACGGCTGTACCCGCCGGGACGCGGAGGACGCGTCCGGGGCGGCGGCTCAGCTGGGGATTCCCTGCGAGGTTCTGAGCTGCACGCAGGACTTTCAGCGCCAGGTGATTGACAAGTTTATCCGGGTCTATGAGGAGGGAGGCACCCCCAATCCCTGCGTTGACTGCAACCGCTGTCTGAAATTCGGCCGCCTGCTTCAGGAGGCGGAGGCCCGGGGGCTGGACTTTGTCGTCACCGGCCACTATGCCCGCATCCAATACGATGAGGACCGGGGCCGCTGGCTGCTGAAAAAGGCCCTGGACGCCGGAAAGGACCAGAGCTATGTGCTCTATATGCTGACCCAGGAGCAACTGGCCCATATCCAGTTCCCTCTGGGCGGCATGGAGAAGCGGCAGGTCCGGGCCCTGGCGGAGACGCTGGGCCTTGCCAACGCCGGGAGGCACGACAGTCAGGACATCTGCTTTGTGCCCGACGGAGATTATGCCGCCTTCATGGAGCGTGCCTCCGGCAGAACGTATCCCGCCGGGGATTTTCTGGACCGGACGGGGCGGGTCGTGGGACGGCACCGGGGCGCGGTGCGCTATACGCTGGGCCAGCGGAAGGGACTGGGTCTTGCCATGGGGGCCCCGGTCTATGTCTGCGGGAAGGACATGGCTCGCAATACCGTCACCGTGGGGCCGGAAGAGGCTCTTTACAGCCGCTTTGTCCGGGTGGAGCGTCTGAATTGGATTTCCATTCCGGAGCCGGAGGACTGTGTGCGGGTGCAGGCAAAGCTGCGCTACCGGCAGCGGGAGCAGTGGGCTGTAATCCGGCCTGCCAAGGACGGGACCGTGGTGCTGGAGTTTGACACACCCCAGCGGGCGGTGACGCCGGGACAGGCGGCGGTGTTCTATGACGGAGATCTGGTTGTGGGCGGCGGCACCATCGTGTCCGCCTGGAACAGGGAAGAGGAGGCGGCAAAGTGAGCTGTCAGCACAATTGCGGAGCATGCGGAAGCTGCGGAGGCGGGGAACTGCTGCTGACCCCAGCGGAACTGAGTCTGCTGGAGCGGCTGGCCCAGACGCCCTTTCTCCCGGTGGGTAAAGGGGAGTATCCGGTCTTTCTGGAGGAGGCGGGCCGGAGCCCGGCGGAGTGGGGAGCGGCGCTGCTGGCGCTGGAGCAGAAGGGGCTCATACGCCTGGACTACGACCTGCCGTTGAAGGGCTGCGGCTATAAAGGCTATGAGGCCTGTTCCCTTCGGGGAAGCATGGCCCTCACCGCCAGGGGACAGGACGTGGTGGAGCAGATCGAAATTCAGGGAATTGAGGGATGAGCATGGACGAGCGGTTTTCCAGAACGGCGCTCCTGCTGGGCCGGGCCGCCATGGAACGGCTCAGCCGGGCGCGGGTGGCGGTGTTTGGTCTGGGAGGCGTGGGAGGCCACGCGGCGGAGGTTCTGGCGCGCAGCGGCGTGGGTGCACTGGATCTGATTGACAGCGATCGGGTGTCCCCCAGCAACCTGAACCGCCAGCTCTTCGCCACCCGGAGCACCGTGGGCCGGTTAAAGGTGGACGCCGCCCGGGAACGTCTGCTGGACATTGCTCCGGATGCGGATATCCGCACATACCCGGTTTTTTTCGGGCCGGATACCGCCGGGGATTTTGAGTTTGCCCGGTATGACTACATCATCGACGCCATTGACACGGTCACCGGGAAGCTGCTGCTGATTCAGCAGGCCCAGGCGGCGGGAACGCCGGTCATCAGCTGCATGGGGGCGGGGAACAAGCTGGACCCCACCGCGTTTCGGGTGGCGGATATCTATGAGACAAGCGTCTGCCCTCTGGCCCGGATTATGCGAAAGGAGCTGAAACGGCGGGGCGTGGACCGTTTGAAGGTGGTTTATTCCACCGAGACGCCCCGTGAGCCGGACCCGGAGGTCTATGAGGCGCTGGGTCGGGAACTGGAGGAGAGCGGACGGCGGCAGCTTCCCGGCAGCTGCGCCTTCGTGCCCGCCGCCGCCGGCCTGATTCTGGCAGGCGAGGTGGTGAAGGACCTGGCGCTCCGGGGAGACCGGCTGGAAGACAAAAACAGAATTTTGGCAAGATAACCCTTGACAATTGGGTTTTCTGCCGTTATAATACAATTTGCGTTCCAAAGACAGCAGGTGGGTTTTCTCAAAAAAACCTGTAAATCCTGCCGAGGGCGGCAAATGTTATGATTTGCTATCCGTCCTTGCGTCTTTATGCCGCGGGGACGGTTCCTTTTTTTAGAACGCGCATTCTCATTCCTGTGGAGGTGAAAAACAACCATGCCTAACGCAAAAGTCTTATCTGAGAAGCAGGCCATCGTGGCCCAGCTGACTGAGAAGATTCAGAAGGCCGCCGCCGGCGTCATCGTGGATTACAAGGGCATCACCGTGGAAGAGGATACCGCTCTGCGCCGTGAGTGCCGTGAAAACGCGGTGGATTATTCCGTTGTGAAAAACACCCTTCTGCGCTTCGCTTTCAACAATACCGGCCTTGGCGACCTGGACGATCTCCTGAACGGAACCACTTCTCTGGCCCTGTGCGACGATCCCGTGGCTCCCGCCCGGGTTATGAACAACTATGCCGAGAAGCTGAAAGACAAGTTCGAGATCAAGGGCGGCTTCATGGACGGAAAGCCCGTGGACATGAATACCATCAAGTCCCTGGCGTCCATCCCCGCTCTGCCTGTGCTCCAGGCTCAGGTCCTGGGCACCATGCTGGCTCCCATCACCGGGCTGGCCGTGGTCCTCAAGCAGATTGCCGAGAAGCAGGGCGCGCCTGCCGAGGCTGCCGAGGAGGCTCCCGCCGCCGAGTAAGCGGCACGCGTTCCAATTGACTGTTTTTATTTACAATTTAGGAGGTTTCATACAATGTCTGAGAAAGTGACCGCCATGATCGAAGAGATCAAGGGCCTGACCGTTCTGGAGCTCAGCGAGCTGGTACATGCTCTGGAGGAAGAGTTCGGCGTTTCCGCCGCCGCCATGGCCGCTCCCACCGCCACCGCTGCCGCCCCTGCTGAGGAGAAGACCGAGTTTGACGTGGTCCTGACCGGCTTTGACGCCGCCGCCAAGATCAAGGTCATCAAGGTTGTCCGCGAGATCACCGGCCAGGGCCTGGCCGAGGCCAAGGCTACCGTCGAGGGCGCTCCCGCCACCATCAAGGAGGGTATCTCCAAGGATGATGCCGAGGCTCTGAAGAAGCAGATTGAGGAAGTCGGCGGCAAGGTCGAGCTGAAATAAGACCGGTAAAGTATTCCAAAGGTTCGAAAAGATTCAAAAGAGTCCGGGGCAGCGGTTCGCTGTCCCGGGCTTTTTTCGTTTGCGGCTGAATGGTGCTTCACACAGCGGAGGGCGGTTTCGTCTAACGCTTCCGCTCCGGGGGCGGGCAGAGCTGTCTTTCCTGGGAGGTATAAAGGGTAGCTTCGCCGCCGAATACATTACATGGCCGGCAGTTCATTTGTGGCTGAATGACACAGGCCGAAAAGGCGGTGATCGACCGGCAGGAAGGAAGCGAAGCGGGAGCGTCCGGGGATGCCCCGGGCGCTCCATTCTCTTTGCCGGCATTCCGTGGCGTGTGCACTTACTCTACACTGCCATCGGATGGTGATGGTATGGCCTGTGTACATCGCGCGTCCTCCAAGACGGCTCCGCCTTGATATGCCGGCGTATTGTTTGTGCTGTCAGGGACTATAAAAAGGAGTTGAACATGGATCGAGGTGATGGTATACTTTTTCAAGAAATCCCGATTTATGGAGGGGAATATGAAAGTTGAAAAGTGCATAAAGGAAGCTTTTGTTGTGATAGGGAAAGAGGGTTCAACTTTAGACGGAGAAGGTTTTATTCAAAGATTATGGATGGATGCAAATTCTCATTTTGGAGAGGTTCAGCATCTAGCTAAAAAAGATGAAAATGGAAATATCATCGGAATATGGGGAGCTATGCCTGATTTTTCGCGTTCATTCTATCCGTGGGAAGATTTCAAAAAAGGTCTTTATCTTGCCGGAGTAGAATGCCGGGATGACGCGGAAGCTCCCAGCAGTTGGACCAAATGGGTGATTCCTGGCTATGAATATTTCGAACCTGTATTCACAACCACTGCACGCCGTCTGGCCGGTCTTTTTCCCACCATACTGCGTCGATTTCCCTTGCCATACGTCAGTATGGCTACGGAAAATCTCCTTGTCTGACGAGAAAAATCCTCGCCCATCCGGCATTCCCCGGCTATGAATACAGGTTCTTATGTAAAATGGGAAGATGATGATACCTTTTCAAAAACGATAAAATACCTGAAAGATCATTCTGTTTCATTGGTGGGGGTAGTCCACGATTTTACTTGTCCGCAGACAGGGGAAGGCTATATGTTTTTTCCAATTAGAAAGATATAAATCGGCAATTTGCAGGGAGATTTCATCTTTTGGGCGAAATCCTCCCGGACAAATGAGCTCCTGGTAAACGGGAGGAGGATACTTGTCACTGCGGGACGCTTTTGGCGGAGACTCCGGCAGAGGGGACCAGTTTGTGGAAAAGATGGAAGAATGTAGGATTGTCAAACAAATTGGACAAGGAACTCGGTTGGGGAAAGCCAAGAGA
>NZ_CANTJS010000020.1 GCF_947654275.1 uncultured Oscillibacter sp. | reverse complement strand
GCCGTCCGATTTCGGAGGTGTTATGGATTCCCGTTTCCAAATAGGCTCACTCCTTCTGTGTTGAAAATAGGGTGTCCGTACTGGCATAGGGTCTCTGGTTTTTGGGATTTCATGCGCGGACGCAGAATTTTCCAGCGGCCAGCCTTCGAATCATCCTTTCAGTAAAAAACAGAAGAGGCCGCTGTCCCTTTCAGGAAAGCGGCCAGCTTGTCAAAAAACAGCATATGAAAAAAGCATCGGAAAGGAAGATGGAAAGGAACCCATCAGGGGTTCCTTTACCCGCAAGGGGTACGCGACAGCTCTAAGCGGCAAAGCCGCTAAGAGCTGTCCAGTCGTTTTCAATCAAAAGTTTTCAGAACTTCCCACGGGTTCTAAAAATTTGCTCAGGCTGTCGAATTGTCAAAAAGACTTTTTCGACAGCCTGGCCGCTGTTCCTTTCGGGAAAGCGGCCTCTGTCATTCAGGATTCATTTATGGGACCCGGTTTGCGCACAGGCGGGGCGGCGGCTTCACAGCGAATCAGCTCAAAGAGCTTCTGCGGCGTGGGAGGCTCCCCGCCGGCGGCGTTCCACCCGGCCAGGAAGGCGGCGCGGACTATGGCAAACAGCGCGCCTTCCGCTTCATCATACTCCCGCCTCTCTAAGAACCTGTATTCACAACCGCTGAACGCTGTCTGAACGGTCTTTTTCCCGCCATACTGCGTCGATTTCCCTTGCAATCCGTCAGGATTGCCGCGGAAAATTTCCTTGTCTGGCAGGAAAAATTCCCGTCCATCCAGCATCCCCCGGCTATGAATACAGGTTCTAAAACCTGCTGAACGCCTCTTCAAAGTCGTTATTCATCATATTTACCAAAATCTCTCTTTGTTTGCGTCACTGTTGCGTCATTCTTCCTGCTTATTATAATACGACGCTATCATAATGTCAATCCTACGTTATGGAGGCGTCATAATCATGGACCAGAACTATGCCCGCTTTACCCTGCGGGTTCCTCCGAGACTGCTGGAGCAGCTTGGATATATCGCGGAATTCGAGGGACGCACGAAAAACAAAGAGCTTGAGCAGATGATTAAGAAGCGTGTTTCAGAGTTTGAGCGTGAACACGGGGAAATTCCTGATGGGGAATCCATTCATAGCAAAGGTCAAAATTCCTGACAAAGGGGCCGGCCAGAGGACCGGCCCCTACGCATTCCTGTAGGGGCCGCCGCCCCCGGCGGCCCGCCGGGAGGTGTGAGGCGGCCCGCTGGCAGCAACTATGAAGGGGCCGGACTCCGTTCTGGCCCGTCTCCCGGAAGTCTGGCACATCCAAAAAGCGGGGCGGGACAGAGCCCGCCCCCTGCACGTCATCCTCCTGATATCACGGGTGTGGGGGCGACCCCGCCGTATCCCAATTCCTCATTCCTAATTCATCATTCCTCCTTCCGGATCACCGCCGCCATCCGCTCCGCGAAGAGCCGCCCTGCCAGGACCGCCTCCTCCGGAGAGTTCCCGGCGGCCCCCACCTCCACCAGCAGGGACCCCGTGGTGGCGTGCTGGTTATACCGGGAGTTCCGCAGCAGCACCGGTCGCATCAGTGTGGGATACCGCTCCAGAATGTCCTGCTGAATGGACGCCGCCAGCCGCAGATTCTCCATCCAGCCGGGGTGCTCCAGACCGCTGCCGTCGCTGCCGAGAACCAGGGACATCTGGGCGGCAGTGCCTAAGCCCTCAATCTCCGACACGGCCTTGTACTGGTTCCCCTGTCCGTCCTCAATGGCGTCCCGGTGGACGTCCAGAATGAAGCGGATGGAGGGGTACTGGACCAGATAGCTCTGAATGGCCGCCAGGGAACGGTCATAGGCCCCGGAATAGGAGGGGTAATCGTAGAGCGTCCGGTCGTGGAGGACGGAGAGGCCCGCCTCGATGAAGGCCTCCGCCATCTCGTCCCCCACACGCACCACGTTATAGCGGTAGTCCGTGGTCCGGTAGTCCCCGGACCAGACCACCTCCGTGCCGGGAACGGGGGTATAGCCCTCGCTGCCGTGGGTGTGGAGAATCAGAATCTGAGGGGACGCCTCCGACAGCTCCGCTGCGAAGGGCTTTTGAAGCTCCGGAACCGTCAGGGCGTGGCTGGTGGAGTTGCTGATGTACACCCGCCCGCAGACGGTGTATCCGCTGGGGTCCGTGGGCACCAGGGTCTTGGCGGGAACGCCGTTGTCCGCCGCCGGGTCCGGGGTCTCCGGCTCCAGGGGCGTCTCCTCCACCGGGAGAACCATGGGCGTGTCCGTTTCCCCGTCCTCCTCCGGCGTCTCCTGCCGCTCCAGCGCCCAGCGCTCCGCCACGGCCGGCCGGGCGGCCAGCAGCAGCGGCGATTCCCCGATGGCCAGCGCCGCCGCCGGGGAAAGTCCGTCCTCCCGCCACAGATCCCCCAGCTCCCAGCGCAGCGCCTGAAGCGGCAGCGCCTCGCGCAGAGCCCCGAAGGCGGCGGAAGCGGTGTCGCTGCCTGCTGTGACCGCCGCCATCCACAGCGTCCCGGCGGCCAGCAGAGCCGCCTCCAGGCGGCGGAGCAGGCCCGTCCCTCTGCGGGTTTCTCTCATAAGCCCTCACCTCTTGGACAACCTATGCCGGAAGGGCCGCGGATATGCCTGTTTTCCCGTACCGGTTTTTCAGGCGGCCATCTTGCATTCCCGGCCTGTTCGGTATATACTTGGATATAAATTGACACATTGGACGCCTTTCCGGCGTTCTCCACCCACACCCGAACCTTACAAAAGGAGCTGAGAACTTGGAAATGACCAGACGCCGCCTGGCGGACGGGATGTATCTCACCCATCTGCCGGCGAATAAATTCAAAACAAGTATTCTGTCCGCTCAATTCATCACCCCCCTCCGGCAGGAGACCGCCTCCGCCTGCGCGCTGCTGCCCAGCCTGCTGCGGCGGGGCACCGTCACCTGTCCGGACATGAGCAGCCTGTCCGCCAGGCTGGACCGGCTGTATGGGGCCCGCATTGACAGCACCGTCCGCAAATGCGGAGAGAGCCAATGCGTGGGCTTTGTGGCCGGCTTTATCGACGACCGGTATGCCCCCGGCGGCGAACGGCTGCTGGAGCCCGCGGCGGCGCTGCTGGGCGAGCTGATCTGCGACCCCGTCACCGAGGGAGGCCGCTTTGTGACGGATTATTTCGAGAGCGAGCAGGTGAACCTGGCCGACGCCATCCGCAGCGTGCTCAACGACAAGCGCAGCTACGCCGACTGGCGGCTGCTTCAGGAGATGTGTGCCGGAGAGCCCTATGGCGTTTCCCGGCTGGGCAGCGTGGAGTCGGCGGAGGCCATCCAGCCCCGGAAGCTCTACGCCCTCTATCGGGAGCTGATTGCCTCCGCCCGGCTGGAACTGTTCTACAGCGGCAGCGCCGGTCTGGAGCGGGTGGAGGAGGCCCTCCGGGCCGCCTTCGCCACCCTGCCCCGGAAGAACGTCCGGGACCAGGTTCCCCCCACGGTTTCCCACGCCGCCCCGGAGACGGTCCGGACCGTTACCGAGTCTCTGGACGTGGTTCAGGGCAAGCTGGGCATGGGCTTCTCCTGCGGCAGCGAGGACGTTCCCGCCCTGCTGCTGGGCAACACCCTCTTCGGCGGCAGCAGCAATTCCAGACTCTTCCTGAACGTGCGGGAAAAGCTCTCCCTGTGTTATTACGCCTCTTCCCTCTTCCACCGGCAGAAGGGGCTGATTACCGTTTCCTCCGGCATCGAGTTTGAGAACTATCAGAAGGCCTATGACGAGATTCTGGCCCAGCTGGAGGCCGTCCGGAAGGGCGAGCTGGAGGACTGGGAGCTGGAGGGGGCCCGGAGCACGCTGCTGAACGCGTACGCCTCCATGGGGGATTCCCAGGGCCGTCTGGAGAACTTTTTCGTCAGCCAGGCCGCCGTGGGCCGGAACGAGACGCCGGAGCTGCTGGCCGCCAAGGTCCGGGAGGTCACATTGGAGCGCATCTGCCGGGCCATGGAGACGGTGGAGCTGGACACGGTATACTTCCTGCGGGGAAAGGAGGCGGAGGCATGAAGCAGCGCTTTTATGAACGGATTGGGGAGTCTGTCTGTCTGGAGACGCTGCCCAACGGGCTGGAGCTCCGGATTGTGTCCAAGCCGGGCTACGCCAAAAAATACGCCTTTTTCGCCACCAATTACGGCGGCATGGACACCCGCTTCACCCTGGACGGACAGCTGCGGGACACCCCCGCCGGCATTGCCCACTATCTGGAGCACAAGATGTTCGACACCGAGGAGGGCAACGCCCTCCAGCGCCTGGCCCAGAACGGGGCCGAGCCCAACGCCTTCACCGCCAACGCCCTCACCGGGTATTATTTCAGCTCCACGGAGCATTTCGAGGAGAACCTGGAAATCCTCCTCTCCTTCGTCTCCATCCCCTGGTTTACCGAGGAGAGCGTGGCCAAGGAGCAGGGCATCATCGGCCAGGAAATCCGCATGATTGAGGACAATCCCGACTGGCAGGTCTATCACCAGATGCTCCAGTGCCTCTACAGCGTGAATCCCGCCCGGGTTTCCATCGCCGGCACGGTGGAGAGCATCTCCCACATCACGGCGGACACGCTCTATGCCTGCCACAAGGCCTTCTACACCCCCGCCAACATGATTCTGACGGTGGTGGGAGACGTGGACCCCATCCACATCTCCGACCTGGCCCGCAGGGTGCTTCCCCGGGAGAGCGGCGCGCCCATCTCCCGGGCGTGGGAGGAGGAGCCGGAGACCGTGGCGAAGCGGGAGAGCCGTATTGCCATGGAGGTCTCCCTGCCTCAGTTCCTGCTGGGCTTCAAGTGCCGCCCGGTGTGGGAGGGGGAGAACTATTTCCGGAGCCTGATTGTGGGCGAGCTGGCCTGCGACCTGCTTCTGGGGGAGTCCAGCCCCCTCTATCAGCGGCTCTACAGTCAGGGGCTGATTAACGCCAGCTTCGGCGGGTCCTATGAGATGCTGCCCGGCGCGGCCTATTTCTCCGCCGGAGGCGACAGCAAGGACCCCCGGGCCGTGTCCGCCGCCGTCTGCCAGGAGGCCCGCCGTCTGGTCCGGGAGGGCGTGGACCCGGATTTCTACCAGCAGATTCGCCGGGCCGCCTTCGGCGCCAGCCTGCGGGGCCTGGACTCCTTTGAAAACATCGCCGTCACCATGACCGAGGGCTGTTTCAACAGCTACGACCCCCTGCGCTTCCCGGAGACCTTCGACTCCATCGGACCCGATGACCTGCTGGCCTTTCTGAAGGAAAACATCACGGAGGAGCGGTCGGTCCTCAGCGAGATTGTCCCCAAAGAGGGCTGATCTCCGGCATTCCAATCAAGAAAGAAGGAGCAATTGCCTTGACTGCGCTGAAAGATATGCCCATTTCCTTTCCCGGCCTGTTCGGCGGCTGGGAGTTCAACCCGGACCCGGTGGCCCTGCACGTCGGCCACGGGATTTACTGGTACGGCATCATCCTGGCCCTGGCCTCTCTGGCGGGGATGCTGCTGTGCATGAAGCTGGCCCCCCGGTACGGTCTGACGGAGGACAACGTGCTGGACCTGGTGCTCTGGGCGGTGCCCTGCTGTATCCTGGGGTCCCGAATCTATTATGTGGTGTTTTACCTGGACCTGTACCGGAATGCAGCCGGGGGCCTGGACTGG
The DNA here is from genome assembly GCF_947654275.1 of uncultured Oscillibacter sp. Lineage (GTDB taxonomy): Bacteria > Bacillota > Clostridia > Oscillospirales > Oscillospiraceae > Oscillibacter. Next base: position 47,941 of record NZ_CANTJS010000020.1, on the reverse strand, counting down.
GGCCGGATCATCGCCATTTGGGACGGCGGCCTGGCCATTTACGGCACCGTGATTGCCGGGGCGCTGGTGGCCTTTCTCTACGCCCGGCGGAAGAAAATCCGCTTCGGGGCCATGGCGGACCTGGCGGTGATGGGCCTGCTGCTGGGCCAGATCATTGGCCGCTGGGCCAACTTCATCAACCGGGAGGCCTTCGGCGGCCCTACGGAGCTGCCCTGGCGGATGCGGCTGTGGGTCAGCCAGTATCAGTTTGTGGAGGTCCATCCCACCTTTTTGTATGAGAGCCTTTGGAACCTGCTTGGTCTGGGGCTGATTCTCTTCATCGTCTCCAGGGGGCGGCGGTTCGACGGGGAAAACACCTGGTTCTACTTCCTGTGGTACGGCCTGGGCCGGTCCTGGATTGAGGGCCTGCGGACCGACAGCCTGTATCTTTTCGACTGGACCTTCCTGGGCCAGCCCATTCGGGTCTCCCAGGCCCTGAGCCTGGTCATGGCCTGTGTGGCTGCCGTCATGCTGTTCTACAACATCCGGATTCGGAAGGCCCTGCCGGAAAACCTGCTGGTGAACCGGCTGGCGGCGGAGGCGGAGGCTCGGGCGGAGGCCGAGGCGGCGGAAGCCGCCGCGCGGATGCAGGCGGACGCCCGTCTGGAGGCCGGGGTTCTCTCCGCCGCCCCGGCGGCGGGCCTGAGGGGCGGGGAGGAGGACTGCCCCCCGCCGGAGGGCGAAAAACCCGAGGGCGAGGAACCTGTGGGCGAAAAACCTGTGGGCGAAAAACCGGAAGGCGAAAAACCAAAGGAGGACAAACCCAATGGCGGTATGGATTGACGGAAAGGCCCTGGCGGCCAAAATCAAGGCCCAGGTCCGGGAGGAGGCGGCGGCGCTGCCCGCCCAACCGGTTCTGGCGGTGGTCCTGGTGGGCGAGGACCCGGCCTCTCAAATTTACGTACGGGGCAAGGAGCGGGACTGCGCCGAGTGCGGCATCCGCAGTCTTGCCCACCGGCTTCCGGCGGACACCCGCCAGGAGGACCTGATGGCCCTTATTCAAGCCCTGAACAACGACCCGGCGGCAGACGGCATCCTGGTCCAGCTCCCCCTGCCTGAGGGGCTGGATTCCAAACAGGTGCTGGAGGCCATCCGCCCCGACAAGGACGTGGACTGCTTCCACCCCCTCAACGTGGGCAAGATGACCCTGGGCCGGGAGGGCTTCCGGCCCTGCACCCCCGCCGGCGTCATGGAGATGCTGAAGGCCTATGACATCCCCGTCCGGGGGAAGCGCTGTGTTGTCATTGGCCGGAGCAGTCTGGTGGGCCAGCCTCTGGCGGCTCTGCTGACCCAGGCCGACGGCACCGTCACCCTCTGCCACTCCCGGACGGAAAACCTGGCGGAGCACACCCGTCAGGCGGACATTCTGGTGTCCGCCGTGGGCCGCCCCGGACTGGTCACCGGGGATATGGTGAAGGAGGGGGCCGCGGTGATTGACGTGGCCATCAACCGGGGAGAGAACGGAAAGCTCCGGGGCGACGTGGACTTTGAGGCGGTGGAGAAAAAAGCCGCTTTCATCACCCCGGTGCCCGGCGGCGTGGGCCCCATGACCCGGGCCATGCTGATGCGCGGCGTGCTGTATGCCGCCCAGCTTCATCAGGCGCAGGAGGTCTGAGGGACCGGGCCCGGCCCAAAGTTTTGGTGCACACAAAAAGTCCCAGAACGAGAAAAAAGTCCCGCGCACACACAGAAAAATCCCGGAGCGTACCGCTCCGGGATTTTTTAGATTTGTGCAGTATTGCTGTTTCGCCCCTAGTCGATTTCGATATGGACCGACTCGTGGAATGCCGGCTCCACCAGTCCGGGAATGTCCACGGCGTCGGTGAAACGGAGGTCCTGAACGTACTCCTGAAGCAGGGAGACGATGCAGGGATGGGGCCGCTCGTCGGGCCGGCCCGCCGCCACGCAGACCACCGCCGTCCTGGGGGCCAGACGGCTGAGGACCTTGCGGTTGATGGAGGCCAGGGAGGCGTGATGGGGGACCTTCAGAATGTCGCAGGGGAACAGGGTGTCGTTGTCCCAGACGACGCCGTAGGCGTCGCCTCCCAGGACGATTTCCCTCCCGTGGTAATAGAGCCGCTGGCGGAGACTGGAGATGTTCATGGACTTGGTCCAGCGCATCAGGTCATAGGCGTTCCGCTCCCCCCGGAAGGCGGCGTCGTAGATTGCCTTCTGCCGGGGATACAGGGCCGGCTCCCCGGCGATGAGGTCCATGGACAGGTCCTCCGTCAGCTGGAGGCGCTCCACCCGGTCCCCCGGATATTCAATGAATTCCTCCACCCGGTCCGGGTGCTCCCGGAGGGCCCGGGCGTACATGTCCACACAGCGCAGCAGGTTCCGGGCGGCCTTGGGCAGGCCGTTGTCCCCGTCGGGGTCCAGGGGGCCGTTTTCCTCCGGCGGGATGTAGCTGGCGATGAACTGGCCCACCGCGGCGGCCTCCAGCACCCGGCTCAGGCCGCCGATGTGGTCCCGGTGGTAATGGGTGGCCAGAAGGACGTCCAGATGGTCCACTCCCTCTTTTTTCAGGAAGTCCCCGGCGTAAATGCGCCGGGAATGGGGGTCCGTGGGAGCGGGATGGTCATCCCGGATCAGGTTGTCGTGCCCGCAGTCCACCAGCATGGAGAAGCGAAGCGCCCCGCCCTCCAGCTCCCGGACCAGAATGGAATCTCCGTTGCCCACATTGATAAAATCCAAAACCAGCATAGCCGCGCCCCCTGTGTTTTTATTTCAGCGGTTCTCGTTTTCTACGGACCGGAATCTTGATTGTTCTACGATACCACAGCCTGAAAAGCCTGGCAAGCCAAAGGGGCGGTCCGGGGATGCCAAATTTTTGTCCTAAAATTTGGCATCCTGACGAATGGAAGCCCGGGGGCCGGCCGGGAGGCCGGATTGGCGGCGGGGCGCGAAGTTTTATTTGACGGTGCCTGCATTTTGGAATATAATAGAACTGCCAAGGAAAGGAGGGTCCCCCTATGAAAACCATCATCACCATTGGCCGGCAGTTCGGTAGCGGCGGCAAGGAAGTGGGCATCCGCGTTGCGAAGGAGCTGGGCATCCCCTTTTATGATAAGGAAATCCTGCGGGAGGCCGCCAGGAAAAGCGGCCTGTGCGAAAAAATTCTGGAAAACTTCGACGAGCGGCCCAAGAGCCTTCTGTACTCCATCGCCATGGATTCCTATATGTTTTCCCTGCCGGGGGCCGGGGCGGGGGAATCCCTGGAGCAGCAGGTCTATCTGGCCACCTTCAACACCATCCGCCAGATTGCGGAGCAGGGCCCCTGCGTCATCATCGGACGCTGCGCGGACTATGCCCTGGCCAGCGACCCCAACCACCTGAGCCTCTTCATCCACGCGCCTCTGGAGGACCGCATCCGCCGGGTGGCGAAGCGGCAGAGCCTGACGCCGGAGAAGGCCAGGGCGCTGATTCTCAAGACCGACAAGCGCCGGGCCTCCTACTATGAGTATTATTCCTCTCAGAGGTGGGGCGCGGTGGACAGCTACGACTGCTGTCTCAACAGCAGCTTCCTGGGTCTGGGGGGCACGGTGGAGCTGATCCGGGCCATGGTGGAGCACAGGGAGCACCCCGTCCCCAGCCCCACCGAGGAGGACCCCACCGGGAAGTAAGGAGCATGGTCAATGGAACAGGAAGGCATTGTGTCTGTGTGGGCAGGCGTCTTTGAAACGGAGCAGATGTTAAGGGACTATTTCGACGGTGCGGCCGGGTGTGACATTCCTGCTTTCAGCCGGGATTTTTTCGGCGGGTGCGATATCTACCCCTTTGACACGGATTTTTCGGAGCGCAGCGTGCACGAACTGACTGCGGACCCGGAAGCGCTGGTCCGCCATTATTCCGAAGGCACGGCCATCGGTCCGGAGCTGAAAAAGCTGTTTCCGCGGGGCTTGGAACGGCCCTGCAACGCCGCGATTCTGGTCTATTCCTACAGGTATGACCCGGAGGAGGGCCCGCCCAGCCCCGACGCGCCGGTGACGTTTCTGGCCGCCGTCCCATGTGACCTGGATTGAAGTCCGGCCGTCCCATCCCCCGGGCGAAACGCGGGAAATCAGGAAAAGCCGGAAAAGGTCCGAAAAAGTCCCCAAAAGCCTAAAAAGCGCCAAAAAGCCAAAAAGCCAAAAAGCAAAAAAACCAGGAACGGACAGCCGTTCCTGGTTTTTCCGGTTTTTCGTTCTCAGTCCACAATGTCCACAGAAACCCTTGTGCCGGTACGCTGGGCGTAGGACCGGATGACCGTCCGGATTTCCTTGGCGATGCGGCCCTGCCGGCCGATGACCTTGCCCATGTCCTCGGGGGCCACCCGCAGCTCCAGAGTCAGCTCCTGCGCTCCGGGGACCTCCGTGACGGAGACCGCGTCGGGATTGTCCACCAGGTTCCTGGCGATGTAGAGCAGCAAGTCCTTCATGCGCCGTCCTCCGGATCAGAGGACTTCCAGCTTTTTCAGAAGCGCTCTGACGGTGTCGGTGGGCTGGGCGCCGGACTTGATCCAGGCCTGGGCCCGCTCGGTGTCGATTTTGATTTCAGCGGGGGAGACGCAGGGATTATAGGTGCCGATTTCCTCGATGAAACGGCCGTCCCGGGGGAAGCGGGAGTCGGCAACGACAACCCGGTAGAAGGGAGCCTTCTTCGCGCCCATGCGGCGCAGTCTGATTTTGACCATAGCGTGTGTACCTCCAAGATTTAAAATAGTTGTTGATTTATTATAAATGCTGAAAGCCTTCCAATGCTCCGCACTTATAGCGCTTTATTAACGGAACCGCTTTTTCCGGCCGAAGCCGTGAAGCCTGGGGTTTTTCATTCCGCCGAAGCCCCCCAGCTGGGGCATCCGGCTCTTGCTCATCTGCTTGGTGAGCTGCTGCATCATGTCGAACTGCTTCAGCAGGCGGTTTACGTCCACCACCTCCAGACCGCAGCCGGCGGCAATGCGCTTTTTCCGGCTGGCGTTCAGAATCTGGGGGTTTTCCCGCTCCAGGGGGGTCATGGAGAGGATGATGGCCTCGGTGCGGGACATCATTTTCTCGTCGATGGACGCCCCCTGCATCTGCTTGCCCAGTCCTCCCGGCATCATGCCCAGCAGCTGGCTCAGATCGCCCATGCCCTTGAGCTGCTGGAGCTGGTCGTAGTAGTCCTGGAGGGTGAAGCGGTTTTTCCGCAGTTTTTCCTCCAGCTTGGCGGCCTGCTTTTCGTCATAGGCCTGCTCGGCCTTCTCGATGAAGGAGAGCATGTCGCCCATCCCCAGAATGCGGGAGGCCATGCGGTCCGGGTGGAAGGGCTCGATCATGTCCAGCTTCTCGCCGGTGCCGGCGAACTTGACGGGCTTCCCCGTGGCCGCCCGGATGGACAGGGCCGCGCCGCCCCGGGCGTCGCCGTCCAGCTTCGTGAGAATCACGCCGTCGACGCCCAGAGCCTCGTCAAAGGCCGCGGCGGCGTTTACCGCGTCCTGACCGGTCATGGCGTCCACCACCAGCAGAATTTCGTTGGGATGGACGGCGGCCTTCATCCGCCTGAGCTCGTCCATCAGATTCTCGTCCACATGGAGCCGGCCCGCGGTGTCCAGGAACACCATGTCGCTGCCGTGGTCTCTGGCGTGGCGGATGGCGTTCTCGGCGATCTTCACCGGGTCGCCCTGTCCCTGCTCAAAAACCGGCAGGTCCATCTGGCCGCCCACCACCTTCAGCTGCTCGATGGCGGCGGGACGGTACACGTCGCAGGCGGCCAGAAGCGGCCGCTTCTGGTACTGCCGGCGCATCAGCCCGCCCAGCTTTGCCGTGGTGGTGGTTTTGCCCGCGCCCTGGAGACCCACCATCATCACAATGGTGGGACCGGAGTTTGCCATGGTAATCCGGGCGTTGGCCCCGCCCATCAGCTTCGTCAATTCCTCGTTGACGATTTTCACCACCTGCTGCGCCGGGGTAAGGCTGTCCAGCACGTCGCTGCCCACGGCCCGCTCGGTCACCGTGGCGACGAACTCCTTGACCACCTTGTAGCTGACGTCGGCCTCCAGCAGGGCCAGGCGGACCTCCCGCATGGCCTCCCGGACGTCGTTTTCCGTCAGGCGTCCCTTGCCCCGGAGGCGCTTGAACGCGGCGTTCAGTTTTTCGGTTAATCCTTCAAATGCCATAAGCTCATTCCCTCAGCGCGGAGGCCTCTCCGCGGATCAAATCCGCCAGCTCCGTGAGCCGGGCGTTGTCATACTGGCGGTAGTTGATGGTTTTTATTTCGGCGGCGGCTCTCAGAATCGCGTCCAGGTGGGGCCGCTGGGCCTCGAACCGCCGGATGATGCCGGTGCGGTCCTCCACCTCCTGCATGGCGGCCTCGGCCCGGACGATGACGTCCCGGACCCCCTGCCGGGAGATGCCGGCGTTTTCCGCGATTTCCGCCAGGGACAGGTCCTCGTTGTAGTAGAGGTCGAAAAACTCCCTCTGCCGCTCCGTCAGAATCTCGCCGTAGAAGTCGAAGAGCATCGTCATGCGGTAGGTCTGGTTCTTCATGAGCCCGCTCCTCCTTTTCATGTAAAGCCGTGCGCCTTTACAAAGTGAATTCAGTTTACAGCATCCCGGCCGAAAAGTCAAGGGGGAAACTGCCGGGAATGTAAAAATATTTTCCTTTACACAGCCGGTTTTCGCGCCCTCCCGGCGGAAGACCCGGAGGGGCCGCCTTCCTCCGGGAAGGCCCGCCGCCTCCGGAGGCCCGGGAGGCGGGTGTCAGAGCTCCAGGTCCGCCCCGTCCCAGTGCTCCGCCGTCTCCGCCTCGATGTCCGCCAGGGCCTCCGGGCTGACGAAGCCCTCTGTCTCCCGCTCAATGTCTATCAGCGTCTCCCGCTCAATCTCCCGGAACCGCCGGAGGGAATTTTGAAAATACGTCCGGCTCATGGGCTGGGACCGCCAGACGCCGCCGCTCCGGACCTCCTCGCAGAGCTCCGTTTCAATCCCGGCGGCGCCGCATTCCTTCACCAGCTGTGCCAGCTTCCGGGTTCCGTCCCGGAGGAATGGTTCCGCGTCGGTGAGATAGACGGCTTCATGCGCCTGTATCCTCCGCCTCAGCTCCAGCAGGGACAGGTCCGGAAACCATTTCCGCAGCAGCTTCAGCGCCGCCGGGTCCGCCGTCCTGCTTTTCAGCTTCAGGCTCTGCCTGTAGGAGTGGTTTTTCACAGCGCTTCCCCCTTTCGCATTCACAGCCGTATGGCCTTCATCCGCAGCCGCACATAGTCGGCGTACCACACCCCGTCCCGGCACAAATCGTTTCGGAGCGCCGCCGCCGTCTCTCTCAGCACATCCCGTTTCTCTTCCTCCGTCTCAAGGGCGGCCAGCGGAGTCTTCAAAAACATGGCCATCCAGTCCTCCAGCCCCCGGTCCCCGGCGAGGCGGGTAGGCCGGTCGAAGAGAAGAGCGAGGCGGACCCGGAAGCCCGCCGCCTCCAGCCGCCCGGCGTATTCCCCCACGGTGGGGAAGTAGAAGGGGTTCCGATAGGGCAGCCCCCGCCGGGCGAAGGTCTCCGCCAGGGCCCCGTGAATCAGCCGGTTGTTCCCGGCCCCGCCGAACTCGAACACGAACTGCCCGCCGGGCTTCAGGGCGGCGTGGACGCAGCGCAGCAGGTCCGGCTGGCGGGCGGCGTCAATCCAGTGGAACACCGCGTTGGAAAACACGGCGTCCACCGGCTCCGGCAGGGAGAAATCCGCCGCGTCCCCCTGGAAAAAGGGGATGTCCGGCCAGCTCCTCCGGGCCAGGGCCAGCTGCTCCGGCGAGGCCTCCAGCCCCATGGTCCGAAAGCCCCTGTCCCGCAGCCGGGCTGTCAGGGCCCCGTTTCCGCAGCCCAGGTCCAGCAGCGTTCCCCCGGCCACGGGGTCCACCAGCTCCGCCACGCCGCCGCCGTACTGCTGTACAAAGGAGAAGTCCGAGCCGTATTTCTCCGCGTCCCATTGAATATTCATGCGTGCCTCCCGTTCCGCCGGGTTTGGGCCCCGGCCTCAGTGCTGATTTGCTGTCATCATACCAGTCGGGGCGTTGTCTGTCAACGGCCGGACTGCTTGACCGGGGCCGGCTCCCGCACTTCTTCTATTGGCAGAACACCCTGTGGGGCCTGGTTCCCAGACCAGGCCATTTCCCGCCCCCGGCGCAAAATTCCCCTTCCCGCCGCCGCACCGGCGTGCTATACTGGTGGAGAACAGCGCCCCTCACAGGGGCCGAAGGGGGTTTTTCAATTGACCGTATTGGACGGACATTCCGATCTTCTATATGACGTGACCCGCCGCCGTCTCGCAGGGGAGACCCGGGTGCTGGAGCGGCGGCACCTGGACCGCCTCCGCCGGGGCGGCGTGGAGGGGCTGGTGCTGGCCCTGTGGTACGGCACGGGGCCCCATAACGAGACCTTCTGGAAGGAGGTGCCGGAGGCCGGCGGCGCCGCGGAGCGTCTGGGCATCATGCTGGACTGCGCCCGGGCGGAGCTGGCGGAGTGCCCCTGGCTGGCGGCGGTCCGCACCCGGGAGGAGGCGGAGGCCGCCCGCGCCGCGGGGAAGCTCTACGCCTTCCTCTGCATCGAGGGCATGGAGGCCCTGGAGGGTCCGGAGGACCTGGACCGTCTGGCGGGGCTGGGACTCCGGACGGGAATGCTGACCTGGAACGAGGAAAACCCCTTTGCCGCCGGGGCGGCCCAGGACCCCCGGAAGGGCCTGACGGACCTGGGGCGGCGGACGGTCCGGCGGATGGAGGACCTGGGCGTCCTGCCTGATGCGTCCCACCTGAACGAGGCGGGCTTCTGGGACCTGCTGGACGCCGCCGGGGGCACGGTGATCGCCTCCCACTCCAACTGCCGCCGCCTCTGCGACGTGCCCCGGAATCTGACGGACGAACAGCTCCGGGCCATCCGGGACCGGGGCGGCGTTGTGGGGCTGAACGTCTATCACGGCTTCGTCCACGCCGCCCCGGAGGGCCAGACGGCGGAAATGCTGGCTCGCCATGCCGCCCATATGGCAGAGGTGATGGGGGCGGAGCACGTGGCCTGCGGCTTCGACTTCTGCGAGTTTATGGGCCCGGGGAACGACGGGGCCCGGGGTCTGGAGGACTGCTCCGGCGTCCCGGCCTTCTTCCGGGAGCTGGAGCGGCTGGGCATGAGCGCCCGGGAGCGGGAGGGGATTGCCCGGGAGAACCTTCTGCGGGTTCTGGGCTGACCGCCGGGCCGCCTTTTGGCCTGAGCCGTAATTTTTGCGGCCCTTCCGCCAACCCGTGGGAGTGCCCGATTGGCAGTAGGGGCCGGGCTTTGTCCCCTTCCCCGAACGCATGGAGAGCCGGAAGAACGGGAGGGGACAGAGCCCCTTCCCTACAGGGCATCCCCGCTGTAAAACGCGTGAGCGGACGCGCCCCAAACCCTTCCGCCCCTTGCATTGCGGCGAAAAGCGTGCTAAACTGACAGTATCCGCGGAGACCCCGCGACGACTGTCAGGGAGGTACTGATGATGAGTAATCCTGAAAAGCTGAGACTGCGCGAGCTGTGGCCCGGCAGCTTTCTCAAAAGAAACTCCGTCTGCTTTTATGTCTTGGACTATCTCCGTTTTGACGACCCGGACAATCCGCAGTTTATCCTGGACCTGAAAAACACCTTTGACAACGAATCCCTCGAAACCCTGAACGCCGCCAAGGAGACCGCCAGGGACATTCTGGTGCGGTGGGCCCCGGAGGTGATGCGCCGGATGAATATGCGGGCCTGCACCATGGTCTGCATCCCCAGGGCCAAGGCCTTCGACACCTACACGGACACCCAGATGTATCTGCTGAAGGCCGTGTCCGAGGCGGCGCAGGCCCTGGCGGACAGAGGCGTCACCGACGGAGCCGGGGCCGTCCGCCGGGTGGTCAGCACCAGGACCACCCATCTGCCGGACCGGACGGAGCGGGTCACCGCCGGCGGAGGCCGGGAGGTCAACACCGGCGACAAGCCCTATCCCGGCATCACCAACAGGACCTGTGAGATTGACGCCGGCCTGATTCGGGGGCGGGATATTCTGCTGGTGGACGATATCTATACCGGCGGCGTCTATATTGATGAGGACTGCATCCAGGCCCTCTATGACGCGGGAGCGGCAAGGGTTATTCTCTTCACCCTCTCCTGCACAGCACCCAGGAAGGAGACCACCTGAATATGAGCCTGAACTTCTCCAACGCCGCCCTGTACGCCTATCTGGTCAAAGAGGTTCTGCACATGACCAATGCCCAGTGCTGGAAGCGCTTCCCGACGCCAGGGGACCTGGAGCGGGAGGCCCGGGCCCACGGCGAGACGCTGGAGGCGCTGACGGACCTGTTCACTGCCGGCACGCCTCTCCCCGGGGCGGACGGCATGATCTGCCCCTTTGACGAAGCGTTTCCCGTCCTCAACCCTGCCGCCCCCATGGGGGAACGGCCCTTCCTGCTGTTTTACCGGGGGAACGTCTCTCTGCTGGGGGACCTGAACCGGAACGTGGCGGTCATCGGGGCCGTCGACCCGGACGAGGCTGTGCGGGAACGGGAGCGGGCCATTGTCGGCCGCCTGACGGAGGAGGGTCTGACCATTGTCAGCGGCCTGGCGAAGGGCTGCGACGCCGCCGCCCATCAGATGTGTCTGGAGAAAAACGGGAAGACCATTGCCATTCTGCCCAGCCAGCTGGGGAAGATTTACCCCGCCCAGAACCGGCCCCTGGCGGAGCAGATTGCGGAGGCGGACGGGCTGCTGCTGACAGAGTATGCCAAGGAAGCCGCCGGCAGAAACGAGTCCGTCAAGCGCTTCACGGACCGGGACCGGCTTCAGGCCCTGTTTACCAAGGCGGTGATTCTCATTGCCAGCCACCGCCGGGGCGAGGGGGACAGCGGTTCCCGGTATGCCATGGAGTCGGCAAAAAAGTACCGAACCGGCCGCTATGTGATGTACAACAAGGAACAGGACTTCGACAAGCCCCTCTTTGGTCTCAACCAGGACCTCCTGCGGGATGAGCCCGGGGTCAGGGTCCTGTTCCCCAGCAAAATCCGGGAGCTGGCGGAGGAACAAGACCCGGCGCTGCTCCCCGGCGGGGAGCAGATCAGGCTGGAGCTGAGCTGAGAACCTGCATTCACAGCCCTTGAACGCTGTCCCAGGGGGCTTTTTCCCGCCATACCGCGCCGGTTTCTCTTGGAATCCGTCAGGATTGCCGCGGGCGCGAAAAATCTTCTTGTCCGACGGGAAAAATCCTCGCCCATCCGGCATCCCCGGGCTTTGAATACAGGTTCTGAATCCGTCCCGGGGGACAGAGGGATGAAGGGCGGCTTTGGTCCGTACCGGCCCGGACGAAGCGCCTCCGGCTGCCGCGTGTGAACGGACGCATTGGCGCGGACCCCGAAGGACGCCCATCGAAGTTCATCGAAACCCGGCGGCGGATGCAAAACCAAAAAACCCATCCCACAGCCCAAGAGCCTGAAGCGCCCGCCCCGGGGCCTTCAGGCTGTTTTTCGCCGGAACCGCCGGGGGCTGTTGGCTCTTCGGCGCGGCATGCCGGAACAGGGGAAAATCCGCAGGCGGGTTCTCTTACCGGCCGGCCCGCCTGCGGGGGTAGGGCCTGGGGTCGTCGGTGAGCTCCAGGAGATAGTCCACGCTGGTGTGGTGGAGCTGGGCCAGCTTTTTCAGGACGTCCGTAGGAATGTCGATATCTCCCCGCTCATAGTTGCTGTAAACCCGCTGGCTGCACAGCAGTATTTTTGCGATCTGCACCTGCGTCAGATCCTTGTCTTCTCGAAATGCCCGAATGCGGGAATAGGGTTTCATGCACTCACCTCATGGAAAAGCTTACGGCAGCGAAAAATTCGCTATTGCATTCTAGCGAAAATTTCGCTAGAATATCCATGAGGTGATCGTCATGACCTATCGGGAGCTCTATTTTCATTTGTTCGGCGTGATAGAGGACGCGGTGGACGCCTTCGAGGCGGGACAGGGCATCCGGGGGATGCAGGTGCTCCTGGAGGCCCTTCGGGACGGCGAAGAAGCCCACATGAACCAGGATATCCTGCCCGACGGGCCGGTTCCCGAGACATAAAAATACAGAGCGGATTGTCTGAGTTGGACAATCCGCTCTGTATTTCATCTGGACCCCTGGTTCAGGCCTTGGCCTGCTTCTGGGGCAGGGCCGCCGGCAGAGGCGGCAGGATGCGTTCCCGGCGGTAAATCTCACGGAGCTCCCGGCCCACCTGCTCCAGACTCCGGGACTCCGCCACGGCCAGCCCGCCGGCGGTGAGGTCCGGCAGGGTTCCCGCCAGCAGACCGGATACGGTCTGTAGAAATTCGTCTTGATTTGACGCTTTGTAGATATTCTCGCCATGGGTCAGCCAGCCGTCATAAACCGGGATGTCCCGGAGGACGGCGGGAATGCCGCAGGCCAGGGCCTCCAGCACCACGATGCCCTCGGTCTCCTCATGGCTGAGGAAGGCGAAGACGTCCGCGCCCTGATAGGCCTCCCGCAGGGCTTCGCGGTCCACGAAGCCGGGGAAGAGGACGTTGGACGGGGCGCTGTCCATGGCCCGGGTGATCTCCGGCGGGATCAGCTTGGGGCTGGTCCAGCCGAACCAGAGGAAGCGGACGTCGGGAAGGCTGCGGGCCAGGTCCAGGAATTCCGGCAGGCCCTTCCGGGCGATGGTGTGGCCCACGGAGACCACCGTCCGTTCCTCCGGGCCCAGACCCCAGCGGGTCCGGAAGCGCTCGCGGGCACGGCCCGAGGGGTCGGGGCGGAAGAAGCCGGTGTCCACGCCGTTGGAAAGGCTGTAGACCGGCTTGGTGAGGCCGTAGCCCTCCAGGAGGCGGCGGGAGTAGTCCGTGGGGGTCAGCACCACGTCCCCCAGCCCGTAGCAGAAGGTGATCCAGCGGCGGAACAGCGGCGCCAGGGCGTCGGAGCCCCGGAAGGAGGAACGGAAGTCCTCCATGGTAGAATGGCCGTACCAGACCACCTTCCGGCCCCGGAGCTTGGCTCCCAGGGCCGCCAGCACGGAGTCCGGCAGGATGGTGTTGACGTGGACGGCGGCAGCGTCCCTGGTCCAGTGGTCCGTGGTGGGGATGCCGGAGCGCCGCAGGCATTCCCGCTGCTGGCGGATGGCCTGTCCCACGCCGCTTTTGCCGACGAGCTTTTCCCCGCCGCTGTAAATGTAAATGCTCATACAGCCTCCACGCCCCAGCGGTTTCACGCTGCGGCTGCCGCTTTGGTTCCAGGTGTGCGGCCCGCCTGTTTTTGTCGATACGGCCTGATTTTGGGCGCACGAATCCAAGCGCCGGGGGAGGAATCCCCCGGGCCCCCTCTTTTTGGTGCCGCGTTTCGGACTGGCGCTTGCGGGAGCTGGTCCCACGCGGCTGGAATCTGGGGACTTCCGGAAAGCCCCCCTTTTTTGCTCCGCGTTTCGGACTGGTGGTTGCGGGAGCCAGCCCCACGCGGCTAAGGTCTTGGAGCTTCCGGGAAGTTCCCTCTTCTTTGTGCCGCGCCGGGGGAAGAATCCCCTTTTTTGTGCCGCGTTTGGGATTGGCATTTGCGGAAGCCGGACCCACGCGGTTGGAATTTGGGAGCTTCCGGAAAACACCTCTTTTTTTGTGCCGCTTCGGATTGGCGCTTGCGGGGGTTGGTTCCACGCGGCTGGCACCTGGGAGTTTCCGGAAGGTTTCCCTTTTCCGTGCCGCGCCGGGGGAAGAATCCCCCGGGCCCCCTCTTTTTAGTGCCGCGTTTTGGACTGGTGGTTGCGGGAGCAAGCCCCACGCGGCTGGGACACGGGAAGTTACCTGGGATATCCCCGTCTTTTCGTTCTGCGTTCAGTTTTTCACAAAAACCGTCAAATCATAACGGAAAAATCTTCAAAGAGATGAAGGAGAATACGCCATCTGGAGACTTTTGTAGGGGCCGGGCTCTGTCCCGGCCCGTTTTCTCAACACCTGGCACTGCCGAAGACAGGTCCCCGTCAATGGACAATCATCTGCCAGACGGCAGTGAGGCCCAGGCTGTACAGGGCGATGGCAAAGGGCTTGCCCAGGAGGATGATGGCGGTATAGCTCCGCCAGCTCATATCGGTGGTGCCCGCCAGATAGCACAGGAAGTCGTCCGGCGCCACCGGCAGGAAGATGGCCAGGGCGAAGAGCCGGGCGAAGCGGTTGCGCTCCTCGGTCCAGTGGCGGTATTTGGCAATGAGCTCCTCGGAGAACAGCAGGCTCAGCAGGGGCTTCCCGCAGCTCCGGGCCACGGCGAAGGCCATGAGGGACCCCACGCAGATGCCCGCGTAGTTATAGGCGAAGCCCCAGACAGGCCCGAAGAGGATCACCCCCACCAGACAGCCCAGGCCACCCGGCAGGATGGGCACCACCACCTGCACCGCCTGGAACACGGTAAACAGCAGCGCCCCGGCGGGCCCCCATTGGGTCACCAGCGCCTGAAGCTTTTCCTGGGAGGTCAGGACACCCGTCTGCCAGCCCCAGACCGCCACTGCCACACAGATGATGAATCCGGCCAGAGAGACGGCCTGCAAAGCTTTCTTCTCAATCGGTTGATTCATGCCGGAATCCTCCTTGCCGCGCAACGCTCAATCCGGTCCAGATAGATGGCCTCGGCACGCTCCCCGAAAAGCCGGGCAGAAAACTCCTCCGCCGACTGCCGGGCCTGGCGGCTCAGCCGGTCCCGGTGGTGGGGCGCAGCCAGGAAGGCGTCCAGCTTCTTCCGAAAATCCGCCTCGTCCCGGTACTGCCAGCCGTTTTCCCCCTCCCGGACCACGCCGGCAAGACAGGGGTCCGCCCGGCACAGCACCGGCACCCCGGCGGCCAGGGCCTCGGCATAGGTCAGACCCTGGGTTTCGCTGGTAGAGGCGCTGACAAACAGGTCCCCCAGCCGGTACCAGTCCGCCACCTGGTCCGCCGGCACCATGCCGGCAAAAATTGCGTCGGGCGCCGTCAGGCCCAGACCGGCGGCGGTCTCCTCCAGTTCCCGGCGGTGGGGGCCGTCTCCCACCAGCAGCAGCGTGTATCTGCCGGGGCCCAGGTTGGCCCGGAAGCGGAGGAGCTCCTCAATATTTTTCTCCTCCGCCAGACGGCCCACGCATACCAGCACCGTCCTGTCCTGGGGAATGTCCAGGCTGGACCGGAGCACCGCCGACCGCAGAGGGTCCGCCTCGCTCTGGAAAGGCCGCAGGTCGATGCCCGAGGGCACCACGAAGACGGGCTTCTCCACGCCGTAGCTCTGAAGGAGCATCCGCACCTTGCCGGTGGGGGCGATCAGACAGTCGGTGTGGGAGGCCGCCCAGCGGGTAAAGACGGCGGCGGCCTTTTTGCCGAAATGCACGCTGGGGGAAAAATAATGGGTGTAGTCCTCATAGACTGTGTGATACGTATGGACCAGGGGAATACCCAGCTCCTGGGCGATGCGCCGGGCCAGGAAGAAGGTGGAGAATTCGCACTGGGAGTGGACCACGTCGGGCCCCCAGGCCACCAGCTCCCGGACCCATTTCCCCGCCAGGGCCGTCCGCAGGCGTGCGCCGGGATAAATCAGGCCCGCCGCCACGGAACCGAGATACGTCACGCCGTCCTGCTCCCAGCTGCGGCGGGTCTGGGAGAGGGTCAGCACCCGGACCTCGTGGCCCCGGCGCTCCAGCTCCTTCTTTAAGTTCTTGACAGAGGTCACCACGCCGTTGACGGCGGGGCTGTACCAGTCGGATGTCATCAGGATTTTCATAGCTACCTCATTTCTGCTCGTCCCTGCGTGTCTGTGTATCATACGGGACAGCCTGCCGGATTTCTTCAAAAATACAAGGGGATTTTTCAAAAGCCCGAATATTGTATTACCGTATTAGGTATTATAATACAGTTAATACGGCCTGTCAACCCCCCATTGATAAGACGGTTCAAAAAGGCAGAGTGTTTCATTTTGTGAGAAAAATCATTGAAATCCTCCGGAATATCCAGGAATCCATGGGAAACATGTCGCGGACAGGGCGATGGGATGAAAGCCGTTCTGAAATCTGACAGTTTTGTAAGATTCCCGGACCGCAGGCTTCAAAATTGCCGCCGGCGGTCCGCCGGGGGTTTTGCCGGGATTTACGCCTGAGCCCTGCAGGAACGCCTGCAGGGGCGGGCCTCTGTGCCCGCCTGTTCTTCCAATGATAACGGGTTTTCGGGAGACGGGACTTCCCTTTTGGGGACCTTGAAAACCCGCCCAGCCTGCCGGAGAGATTTTCCGGCAGGCTGGGCATGGCTTCAGCGGCGGTCCGTACTCCCTACGATGCGGCTGTAGGTCCGGGCCGTCAGCAGGAAGACCAGGGCGTAGATCAGGCAGAACGCCGCCAGGGTCCCCGCCGTGCAGAGGGCGAAGAGCTTCACGTCGAAGAGGTTGAACAGCTCCAGCATTTTCGAGAGCATGGGGAAGGCCATCAGGATATGGAGCCCCGCCGCCCCCAGGGGCAGGAAGAACACCAGAAGAATCTGGGCGTGGATGGAGCCCTGGATTTCCTGCTCCGTCATGCCCACCTGCCGGAGAATCTGGAAGCGCTTCTGATCCTCGTAGCCCTCGGAAATCTGCTTGTAGTAGATGATAAGCACCGTGGCCAGCAGGAAGAGGAGCCCCAGGAAGACCCCCAGGAACAGGAACCCGCCGTACATGGCGTAGAACTCCTGGGCATTGTCCTGCTTGCTGGTGAAGCTCACGCCATCGTCCCGCTTGCTCAGCTCGAACACAAGCCGCTCCGTCTGGTCCATCTTTTCCTCAAAGCCGTTTCCGGCCAAATTCATCTGAATCCGGAACTGCCGGGCGCTGCGGGAGGTATCCAGGTCCATGATGCGCTCCGCCGCCGCCTGGTCCGCCGCCACCAGAAACAGGCGGGCCTCGTCGCTGCCCAGCAGGATGGTGCTGCCATAGCGAACGGTCTCCGTCACCGTCTCCCGGACGTGTAAGGACAGGCCCGGTTCGCCAAAGCGGGCGGAGACAGTGAAGTCTGCCGGAAAGTCTCCCAGATGCTGGGGGCAGGCCAGCACCTCGTCCGGGGCCAGGATGACGCTTTTGCCGGTGAGGCGGGCGTAGTCCTCCGCCGTCACCACCTCCACCATGATCCGGACGCAGTCCTGGTCCAGATTCAGGGCGATCTCGTTGCCCCGAACGCCGCAGTAGCACCAGTAGCGGGTGTAGTACCGGGAGTCCGTAAAGCCCCCGGAGCCCTCAACGGCGGCATGAATCTGCCTCATGTTCTCCATGGGGTCACCGGGCTGGTTCTCCAGGTCCTGAATGAACTCAATATCATAGGGGAACATCTCATTCAGGCTGTTTTCCAGGCCGATGTTCATGGCAATGGTGGTGGACACCGTCACCAGCACCATGGTGGAGAGGATGCAGATGCTGGCCAGACCCACGGCGTTCTGCTTCATCCGGTAGAGCAGGCCGGAGACGGCGGTGAAGTGCCGGGTCTGGTAATAGAACTTCGGATTGGCCCGGAGGCGCTTCAAAAGGGCGACGGAGCCGGCTGTGAAGAGGCAGTAGGTGCCGATGATGACCAGGAACACCGCGATGAAAAACAGCAGCATGGCGTCGATGGGGTTTTTCGTGGCCACGGCAAGAAAATAGCCGCCCCCCAGGGTCAGCACGCCGAGAAGCACCAGCAGCCAGCGGGTCCGGGGCTCCCGCTCTCCGGCGGAGGCGCTGCGGAGCAGCTCCATGGGCCGGGACCGGCCCAGACGGAACAGGTTCTGCCCCAAGGTCAGCAGAAACAGAACGCCGAAGAGCTTCGCCGTCTCCAGAATGCCCGGAAGGGAGATTTCCATGCCAAACTGGACGGGGACCCGAACCAGCTTCAGCAGCACCAGCAGAGTGAGCTTGCTGAATAAAATGCCCAGAAGGATGCCGCCCAGAATGGAGGAGGCGGCGCAGAACAGGGTTTCCCACAGGCACATCCGGGCGATGTGCCGCTTTTCAAGGCCCAGGACATTGTACAGGCCCAGCTCCCGCTGGCGGCGCTTCATGACGAAGCTGTTGGCGTAGAGCAGGATCACCGCCGACAGGCCCGCCGCCACCAGACAGCCCACGTTGGCGAAGCTCTTGAGGTACATGGCCCCCCGGACGGTGTCCAGACCCTCGTTGTGCTCCAGGAATTTCAGGATGTAGTACATCCCTGCCGTCACCATGCAGGAGAGGATATAAGGCCCGTAGAACCGCCCGTTCCGAACCAGGTTCACCAGAGCCAGCCGGGGAAAGAAACCGGATTTACGCACGGGGCTCACCGCCTTGCGTCAGCACCGTCAGGGTGTCGGAAATTTTGGCGAACTGCGCCTCGGGGGACTGGCCCGCCCGGTAGAGCTGGTGGTAGACCTGCCCGTCCCGGAGGAAGAGGACCCGCCCGGCGTGGCTGGCGGCCTTGACCGAGTGCGTGACCATGACGATGGTCTGGCCCCCGGCGTTGATCTCCCCGAAGAGCTCCAGCAGGTTGTCCGAGGCCCGGGAGTCCAGGGCCCCGGTGGGCTCGTCGGCCAGAATGATCTGGGGCCGGGTGATGAGGGCCCGGGCCACCGCCGCCCGCTGCTTCTGGCCGCCGGAAACCTCATAGGGATATTTGGACAGGATCTGCTCAATGCCCAGCTGCCGGGCGATGGGCTGAAGGGTCTTTTTCATCTCCCGGTAGTCCGTCCCCGCCAGCACCAGGGGCAGAAAGATATTGTCCTGAAGGGAAAAGGTATCCAGCAGATTGAAGTCCTGGAACACGAAGCCCAGATGGGACCGGCGGAAGGCCGCCAGGTCCCGCTCCCGGATGTCGGAGAGGGCTTTGCCGTTGAGGAAGACCTCGCCGGCGGTGGGCCGGTCCAGGGCCGCCAGGATATTTAATAAGGTGGTCTTGCCGGAGCCGGATTCGCCCATGATGGCCACATATTCCCCGGGCTCCACGGAGAAATTCACGTCCGCCAGGGCCGTGACCTGGGCGCCGCCGAAGCGGGTGGTGTAGATTTTTTGCAGATGCTGTACTTGCAGTAAAGACATGATGATGTTCCTCCTGTTGGATTCTGGTACCATTGTAGCAGACCCCGGGGCGGGAATCCATGGATTCAGCTTACAGTTTGGGGCAGTATCTTACATTTCTGTAAGATTGGCCGGTTTTCGTCGGGCGAGGCACCGCCATGCCGCCGTCCATAGGGGACGGGCCGGGGGAAGCGGGAGGGGAAAAGAGGATGCGCCGTGCCGCCGTCCATCGTGAGTGGAGCGGTGCGGTCATGGGCCAATGTTCTCACAGCCATACTCTACGGCTGTGAGAAGAAGGGGGAGGGAGGTAGGAGGAGCGCCCTGCCGCCGCCCATCGTGAGTGGAGCGGCATCGGTCATGGGCCAATGTTCTCACAGCCATACTTTACGGCTGTGAGAACATTGGAAACCAAAAAATTGTGCAGTTTGACGGTTGCATAAATATTCATATTGGGTGTATAATCCATCCATCATCTGACAGAGAGAAATCATTCGGAGGCGTGATTGATATGAAAGAGAAGAAAGAGATCCGGAAAATCGTTCTGGCCTATTCCGGAGGACTGGATACATCCATCATTATTCCCTGGCTGAAGGAGAACTATGGCAACCCGGAGATCATCGCCGTGGCCGGCGACGTGGGACAGAACGACGAGCTGGAGGGCCTGGAGGAAAAGGCCATCAAAACCGGCGCGTCCAAACTGTACATTGCCGACCTCACCGATAAGATGGTGGATGAGGTCATCATCCCCTCCATGAAAATGGGCGCCAGCTATGAGCAGTATCTGCTGGGCACCGCCTTTGCCCGGCCCATCATCGCCAGGAGCCTGGTGGAGATTGCCAGGAAGGAGGGGGCCGACGCCATTGCCCACGGCTGCACCGGCAAGGGCAACGACCAGGTCCGCTTTGAGCTGGCCATCAAGCGCTTTGCCCCGGACATGACCATCATCGCCCCCTGGCGGGAGTGGGAAATCAAGGGCCGGGACGAGGAGATCGACTATGCCGAGGCCCACAATGTGCCCCTGAAAATCTCCCGGGAAACCAACTACTCCAAGGACAAGAACCTCTGGCACCTGAGCCACGAGGGCCTGGACCTGGAGGACCCCGCCAACGAACCCCAGTATGAGAAGCCCGGCTTCCTGGAGATGGGCGTCAGCCCCGTCACCGCTCCCGACAAGCCCGCCTATGTGACCATTGATTTTGAAAAGGGCGTGCCTGTGGCTGTGGACGGAGAGAAGATGAAGGCCAGCGACATCATCCGGAAGCTGAACAAGCTGGGCGGAGAGAACGGCATCGGCCTGCTGGACATCGTGGAAAACCGGCTGGTGGGCATGAAGGACCGGGGCGTGTACGAGACCCCCGGCGGCACCATCCTCTACAAGGCCCATGAGTGTCTGGAAATGATTACCATTGACAAGGATACCGCCCACATGAAGAGCAAGCTGGCGGTTGACTTCGCGGACCTGGTGTATAACGGCAAATGGTTCACCCCCCTGCGGGAGGCCCTCAGCGCCTTTGCCGACAAGACCCAGGAGCACGTCACCGGCTCCGTGAAGCTGAAGCTGTACAAGGGGAACATCATCACGGCCTCCCTCACCTCTCCCGAAAGCCTGTATTCCGAGGAGCTGGTGACCTTCAACGAGAGCGCCTATGACCAGACCAACGCCACGGGCTTCATCAACCTGTGGGGCCTGCCGGATACGGTGCTGGCGCTGCGGGAGCAGGGAAAACTTTAAACTGAATGAGGAATTAGGAGTTAGGAATTAGGAATGCTTCCACTTGCGGACACGGAAAATTCCTAATTCCTCATTTCTAATTCCAAATTGCTTGCGCAATTCACTTGCATGGGGGGTAGCATCATGAAGCTTTGGGGCGGGCGATTCGGGAAGGACACCGACGCCCTTGTGAACGAGTTCAACGCATCCATCCAGTTCGACCAGCGGCTGTATTCCGAGGACATCCGGGGCTCTATGGCCCACGCGGAGATGCTGATGCAGTGCGGCGTGATTTCCCGGGAGGACGCCAAGGCCATCATCCAGGGCCTTCAGGGCATTCTGGCGGACGTTGAGGCGGGGAAGGTGGAATTCACGCCGGACAACGAGGACATCCACATGAATGTGGAAGCCCTGCTGACAAGCCGCATCGGAGACGCCGGGAAACGGCTCCACACCGCCCGCTCCCGGAACGACCAGGTGGCCCTGGACTTCCGGATGTACGTCCGGAATGAGATCGGCACGGTGGTGGGCCGGCTTCTGGAGCTGGAGACGGTTCTGTGCCGCCGGGCCCGGGAGCATCAGAATACCGTCATGCCGGGCTATACCCACCTCCAGCGGGCCCAGCCCATTTCCTTTGCCCAGCACCTGCTGGCCTACGCCGCCATGTTCCGCCGGGACGTGACCCGTCTGGAGGACTGCCGGGCCCGGCTCAACGAGTGCCCCCTGGGCTGCGGGGCCCTGGCGGGGACCACCTACCCCATTGACCGCTGGCGGACGGCCAGGGCCATGGCCTTTGACCGGCCCGTGGGCAACTCCCTGGACGGCGTATCCGACCGGGACTATGCCCTGGAGCTGCTGGCGGACCTGTCCATTCTCATGACCCACCTGAGCCGCTTTGCCGAGGAGGTCATTCTCTGGTGCAGCTGGGAATTCAAATTCATCGAGCTGGACGACGCCTATTCCACAGGCAGCAGCATCATGCCCCAGAAGAAGAACCCGGATGTGGCCGAGCTGGTCCGGGGCAAGACCGGACGGGTGTACGGCAGCCTCATGGGTCTGCTGACGGTGATGAAGGGCCTGCCTCTGGCCTATAACAAGGACATGCAGGAGGACAAGGAGCCGGTTTTTGACGCCCTGGACACCGTGGAGCTGTGCCTGCCGGTGTTCACGGCCATGCTGGACACCATGACGGTTCTGCGGTCAAACATGCGGAAGGCGGCGGGCCGGGGCTTCATCAACGCTACGGACTGCGCCGACTACCTGACGAAAAAGGGAATGCCCTTCCGGGACGCCTACACGGCGGTGGGGAAGCTGGTGGCCGCCTGCACGGAACAGGGACAGACATTGGAGGAGCTGACTTTGGAGGAGCTGCGGGCCGTTTCGGACCTCTTCGAGGCGGACGTGTACGAGTCGCTGAAGCTGGAGAACTGCATGGCCCTGCGGAGCAGCTACGGCGGGCCCGCGGTCAGTGAGACCACAAGGCAGATCGAGGAGATCGAGGCCTTTGTGGCGGCCAGGGAACACGATTAAGGCCGGATGAGAGCGAGCATATTGGCGCTGGTGCTGTGCCTGCTTCTGCTGGCGGGCTGCGGGAAGCAGGGGGCGCAGTTCAGCACGGCGGTGGTGACCACCGGCGGCGGAACGGAAGAGCATGCTCCGGCGGAGGACGCCGGTTCAGAGTCTGAGGGCTCGGAGCCGGCAGAGAGGCCGGAGGGCGGAAAAGAACCGGAGGGCGAAAAAGAACCAGAGGGCGCTCCGGAGGCGGGGCCGGCGGAACAGCCGGGACCTGGGGCGGAGCGTGAAGAGCCCGAAAAGCTCGAAAAGCCCGAAAGTCCCGAAAATTCTGAAAATCCCTTTGAGATCATGCCCCGGGACTTTCTGTTTTCCAGCGGGGCGGGGGCCTGGGGTACGGAACTGACCATTGAGACGGACGGCAGCTTTTCCGGGCTGTTCGTGGACTCCGACATGGGGGTCTCCGGCGAGGGCTACCCCGACGGGACCCGGTATGTCTGCGCCTTCAGCGGAAAGTTCAGCCAGCCGGAGCCGGTGGACGAAACCACCTGGTCCATGGAAATTGAGTCCATGGAGCTGGAGCACCCCGGCGACGGGACGGAGGAGTACGCCGACGGCGTGCGCTATGTCTATTCCGAGCCCTACGGCCTGGAGGACGCGGAGGAGCTTTTGGTTTATTCGCCCCGGACCCCGGCGGAGAGCCTGCCGGAGGACTTTTTGATCTGGCTGCGGATGCCCTGGGGCTGGGAGCCGGAGGAAGACAGGACCCTGGGCTGCTGGGGCATTTACAACGTGAGCCAGGGCTATGGCTTCACCGCGTTTGAGTAAAAAGGAGCTGAGCATATGGGAAAGCCCATCGTCTACATCGACGGAAAAGAGGGCACCACCGGCCTCCAGATCTACGACCGTCTGGCGGCCCGGGAGGACATTGAACTGCTGCTGATTGACGAGGACAAACGGAAGGACCCCCAGGAGCGGGGAAAGCTGATGAATCAGGCAGACCTGATGTTTCTGTGCCTGCCGGACGCCGCCGCCGTGGAGGCCGTGGGGCTGGTGACGAACCGGTCCACCCGGATCATCGACTGCTCCACCGCCCACAGGACAAACCCGGACTGGGCCTATGGGTTCCCGGAGCTGTCGGCGGAGCACCGGGGGAACATCGTGACGTCCAAGCGGGTGGCCAATCCCGGCTGCCACGCCACGGGCTTCATCAGCATCGTCTATCCCCTGGTAAAGCTGGGAATTCTCCCGGCAGACGCGGCGCTGAGCTGCTGTTCCCTCACCGGGTACTCCGGCGGCGGAAAGAGCATGATTGCCCAGTATGAGCAAGAGAACCGCCCTCCGGCGTTTTCCAGTCCCGCGCTCTATGGGCTGATGCAGAACCACAAGCACCTGCCGGAGATGGAGAAGGTCTGCGGGCTGGAGACGCCGCCGGTATTTCTTCCCGTTGTGGACGACTATTACAAGGGCATGGCGGGCACGGTGCCCTTCCATATGAGCCAGCTGCGGGGCGTGTCCACGCTTCACGAGGTTTGGGAGGCCCTTCACCGCTACTATCTGGAAACCGCTGGGCCGGAGGGCATCGTCCGGGTGGAGATGGACCCCACGGACCCCGAAAGCGGCGTGGACGCCGGCTTTAAGATTTACGCCAACATATTGCGGAACAAGGACTGTCTCTCTCTCGTTGTCACAGGGAACGACCGGCGGTTTACCGTCACGGCCCTGTTTGACAACCTGGGCAAGGGCGCCAGCGGCGCGGCGGTGCAGAATATGAATTTGATGCTGGGCTTTGAGGAAACTGCCGGACTCAGTCTCTGAGTCAGTGAGGAATGAGAAATGAGGAATTAGGAATTGTTCCGTCATTTCGGTCATTCCTGATTCCTAACTCCTAATTCCTAATTCAAACAGCGAGGTGGAACTATGCTGAACTTTATCGACGGCGGCGTGTGCGCCGCTCAGGGCTTCCGGGCAGCCGGCATCCATGTGGGTGTGAAGACTCACGCGGCCTGGAAAAAGGACGTGGCTCTGATTGTCTCCGACGCGGACTGCGCCGCGGCGGCGGTATTCACCAAAAATGTGGTCAAGGCCGCCCCCATCCGGGTGGACCTCCAGCATCTGGCGGACGGGAGGGCCCGGGCCGTCATCGCCAACAGCGGCAACGCCAATGCCTGCGCCCCCCAGGGGGAGGAGAACGCCCGGCGGATGTGCGCCGCGGCGGCAAAGGCCATCGGCTGTGAGGCCGGGGATGTGCTGGTCAGCTCCACCGGCGTCATCGGCCAGCGAATCAACGTGGAGGCCATCGAGGCCGGCGTGCCGGAGCTGTACGCCGCCCTGGAGCGGTCCGCAGAGGCCAGCGACGCAGCGGCCCACGCCATCATGACCACGGACCTGGAGAAAAAGGAGGCGGCGGTGGAGACCGACGTGGGCGGCAGGACCGTCCGCCTGGGAGGCATCGCCAAGGGCAGCGGCATGATTCACCCCAACATGGGCACCATGCTCTGCTTCATCACCACCGACTGCGCCATTTCCCCCGCCATGATTAAAGCCGCCCTGCTGGAGACCGTGCGGGTCAGCTTCAACCGCATCAGCGTGGACGGGGACACCTCCACCAATGACACCTGCTGTGTTCTGGCCAACGGCCTGGCGGGCAACGCCGTGATTGAGGAGAAGGGCCCGGATTACGAGGCCTTCGCAGCGGCGCTGAAAGCCCTGTGCGTGGAGCTGGCCCGGAAAATGGCCTCCGACGGCGAGGGGGCCCGGCACCTGATTACCTGCACGGTGAACGGAGCCAAAAGCGAGGAGAGCGCCGAGACCATCGCCAAGTCCGTCATCTCCTCCACCCTCACCAAGGCCGCCGTCTTCGGCGCCGACGCCAACTGGGGAAGGGTGCTCTGCGCCATGGGCTACTCCGGGGAGGACTTCGACCCCGACCGGGTGACGGTGCGCTTCGCCAGCGGGGCGGGAGAAATCCAGGTCTGTGAGAAGGGCCGGGGGCTGGACTTCGACGAGGCGCTTGCCAAAAAAATTCTCACAGAGCACGACGTGGAAATCCTCATTGATATGGAGGAGGGTCAGGGGCGCTGCACCTGCTGGGGCTGCGACATCACCTATGACTATATCAAGATCAATGGAGATTACAGGACGTGACAGAATCAATTAGGAATGAGGAATTAGGAATGAGGAATTGTTCCGGTTCCGATATCATTCCTCATTCCTAATTCCTAATTTCAAAAGAAGTGGGGTGGAAGCATTGTCTTCCCATGAACAGCAGGCTCAGACTCTGGTAGAGGCCCTGCCTTATATTCAGAAATTCACCGGGAAAACCATCGTGGTCAAGTACGGCGGCAACGCCATGGTCTCCGACACCCTCCGCCGCTCCGTCATGAGCGACATCGTCCTTTTGAATCTGGTGGGCATCCGGGTGGTGGTGGTCCACGGCGGCGGGCCGGAGATTTCCGCCATGCTGAAAATGATCGGCCACGAGTCCCGTTTTGTGGACGGGCTGCGCTATACCGACGCCACCACCATGGACATTGTGCAGTCCGTTCTCTGCGGCAAGGTGAACAAGGACCTGGTGGCCCAGCTGAACCGGCTGGGGGGCCGGGCCATTGGCCTGTGCGGCATGGACGGGCAGCTGTTCCAGGCGGTGCGGCTGGACGAGAAATACGGTCTGGTGGGCAGAATCACCGGCGTGGACCCCACGCCGGTGGAGGACGCCATGCAGAGCGGGCGCATCCCCATTGTGGCCACGGTGGCCCAGGGCATGGACGCCGACACCGCCTATAACATCAACGCCGACACCGCCGCGGCCCGGCTGGCCGAGGCCCTGAAGGCGGAAAAGCTGATTCTGCTCACCGACGTCCGGGGTCTGCTCCGGGACCCGGGAGACGAGGAGACCCTGATTCACGTGGTCCGGACACAGGAGGTGCCGGAGCTGGTGGAACAGGGGATTATCACCGGGGGCATGATTCCGAAAATGGAGTGCTGCGTGGACGCCATTGCCGGCGGCGTGGAGCGGGTCCACATCCTGGACGGCCGGATTCCCCACTCCATTCTGATTGAGCTGCTGTCCGACCGGGGCATCGGCACCATGCTGAAAAGGGAGGATATGACATGACTTCTGAGACCATCAAGGACCTGACCCAGAGCTATATCATGGGCACCTATGGCCGCTTCCCCGTGGCCGTGGACCGCGGCGAGGGGGCCCGGCTCTACGACCCGGAGGGGCGGGAATACATCGACTTCACCAGCGGCATCGGCGTGACGGCTCTGGGCTATGGAAACCAGCCCTGGGCGGAGGCCGTGGCGGAGCAGGCAAAGAAGCTCGTCCATGTGTCCAACCTCTTTTACACCGAGACCCCGGCCAGACTGGCGGAGATACTCTGCAAGCGCACCGGGGAGAGCTGCGTCTTCTTCGCCAACGGCGGCGGCGAGGCCAACGAGGGCATGATTAAGCTGGCCCGGAAATACAGCTTTGACAAATACGGCCAGGGCCGGAGCACCATCATCACCCTGAAAAACTCCTTCCATGGCCGGACCATTACCACCCTGAAGGCCACCGGACAGGACGTGTTCCATAACTTTTTCTTCCCCTTCACCGAGGGCTTCCGCTACGCCGCGGCCAACGACCTGGAGGACCTGAAGGCCCAGGCGGGGGACGACGTGTGCGCCGTCATGCTGGAGCTGGTCCAGGGCGAGGGCGGCGTGCTGCCCCTGGATCAGGACTATGTCAGGGCGGTGGAGGCCCTCTGCGCCGAACAGGACTGGCTGCTGCTGGCCGACGAGGTTCAGACCGGCGTGGGCCGCACCGGCGCCCTCTTTGCCTTCCAGCACTACGGTATTCTGCCGGACGTCGTATCCTTTGCCAAGGGCATCGCCGGGGGGCTGCCCATGAGCGGCATCCTGGCCAATGAGAAATGCCGGAACGTGCTGGGCCCCGGCACCCATGCCACCACCTTCGGCGGAAACCCTGTCTGCGCCGCCGCGGGTCTGGCGGTGCAGGAGGTCCTCAGCGACGAATTTTTGAAAGAGGTTCAGGAGAAGGGCGATTACCTCCGGAAGGGCATCGAGGCCCTGGACCTGCCCTGCTTCGGAAAGACCCGGGGCCTGGGCTTGATGATCGGCATTGAGGTGAAAGAGGGCTGGACCAACAGGGACATCGCCAATCAGCTCATTGAAAACGGGCTGCTGATTCTCACCGCCGGGCCGGGAATGCGGCTGCTGCCGCCGCTGGTCATCACGAAAGAGGAGATGGACAAGGGCTTGAGCATCATGGCGGAGACCCTGCGCTGAATGACTGAGGTAGAGAGTGGAGAGTAGAGAGTGGAGAGTAGAGCGTGGAGAGTAGAGCGTGGAGACTGGCGACTCGCCTTGGGACAAATTCTCGGAAACAGATAATCTTCACTCTCAACTCTTAACTCTTCACTCTTTATAAGAGAGGAGCTTTGGCATATGGAGAGACACTTTTTAAAGCTGCTGGACTTTACACCGGCGGAGATTCAGCAATTTCTGGACACGGCGGCGGATTTGAAGGCCAAGAAGAAGGCCGGGGTCCCCCACAGGTATCTGGAGGGCAAAAATGTGGCCCTGATTTTCGAGAAGACCTCTACCCGGACCCGCTGCGCCTTTGAGGTGGCGGCCCAGGACCTGGGCATGGGCTCTACTTACCTGGGCCCCACCGGGTCCCAGATCGGCGTGAAGGAGTCCATCCCCGACACCGCCCGGGTGCTGGGGAGAATGTACGACGGCATTGAGTACCGGGGATTCGGGCAGGAGCTGGTGGAGGAGCTGGCGAACTACGCCGGGGTCCCCGTGTTCAACGGGCTGACCAACGAGTTCCACCCCACCCAGATTCTGGCGGACTTCCTGACCATTCAGGAGCACTTCGGGAAGCTCAGGGGCGTCAAGCTGGTCTACCTGGGAGACGCCCGGTATAACATGGGCAACTCCCTGATGGTAGGCTGCGCCAAAATGGGAATGCACTTCGTGGCCTGCGCGCCGAAGGCCTATTGGCCGGAGGAGAACCTGATCGCGGTCTGCCGGGAGATTGCCGGGGAGACCGGGGCGGTGCTGGAGTTCAGCGAGGACCCCGTGGAGGCCGTGAAGGCCGCCGATGTGCTGTATACCGACGTGTGGGTGTCCATGGGGGAGCCCGTGGAGGTCTGGGAGGAGCGGATCGCCGCCCTGGGCCCCTATCAGGTCACCCAGGCCCTGATGGACGCCGCCGGGCCGCAGTGCCGGTTCATGCACTGCCTGCCGGCCTATCACGACCACAGAACCCAGGTGGGCAGGGAAATGGGAGAGCGCTTCGGACGGGAGGCCATGGAGGTCACCGACGAGGTGTTTGAGTCGGAGCGGTCCATCGTCTTCGACGAGGCGGAGAACCGGATGCACACCATCAAGGCCGTGATGTATGAGCTGATGAAGTGAATGCTGTCATGAAAAAGGACGTACCTGTTCAGGTACGTCCTTTTTTGCGTTTTTTTGGGGGCGGGGAGGGCCTGTCAGGCGAAGGTGACGGTGGTGCCGGTCTTGCCGTCCAGGGCGTCCAGACACCTGTCCAGGCTGGTGATAATGGCCCGGCGGCCGGGGTGGTTCCGGGCGAAGCGCATGGCCGCCTCCACCTTGGGGAGCATGCTGCCTGCGCCGAACTGGCCCTCTTCCACATAGCGGGCGGCGTCGGCCAGGCTCATATGGTCCAGGTCATGCTGGTCCGGCTGGCCGAAGCGGATGGCCACCTTCTCCACCTCGGTGAGAATCAGAAGGGCGTCGGCGTCCACCTCCTCCGCCAGGAGACCGGCGGCAAAGTCCTTGTCGATGACGGCGGCCACACCCTCCAGAGTGCCGTCGGGATTCTCCGCCACCGGGACGCCGCCGCCTCCGCAGGTGACGACAATGGCGTGGTCCCAGAGCAGGCGGATGGAGCCAATCTCCACAATTTTCCGCGGCAGGGGGGAGGGCACCACCCGCCGCCAGCCTCGCCCGGCGTCCTCACGCATGGCATAGCCCTTTTCCTGCTCCAGACGGCGGGCCTCCTCCTCCGTGTAAAAGGGACCGATGGGCTTGGTGGGATTCTGAAAGGCGGGGTCCCGGCGGTCCACCACCACCTGCGTGGTCAGGGAGACCACAGGGACGCTGCGGCCCCGAACGCTGAGGGCATAGCGCAGGGCCTGCTGAATGTGATAGCCGATATATCCCTGGCTCATGGCTCCGCAGACGTCAAAGGGCATGGGGGGCACCACGTCCCGGGCGGTCTCGCTGGCAAGGAGAATGCGGCCCACCTGGGGGCCGTTGCCATGGACCACAGCCAGCTCATAGCCCCGGCGGCTGATTTCCGCAATCTGCTCCGCCGTGCGGCGGACCACCTCCAGCTGCGCTTCGGCGGTGGGGGCGCTGTCCCTGGACTGGAGGGCGTTCCCGCCCAGGGCGACGACAATTTTTTCCTTTTTTTCGGGCATAAAAGGGCGCTTCCTTTCCGTACGGTGTTCCCTGTCCAAAATCGCGGACAGCGGGCCTGGGCGGCTGTCCGGAACTTTGGCATCCGCTGTAGTCTGCGCGGAGGGCACGGAATTTATGCGCCGGGCGGGTCTATGCCCGGGAGCGCCTGGAAATCACGGCCAGGGTGTGGGGGAAGTCATAGGGGGCCGGGACAGGCCTCTCCGGGGGCGGAAAAAATTTTTTTGCGGGAGGATGCACGGGGACATGCAACAACGGGGCCGGGGCGGGCACGGGTATAAGGAGGGTGAGAGCATGAAGGGAAGAGACGGGGCCTTTTGCAGGGCCTATCTCCGGACCATGGACCCGGAGCGGGCGGCGGCGGAGAGCGGCCAGACCGACGGCTACGGCGCTCTGGAACGGGAGAACGTACGGGACCGGCTGGAGCGGATGCGGGAGACCGCCGCGGGACAGCTCCGGCGGGAGGACGTGGTGCGCCGGCTGGCACAGCTGGCCTTTGGACGGGCCAACGACGCCGCGCTGCTGGCGCTGCATCCCCGGGAGGCCGACCCGGCGGCATTGGACCTCTCCGCCGTGACGGAGCTGCGGGTGACGGACAAGGGGGGCGTGGAAGTGAAGCTGGCGGACCGGGTGCGGGCCCTTGAAAGCCTGTACAACCTGCTGGACGCCGGCGGGGAGGAGGCCCAGGCGCTTTACAGCGCCCTGGAGAGCGCCGGGAGAGAGCTGGGAGAGGAGTGGGACAACGGGTAAGGGAACAACCATCCGGTTCTCCCGGCAGCAGCTGCGGGTGATGACCTGGTGGCGGTCGGGACAGTGGGACGCTGTTATCTGCGACGGAGCGGTGCGAAGTGGGAAAACCTTTGCGATGGGTTTGTCCTTCTTCCTCTGGGCCCAGGCCAGATTCAGCGGAAAACAGTTCGGGCTGTGCGGCAAGACCATCGCCTCTCTGCGGCGGAATCTGCTGGCGGAACTGACGCCCTGCCTCGAGAGGCTGGGCATGCGGATTCAGGAAAAACGGTCGGAAAATCTGCTGATCGTCCGCTACAACGGACACGAAAACCGCTTTCTCCTCTTCGGAGGGCGGGACGAGTCCAGCGCGGGCCTGATTCAGGGCAGCACCCTGGCGGGGGTGCTGCTGGACGAGGCGGCACTGATGCCCAGGTCCTTTGTGGAGCAGGCCATTGCACGGTGCAGCGTGGAGGGAAGCCGGCTTTGGTTTAGTTGCAATCCGGATGGGCCGGGGCACTGGTTTTATCAGGAGTGGATTTTGAAGGCGGAGGAGCGCCGGGCTCTGCGGCTCCACTTCACCATGGAGGACAACCCCTCTCTGTCGGACCGGGTGCGCCGGCGCTATCAGCGGGCCTATTCCGGGACCTTCTACCGGCGGTTTGTGCTGGGGGAGTGGTGCGCCGCCCAGGGACTTGTCTACGACTTCTTCAACCCGGCGCGGGACGCGGAGGACCCGCCGGAAGGGCCCTTTGAGGAGTGGCGCATCTCCGTGGACTACGGGACGGTGAATCCCGCGTCCTTCGGACTGTGGGGACTGCGGGACGGCGTGTGGTACCGGACGGCGGAATACTATTACGATTCCCGGAGGGCCGGACAGCAGAAGACCGACGAGGAATATGCCGACGAGCTCCAGAAGCTGGCGGCGGGGCGGAGCATCCGGCGGGTCATCGCGGACCCCTCGGCGGCCAGCTTCATCGAGACGCTGCGGCGGCGGGGCTTCACCGTGGTCCGGGCCAGCAACGACGTGGCCGACGGCATCCGGGTGACGGCGGACCTTCTGAGACGGCGGCGGCTGGTCATCTGCCGGGGCTGCCGGGACTGTCTGCGGGAAATCAGCCTGTACAGCTGGGACGAGCGGGGGGACCGGGACACCCCCAGGAAGCGGGACGACCACGCCATGGACGAGCTGCGCTACTTCGCCATGGACATGGCGGGAGAGGGCCGGGGCGGCTTCGCCGCCGCCAGCGTGGAGCGGACGGGAGAGGAAGCCCGGTGGTTCGTGTGAGGGAGAACAGAAAGGAGATGAGAAAACGGTGCGCTGGCTGAAAAAACGGCAGGAGCCAAGGGCCGCCGCCGCTCAGCTGCGGGAGAACAGCCGCCACCCCTTTGGGCTGCTGCGGGACTACGGGCCCCTGAGCCGGGGGGAAATCCGCCTCTACCGGGCGGTGCGGGAGGCGGTGCCGGTGGTAGACGCCGCCGTCTACAAGCTCATCCGCATGACCGGAGGCGTGAGGGCGGCGTGCGGCGACCGGCAGGCGGAAGCGGAGCTGAACGAGTTTCTGCGGACCGTTCCGGCGGGACGGGGACAGGCGGGAATCAACGCCTTTCTGGACTGCTACCTGGACGCTCTGCTGACCTGCGGGCGGGCCATCGGGGAAATCGTGCCGGCGGCGGGAAACCGGGACATCGCCGCCCTGGTTTGCGGGCGGGTGGAGGACATCGAGATTCGGGAGGGGGACAGCCCCCTGGACTTCACCATCTGCGGACCCGGCGAGACGGGGCAGATGGAGGCGCTGCCCTATCAGAATCTGCTGCTGTTCACGCCGCTGAACCCGGAGACGGGGAACCCCTGCGGCGTGTCGCTGCTGCGGTCTCTGCCCTTCATGGCGGATATCCTGATGAAAATCTACCACACCGTCGGCGTCAACTGGGAGCGCTGCGGAAACATGCGCTTTGCCGTGACGTGCAGAAACAGCGAGGGCGACGCCGCCCAGCGGGGGCGGATGCTGGCCGGGGAGTGGTCCCGGGCCATGGAGGACACCAGGAACGGCAGCGTCCGGGACTTCGTGGCCGTGGGGGACGTGGACATCAAGGTCATCGGCGCAGACGCCCCTCTGCTGGACAGTCAGATACCGGTGCGGCAGATTCTGGAGCAGATCGTGTCCAAAACCGGCATCCCGCCCTTTATGCTGGGGCTGAGCTGGAATTCCACCGAGCGCATGAGCGCCCAGCAGGCGGACCTGCTGACCACGGAAATCACCGCCATCCGCCGGACCCTGACGCCGGCGGTGGAACGGGTCTGCCGGCTGTGGCTGCGGATGCACGGCTATGCCTGCGGATTTGAGGCGGTATGGGACGACATCAATCTGCAGGACCAGGTGGAGGAGGCCCGGGCGGCGCTCTACCGGGAGCAGGCCAGGAAGCTGAAGCTGGAGAACGACCGGGCGGAGGCGCTTTGAGACTCCGACCGGAAGAGGCCGAACAGCTGAAAGGGAAAACGGGAAAAACGTGAGAAAGAGGGGGACGGATATGGCGGACGTGACAAGAGAGGACATGGAACAGATCAACCGCCTGGCCAGGGCGGAGCTGAAGCCGGAACAGGTTTACACCTTCACCCTGCGCCTGTGCGACAACGAGGTGGACCGGGATTATGAGCGCTTCGACGGGGAGGCTCTGGAAGGACTGGGGCGGCTGCTGCTGGGAAAGAGCGGCATCTTTGACCATCAGTGGACCGCCCGAGGCCAGGCGGCCCGCATCTACCGGACCGAGGTGGTGGAGGAACCGGCCAGGGCCACGGCGGCGGGGGACGGCTGCCGCTGGCTGAAGGGCTGGGCCTATCTGCTGCGGACGGAGAAAAACGCGGACCTCATCGCTGAAATCGAGGGGGGCATCAAAAAGGAGGTCAGCGTTGGATGCAGCATGGGCAGAAGCGTCTGTTCCGTCTGCGGCGCTGAAGACGGAAGCTGCCGGCACGTGCGGGGGCAGGTCTACGGTGGGAAGCTGTGCTACTTCGAGCTGAGAGAACCCAGGGACGCCTATGAGTGGTCTTTCGTGGCGGTGCCCGCTCAGAGGGGCGCGGGGGTGCTGAAGCGCTTCCGTCAGGCGGGGGAGGGGGACCTCCTTCTGCAAAAGCAGGCGGAGCTGGGACGGAAATACCTCCGGGAGCTGCGGCGGGAGGTGGCGCGCCTGGCCATGCTGGCGGACGACGGGCCGGAGGGCCGGGTCTTCGCCGGGGCGGCGGAGCGAATGGAGGAACCGGAGCTGCTGGAGCTGAAGAAGGCCTTTGAGATACGGGCGGCCCGGCGCTTCCCCGTGCCCCCTCAGCTGCGGCGGCGGGAGCCGGCGGAGCGGGAGAGGGACGAGGCGTTTCTGGTTTAATCGGAGGGGAAGCGACGGTCCGAGGGCCTGGAATGCCCTCCGGGGCAGAGGTTTGGTCACAGCGGCGGCGGAGCCGTTGGGATAGAGGATAGATCAGAGAAGACGGAAAAGGAGGACGAGCATGAGCGGAAATCATTCATTTGAGGGAATCGGGCAGTGGTCGGCCACCTTCGCCTGCGACGGCGTGCAGGCGGGACAGGTGGTGAAAATCAGCGGCGGCGGCACCGTGGCGCCCTGCGCCGCCGGGGAGGACTTCTGCGGCGTGGCCCTGACGGCGGGCCGGGACGGCAGGGCCTGCGCCGTGGCCCTGGGGGGCATGGTGACAGCGGCCTTTACGGGAACCGCGCCGGCCCTGGGCTGGACCGGTCTGGCCGCCGACGGCAGGGGCGGCGTCCAGGCCGCGGACAGCGGACGGAAGTATCTGGTGGCGGACACGGACGGCGAAACCGTGACCTTTGTACTGTGAGGAGGGACGCATATATGAGCTATCATTATGAGAACGTGAAACTGGAAAAGGGCATGTATGGCCGCAGCGGATGCAGCTTCGCCCGGACGCTGGAGGAGCTGGACCCCAGCGAGGCCTATCAGGGCACCCCGCTGGAGGGAATGGACGCCTTTCAGC
Organism: uncultured Oscillibacter sp.; assembly: GCF_947654275.1. Taxonomy (GTDB): domain Bacteria; phylum Bacillota; class Clostridia; order Oscillospirales; family Oscillospiraceae; genus Oscillibacter. Next base: position 13,540 of record NZ_CANTJS010000020.1, on the reverse strand, counting down.
GGCAGCTGAAGCGCTTTGACATCCATGTGAAGGGGCCGGGGAGCGACCAGGTGGAGAAGTTTTTCCACACCACCGAGTCCGCCGTGCTGTTCCCCGAGTTCGTGTCCCGGGTGGTGCGCCAGGGACTGGAGGAGGAGGGCATCCTGCCCCACATCACCGCCGTGACCACCCGGTTTGACGGGATGGATTACCGGTCCATCGCCTCCGTCCCCACCGAGGAGGAAAAACAGCTCCGCCGGGTGGAGGAGGGGGCCCAGATTCCCAGGACCACCCTGCGGACCCAGGAGAACCTGGTGCGGCTCCACAAGCGGGGGCGGATGCTGGTGGCCTCCTATGAGGCCATCCGCTTTCAGCGGCTGGACCTCTTCTCCGTGATGCTGCGGCAGATCGGCGCGTACATCGGGCGGATGCATCTCCAGGACGCCATTGAGGTGCTGCGGAACGGCGACGGCAACCAGAACCCGGCGGAGGTGATTCGCCCGGCGGGCAAGACGCTGAGCTATGAGGCGCTTCTGGATTTCTGGAGCCGCTTCGACCCCTATTCCATGAATACGCTGCTGGTGAGCGGGGACATGATGCTGGCCATGCTGAAGCTGCCGGAGTTCCAGAACCCCCTGACGGGGCTGAACTTCCAGGGCACCGGGGCGCTGACCACCCCCCTGGGAGCCCGGCTGCTGCGCTCCTCCGCCATGCCGGCGGGCACCCTCATCGGGCTGGACAAGCACTATGCCCTGGAGCAGGTTTCGGGCAGTGAAATCCTGGTGGAGTACGACAAGCTCATCGACCGGCAGCTGGAGCGGGCGGCCATTACCTCCATCTCCGGCTTCGCCAAGCTGTTCCCCGGGGCCTCCAAGGTGCTGTCGCTGTCGTGATGGAGGAGCGCATTTTGGAAATGGCCCGGACTCTGTCCAGGGCCGGGGAGGCGGACCTGCCGGCGCTGGCGCTGCTCTGCGCCGCGGCTCAGGCCTGCTGGGAGAGCCGCCTGCCCCGGGGGACGACGGCGGAGGACTGCGAGCCGGCCTTTCTCTGCGCCGCCGCCTGCACCGCCGCCGCCGGCTTCACGGCGGGACAGGGGACCGCCGCCGTATCCTTCACCGCCGGGGACATCTCCGTCAGGGGCCCGGGGGGAGGGGAGCGGCAGGCCGCCGCCCGGAGTCTGGAGCGGACGGCGGAACGGCTGATGTCCCCCTACGTTTCGCCGGGAGACCTGTTTTTGAAGGGGGTCCGGGGATGACGGGACAGGTGGAGGCCATTCTGGAGCGATGGGGCCAGACAGCGGAGCTGTGCCGGGAGGGACGGCGGCAGACCGTCCAGGCCTTCATCCAGCCGGTGCGGGAGCGGGACGAGAGCTGCCCGGAGGCGGAAACCCCTCTGGGACGGCTGGACGGGCGGCTGTGGCTCTATCTGGGCCGGGCGGCGGCGGAGACCGGGGACACGGTGGTCTGGAACGGGACGGCGTTCCGGGTCCGGAGCGGACGGCCCCTGTACATCGGCGGGGCGCTGAGCCACTGGCGGGCCGTGCTGGAACGGGAGAGGGAAACGGTATGCGGGAACTGACACAAATCCGGGACGCGGTGATAAAAGCGCTGGGGCAGGCGGGACTGACGGCGGAGGCCGCTTTTCCCGACCGGGCGGCGGGGAGGTATCCGGGGGCTGTGGCCACGGTGGCCGTAGGCGCCGCCGAGGGAAAGGCCCTGGGCTTCTGCGGCTATCTGGGAGAGCGGCGGGACGGCAGCGGCAGGACCCATGAGCTCTACGGAAAGCGCCTGACAGGCGCTGTCACCGTGGAGCTCCGGGCGGAGCGGGCGGCGGACTGCGAGGCGGGAACGGAAGCCGCCGCCTCCGCTCTGCTGGAGGGTCTGCCTGAGGGCATCCGGCCCGGCGAGCTCCGCTGGGAGGGCCTGACCTGGGAAAAGACGACGGGGATGTTCCTCCGGCGGGGGCAGCTGGGCTGTGAGGCGCTGTTCCTGGCCCAGGCGGAGGAGGACGGAGGGGTATTTTTGGACTTTCAACTGAAAGGGGTTTTGAGAGCTTGAAGAAAATGGTGCATGAGAGGCCGGGGGTCTATTCCGTATATGACACCTCGGCGGCGGTCTCCGGAGGAAGGGCGGCCAGAACCGTCGGCGTGGCGGCCCGGGCCGCCCGGGGAGACGTGGGCGTGCCGGTGACGGTGACGGGCTATGCCGCAGGCGTGTCCGTCTTCGGCGAGGACCAGAGCATGAGCACCCTGCTGCGGCTGCTGTTCACCGCCGGGGCCGGAGCGGTGACGGCGGTCCGGGTGGCGGACGGAGGGAGTCTTGAGGACTATCAGGAGACCTTTGACGCCCTGGAGAAGAAGGACGTTCAGATCGTCGTCTGCGACAGCGCCCAGACAGAGGTGCAGCAGGCGCTGCGGACGGCGGTGGAGAGCGCCTCCGCCGCCCGGCGGGAGCGCATCGCCGTGGTGGGCGGCGACGGCGACAGCGTGGAGGAGCTGATCCGGCGGGCAAAGGAGCTGAACAGTGAGCGGGTGGTTCTGGTGGGGCCCGACGCCCTGGACAGCGGGGGAAACCGGCTCCCCGGCGTGTTCGCCGCGGCGGCGGCCGCGGCGGTGATCGCCGCGTCGGGGGACCCGGCGGTCCCCCTGAACGGCGCGGAAATCCGGGGGCTCTGCGGCCTCAGCGAGGACTATGACGACAACCAGATTGACCTGCTGGTCCGGGGCGGCGTGACCCCGCTGGAGTGCGTGGGGGGCGCGGTGTCCCCGGTGCGGGGCATCACCACCCGGACCGTCAGCGGCGGCGGGCCCGACGCCTCCTGGAGGGAGCTGACCACCATTCTGGTGGCGGACGACGTGATTCCGGCGGTGCGGGCGGCTCTGCGGAGCAAGTTCGTCCGGGGCAAGAACAACGCCAGGGGCCGGGCGGCCATCCGCTCCCAGGTCATCGTGGAGCTGGAACGGAAGCTGGCGGCGGAAATCATCGACGGCTATGACGGGGTGACGGTATGCCCCTCGGAGGAGGACCCCACGGTGTGCCTGGTGGAGTTCGGTTTTTCCGTGGCCCACGGGCTGAATCAAATCCACCTGACGGTACACATCACGATTTAAGGAGGACGGACTATGACGGGATTTCCCACCAGCGCGGACATCTATCTGGAGATGGACGGGAAAAAGGTGGCGGTGGTGCAGAGTTACACCGCCCGGGCCACAAAATCCTCCCAGAGCGTGGAGGCCTTCGGCGAGAGCGAGCCGGTGGCCACCATCGAGGGACAGAAGCAGTACACCCTGGAGCTGACCCGGCTCTACGCCACGGACAGCGCCGTATCCGACGGCATCAACTTCTATGACCTGGCGGACTTCTCCCTGGTCATCTGCAAGCCGGACCGGCGCGTCATCTACAGCGGCTGCCAGTGGAGCGCCGTGCGGGAGGAAGGCCAGCTTAACGCCATGGTGGCGGAGAAGGTCACCGTGGTGGCGGCCAAGCGGATCGAGACCACGGCATGAGAGAGATGGACGAGCTGAGAGGGCTGACGGCAGGCCGTCTGCTGGAGCTGTGGAGAGAGACCAGGGGCATCGAGGACCCCCTGGAACGGGTGCTGCTGTGCAACGTGCGCATCCTCATGGAGGCCTGCCGGTTCCAGGGGAAGCGGGTCTACGGCAGCGAGGACGAGGCCCTGGCGGACCTGACGGGCCGGGAGATGGAACGGCTGCTGCGGCGTCTGTCGGAGGGGGGCGGGGCCCCCGGGCCGGAGACGGAGGCAGAGGAAAAGAATCCCGAATTTGACCCGGCGCGCTTCCGGGTGCTGGAAGGAGCGTGAGGGCCATGGACTACGCGGGCTGGGAGCTGGAGCGGCAGCGGGCTGCCCTGGCGGCGCTGCTGCTGGGGGAGAAAGAGGAGGAATCCTCCCTCCGGTCCCCCGGCGGCGGCAGGCAGGAACAAGGGGCGGCCTGGGCGGGCGGAGGCCGGCAGGCCGGGACGCTCCGAACCCCGGCGGCTGAGGGGGAGGCCGCCGGCCTGACCGCGGTCCGGAGGGCGGAGGGGGGATGGTTTTTTCTCCGGACGGAGTCCGGGACGGGGGGCGGAGGGACAGGCGCTCCCCCAACGGAAACGGCGGAGAACGAGACGGCGAGGAACGTGGCGGCGAGGAACGGGACGGCGAGGAACGTGGCGGCGAAAAACGGGACGGCGGAGAAGGGAACGGCAGAGAGCGGGACGGAGACGGGACAGGCCGTTCTGCTCCGGCCGGAGGAGTTCGGCCCGGAGACGCCGGGGGACGTCCGGTTTTTTGCCGCCGGGCTCCGGTCCTCCGCCGGACCCCGGGAGGCGGGGGAACAATGGTTGTCCCCCGTGCTCCGGGCGGAGGAGGGACGCCTCTCCGGAGGCGGAGAGGCGGAGCGGGAGGCGGCAAGGGCCATCTCCCTGGCCGTCCAGCGGGATGCCCGGCGGTATGACGGAGGCTTTGCCATTTATTGACATCTGATGAGCTGAGAGAAAAGGGGGGAGGGGCGTGCGGCTGACGCCCATGCGGTTTAAGGACTTCACCTGGCCCCACAATCCGGAGGTCTATACGGTGGAGTACCGGCGGCGGATTGCCGTCCATCAGGCACCCTTCGGGGGCTGCGTGCTCCAGGACCTGGGCAGGGCCTGCCGGGTGCTGCGGGGAGAGGGGACCTTTGCCGGGCCGGGGGCCTATGAGCGGTTTCGGGAGCTGGCGGCGGTGTTCCGCCAGGAGGGGCCGGGGCTGCTGGTCCATCCGGTGTGGCAGACGGAACGGGCCTATTTCACGGCGCTGGAGGCGGCGGAACAGCCTCTGCCGGACTATGTGCGCTACCGCTTCGAGTTCTGGGAGGACTGGGGCGGATACGGCGGGGGACTGCGGGAGATTCAGGAGAGCGGCGCGCCGGAGAGCGGTCAGGCCGGGGAGGCGGGGGCCCTCCGGCACACCGTGAAGAAAGGGGACACCCTGTGGGGCATTGCCCGGCGCTACGGCGTGACGCTGGCGGCGCTGAAAGCGGCCAATCCACAGATCAAGAACCCGAATCTGATCTACCCGGGGGAGGAGGTGGCGATTCCATGACGGGAACCGTCTACACGGCGGACCACCATGTTTATGAGCTGCCGGCGCTGCTCCGCTGGAGCGTTGTCCGCACCGGCTCCGTGCCCTGCGACAGCTTTTCCGTGACCTTTCTCTATGAAAAGGACATGCTGCCGGTGCTGGAAAAGGCCGCGGGCTTCACGGCCCGGGAGGGCGGCAGGGTGATGCTGCGGGGGGTGGCGGACGAATACACCGTGGAGCTGGGGCCGGCCGGCCTCACCGCCTCCCTGACAGGCCGGGGCTACGCCGCCCGGCTGCTGGATAATGAGTCCCGGCCCGTCACCTATGAGCACGCCACTCTGGAGGAGATCGTGCGGCGGCACGTGACCCCCTACGGCGTGAAGAGCGGGGAGATTGCCCCTCTGCGGGCGGACTCGGTTTACACCGTGGCGGCGGGAACCAGCCAGTGGAAGGCTCTGGAGGGCTTCTGCCGGACCTATGGGGACTTCTCGCCCCGGTTCAGCGGGGAGGGCCTTCTGCTGGCGGCTCCGGAGCGGCCCGGGCGGCGGCTGGCCATCGGAGACGGGGACCCGGTGCTGCGGTGCGTCCTGCGGGAAGACCACTACGGCGTGCTGACGGAGGCCCTGGTCATTGACAAGACCCGGAACGCCTCCTACTCCGTGAAAAATCCGGAGCTGATCGCCAAGGGCGGCCAGTGCCGCCGGGTCATCTACACGCCGGGACAGAGCACCTGGGACGCCATGCGCTACACCGGGGACTATCAGATCCGGCGGTCCCGGGAGGAGGAATGGAGCGCGGTGGTGACGCTGCCGGGGAGCTTTCCGGCGGAGCCGGGGGACCGGGTAGAACTGGACCTGGGGCGGCTGGGGCTCCGGGGGACCTTCCGGGTGGCGGAGACGGAGGACTCTTTTTCCGCCCGGGACGGGGCGGTGTCGGCGCTGACGCTGAAAAAGGAAGGAGTGGAAGCATGTGGCTATCGAAACAGATGAAGCCGGAGACGGCCACCACCGACGCGGATCTGGGGGTCACCACCATCGCGGGGAACAGCGTGGGTGTTGTGACCCGGGGGGAGGTCCGGTCCCTGCCGGTCTACGGCCCCGGCGGCTATGCCTGGCTGCCGGGAAACGGGGCGGAGGTGCTGGTCATCAAGGGCGGCCCCGGCGGGGAAGAGCAGTGCGTAGCGGGGGCGAAGCAGACGCCTCCCGCCGGACTGCTGCCCGGCGAGGTCTGCGTTTACGGTCCCGGCGATACGCAGGTCCGCCTGCGGCGGGACGGGACCCTGGAGCTCCGGGGCGGAACCGTGTCCATTCACGGACAGCTGCTGATTAACGGCGAGCCTTACCGGCCCTGCTACTGCGGATAAGGGGGAAGGGGATATGGAACTGAAGCTGAAAGACGGGGACTATGTCCCCGACGGCGCAGGGGGCCTGTGCCGCCTGGAGGGGCGGGAGGCGCTTTTGCAGCGGGTGCTGTTCCGGCTGACGGCCCGGCGGGGGAGCTTCCCCTTCTGGGAGACCCTGGGGAGCCGCCTGGGGGAGCTGGGGCGGCTGCCTGCCGCCGCCCGCCCCGCCGCCGCCCGGCAGTACGCCGCCGAGGCCCTGGAGGAGGAGGCGGTGACGGTGGAGAACGTGACGCTGGGGCCCGGGGGACAGGTGACGGCAGAACTGAGGTATGAGGGCGGCATTCTGCCGGTGACGGTGGAGGTGCTGCCGTGAGGGGGGAGGACGGATGAGAAGCACAGAGGAAATCTATGAATCGCTTCTGGCGGCCTTTGGAGAGCGGGCGGGCTTCCGGCCGGAGGCGGGCTGTGATCTGGCGGTGCGGCTGTGGGCTGCGGCGGCGGAGCTCCAGGCGCTGGAGATGCAGGCGGACTGGGTGCTGGACCAGAGCTTTCCCCAGACGGCTCAGGGAATCTATCTGGACCGGCACGGGGACATGCGGGGGCTGAGGCGGGTGCCCGCCGCCCGGGCGGCGGGGGTGCTGCGGTTCTCTGTGGAGAGCCCGCCTATGGCGGACGTGGCCATTCCGGCGGGGACGGTGTGCATGACGGCGGGAGAGGTTCGCTTTCAGACCACCGGGGCCGTCACACTGAGGGCGGGGGAGCGGTACGCCGACGCGGCGGCGGAGGCCCTGGAGCCCGGAACAGGCGGCAATGCCGCGCCGGGAGCGGTGCGGTTTTTGACGGCCTGCCCCATGGCCGTCACGGCGGTGACCAATCCCGGCGCCTTCACCGGCGGCGCGGATGAGGAGAGCGACGGGGCCTTCCGGGCCCGGATTTTGGAGAGCTACCGGCGGCTGCCCAACGGGGCCAATGCCGCCTGGTATGAGGAGACGGCCATGAGCCGGCCCGGGGTGACGGCGGCCCGGGCCGTGGGCCGGGCCCGGGGCATCGGGACCGTGGACGTCTACGTCGCCGGGGAGAACGGACTGCCCTCTCAGGAGCTGCTGGAGGAGCTGAACGGGGTGTTCCGGGAAAAGCGGGAGATCGCCGTGGACGTGGAGGTGAAAGCACCCCGGGTCCGGACGGTGGACGTCTGCGTGGCCGCGGCCCCCAGGGAGGGGGCGGACCGGGAGGCGGTTCTGGAGGCGGTGAGCAAGGCGGCGGCAGACTATTTCGGCGGCCGCCTTCTGGGCCGGCCGGTGCGCCTGGCGGACCTGGGAAACCGCATCTACGCCCTGGAGGACGTGGAGAACTACCGCATCACCGCCCCCGGGGAGGACCTGCCGGCGGACGACGCCGTGCTGCCGGTGCTGGGGACGCTGACGGTGACGGCCATGGAGGACGGGGCGGATGTATGAAGAGTGCCTGAAAAGACTGCTGGAGCCCCTGGGGGTCTATGACCTGTCGCCAAGGTCCGTCAGCGGGGCGGAGCTCTGCGCCCTGGGCCGGGGTCTGGACGCCGCCGCCGGGCGGCTGGACCGGGCGGAGCGGGAGGGCCTGACCGCCACGGCGGAGGACGAGGGCCTCCGCCGCCGGGAAGCCCTCTTTGCCCGCAGGCCGGCGGCGTTTACGCCGGAGGCCCGGCGGGCGGCCATTGCCGCCCTCATGGGCATCGCCGGGGACAGCCTGACCCCCGGGGCCATCGACAGCGCCATCCGGGGCTGCGGCATCCGGGCCAGGGCCATTGAGATGGGGGGACAGAAGCTGCGGGTCATCTTCCCGGAGACGGCAGGGGAGCCCCCGGAGTTCGGGCAGATTCGGAAAATTATTTTGGATATCCTGCCCTGCCACCTGGAGGTGGAATTCTATTTCCGCTACCTCACCTGGGCGGAGTGTGAGCGGGCCGGTCACACCTGGGCGGCGGTGGAGGAACACACCTGGGAGAGCTTTCAGCTGGCGGTGCCGCCGGAGGACTGAAAGGAAGAAAAAACACCCTGCCGGGGATTTCCCGGCGGGGTGCTTTTGCCGCTTCGGACAGGGCGGAGGGCCCGGAAGGCGGCGGGGGTCAGGCTCTGTCCGGCTTTGCGGGGCAGGACGGCGTCCCCTGGGCTTCTTTTTGGCAAACTGTGTGAACGGATATGCCTATATCAGAAAAAACGGAAAAAGGACTTGACTTGGAGGGGGCTCCAGGGAGTATGCTGGAGAAAAGAAGGCGTGACCATGGAAAATGCCGGCTTTGGCCGCGTCCTGAGAAAGAAGCGCGCCGGTGTCCGGATGCAGCCGGAGACGGGTCTCCGGCTCTTCTGGGAAGCGGCGGAAAAGGGAAAGGAATCGGAGCCATGACCATCAAGGAAGTAAGCGAGAAATACGGACTGACGCCGGACACGCTGCGGTACTATGAGCGGGTGGGCATCATTCCCCCGGTGCCCCGGAAGAAAAGCGGCGTCCGGGACTACGACGAGGCCGCCTGCGGCTGGGTGGAGCTGATGAAGTGCATGCGCTCCGCCGGGGTGCGCATCGAGGCCCTGATTGAGTACAGCAGCCTCTTCCAGCAGGGGGACGAAACGGCGGAGGCCCGGAAGGAGCTGCTGATGGAACAGCGGCGGCAGCTGATGGAGCGGATGGAGGACATGCGGCGCTCCCTGGACCGGCTCAACCGGAAGATTGAGCGCTATGAGCGCCTGACCGGGAAGGCGGAGAGCTGAGCCGGGGGCCGCGGAAGAGGCCGCCCGGAGAATGGCCGGAAGAACGAAGGCCCTGAGAGCCTGTTTAAAATCTCCCCGCACACGTCTTGACAGTGTATTTTCCGCCCTGACTGCGTTAAAAATCCTTGCCATCCGTCAGGATGCCTGCGGATTTTTGCCTTGCAGGACAAAAAATCCCCTCGCCAATACGCACACGTTGAGATTTTAAACAGGCTCTGAGAGAAACCCGCCGGGGTTTCTCTTTTTTTGGCTGTCCCGTTGGGAGATTTTATGCAGGGGCTGGGGGGTGGCCCGTCTGCCGGAAGTCTGGCGCTTCCGAAAAACGGGGTGGGACAGCGCCCGCCCCGTTTCCTGAAAGCATGGAGGAAGAACGGGAGGGGACAGAGCCCCTCCCTTGTATGGAATCCTGCTATAAAATGCGTGAACGGACGCGCCCGGGGACATGCCCCTCTTGTATTTCTTCTGACGCAGGCGTATGATGAAGAAAAACGCCCCATGGGGCGGCGGGGAGGGCCATTGTGGAAATTGTCAGACGGGGGTATGAGCCCAGGGACGCGGAGGCCTTCGGCCCCAGGGGGCAGACGGTTCTGCGGGGCGCGATGGAGGAGCTGCGTTTTCTTCTGAACCGGGGCTACGAGCTGAAATCCGCCTCCACATTCATCTGCAACCACCATCTTCTCAGCGAGCGCCAGCGGCTGGCCCTGGCCCGGGTGGTCTCCGCAGACGCCGCGCTGGAGGCCCGGCGGAACAGGGAGCTGGCGGAGCCGCCGGAGGTTCTGATTCTGGACGGATTCAACACCATCATCACACTGGAGGTGGCCCTGTCGGGCTCCCTTCTGCTGGAGGGCATGGACGGCACAATCCGGGACCTGGCGGGGCTCCGGGGGACCTACCGCGTTGTGGACAAGACGCTGAGGGCGGCGGACCTGCTGCTGGACCGGCTGGAGGGGCTGGGGGTCCGGAGGGCGGAGATCCTTCTGGACCGGCAGGTTTCCAATTCCGGACGGCTCCGGGCGCTGCTGCTGGAGCGGGCCGAGGGCCGGAGCACGGAGGTGCGTGTGGAGCTGGACCCCCAGGTGGACCGCCGCCTCTACGGCCTGCCCGGCGTGGTCACAGCCGACGCCATCATTCTGGACAAGTGCGAAAGCTGGTACAACCTGAACCGGCGGATTATCCGGGAGAGCGTGCCGGAGGCGTGGGTGGTCCGGCTGTTTTGAAGGGCATGGCCGCCGCGGCGGTTCCGCCCCGGCGTGCAGAAACGGAAGCCATATGCCGGGCTTGGGCGGCAGAAAAAATCAAAAAAATCAGGGGACGCCGGACACCCGGCGTCCCCTGATTTCTTGCGGGAATGACTGATTTTTTTACGGGGATGAGCCGCTGAGCGGGGTGCGCTCAGCGTCTTGGTTCCCCATTCCTGACTCACAGCAGGCCCATCACCAGAATGACCAGCACCAGAACCGGCAGGACAAACTGGAAGTAGGGCTTCAGCCCTCTGGGCATGTTCAGGCCCTGGCCGGCGTTGGCCTCCGCCAGGTACTTGTCCCAGCCCCAGCCCCATTTGGTGACGCAGAACAGCACATACACCAGAGAGCCCAGAGGCAGGAGGAGGTTGCTCACCAGGAAGTCCTCGATGTCCAGCACCTGACCCACGGAGCCGTTGGGCAGGGTCAGCTCGAAGTACCAGAGGTTATAGCCCAGGACGCAGGGCATGCTGGCCAGCAGCATGAAAACGCCGTTGAACAGGGCGGCCTTCCTCCGGGACCAGCCGAAGTTGTCGATGCAGTTGGCCTGGAGGTTCTCAAACACGGCGATGACTGTGGAGAAGCTGGCAAAGGTCATGAACAGGAAGAACAGCGTTCCCCAGAGGCGGCCGCCGGCCATGTTGATGAACACCTTGGGCAGAATCATGAAAATCAGGGTGGGACCCTGGTCCGGCTCCACGCCGAAGGAGAAGCAGGCGGGGAAGATGATGAGACCCGACGCCAGAGCCACGAAGGTGTCCAGAGAGCAGATGCGCACCGCCTCGCTGGTGAGGGTGTTGTCCCGGCTCATGTAGCTGCCGAAGATTTCCATGGCGGCGATGCCGAGGCTCAGGGTGAAGAAGGCCTGATTCATGGCTGCGGTGGCCACGTGGCCCAGGCCCACCTCCGCCGCCCGCTGGAAGTCCGGCAGGAGGTAGAACTTCACGCCCTCCAGACCGCCGGGCAGAATCAGGCTGTGGACCGCCAGCACGGCGATGAGGACCAGCAGGCCCAGCATCATCACCTTGGTGATGCGCTCCAGACCCTTTTGCAGGCCGAAGCTCACCACCAGGAAGCCCACGACCACCGTCAGCACCATCCAGGCGGTCATCTCCCAGGGGTTGGCCAGCATGTCAAAGAACACCGCGTCCACGGCGTCCCCCGGGAGACCGGTGAAGGTTCCGGCGGCAAACTTGAAGAAATAGCCCAGCATCCAGCCGGAGACGGTGGTGTAGAACATCATCAGCAGATAGCAGCCCGCGATGCAGAACCAGCCGTGAACGTGCCACCTGCTGCCCGCCGGCTCCAGGGCCTTGTAGCCCGGCACGGCGCTCTTCCGGCTGGCCCGGCCCACCGCCAGCTCCATGGTCAGCACCGGTACGCCCATGATAATCAGAAACAGCAGGTAAAACAGAACAAAGACGCCGCCGCCGTTCTGCCCCGCCACATAGGGGAATTTCCACACGTTGCCGATGCCTATGGCGCAGCCGGCGCTTACCAGCAGAAAGCCCAGCCGGGATTGAAAGCGCTCCCGTTTTTTCGAATCCATACGATTGTTTTTCTCTCCTCTTCTTGTAAATAAAGGCCTGAGGCGCGGCCGCCCCGGGCGAAAGCATTCTTTATCATAGCGGACCGGAGGGAGAAAGTCAATCCTTTCATCCCTGAAAAATGGCGGTTTTACTATTTTTTTGATATTCCGCCATAGAATCACCGGGTCAGAAAGGCGCTTTTACGCGTTTCCGCCAGCGGGGGGCGGCGGCCTCCCCCGCCTATAATTTCCGGCCGAATGCGCATACTGACCGTCAGGAGGTGATCTGGATGGAACAGACTTCCATCTGGCAAAGGGAAGGGGCCCTGCCCCGGTTTCCGTCTCTGGAGGGGGACGCGGCGGCGGAGGCGGTCATCGTCGGCGGCGGAATCGCCGGAATTCTGTGCGCCTGGTATCTCAAGCAGGCGGGAGTGGACGCGGTGCTGCTGGAGGCGGCGGCCCTCTGCGGCGGAACCACCGGGAACACCACCGCCAAGCTTACGGTCCAGCACGGCCTGCTCTATGACCGGCTGATCCGGACCCAGGGGCTTGACGCCGCCCGGCTCTATCTGGAGGCCCAGCAGGGGGCCCTGGAGGAATACCGCCGGCTCTGCCGGGACATCGACTGTGACTTTCAGGAGCGGGACGCCTGTGTCTATTCCCTGGACCGCCGGGACCTGCTGGAGCGGGAGGCGGCGGCGCTGAACCGGCTGGGGGTTCCGGCGGAGGTGACGGAGACGCCGGAGCTGCCGGTTCCCACGGCGGGGGCGGTGCGCTTCCCTCGGCAGGCCCAGTTCCACCCGCTGAAGTTTCTGGCGGCAATGGCCCGGGACCTGCGGATTTACGAGAGGACCAGGGTTCTGGAGCTGGTTCCCGGCTCCGTCAGGACCCGCCGGGGCACGGTCCGGGGGGAGAACATCATCATTGCCACCCATTTCCCCATGCTGAACAAGCACGGCGGGTATTTCCTGAAGCTGTACCAGCAGCGTTCCTATGTGCTGGCCCTGAAGGGCGCGCCGCTCCCCAGGGGCATGTATGTGGACGAGGCGGAGGGGGGCCTCTCCCTCCGGAGCTGGGGAGACCTCCTGCTGCTGGGGGGCGGAGGCGGCCGCCCCGGAAAGACGGAGGGCTGGGACGGGCTGGAGGACTTCGCCCGGACCCATTATCCCGGGGCCCGGGAGGTGTGCCGCTGGGCGGCTCAGGACTGCATGACCCTGGACGGCATGCCCTATATCGGACCCTATTCCAAGAGGACGCAGGGGCTTTTTGTGGCCACGGGCTTCAACAAGTGGGGCATGACCTCCGCCATGACGGCGGCGCGGCTGCTGGCGGACCTGGTACAGGGCCGGGAACATCCCTGGGCCGCCCTGTTCTCCCCCTCCCGCCGGATGCCGGGGCTCCCTCTGGCGTCCAACCTTCTGGAGGCCGGGGCCAGTCTGCTGACGCCCACGGCGCCCCGCTGCCCCCACATGGGCTGCGCCCTGAAATACAACGCCCGGGAACACAGCTGGGACTGCCCCTGCCACGGCTCCCGCTTCGAGGCGGACGGCAGGCTCATCGAGGGCCCCGCCACAGGCGGACTTAGGAATCATTAGGAATTAGGAATGAGGAATTAGGAATGAGGAATTAGGAATGAGGAATTAGGAAT
>NZ_CANTJS010000019.1 GCF_947654275.1 uncultured Oscillibacter sp. | reverse complement strand
GCCAAGCGTGTGTAGAGTTCACCGACTTCTTTCTCTGTCATGATCCCATTCTCCCTTTTTCTGAAAGTATATCAGAAAGAACAGGATTTGTACAGCTTTATTCCAATTCTATGGAGGAGGACTGATATCTGGTCGATTTTCTCGGATGTCTGGCCTTGTCATAATCCACATTGCACCGATGATCTTTTTCAAATTGAGTATCCAAGTACACTTTCATACCAACAATCGGAATATATTTCTTATTGGCAAGGAGCTTGTCCACGGCTGCCCTGGTCCACTTGGGGTTCCCCGTTGGGGAGGGAATGCTCTTTGCAAAGAGCATATCAACAATTTTTCCCAAGCTGGCTCCGACAAGATAGTATTCAAATATACTGCGGACAACATCTGCTCTTGCCTCATGGATGGTAATTTCCTCGCCAACCAAAACATAACCATATGGAAGTTTCATAATCGATTCCCTTTCTTAAACATAAATAAAAGCAGGTTTGAGAGATAACCAATCTCCTCAAATCTGCTTGCTGACACCTATGATATGTAATTGTAGCTAATTTTAAGGTCCGATTTTAGCGCAATTTTACCAAGAATGGACAAAACCTGCGTATAACTATCGTTAAACACAGGCTTTGTCTACAATGTCTTTCGTTGACAAAAAAGATGTGTCGACATAGGCTTATGGCAAAGCTGTTTATTGTATTATTTACATTCAATTAGGAGGAGAGTCTTGCATTGTTAGCATGGTCATAAACTGTGCACAACAGTTCTACCTTTGCGGAATCCTTGCGTTCGTAAATGGAAGCATCCACGATGAACGCATTCCTTCGACTCTCTGAAGCTAATGGCTCGATGGTGCCGGTTATAATTTTGAAGGAAAGCAAGGTCGTAAAACGGTTACAGGCAATATGCATGGATTTTTTCATGCAACATACGTTACCCTTCCTAAATTCCAGTGCCTTTTCCGACTGGCATGTCCAGAAACATATTGCGGTTTCGGGAAATGAGGCAGAACAGGTAATGGATCAGCGTAACAATAGAGAAGCCCTGCTCTTTCTTTGTATGGGGTGTACGTTCTTCAAGATGTTGCTGATCTGATACTCCTTGAAAAAATTTTGAATCCTTGAGGGAAAACGCTTTTCATTTTCAACATCAAATGTTATACTGTTCATAGTATAGCCACCTTGTATGTGGCGTTTTTTAGCAGCTACATTATACCATACATCCTTGATGTAGCAAAAAGTCTGTGATACTTTAAGAAAGGAGATTTGTATGGTTCGCGAAATTAATCGGATAGAATGCGAGAATGGTATCAAATTACTTATGGCGCTACATGACGATGTGGTGATTGAAGTAGCTTTTTTCTACTATTGTGGGTCCGGAATGAATGGAACACATATTTGTATGCCATCTCAGGTTGGCTGTCCTGTAGGTTGCCATTTTTGTGCAACAACACATGCCGTCCTCCCCTACATACGGAATATGACAGGGGAAGAGTTGATAGAGATTGTTTCATATGTTCTTAACATTTGTTCAATTAAAGGTGTGCATATTGATATTTTGAGCTTTTCAGGACATGGAGAACCTTTATTGAATTTGACCTCTGTTTCTCGGTGTGTTCAGCACTTCTCCGACATAATTGACCGCTTCTATATTACAACAGTAGGTATTCGCAATAATTTTGAAGATGCGCTAAGACTTTCTAACAACGTGCATTATTTTATTTCGCTGCACGGCTCATCTGATGCAGAGCGTCATCAAATTATTCCAGACCATCCTTCCATAGCGACAATGAATGATCTTAGGCAGTTTTCCCTGTCATTGCTGATGCGGGGATCCCAGGTAACGTTCAACTACATGTTAACACCCGATAATACATCGTTACAGTCTGCACAACGCCTTGCTGATTTCCTGTCATCTTTTTCCTCTGCGTCTGTTCGTTTCACTCCAGTGTTTCCTACAAGCATTTCCTCAAGCCATGTGGACGTAGATGGAAACAAGTTTGTTGCACAGTTTAAAGAATTAGTTGATCCCAAACGGATTAAATTCCGGTATTCTGTCCCAATGGGCAGTGAAATTGGTATTGCTTGTGGTCAAATGCGTGCAACTCACCTTAAGCAAACAGAAAGCGGAGGTCACATCAAGATTTTTTAGAAAACAGGGCTGCAGACTCCAGTATCAAGGAAGTCAAGTACCCGGAGGTATCTTTCACAATCGTTTCGAGATGTCACATGTTCCATTACTTTTTACTATCCCATTAGAATCGGCATTATGATGCATTATTTCCCGGATGATAACTCTGTCCTCGTGCTGGTTTGAGCTAGGCAACGGCACGTAGCTGGTACACAGTGGGCAACAGGAAGCACATTATCATAAAGCACTTAAAGGCTACCCCGGAGAATGCCTCTATTGTTGGTCGACCTCATTATCCGAAGCCTGCAAACAAATTTACGCATAACTCTTGACACTACCCATAGCTATAGTAATAATCTACACTTTAACAGAATAATATGCCTTGGGCTTATTCTTATCGCCCCAGCGAGCATCAGCGACCCATGCACCATCTGCTTTTTCACGCTTTCTGGTGTGGATAGTTAATTCGCGCTGAGGCAGGTCGATTTCTATCAAATTGTATTGAAGAGGAATACCGTCACCTCTACCTTTTTGTGGCGCACCTAACGTGCCCGCTCCAATCATTTTGATAGTATGGGAATCGTCAAAATCATAATGTTCTTTTGTTGCCTCATGAATATGGCCATGAAAACATGCTCCGTATCCCAAAATTGCCAAGGTATCCATAAAGGTCTTGTCTTCAATGGCTCCGTTACCTGAAATCGGATGATGCCATACAGCGAGTTTGATATAATCATCTCCTAGCTTCTCACCCACATTGTCCCCCAAAAGAGCATCTTCGTTAATTGAAGATGCTTTTCGATTTATGTGGTCGATTTTATTAGAAGAATTGAATCCTACAATATAAAGCTTATTTATATCGTCTTGGCATCGTTCAATCTGTTGAGAAAGTTCCATTGAAAAGTTCCGCCCAAATAGGGGAAAATAGAAGTATTTATTATAAGTTTCAAAACGCCTAATCCAATCCCCCTCGCGAAAAGTTTTTGTCGTTTCATCGTAAGCTTTTTTTGACAGTTCCCAATCGCAATCATGGTTACCTACAACAAAAATTACTTTATCAAGGCTCAGTCCAAACTCTGCTATTATATCCCGAAAAAACTGAAGCGCTATAGTGTATTGTTCTTCACACGGAAGATGACATATATCGCCGGAAACGATTAAATAATCTAAGCGTCTCAGACTCAGCTGATGATGCAAATCGATTTTTAGTCTCTGAAAGTGTCTCTTCATATCAACTAAATTAGTTAAATGCAAATCAGAGATATGTAACAGTTTTAAAGTGTCCTCACGCAGTATATCGCGCTTAATCTCCATATTAGATATCCCCCCATAACTGGTTATTTTTAAAGCCATTTCTAAAATGTTTCCCGCTTTTTGTACGTCTTCACAAATAGTTTGGATGTTTTTCTCTCTTGAAAGTCCGTTTCGGATGATCTGGAGAAACTCTTGTATTTCGATGCTCTCATGCAGTTTCAATAAAGACGAATTTGATTGCAACGATAAGAAAGTGTTGATTCCCAGCGTCCGAAAAATGCAGTCAATTTTCCACATATCATATATACTGTGACCTGAGGTTGAATTGCCATTCACGATGGAGTGAAACGGAATCTGCATATCTTGTGAGTTAAACACATCCAAGTAACTCTGATTCATTCTTTCGCGGATGCGTAGATCTCGAATAACTTTCCAAGGTATACCCCGTTCTAGCAATTCGTGCTCTACGACTTCCCAAAGGAAGACCTCATCAGAAATATCCTGAATAACAGATATAATCTCGTCAATAGTTGTTTGAGGAATTTCTAGGTTGGCACCAACCCGCTGGAGCTCTATTGTAAACATTTTCCTGCTGCTTAAACCAACCGATTCTTTTTTAGGAATCCTATACATCCAAATGCCATTTACTTGCTGGTAAATAGTATTGTCACAATAAGCAATTCGGTACTCATCGCAATATTGCATTGCCTGTGCATAGCGCTCCGCTTTCTTTTCTCGGAATTCGATCTCAGTGTTCTCACGCATATACTGGGCAAGATAACCATTCTCAATAAACTCGCGATTATGTGCGATAATTCGTCTGCAAATGGGGGATTCAAAACGGAAAGTGGGAGAAATAACGATTCTTTCACCTAACGGCATCAAGAAAATAAGGTTTCTCAGTTCCTCTTCAATTTTTTGCTCTATTTTTTTAGATATTTCTGGAGATTTATCTCCGAGGTTCATTGTATTTAAAAATTCTCTATCAAACCCATAATAAAAAATCATAATGTACCATCATCTTTCAGTCATCCCCGAAAAATGGTTTGAGCATAAATGAAGTTGCTCCATATGTCTCATTAATTTGATCTGAATGATAACGACTCTTGGCAATGCAATTAAATAATTCAGGGTTATCCTGACAGTGTTGGATTAGATTTGTCAATATTCTAGGTTTAAGGCCATACTGTTCGCATATCCTCTCTTTTTCTTGTGTGTTCATATATTCGACTACCGCACGTAGTGCAACCTTGTAATCCTGTTTGCTCCCATAGAAAAGCACAGCTTTTGATAGTGGAACTCGACTTTGGCAAGACTGACAGACGATGTAAGACTTTCTTCCAGATTTACTTTTTTCAACAGAAAAATTTCTACCATCATATGCCTTATGGTAATTTTCGCAACCTTCAGTCAAACAAGTGCAAAACTCCAACATTTTATAATAATTCTTTTGTGTTTCCCACTGGAACTCTTCACTCCAATACTCGCTATCAATGGTCATCTGTTGATAGGGGAGGAGATAAGGGTATCGCCGCACCAACTTTATACAAGAAGCCTCAGACAACTCAGTTTCCGAAAACGAATATGAGCTTGCAAGCGTTATAAGTTCTCTTTTAAGGTGTGCCAAGGAATTCGTCTTTTGTTTCCCGGTGCCCTCCCATTTAGGAGAGTCACTTGAAATAACGTATTTCTTCAAATCAACGGTCTTTTTATGATTGGGAACTAAGCGCAGATGATCAACTAACTCTTGACAATAAAATTCAAGCATCATATATACATCCGCCAACTCTTCACGGATATTTACGTAATCTTCTAAGCGCACAGCAAGTCGTAGCTCATCGGATTCCAGTCGGATATAGTTTCTGTAATTATGGAGAGATTGACTGCGCCCCCAGGAGCTTTCTTTCCTGACGACCCAGACATAGTATCTTAGCCACTCTATATTATCCCAGTTCATACAATACTACCCTCCATAATCAACTGAATTTGCTCTAAAAACCGCGTTTTAGACTTTTCAGTATAGTCATTGGTAAAAATACAATTAAATTGACCGGTTGCAATTAGTTCGTTAATTTCCGACAGCTCCCGCATTAAATACTGAAGACGTGTAAATGTTTCACTATCTTCAGTGTTTCTTCTTTTCAAAAAATAGCTTAAAGTGCAAATATCTACAGGTTGGACACAAATTGTATAATAGTGGGGACATATCGAATCCAATTGGTGAATTACGCTGTGGTGTAGTTCAATAAATTTGAGATTGGGCGATAGAATATCTTGAACAAAATATCCGTATATATGGGAATATACTTCGTTTATAAGACATAATTGATTTTCTTCTCTTAGGCTTTGTATCTTTTGTGTGCTGAAAAAATACCTGTCCACTCCATTCGACTCACCAATGCGGGGAGGTCGATCCGTAATAGGAACAATATTTGAAATATTTTGCAAATGTGTTATTGCATACTGAATTAAGGTACTCTTACCGGCTCCAGATACTCCACTGACAACAACTAATGACATGGAACTTCCTCCCGCACTGATAAATATAAAATTTATTTTATCATAGGAACTCAAACAAATAAAGAGGTACCTACAGTAGCTGGTAGTTCTGGAAGTTCAGCTTTGGCATCCAATATAATGTGTTATAGTTTTGCATCCAGAAGATTCACTGGAATATCGGTATGTCAATTTAATCAATGATATCATACAATCGGAAACAATCTACTTCATGTACAGGAATATAGTTTTGTAAAGGTTTCTGTAGTCTCTAATTTCTTTCTAAGTTATGATCACAATCTCTTTTTACAAGTATAGCAGAAAGAACGGAATTTGTACAGGCTCATTTCAAGAGAGGGGACCGATATCTGGCCGTCTTTCTCGGATGTCCGACTTTCTCATAATCCACATTACACCTATGATCCTTTTCAAATTGAGCATCCAAATATACTTTCATGCCAACGATTGGAATATATTTTTTGTTAGCGAGGAGTTTGTCCACGGCTGCCCTAGTCCATTTGGAGTTCCCTGTTGGGGAGGGAATGCCTTTTGCAAAAAGCATGTCAACAATCTTTCCCAAACTGGCACCGGCAAGATAATACTCGAATATGCTTTGGACAGTATCTGCCCTTTCCTTATGGATAACAATCTTTTCGCCATCTAAAACATAGCCATATGGAATTTTCATAGTAGCCTTACTTTCTAAAAACATAAACAAAAGCAGGTTTAAGAGAGAACCAATCTCCTTAAATCTGCCTACCAACACTTGCAATATGTGATTATAGCCAATTTTGAACCTCGGTTTTAGTGTAATTACTCCAAGAGAAGGCAAAACCTGCGTATAACTATCGTTAAACGCAGGCTTTGTCTACAATGGTCCGAGTGGCGAGACTTGAACTCACGACCCCTTGACCCCCAGTCAAGTGCGCTACCAACTGCGCTACACCCGGATATCTTGTGCTCACTCATGTCAGCCTGTGTATATTACCATACTTTTCTTGATAATGCAAGCCCTTTTTTCGGATTTTATAAAAAAATTTTTTAACCAGGGTTAGAGTATTGAACCGCCTTATTGGACCGGGCAATACTCCTGCCCTTATTTTATCCCGGAAACCCTTGTGCTGTCTGGCTTCCCGGCATTGATTCATCACCCATAAAAATGGACGTCCGATGCCCAAAAGCTGAAATCCAGAGTCAAATGA
This sequence comes from uncultured Oscillibacter sp., assembly GCF_947654275.1. Lineage (GTDB taxonomy): Bacteria > Bacillota > Clostridia > Oscillospirales > Oscillospiraceae > Oscillibacter. The sequence continues at coordinate 46,681 of NZ_CANTJS010000019.1, read as the reverse complement.
ACCAAAATATCCGCAACAGCTTGCAGAAAGTCCTGGAAGTATATTGTGCCCTTTGGTCACTGTGAAGCATCAGAGACTGAGGGGAATTTCTATTTTGATACGCTTGCCGGAATGCTGATACAATCAAATATGTACGGTTCTTAGGGGATGGGTTATACAGCTTAGCAGGCTCCTGTAACTTCTCTTGCAGTGGTGCAGCTGCAGTACAGTTTACCTTCTGCAAAATTTCGATCGTTTACTCCAGCTTCTAAATCATCTTCTTCTTGTGGAGCTCCCGCCGGCTCACCGTATGTTCTGAATTTGTTATGTTTGCTGAGTAGGGTTTCATTCAAGAGTAGAATGTGCTTCTCCCAATACCTGTATTGGCGCAGATTTTGGCAACAGGCTCTCCAGTACGATAGCTGGATACTGAGACGGCGTCAATCCGGGTGCGCAAGACGGCTGGCGGAAAAGGTCTGCCGCGCCATGGTTCCAGACCGCCGGCCCCATCTCACAGTTGCGCCAGACTATTTCCCGGACTATAATAGAGTCCAATGGGGGTGAGGTAAGAAAGACATGGAGAGAAAAAAGAGAATCTATTGCGCTCTGGGGGGATTTCTCCTTGGGGTGCTGACGTCCTCCTTGATATGGTCGTATATTGCCCGGATACCCGCAGGCCAAGAGGGGGAAAGCCGGTCTGACGTCTCAGCGGAGGCTTCGGACGAAGCCCCGGATGTAAGTCCCCCTTCGGAGCTGGGTACATCCAGAGGGGAACCTGCCGGCAGCACTGCGCCCGAATCACCGGCCGATATCTGGAACAGCGCCGCCGTCTACACCGGAGGGGACACCGTCTGTTATCAAGGACGCCGGTACCGGGCCAAATGGTGGACCCAGGGAGAACAGCCCGGCGGCAGTGACGTATGGGAAGACCTGGGCATTCTGGACGGCCAAGTGGTCCAGCCGGAGGGCGTGGGCAGCGTTCCCATAGACGCCTCCGAGCCCAGGGACACAGCGCTGACCGATTTCAAGGTGGTGGGCTACTACCCCAGCTGGAAGCCGGACAAGCTCCGGTCCGTGGACTTCGGCGTGCTGACCCACGTCTGCTATGCCTTTGCCATTCCCACAGCGGAAGGCGGACTGCGGGCTCTGGAAAACCCGGAAGCTGCTGAGACGCTGATCCGTTCCGCCCATGAGAACGGGGCCAGGGTGCTGCTGTCGGTGGGAGGCTGGAGCTACAACGACGTTCCCCTGGAAAATGTGTTCATGGAGGCCGCCGCGGACGACGCCAAACGCCTGCGGCTGGCAGAAAGCATCCTTGCCATGTGCGAGGAATACGGCTTTGACGGGGTGGACATGGACTGGGAGCATCCCCGGGTGGACGGCGACAGCGCCAGACGGTATGAGGCCCTGATGCTGACCCTGTCTGAGCGGCTCCACGCTCAGGGCAAGCTCCTGACGGCGGCGGTACTCAGCGGAGCCACCGCGGATGGGAATATCTACTATGACGCCGCCGCCCACACCAACGCGGTTTTGAATGCTGTGGACTTCATCAATGTCATGGCCTACGACGGCGGAGACGGGGAGCGGCACTCCCAATATCAGTTTGCCGTAGACTGCGGAACCTACTGGAGGGAAACCCGGGGTCTGCCCGCCCACAAGGTGGTGCTGGGCGTGCCCTTCTATACCCGGCCCGGCTGGGCGGACTATGGGACTATTGTGGCCGCTGTTCCGGAGGCCTCCGCCCGGGACCATGTTCTGTATAACGGCATGGAAGTCTACTACAACGGCGTGGATACCATCGCGGAGAAAACCCGGTACGCCAGGGAACACCTGGGCGGGATTATGATCTGGGAGCTGACCCAGGATACCGCCGGCCGGGAGGAAAGCCTGCTGCAGACCATCGGAAATGCCTGCAAACAGCCTTAGATTGCCACAATAATCGAAAAAAACTTACAATGTCCAGGCACTGGCCGCTCTTTGGATTTCGATCTGCCTGCCGCCCCAAGACCAGCGGCCCACCTGCCGCCAGCCGGTCCTGTATTGGATATTTGAAAGAAATAAATCTATAGCACCCCTCATAATTGCTGCCAGCAGGCCGCCGAGGACGGCGGCCCCTACGCACCTCCGTAGGGGTCTGCCCCTGGCCTGCCCGTTTGTCGGGAATTTTGACGCTTGCTATTATAGAACCTGAAATAACTGCACCGCAAGAGAATCTGTCCTCCAACGGGCATAGTCCTTTAGAGGCAAACAAATGTGGGCTCCTTCCAGAGGGGACTGGTCAAACAAATCTGCGTGTCCTCCAACCAGATAGCGGGCGGCTTTAGCCGGCCCTATATCCGACTGCTGCCCATCTCTCACGAAAACGGATTCCGGGCGCGGGTAGAGCCTGACGTCAAGGGCAAAAGCAGCTCAGTTTCCCGCAAAGCGGTAAACATCTGTCAAGGTTCAGACCTGTTCAAGCTGTCTGGTGAGCGGGAACTGTATAAAGGCTTTGTTTTCTCAAAAATTGACTGCACCAAAGACGCTTTCCGGCGGACGTGCTGCAAAAGCTGCTCCCCCGCACCGGCCACGAGGTCACGGTGGCGGACCTGTAATACACGAACCGATACCAAAAAAACCCGCTGGAGCTCCAGCGGGTTTTTTGGTATATTTTGCTATGATCGGCCTTGTGACACCGGGCCCGGCGGATTTCGAAAACCGGCTATGCCTCCCTCAGGGGGACCGGCGCGCCGGCAAAGTCCGTCCGCTTCGCCCCGTTCCGCCGCTCGACAAACAGCAGCACTTCCCCCTTGCAGAGCGGGCAATCTAAAACCGCCTCCCCCGCCGGAGCCTCCAGCCGGGTCACTGCGCCGTAGTATTTCACGCTTCCCTTTGCGTCCAGCGCCATGGCGGAGAGGTACAGCCCCTGTCCCCAGGGGGCGTTTTTATAGGGGACGGTCAATCTCTTCCCCTCCCGCCGGGCGGGGCCCAGAACGAGGCCGGACAGGGCCGGGTCCAGCAGGGTCAGTTTCCATTCCCGGGGTCCCCGAAGAGGCGGAACCTTTGCCAGAGCCTGCGGATTCAGCTCCGCGCCAGCCGCTCCGCCAGAGCACGGAGCAGCGTCCCGGCACGGCGCTCCAGAACTGTTTCCTCCGTTGCCCCCAGATACCGCCGGCGGCGGGTAAACTCCGTTTTGGCCCAGAACAACAGGTCGTGCGCACAGCAGGGAACGCTCTCCGATTGCAGTGCATCCTCCGCCAGGTCCATCCAGACCCGCAGCCGTTCTTCATGGGCCAGATAATCCCGCCTCAGCTCTCCGTTCAAATCCATAGACTTCCCTCCCTGCTTCCATCATAACACGCTTTTCTGAAATACACCAGAATTTTCTCATTTATTTTTTTCATAAGGGAGATGATATATTAGAAAAAAACGAGACGGGGCGTGTGTATGAAGTTTGAAATCAAAAACACACAGCGCAAGGAGCCTGCTGTTTACAAAACGCTCTACCTGAAATGTTCTCTTGCGGAACGTCTGGAGCAAATCGCCGCTGAAAACAAAACCAGCTTCAACAACGTGGTTGTTTCCATGATTGAAAGCTGCTTAAAAGAAGAGGAATGAAAAGGACCGCCCACAGGCGGTCCTTTTTTCAGAGGCTGGAACATACCGGATACCGGCGGCGCAGGAGGGGGCTGCCGTCCGGCAGGGTCCCCAGCCAGATATATTCGTGTTTCCCCGCCGCCCTGAGCCGCAAATCAGCCCCCAGGAACACCGAGGGCTGAGAGAAAAACAGCATAGGACTTCCCCCTCAGTTCCGCAGGCTGTGAAGCGGCGCGGGAATCCGGCCGCCCCGGCTGATGAATCCGGCGGAGGACTCCGGGTGCACCGGCATCACCGGGGCGCTGCCCAGCAGGCCCCCCATCTCGATGGTGTCCCCCACGGTCTTGCCGGGGGTGGGGAGGATGCGGACGGCGGTGGTCTTGTTGTTCACCATGCCGATGGCCGCCTCGTCGGCAATGATGGCGGAAATGGTCTCCGCCGGGGTATCCCCGGGGACGGCGATCATGTCCAGGCCAACGGAGCAGACGCAGGTCATGGCCTCCAGCTTGTCCAGGCACAGCGTTCCCCGGCGGGCGGCGGCAATCATGCCCTCGTCCTCGCTGACGGGGATGAAGGCCCCGGAGAGGCCGCCGACGCTGGAGGAGGCCATGACGCCGCCCTTCTTCACCGCGTCGTTGAGCATGGCCAGGGCGGCAGTGGTGCCGTGGGTGCCGCAGACCTCAAGGCCCAGCTCCTCCAGAATCCGGGCCACGCTGTCCCCGATAGCGGGGGTGGGGGCCAGGCTCAGGTCCACAATGCCGAAGGGCGTGTCCAGCCTCCGGCTGGCCTCCTGGGCCACCAGCTGGCCCATCCGGGTCACCCGGAAGGCGGTCTTCTTAATGGTCTCCGCCGCCACGTCCAGAGGCTGGCCCCTGACGGACTTAAGGGCGTGATAGACAACGCCGGGGCCGGAGACCCCCACGTTGATGACCTTCTCCGCCTCCCCCGCGCCGTGGAAGGCCCCGGCCATAAAGGGGTTGTCCTCCACGGCGTTGCAGAACACCACCAGCTTGGCGCAGCCCAGGCCGTCCCGGTCCGCCGTGGCGGCGGCAGTCTCCTTGATTACCCGGCCCATCAGCGCCACCGCGTCCATGTTAATGCCGGCCCGGGTGGAACCCACATTGACGGAGGAGCATACCAGCTCCGTCCGGGCCAGGGCCTCGGGAATGGAGCGGATGAGTCTTTCATCGGCCTTGGTCATGCCCTTCTGGACCAGGGCGGAATATCCGCCGATGAAGTTCACGCCGCAGCTCCGGGCCGCCCGGTCCAGCGCCAGGGCGAAGGGCACGTAGTCCTCCGTCTCGCTGGCCCCGGCCACCATGGCCATGGGGGTGACGGAAATACGCTTGTTGACAATGGGGATGCCGAATTCATCCTCAATGTCCTGGCCTGTTTTCACCAGCTTTTCGGCGCAGCGGCAGATTTTTTCATAGACCTTCTCACAGGCCCGCCCGGGGTCCGGGTCGCAGCAGCTGAGAAGGGAGATACCCATGGTGATGGTGCGGATGTCCAGGTGCTGCTGGTCGATCATCTCGACGGTGGAGAGGATTTCCTTCTGATTCAGCATCAAAGTCCCTCCTTAAATGTGGTGCATGGCGTCAAAAATTTCCTCCCGCTGGATGCGGATGGAAAGACCCATCTCCGCCCCCAGCTCATTGAGGGACTGCCCCAGCTCCCCGAAGGAGGCGGCGGAGGCGCTGACGTCCACCGCCATGACCATGGTGAACGCGCCCTGCAGAATGGTCTGGGAAATATCCAGAATGTTAACGTTATGTCCGGCCAGCCGGTTGCACACGGCGGCAATGATGCCCACCCGGTCCTGACCTACGACGGTGACGATGGCGTTCATAAAAAATCCTCCCATTTTTTAAGAGTGAAGTGTTGAGAGTGGAGATTCAGATGACGAACATCTTCACTCTCCACTCTTCACTCTCCACTCTGTTTTCAGATTTCGTCAAAGAACTTGTCGTGGATGGCCTTCACGGCCCGGTTCACGTCCTCCTCGTCCAGCAGGACGGAGACCCGGATTTCCGAGGTGTTGATCATCTGGATGTTGACGCCGGCCTCGTAGAGGGCCTCGAACATCTTGGCCGCCACGCCGCAGTTGCTCATGAGACCCGCGCCCACGATGGACACCTTTCCGATTTTGTCGTCGGACTCGATGTGGTCGAAGCGCAGAGCCTCCCTGTGCTCGTTGAGAATGGCCTCCACTTCCTCCTGGTCCTTTTTATGGATGGTAAAGGTAATATCCTTGGTGTCCTCCCGGCCGATGGACTGCAAAATCACGTCCACATTGATGTTGTGCTTGCTCAGCAGGTCAAAGACCTGGAAGGCGACGCCGGGGTTGTGCTGAAGACCCACCAGGGCCACCCGGGAGATGCTGGTGTCCTTGGCCACGCCGGCAATGTTGGTCTTTTCCACTTTGGTAACCTCCTTGACTTTCGTGCCCGGCTTGCGCTCCAGACTGGACACGACTTCCAAATTCACTCTGTACTTCTTCGCCAGCTCCACGCTGCGGTTGTGGAGCACCTGAGCGCCCTGGGACGCCAGCTCCAGCATCTCGTCATAGGTAATCTCGTCCAGCTTCCGCGCGCCGGGCACGATGCGGGGGTCCGTGGTATAGACGCCGTCCACATCGGTGTAAATCTGGCACAGGCCGGCCCGGAAGGCCGCCGCCAGCGCCACGGCGCTGGTGTCGGAGCCGCCCCGGCCCAGGGTGGTGACGTCCCCGGCCCTGTCCACGCCCTGGAAGCCGGTGACAATGACGATGCGGTGCTGGTCCAGCTCCGCCTGAACCCGCTCGGGGTCAATCTTCTTGATGCGGGCGTCGCTGTGGACGGCGGTGGACTGGATGCCCACCTGCCACGCCGCCAGGGACACGCAGGGCAGGCCCATAGCCTCCAGGGCCATGGCGCAGAGCGCCACGGAAATCTGCTCGCCGGTGGCCAGCAGCATATCCAGTTCCCGTTTGGAGGCATGGGGGTTGATCTCCGCCGCCTTGGCAAGGAGGTCGTCGGTGGTATCCCCCTGGGCGGACAGAACGACGATGACGTCGTTCCCCTTCATATAGGTCTCCGCAATGATTCGGGCGACATTTTGGATGCGCTGGGCATCCCTCACGGAGCTGCCGCCGAATTTCTGTACGATTAAACTCATGTGTCTGTCTTCCTTCTTAGCTTGAAATCAAGTCGAGGGTCCTCCGGCGGAGGACGGGACAGTCCGGGAACGCATCCGCTCCCCCGCTCTATCCTATGCGGCGGGCAGAAGGAGCGTCAGTCCTCCAGAACCCGCATACAGGCCAGCACATGCAGGCCCCGGGCCTGCCGGGCGGCGTCCCGGCCGCTGAGCGCCTCGGTCAAAAAGGCGGTCTCGCCGTCCTCGCTGAGGACCTCCACCTGTCCAAAGGCCATGGCCGCCTCGGAAAGGCTGCCCTCGATGCGGAAATAATGGCGGGTCTTCAGCTCCAGGGGGTCCACAAACCCGTCTGTCTCAGGGCTCCAGCCAATCTCCTCCCGCCGGGGGCTGGCCTGAAGGCACTCCATCACGTCCGCCACACAGGCCGACGCCGTGGGCAGCTCTCCGGCGCCCCGGCCATAGAACATCACTTCTCCGGTGGCGTTGCCCCGGACCACCACGGCGTTGAATACATCTTCCACATTGGCGATGGGGCTGGACTCCGGAATCAGGTGGGGGGCCACATAGGCCGTTCGGCCTCCGCCGGGCAGCCGGACCGCCCGGCCCAGCAGCTTCACCCGGAAGCCCGCCCGCTGGGCCACCTTCACATCCCGGAGGCTCAGCCTGGAAATGCCCTCCATGGGCACCCCCTCCGGGTCAATCTGCCGCCCGAAGGCCAGGTCGCCCAGGATGCAGATTTTCCGTCCCGCGTCAATGCCCTCCACGTCGGCGGTGGGGTCCGCCTCGGCGTAGCCCTTGGCCTGGGCCTCCCGGAGGGCGTCGGAGAAAAAGGCCCCCGTGCGGACCATCCGGGTGAGAATATAGTTGGTGGTCCCGTTCAGAATCCCATAGACCTCGTCGATGCGGTTGGCCGCCATGCACTGGGTCAGGGGGTGAATCACCGGAATGCCGCCGCCTACGCTGGCCTCAAACAGATAGCTGACATTCTTCTTTTTCGCCAGAGCCAGCAGCTCGCAGCCCTTCTCCGCCACCAGCTGCTTGTTGGCCGTGACCACGTGCTTCCCGGCGGAAAGGGCCCGGCGGGTGTATTCATAGGCCGCGTCCACGCCGCCGATGGTCTCCACCACCACCCGGATTTCCTCGTCGTCCTCAATCTTCTTGAAATCATCGGTCATCAGCTGGCGGTAGGGTCCGTCCCGGAAGGTCCGGACCAGAACCGTCTTGACCTGGAGGGGCTCCCCCAGCTTCCGTTCAATCTGCCGGGCGTTCTCCGTCACCACCTTGGCTACGCCGGTGCCCACGGTGCCCAGGCCCAAAATCGCTATTTTAATCATGTCATCATCCTTTTTGTATGTTTCTTCTCCGCGCCGACGGTCAGCCCGCCAGAATCTCGAACCGCACCACGCCGTTCAGCGCCGCCGCGTCGGCCATGAGCTGCTCCAGGGTCTCCGACAGGCCGCTGGTCTCGGCGGAGATGGTCACTGCCGCGCAGCCGTTGGTGGGGATGCTCTGATTGATGGTCAGAATGTTGGCCCCGGAGGCCGCAAACACCGACAGGACGCCGGACAGCACCCCGGCCACATCCTTCAGCATGGCGTAAAAGGTAATGATATGCTCGGATTTCATGTCGTTGAAGGGCTGAACCGCATCCTTGTACTTGTAAAAGGCGCTGCGGCTGATGCCCGCCAGCTTGGTGGCCTCCCCTACGGTGTCCGCCTCGCCGGTCTGCATCATCCGTTTGGCCTCCGCCACCTTGACAAAGATCTCCGGCAGAGCCTCCGCCGCCACAATATAATACTTGATCGCTTTCGCCATGTTCGTCCACCTCTTGCGGTCATTTGTCTTCACAGCATGGTAACATATTTTCGCCTTTTCCGCAACAAAATGCGGCAAAGTTCTTTTGTCGGAATCGGGGAAACTTCACCGGAAAACGGCCCTGCCAGTGGGCAAAATGCCGGTGCCCGGAGCTGCCGCCGGTGAGGAAAGAAACGGAAAGTCCCCCGAAAAAAGAAAAATATGCCTTTTTCATTCTGGGTCTTGCCAGCAGGGGAAAAATCCCTTAGAATAGAAGCAGGCGGAAGACAGCCGCTTCTGTCCGGCGGCGTTCCGCCGGCGTCCATTCTGAAAAAGTGAGGACACACTCATGAAACGAACACTGGCGTCCCTGGTCCTGGCGCTGGCCCTGACGGCGGCCGCAGCGCCTTCGGCGTCGGCCACCGTCTTCGAGGATGTGGCCGCGGACCAATACTATTCCGCCGCCGTGGCCTGGGCCGTGGAACAGGGCATCACCGCCGGCACCACGGAAACCACCTTTTCCCCCGACGCCTCCTGCACCCGGGGGCAGATTCTGACCTTTCTGTGGCGGTCCGCCGGCTCCCCGGAGCCCCGGGCGGACACGGCAAATCCATATTCCGATGTGAAGGAAACCGCCCACTATTACGCCCCCGTCCTCTGGGCCCTGGAGGAGCACATCCTGTCCGCCGGGGAAACCCTGGACCCCGACACCCCCTGTTCCCGGGGGGAGGTCATGGGCTACTTCTGGCGCTATGCCGGAAGCCCCGCCCCGGAAGCCCCCGCTGTCTTTGACGACGTGGACCCGGCGGCGGACTATGCCCAGGCCGTTTCCTGGGCGGTGGAAACCGGCGTCACCGCCGGCACCTCGGAAACCACCTTTTCCCCCGACGCCCCCTGTACCCGGGGGCAGATTGTGACCTTCCTCCGCCGGAGTCTGGAGAGGGAACCGGCTCCCGAAGCGCCGCCGGAGGCCCGGCCCCTCCAGACCCTCAGCGCCTCCGGACCCGCCGGCTCCCTGGGGCTGGACGGCAGCTCCTTTACAAGCCATTCCGTCTATGAGTCCCGGGCCCAGGTGGACATCTATTCCCCCACCGAAGCCGCCTTCTCCATCACGGTCCCCTTCCCCCTCTTCCAGGCCTGGAATTACTCCGTCCGCTGGGATGAGGAGGACTCCGGCGTCTCCTATGTCTTCAGCTATTACCGCTGGGACGAGGCCTTTGCCGACCTGGTGGACTGGCCGGAGGACCACAACTATTATCAGCTCTCGGAGATGACCGGCCAGCCCCAGAACATCGTTCTGGAGGCCCTGGACGCGGAGGACGACCGGATGGGCGGCACGGTCTCCTGGCGGGTGGTTCTGCCGGAAGAGAGCACCTTCCGTTTTGACAGTCTTGGCGCCTACCAGATATCCTGTGAGGTCAATTCCGCCCCCCTGCCCTGGGCGCAGCCGGAGCTGACCGACAAAACCCCGCCTCAGAGCGGCGCCGCGCCGGAGCCCGGTCAAACGCCAAATCAGGAAGCGGAGGATACAGAACCAGCGGGCGAAAAACCGGCGGGCGAAAAACCAGAGGGCGGAGAAGCGAAGGATGAAAAACCGGCGGCTCCCCTGGAACCCGCAGCCGGAACAGCGGGCTGAGGCTCCTGCTTTTAGCGGACAAAACTCCCTGTGCACCTTGGCACAGGGAGTTTTTCGCGTCTGATTCCCGCAAAGGCGGGGCGTCAGTTTCCGGCCTGGAAAACCGCCTTCATACCCTTATAGGTCTCGTAGCAGTCCAGCTTGGACACCGTCTCAAAGGGGGCGTGCATGCTCAGCACCGGCACGCCGGCGTCCAGGGTGGTGATGTTCCGGTTGGCCATATACATGGCCACGGTGCCGCCGCCGCCGGCGTCCACCTTGCCCAGCTCGCTGATCTGCCAGATGACCCCCGCCTCGTCGAACAGCCGCCGGACATAGGCCACGGTCTCCGCGTCGGCGTCGGAGGCCCCGGACTTGCCCCGGGCCCCGGTGTATTTGCACAGGCCAATGCCGTAGTTCAGCTGGGATTCGTTCCGCTTCTCAAAGACGTCGGGGTAATTGGGGTCATAGGCCGCCGTCACGTCGGCGCTGAGGCAGAAGGATTTTTCATAGCAGACCCGCAGGGCCGTGCCCTGGGCGGCGCAGAGATCCTCCATAAAGGTATCGAAGGCGGCGGACTGCATTCCCGTCACGCCGTCGGAGCCGATCTCCTCCTTGTCCGCCAGAATGCAGACGGCGGTCTTCTCCGGCGTCTCCTCCAGGTCCAGCAGAGCCCGGAGGGCCGCATAGGCGCAGACCCGGTCGTCGTGGCCGTACGCGCCGATCATGGAGCGGTCCAGCCCGATGTCGCAGGCCTTCACCGCCGGCACCGCCTCCAGCTCCGCAGAGGTCAGGTCGTCCTCCACAATGCCGTATTTGTCGTGAAGCAGCTTCATCACCGCCAGCTTCACCCGGCCGCTCTCCTCCTCGCCGCCGATGGGCCGGCTGCCCAGCAGCAGATTCAGCGTCTCTCCGGGAACGGCCTCCGCCAGGGGCTTCTTGTTCTGGGCGGCCCCCAGGTGGGGCAGCAGGTCCGTGATGACCAGACGGGGCTCTCCCTCGTCCTCACCGATGCGGACCGTCACGCGGGTCCCGTCCTTCAGCGCAACCACGCCGTGAAGGGCCAGGGGAATGGTCACCCACTGGTATTTCCGAATGCCGCCGTAGTAGTGGGTCTTGAAATAGGCCAGCTCACTGTCCTCATAGAGGGGGTTGGGCTTCAGGTCCAGTCTGGGGGAGTCGATATGGGCGGCGGCAATCTGGACGCCCTCCGCCAGGGGCTTCTTTCCGATGCGGGCCAGCATCACGGCCTTGCCCCGGTTGCAGACATAAACCTTGTCCCCGGCGCTCAGGGCCATCTCCCGGCTGTAGGGCCGGTATCCGGCAGTCTCCGCCATGCGGATTACCTCGGCTGCGCAGAGCCGCTCGGTCTTGCCGGCGTCCAGAAACGCCCTGTATCCGGCGCAGTAGTCCTCCATGGCCCCCAGCTCCGCGCCGTTCAGCCTGTCATAGCCGTTTTTCCTGCCGGAGAGAAGGGTCTCCTTCAGCTGTTTAAAGGCATCCTTATCCATAGGTTCCATTGTCGTTTCCTCCTTATAAATTCAGTTTACCCGCTTTTCCTCCCGTATAGACTCCACCAGCCGTTCAAAAAACAGCCGGGCGTCCTTCCGGAAGAGCTCCGGGGAATCCGAAGCGTTGTTCAGCTCACAGTCGCATTTCCCCCGGTAATACTCGTCCTGCTTCTGGGCGTTGATCCGCAGCCGGGCATAGTGCTCCGTGATGCCGTCCCGCGCCATGATGCGTTTCACCCGCAGCTCCGTGGGGGCCGTCACCGCCACGGTGCAGTCGCAGAGACGGTCCAGTCCGCTCTCCAGCAGATTGATGGCGTCCACGGCGCACAGGCCTTCTATGGCCTGGATGCGCCGCTCCAGCTCCGGCACCAGGAAGCGGAACACAATGGCGTTCAGCTGGTCCAGCCGGTCCTTCTTGGCAAAAACCTCCTGTCCCAGCTTCTTCCGGTTCAGCCGTCCGTCGGGAGAGAAAACACCGGGGAATTTCTCATTGATGGCGTTCTGGAACTCCTGACTGCCCGTTAGAATCTCGTGATACACCGCGTCGCAGTCGATGACGCCTCCGCCCAGGTCCCGCAGGGCGTCCAGGGCGCTGGTTTTCCCCGCGCCGGTGCCGCCGGTGAGCCCCAGGATAATCCGCTGGCTGTCCGCCTCCACCACGTGGAAGCCCGCCGCCTTCTTCAGGCGGTTGCCGATGGCCAAGCCGAGGCCCCGGTTGTCCGGGCACTGGGCCAGAATCTCCGTGACGTTGGTCCCGTCGAAGGTCCGCAGGGCCTCAAACAGGCGCTGGGCCTGAATCTGCTTGTCGGCGCAGGGCCCCAGGGGATGAACCTCGTGTCCGGCGAAGAGGGGGACGTACTCGTCAAAGCAGATGATGCCGGAGGCAGGTCCCATCCGGCGCTCGATTTCCCGGGCGGAGGCCGCCGGAGCGCCGGCGACCACGGTGACGGGGGCCTTGGGGGCATAATGGCGGTACTTCATGCCCGGCGCGGCGGGCCGCTCCCCCTTCTCCAGCATCCTGTGAACCGCCCGGTCCACGTCCACGTGGCCGATGAGGCGCTCGATGTCCTCCACCGGCAGTCCGCCGGGCCGCAGCAGCTTGGGAGGCTCACAGGTCAGGTCCAGCACCGTGGACTCCACACCCACCGCGCAGGGGCCGCCGTCCACAATGCCCTCAATCCGGCCTCCCACGTCCTCCAGCACATCAGCGGCAGACGTGCAGCTGGGCCGGCCGGAGGTGTTGGCGCTGGGGGCGGCAATGGGCACTCCCGCCTCCCGGATGATGGACAGGGTGACGGGATGGTTGGGGCAGCGGACGCCCACGGTGTCCAGTCCCGCCGTGGTGGCGTCCGGCACCAGAGGCTGACGCTTCAGGATCATCGTCAGAGGGCCGGGCCAGAACTTCCGGGCCAGCACATAGGCGATGGGAGGAATCTCCGCGCAGTACCGGGGCAGCCACTGGGCCCCGGTCACGTGGATAATCAGGGGGTTGTCCTGGGGCCGGCCCTTCACCTCAAAGATGCGCGCCACCGCCGCCGGTTCCAGGGCGTTGGCCCCCAGGCCATACACTGTTTCGGTGGGAATAGCCACCAGTCCCCCCTCCCGGAGAATCTTGGCGGCAGCGGAAATCTTGTCCTCAATCTCCTTCTGCTGGCCCTTGGTATCCCGCAGGTCGTAATAAATCGTCTGCATATCTTCGCCTCTCTTTTTTCTGCCGCGTTGCCGCTCTGGCACTCACGGCGGCCAGTTCCTCGCGAAACTTTTTTCTGACGCGTTGCCGCTCTGGCACTCACGGCGGCCAGTTCCTCACGAAACTTTTTTCTGCCGCGTTGCCGCCCTGGCACCCGCGGCGGCCAGTTCCTCACGAAACTTTTTTCTGCCGCGTTGCCGCCCTGGCGCCCGCGGCGGCCAGTTCCTCACGAAACTTTTTTCTGCCGCGTTGTCGCTCAGTCACCCGCGGCGCAGGAAATCCTTTGTCTGCAAAATCACCCGATTGACGACAGGCCCCAACTCTGCCGGCCATCTCAACTCTTCACTCTCAACTCTCAGCTTTCGCCCGCCAGCCGCTCCGCCTGGTCCGCCGTAGTCAGAGCGTCCACAATCTCGTCCAGGTCCCCGTTCAGCACGGCGTCCAGCTTATAGAGCGTCAGGCCGATGCGGTGGTCCGTCACCCGGCCCTGCGGAAAATTATAGGTCCGGATGCGCTCGCTGCGGTCGCCGCTGCCCACCTGGCTCCGCCGCTCCGACGCGGCGGCGGCGTCCCGTCTGGCCCTCTCCATGTCGTAGAGCCGGGAGCGGAGAACCTTCATGGCCTTGTCCTTGTTCTTATACTGGCTCCGTTCATCCTGACACTCCACCACCAGCCCCGTGGGCAGATGGGTGATGCGGATGGCGGACTCGGTTTTGTTGACATGCTGGCCTCCCGCGCCAGAGGAACGATATGTGTCAATCTGAAGGTCCCTGGGTTCAATCTCCACGTCCACCTCCTCCGCCTCCGGCAGGACGGCGGCGGTGGCGGCGCTGGTGTGGATGCGGCCCCCGGACTCGGTCTCCGGCACCCGCTGGACCCGGTGGACGCCGCTCTCGAATTTCAAACGGGAAAACACGTCTTCCCCCTCAATCAGCACGCTGCACTCCTTCACGCCCCCCAGCTCCGTTTCATTCAGGCTCACCACCTCGGTCCGCCAGCCCCGGCGCTGGGCATACATAGTATACATCCTCAGCAGCGTCCCGGCGAAGAGGGCCCCCTCCTCGCCGCCTACGCCTCCCCGGAGCTCCAGAATGACGTTCCGCCCGTCGTTGGGGTCCCTGGGCAGCAGCAGTATTTTCAGCCGCTCCCGCAGCCGCTCCGCCTCCGCCCGGGCGGCCTGGAATTCCTCCTGGGCCAGCTCCCTCATCTCCGGGTCGTGAAGCAGGGCTTCCGCCTCCGCCCGGCGGGCCTCGGCCTCCTTCAGCTCCCGCCACCCGTCGGCAATGGGCGTCAGCTCCTTCAGCTCCCTCTGTATCTCCCGCAGGCGGGCGCTGTCGCCGTAGACGGCGGGGTCCGCCAGCTGGGCTTCCAGGTCCTCCCGGCGCAGAGCCAGTTCTTTCAGTTTGTCCAGCATCGGCATCCTTCCCTCCATCCAACACATATATCCGGTATATCCGGAAACACCGCCAGCCCCCGGCTTTGCGGAAACTCCCTGGTCTGGCGCATAAAAGCCTGGCGCATAAAAGCCTGGCGCATAAAAGCCTGGCGCATAAAGGCCTTCAGCGGCCCGGAGACCTCTTTTGACCGAAGACTCTCAGCTCTGCAAAAACTCCTTGGTCTGGCGCTAAAACCCGACCAGGACGCAGAGGGCTCCCTCGACCGAAGTCTCTCAGCTCTGCAAAAACTCCTTGGTCTGGCGCAAAAACCCGACCAGGGTGCAGAGACCTACCTCGACCGAAGTCTCTCAGCTCTGCAAAAACTCCTTGGTTTGGCGCAAAAACTCCTCCTGCCAGAAGGCGAAGCCCACGGAGTCAGGCCGCAGGGAGACGGCGGTCCGGTGTCCGCAGGGGGTATAGAGGTCCATCTGCTCGAAAATCTCCTCGTTTTTATCCTCGCTGCCCCGGGTCAGCACATAGGAGGCGTTCCGCAGCTCCCTCCCGTGCTGCTTCAAAAAGCCCCGGACCACGCTGCTGCACCGGCCCGCCCAAACGGGGGTGCCGATGATGACCAGCCGGTAATCCGTCAGGGGGAACTTGGTCTGATATTTCACCGGGCGGGTGCTTTTGCGCATGGCATCCAGGCCGCAGCGGACCCAGCCGCCCCAGCCGCTGCGGTCCACGCCGTCCCGCAGCTCCACCAGCTCGGCCCCCAGGGCCTGGGCGATGTCCTCCATGGCCTTTTTCGTGCGGCCCGTCCGGGAATAGTACATGCAGAGCACATTATTCCATGCCACTTGGCGCTCATCTCCTTACCGATATAAAGTCTAAGAGCCTGTTTAATATCTCAACGTGTGCGTATTGGCGAGGGGATTTTTTGTCCTGCAAGGCAAAAATCCGCAGGCATCCTGACGGATGGCAAGGATTTTTAACGCAGTCAGGGCGGAAAATACACTGTCAAGACGTGTGCGGGGAGATTTTAAACAGGCTCTAATCACCCATCATCCAATTTCATCCACTCCATGCCGGGCCAGGGCTCTCCGGTCCGGATATAGTGCTCCACACAGGCGGCCGCCAGTCCGGCGTCCCGTATGGTTTCCCGCATCAGAATCCGCTCCTGTCCGGCGCGGACAGGAGCCTCCTCCTCCGAGCCGTCATACCGCGGATCATGGCTCATATAACGAATCCACCGGACCCGGTTTCCCTCCAGCCGCTCTTCACCAATCGCCAGAAAGATACGCCCGTTTCCGCTGTCCATCTGCAAAAAGGAGGATTCCCCATCGGGGTCCAGCGCCAGATACAGGTGTCCGCAGGCGCCCCGGCGGATTTTTTTCAGCAGCCGTTTCACCGCCGCCTCCGTGATCTCGCCCATTCCCTCCGCATATTGTATCCTGATGCCGGCTTCCGCTGACATGCAAATGCCTCGCTTTCCTCAGTCGAACAGCGCCGTTTTCACCACGGCGAAGGCCTCCCGCAGATAGTAATTGGCGGTGAGCCACCACCAGGGCAGCTCCGCCGGCACGTCGATCACCGTGCCGAAGCCCTGCTTCTGGGCAATCATATGGGCCCGGAAGCAGTGGAAATCATTGGTTACCACGGCAATCACCGCCGTCTCCGTGTCCAGGCCCCGCTGCTCCAGCAGCTCCCTGGAGTACCGGAAATTCTCCGCCGTGTTGGTGGAGCGCTCTTCCATCAGATACCGGGCATTGGCCTCCTGGCTGTCGCTCCAAAGAGCCCGGCGCATGGCCTCGGCCTCGGAGATGTCCTCCCCCCTGCCCTGGCCCCCGGAGAGCACCACCGGAATATCCGGGTGCTTCTCCAGATAGGCCCTTGCCGCCTGAATGCGGGTCCACAGCGCCGCCGAGGGCGTCTCGCCGTTGACCCCGGCCCCCAGGACGATCACCGCGTCCACCGGAACGGCGGAGTGGTCTGCCTCGCCGTGGCGCAGCAGAAGGATTTCAATGGAGATCAGGCAGGAAAGCCCCACCGCCAGCCCAAAGGAAAACAGCCGCAGGCAGATTTTTCCGGCCCCGGACCTTCTGGCCCAGCGGCCCAGCAGCAGTCCCAGAGCCCACACCGCCGCCGTCCCCAGCAGAAACCAGCCGGTGAACCGCATCCCGTTGGGTATCACAATCAGCCCCAGCCCCAGCAGAACCAGCAGCCCCATCAGTAAACAGCTCTTTCGAATTTTTCTAAACAAATTCCTAATTCCTAACTCCTCATTCCTAATAGGCGAAGCCTTAACCCTCTCCGGCTTCCTCGCTGAGCCGCTCCCACTTCCCATAGAGGGCGTCCAGCTCCGCCTGAGCGGCCTCCCGCTCCTCCGTCAGGGCCGTCAGCCGCTGGTAGTCGCAGGCGGCGGCCTCCATGTCCGCCTCCAGGGCGGCGATTGTTTCCTCCGCCTTGGCAATGTCCCGCTCACAGATGGTCAGCTGCCGCCTGGCGTTCTGCTGGGCCCGGCTGCCCCGGACGGGGCGCTCCGCCTTCTCCCTGACGGGCTTAAGCGGGGCGGGCTTTTCCGCCTCCTCCTGGGCCTTCAGCTGCCGGTACTGGGCAAAGCCGCAGGGATAGTCGGTGATGGTGCCCTCCGCCAGCTCCCAGATCCGCGTGGCGAAGCGGTTGATGAAGTAACGGTCGTGACTGACGAACAGCAGTGTGCCGTCATAGCTCTCCACCGCCTCCTCAATCCATTCCCGGGAAGCGATGTCCAGGTGGTTGGTGGGCTCGTCCAGAATCAGGAAGTTGATTTCGTCGTCCATCAGCATACACAGCCGCAGCCGGCTCTGCTCGCCCCCGGAGAGAACGGACACGGGCTTGAAAACGTCCTCTCCCCGGAAGTCGTAAGCCGCCAGCCGGTTCCGGGCGCTCTGGGCCGACAGGCCCCGCCTGGCCGCCATCATGTTCTCCACCAGGTTCCAATCCGGGTGGTCAAAGTGGATGATCTGGGGCAGATAGGCCGTCCGGGTCTGGGGACCGGTTTTGATGCGGCCCTCATCGGGGTACAGCTCCCCCACAATCATTTTAATCAGCGTGGATTTCCCGGTGCCGTTGTCCCCGATGAGGGCGATGCGTTCGCCCCCCTCCACCTTCAAGGTGATGCCGTCGAAGAGGCGCTTCTCCCCATAGGCCTTGGCGACGTTCCGGATGCCCAGCAGCTCGTCCCCGTGAAACTCGGCGGTGGAGAAGCGGGCGTCCATTTTCCTCGCCCTGGTGGGCTTGGCGGTGGTCCGCATCCGCTCAATGCGCCGCTCGATGTTGACGGCCCGGCGGTAGGTTTTATCCATGCCCATGAAGGCCCAGACCCGCAGCTGCTCCGCCGCCTTCTCCAGCTGCTGGATTTTGGCCTGCTCCTTCTCATACTGCTTCATGCGCTCCTGGTAGCGGCGTTCCTTTTCCACGGCGTAAAAGCTGTAGTTTCCGCTGTAAAACTCCGCCTTTCCGTTCTCAATCTCGATGATACGGGTTACCACCCGGTCCAGGAAATAGCGGTCGTGGGAGATGGCGACAACAGTGCCCCGGAAGCCCCGGATATACTCCTCCAGCCACTCGGTGGCGTGGAGATCCAGGTGGTTGGTGGGCTCGTCCAGCAGCAGGATGTCCGTGTCCTCCAGAATCAGGCGGCCCAGGTTCACCCGGGTCTTCTCGCCGCCGGAGAGGCTGTCGAACAGCTGGGCGCGCATCTCCGGCGTGATGGACAGGCCCCCTGCGATTTTGTTCACAGCCACCTCGGTGTCGTAGCCGCCGAACACCTCGAAGCGCTCCGCCAGGGTCCCGTACCGCCGCAGCAGGGCGGAATCCGTCTCCCCTGCCGACATGCGGTTCTCCAGGACCTTCATCTCCTCCGCCAGGCGCTCCAGACGCCGGAAGGCGGAGCGGAGAACGTCCTCCACCGTGTACTCCGCCGGATAGACGGGAATCTGGGAAATCAGACCCAGCCGCCGGCCCTGGCCTATGACCGCGGTGCCCTCGTCGCAGTCCAGCTCTCCGGTGAGGATTTTAAACAGGGTTGTCTTGCCGGCGCCGTTGCGGCCCAGCAGACCCACCCGCTCCCCCTGGTCAATCTGAAAGGTCAGGCCGTCCAGAACGTTGCGGCCCACCTCAAAGGACTTGACAAGGGACTGAATTTGTATCTCAATCATAGCTCATACATCTTATTATCCTGTTTTTGTGTTTTCATTATGTTGTTAGGCCTCTCCCGGAAGCGCCTCATTCAAAGTCCCCCCGCAGCTGCTCCGACAGCTGATCGAAGCGCATGGCGTGAGAGGCCTTCACCAGCATGGCGGTGTTGGGCTTCAGCTGCCGCCGGAGCTCCGGAAGGGCCTCCTCTTTAGTGGCAAAGTGGAGGGCCGCGCCGCCGCTCTGGGCAGCTCCGTCGGCAATCTTCGCCGCCTTGGGCCCGATGGCCGCCACCAGGTCGATGCCCAGCATGGCCGCCAGGGCCCCCATGTTGTAGTGGGCCCGCTCCGACAGGCCCCCCAGCTCTCCCACGTCCCCCAGGACGGCAATCCGCTGGTCACATTCGGTCTTGGCCAGAACCTCCAGAGCCGCCGCCACGGACTGGGGATTGGCGTTGTAGCAGTCGTCCAGAATCACCCTTCGGTCCGGCAGGCGCACCACCCGCATCCGGGCCCCGGGGGAGCGGTAATTCCCCACGCCCCGGACGATCTCCTCCCGGCTGAGGCCCAGGGCCTCCCCCACCGCCACGGCGATGGAAGCGGAATAGGCCATGTGCTCGCCGGGGGCGGGAATGGTCAGGCAGTAGCGGTCCCGCTCCGTGGTCACGGTGCAGGAAATGCCCTCGATGCCGTGGTCGGCGGTTTCGGTGACCCGGGCCTGGCAGTGCTCGGACCGGCCGCAGCGAACGGTGGGAAAGGGCACATCCACCGTGTCCAGCAGGCCGTCGTCCCCGTTGAGAATCACCAGGCCGTCCGGTTTCAGGCTCTGGAAAATTTCACATTTGGCCTTCAGAATGCCCTCCCGGCTGCCCAGGAATTCGATGTGGGCGTCTCCGATGTTGGTAATCACCGCGATGTCCGGGCGGACCATGGCCCCCAGATAGGCAATCTCGCCAAAGTGGTTCATGCCGGTCTCAATCACCGCCGCCTGATGCTCCGGGGCGAGGCCCAGCAGCGTCAGCGGCGTGCCGATGTCGTTGTTATAGTTCTCCGGGGTTTTCCAGACCCGGAGCTTCGCCTCCAGAACGGCGGCGATCATCTCCTTGGTGGTGGTTTTCCCCACGCTGCCGGTAATCTGGACCACCGGAATATGGAACCGGTCCCGATAGGCGGCGGCCAGGTCCCGCAGGGCCAGCCGGGTATCCGGCACCTGAATGTAAAACCGGTCCCCCCGCAGGGTCTGCGGCGTTTTTTCCCGGGCGCAGAAGCAGCCCGCCGCGCCCTTTTGAAGGGCCTCCTCAATGAAATCATGCCCGTCGAACCGCTCCCCCACCCAGGGGACAAACAGACAGCCCGGGGTCAGCTTCCGGCTGTCGGTGCAGACCTCTGTCACGGCAGGCGCTCCCTCCCGGGGATTCAGCCATGTGCCGCCCACAGCGGAGACAATTTCGCCAACAGTCATCGACCGCATCTCAATGAACCTCCTCGTGTTCCTTCTCCCGCGCCCTCCGGCGGGGGCGCTTTCCTGTATATGTAGGTCAGTCTCTTCTCCTGATGTCCAGGGACAGCCGGACGATTTCGTCGCACAGCTCCCCGTAGCTCATGCCCGCCGCCGCGGCCTCCTGGGGCACGAAGCTGGTGGGCGTCATGCCCGGCAGGGAGTTGACCTCCAGGCACCAGAGTTTCCCGTCCCCGTCCAGAATCATGTCCGTCCGGGAGTACACCGAAAGGCCCAGGGCCCTGTGGGTCTTCAGGGCCAGCGCTCCGGCGGCGGCGGCCTCCGCCTCCGTCAGGTCCGCCGGGCAGGTCTCCGCCGCGCCGCCCTTCTGGTACTTGGCGGCATAGTCGAAATCCTTCCCGGCGGGCACGGTCTCCACCGCCGGCAGGGCCCGGTCTCCCAGCACCGCCACCGTCAGCTCCCGGCCCGTAATCCGCCGTTCCCACAGCACTTCTCCGCCGAAGCGGCGCACCTCCAGAAGGGCGGTCCGCATCTCCTCCCGGGTCTCCGGCAGGAAGACCCCCAGGGAGGACCCGCCGGTGGTGCATTTGATGACGCCGCAGGGCAGCTCCCAGGCCAGACGCTCCGCATCCTCCGGGGCGTAGTGCAGCAGCTGCCAGGGCGGCGTGGGAATGCCGCAGGCATCCATCATCCGTTTGGAAACCGCCTTATCCATGGCGATGCCCGAGGCCAGATAGCCCGACCCGGTGTAGGGCACTCCCAGCAGCTCCAGCGCCGCCTGGATGCGGCCGTCCTCGCCGTCCTGGCCGTGAAGGCCCAGGAAAACGATGTCCGCCAGCTGGCACAGCTCCAGCACATGGGGGCCGAAGACCCGGGGGCTCTGGTCCTGCCGGCTCCGCCGGACGGCCTCCAGATCCGGGGCCGTGGTCTCGATTTTCGCGTCGGGGCACAGGCCGTCCTCCGCATCAAAGAGGGCGGACAGGTCCCCCGGCGGGTTCTCGATTCCTAAAAACAGGTCCAGAAAAACGGCCCGGTGTCCCCGCTCCCGCAGAGCCCGGCAAATCCCGGTCCCCGTCACCAGGGACACAGCCCGTTCCGTGGAGAGCCCTCCCGCCAGCACAACAATCTTCAAATTCATCATCTTCCCTTCGCCGGTATCATACCATATTTTATTATAATCTGCTATAGTTTAGCACAACTGCATCCGGAATACAACCGCAAAAACCGCCTGTTTTGACGAAGCTCGACCTTGCGCCCGGGGAAAACCTGTGGTATTCTGCTGAAAAGGGAGGGATTCCATGACCGGCAAAGGACGTATGATTCCCGAATTAAAAATTCGGAAATCATACATTACGGGAAATCTGCCTCCGGACCCCAGGCTCTCCGGCCTGGACATAGAGGACGCCGCCTGCCGCCGGGGCTATGAACGGACGGCCCGGTGGCGCATCACGGATTTTGAGGACCCGTCCTTTGCGATTTTCTGACAGGACCTGTTCGCCGAGCTGGTCCCGCCGCCGCTGCCAGAAACCTCCCGGCAGACCTGAGGCCTCCGGCAAGCGGAGCCCGCCGGTTCTCCGGCGGGCCCCGCTTTTTTTGCGCACCGCTTTTTTTGCGCGCTGCTTTTCTTGCGCCTCAAAGGGAAAAAGTTCAGCGCGTCTTCTCCGTTCCCTCCAGCAGCGTTCCGGCGGCGGTCAGCATCCGGGCGGCGTCCGCCCGAGTGACGGGCTGGGTCATGGTCTGGCTGCCGAAGCTGCCGGCGGCCAGGACGCTGACCGCCTCCATGTTCCCCACCGCCTGGGCCGCCCAGGAGGGCGCCGTCTCCCGGTCCGCATACCACACGTCCAGATCCACATCCCCCAGGTCCAGCACCCGGTTGAGGATGGTGGCGGCCTCGTTGAAGGTGATGGTCTCCCCGCCCCGGAAGGCCGCGCCCTCGGCGGTAGAGCGGCCCTGAATCACGCCGTCCGCCACGCCGGCGGCGGCGTAGGCCTTGGCCCAGGTGGGAATGGCGCTGTCGTCACAGAACCCGGTCATGGTGACCTCCGTCACCTCCCGGCCCGCCGTCTCCAGAGCCATGGCCAGGAACTCCTCCCGGCTCACGGCCTGGTCCGGCTGGAAGTAGTACCTGCCGCCGATCTGGCTGCCGGTGAACACCCCGGTTTCCGCCAGCCGCTGGGCGGCCCAGGCGGAAGCGGGGTCGTCCTTGGTATCGGCATAGGAGACGCCGGAACGGGTTTTTTCGATCTTCACGGTGACCTTGGCGGGAGCGGAGACATGGCCCTCGCTGTCCGTGGCGGTATACGTGAAGCTGTCGCTTCCGGTGATGCCCTCGTCCGGGGTGTAGGTGAAGCCGCCGCCCTCAATGACCACCACGCCCTTCCGGGGCTCCTGGTCCAGGGCATAGGTCACCTCGTCCCCCTCCGGGTCCGCCGCCTGAAACTGCCCCTGACCGGGGACGTCCCTGTAGGTCGAGAGGGACAGGTCCTCCGCCTGGGGCGCGCCGGGGGCCGGGTCCTCTGTTTTTTTGCCGAAGAACAGCGCCGAGGCGCTGCCCGTCAGCAGCGCCGCCGCCAGAGCCAGCACGGCGGCGCTTTTCAGGAACCTTGAAGCATGTGTTTTCAAAACGCAGTCCTCCTGTATGAATTGGTACAGGCGTAGTGTTTTCCTATTTTGTGAAATTATGCGGGGCGGGAGGCAGGCGCTGAGCGCTTCGGTCCCTGGGCCCTTGGGGGCCCCGGCACACGGGCCGCTTTGCCGGAAACCGGGCAGTTGACGTGTGAATAAAGGAACCCCAGCCCTGACCGGATGGCCAGGGCTGGGCTCTTTTGAGTCAATATCTGGAATAAATCCAGGTGTCGGAGGCTACCTCTGGCTTGTCAAATGTACTAAATGCGCCATGCCCAGTCCAAGAAACTTTCCCATTGACGTTCCCGCTGCAAGATGAATAGTCATCGCTATAATAACCAGGAGGCGGGGTAAGGGATGTGATGACAAACCCATGCTTATATCCGGTCTTGCTGTTCCTCATCTCCACCACGTCGCCTACTTTGAGCTGGTCAAAATTTTGGTGTCTTACCACAGGAGCCTTTTCATCAAACAATGCATCGCTAATTCCCGCAGCAAAAGCCCCACATGCAATCTTCCAGCCAAGACCTTGAGACTGATAGTTAAAAGTGGAACTTTCATCCCATGTGGTTCCGTGCGGCATCGTCTCCTCAAACTTTGCCAGAAGCTCCTTGATGTTTTCCTCCGTAATGGGCTTGCCATTGGTCAGATAACCCTCCCGATAAGTCGTAGAGGCATTGATGCGGTCCATCATCTGCTGGGCATTCTCGCCGTCCAGCATCTTAAACAAGGGGCCATCCGTTACCTCTGGCGGCTCGGAGGGGTCAACCGGGTCAACAGGCGGCTCGGTTGTGTTCCCCATGTAATCCCGCAGTCGATTGATGACGACACATCCCTGCGCCCGGTTCATGGGGTTCTTGGGGCCAAAGCTACCATCGCTCTGTCCACCCAGAAGACCGGTGGTGTAGCATACCATGACGGCCCGGTGGCAGTTGTTGTTGATGCTCTGAAAATCGCTGATGGACCCCATAGACTGGAGGTACTCGGTGTCGGTGGGAATCTTCGCCCCCTTATCCACCAGGATGTTATACATAACCTGCGCCATATCCTCGCGGGGAAGGGAGGCCCCAATAGAGGCAGACGAGCGGCTGGTGCCACTCAGGATGCCATGCTTGTTCATGATGGCCTCTCCGGCAGCCGTCCCCTGGTCGGAGTAACCCGCCAGCTCGCTGGCATAGAAGGCCCGGGCCAGCATGATGGAGAAGGCCCCATAGGAAACGGGATTGGTGGGCTTGAAGGCGCCGTCGGGGTAGCCGGAGACGATGCCGTCCTGCACACAGCGGCTGACTTGCTGATACGCCCAGTGGTCCGCCGGGACATCCGAGAGCTCCGCCGCCAGAGCGGGGATGGAGAGGCCCAGGCAGAGGGCCAGAAGGAAGGAAAGGGTGCGTTTCATGGTCATTACCTCCTTTCTTTCATTTTATGGAACCCCCCGCCGCAGCCCAGCGAAGCGGCTGCGGTGGGGAGAGGAGGCGCAAGGAAGCGGCGCGAGCTCTGCCCAAAGGGCGGAGCGAGTAAAGCGGACTTTGCGCCGACGAGGGGGCCGGTCCGGGTTCCGGGCGGAAGGGTTCCTTCGGACCGGACGGTGAACCGCTCTCACCGCAGGGGCGACCGGGCCACCCGCCGCATCTCCGGGGACCGCTTCTTGATGCCCGACACCACCCCCATGGCCATGTACAGCGTGACGATGGAGGAGCCCCCATAGCTGAAAAAGGGCAGGGTGATGCCGATGGTGGGCATGACGAAGAGGCACATGCCGATGTTGATGACGGTCTGGAAAATCAGGATGGAGGCCATGCCCACACAGACGTAGCGGTAGAAGGGGGTCTTGGATTTCCGGGCCACCAGCAGAATGCGGAAGATAATCAGAGCCAGCAGCAGCATGATGAGGGCACAGCCGATCAGGCCCAGCTCCTCGCCGGCGGCGGCAAAAATCAGGTCCGTCTGCCGCGCCGGCAGAGACCGGTCCGCCCCGGTGCTCTGGGTCTGGGTGCCGTTGAGATAGCCCTGGCCGAAGGCCCCGCCGGAGCCGATGGCCAGCAGGCTCCGGGTCTGCTGCCAGGACGCGCCGAGGGGGTCAAAATCATGGTCGAAGAGCACGATAAACCGGTTCCGCATGTAGTTCGGAATGAAATCCAGCTCCCAGGCCAGGGCGAACACCCCGCCGAAGGCCGCGAAAAAAAGTGCAAAC
Source organism: uncultured Oscillibacter sp. (assembly GCF_947654275.1). Lineage (GTDB taxonomy): Bacteria > Bacillota > Clostridia > Oscillospirales > Oscillospiraceae > Oscillibacter. Next base: position 21,555 of record NZ_CANTJS010000019.1, on the reverse strand, counting down.
CACCGCAGGGCGAACCCCGCCACAAAGGCCATGCAGATAAAAATAAACAGGAAAACCAGGGCGTTGCCCATGTCGCCGGAGACGATGAAGTACAGCCCGCAGAGGCCCAGCGTATGCCCCGCCACGAAAAAGGCGGAGCGGAAGGACTTCATATCCCGTTTCTCCTCCCACAGCCATTCCATCTGCTTGGCCAGCAGCAGCACAAAGCTGATTTTCACCACCTCGGCGGGGCCAATCTGAAACGGCACGCCGGGAAACTTCAGCCAGGCGTTGTTTCCGGTCTCCTCCGCGCCGATGCCGAAGGGGGTCAGCAGCAGGCAGATGAAGCCGATGTTAAAGGCCAGGACCCACTTCCATTTTTTCATCACCAGCTCCAAATCCAGCATGGAGAAAAAGATATACACGCAGATTCCCAGCGCCAGAGAGGCGGTCTGGATGATGATGCGCCGGGTCCCCGTCTCCGAAGGCAGATAGCGGGTGGCGCTGAAAATCAGCACGATGCCGTACAGCGTGGAGACGACGCACAGCCCCAGCAGCATCAGGTCCGCCTGCTGGATAAAGTCCGCCAGAATGGCTTTCAGTCGATTCAGCATAACACACTCCATCAGGGCCCATTCTCTCCGGAGGGGAATCCAACGCCCCCGCCGTCCCGGGCCCTTCCGTGTTATTTTACCACAGCGGAAAAAATCTGTAAACGCCGGAAATTTGTTTTTACAGATCGTTCAAATTGTGCTATACTGAATTGATTGACGAAAACACGCACAAGGGGGGACCCCGCATGGAATACATCTGCCGCGGCGAGGCGGAGACCGAGGCCCTGGGCCAGCGCCTGGCCGGAACCTTCGCCCCCGGCACGGTGCTGGCCTTTCAGGGCGGCCTGGGCATGGGCAAAACCGCCTTCACCCGGGGCCTGGCCCGGGGCCTGGGCTACCCGGGCCGGGTGACCAGCCCCACCTTTACCATTGTCAACGAGTACGACAGCCCCGGCCAGCGTCTCCCCCTCTTCCACTTCGACATGTACCGCCTGAGCGGCCCCGAAGACCTCTTTGACATCGGCTGGGAGGACTATCTGGACCGGGGGGGCCTCTGCGCCGTGGAGTGGAGCGAGCGGGTCACGGAGGCCCTGCCGGAGGGGACGGTCTTCATCACCATCGCCCGCCGCCCGGAGTCGGAGGACTGGCGGAGCGTCACCCTCGAAGGAAGATAAGGAGGCGTCATGAGAATCTTAGCGCTGGAGACCTCGGCCAGGGCGGTGTCCGCCGCCATCACCGAGAACGGGAGGGTCCTGGCCTCCGGATATCAGGACACCGGCCTGACCCACAGCCGGACCCTGATGCCCATTGTAGAGGGTCTTCTGAAAAACACGGGCATGACCGTGCAGGATCTGGACGCCGTGGCCGCGGCGGTGGGTCCGGGGTCCTTCACCGGCATCCGCATCGGCGTCTCCGCCGCCAAGGGGCTGGCCTGGGCCGCGGACAAGCCCTGCGTCCCTGTGTCCACCCTGGCGGCCATGGCCCGGAACGCCGCCCTGCCCTCGGAAGAGCTGCTGATCTGCGCCATGGACGCCCGGCAGAAGCAGATTTACAACGCCCTGTTCTCCGTCCTGGACGGCGGGACCCTGGAGCGCCGGACGCCTGACCGGGCCGTTTCTCTGGAGGACCTGGCGAAGGAGCTGGAGAACGTCCCCGGAAGCAAGACCATTCTGGGAGACGGCGCCCGGCTGTGCCTGGAGGCCCTGACGGCAGCGGGAATTGCCGGGTGCCGTCTGGCCCCGCCTCATTTGGTGATGCAGAATGCCGTGTCCGTGGCTCTGGAGGCGGAGGAGCTGGCCCGAAGCGGCGGCCTGGTCAACCCTCAGGAGCTGGCCCCGGTGTACCTCCGGCCGCCCCAGGCCCTGACCCTGGGGGAGCGGGCGCGGAAGCTGCCGCAGCCCTCAATTCCTCATTTCTGATTTCTGATTCCTAATTGAAAAGCAAGGAGTGTTTTTTATGAGCGGAAAAGTACATGTAATGGACCATCCCCTTGTGGCGCACAAGCTGACCATCCTCCGGGACAAGGACACCAGCGTCAAGGACTTCCGGGAGCTGGTCAGCGAGATCGGCATGCTGATTACCTACGAGGCCACCCGGGACCTGCCCCTGACCACCCGGGAGGTGGAAACCCCCATTGCCAAAACCACCGCCCCCACGCTGAAGGGCAAGAAGTTCGCTGTGGTGCCCATTCTCCGGGCGGGCCTGGGTCTGGTGGACGGCGTGCTGCGGATGGTCCCCAGCGCCCGGGTGGGCCACATCGGCCTGTACCGGGACGAGGAAACCCTGGAGCCCGTCAAATACTTCTGCAAAATGCCCAAGGATGTGGCGGAGCGGGAGATTCTGATTGTGGACCCCATGCTTGCCACCGGCGGCAGCGCCGACGCGGCCATCGGCTTCATGAAGGAATACGGCTGCACCAGCATCAAGCTGATGGTGCTGCTGGCCGCGCCGGAGGGCATCGCGCGCATCCAGAAGAGCCACCCCGACGTGGATATCTACTGCGGGGCGGTGGACCAGCGGCTGAACGAGCACGGCTACATCGTGCCGGGCCTGGGAGACGCCGGAGACCGCATCTTCGGCACCAAATAAGCACGCAGACGCAAAAGAAGCCGGAGGCCACGCCTCCGGCTTTTTATGCTCTCCATCTATAAGGAATCATGAATGAGGAACTGCCTCGTTTTCAAAAAAATTCCTAACTCCTAACTCCTCATTCCTAATTGATCTTAACTCTCCACTCTCAACTCTTAACTCTCTCAGTAGAGCTGCGTATAAATCCCCACCCAGTGCAGCGCCGCCGCCGCCAGCACGAACACGTGCCACACGCAGTGGCTGTATTTCCGTTTCAGGGCGAAGGGGATCATCCCCAGCGTGTACAGCAGGCCCCCGGCGAAGATATACCACAGCAGCGTCCGGGCGTCCCGGTACAGGCTGGGCAGAAACAGCAGCCCGCTCCAGCCAATCAGGAAATACAGGGTGAAGTGCAGCGCCGGCCAGCGCCCCGGCCCGAACACAATCACCAGGGTCACGCCGGTGAGAATCACCGCCCACTGAATGCAGAACAGCACGACGCCCGGCCGTCCCCCCAGATACACCAGCAGAATGGGGGCGAAGGTGCCGCCAATCAGCAGGTAAATCGAGGTATAGTCAAAGCGGCGGCACACCCGTTTGGCCCTGGAGCCGGTGGGCAGGGCGTGATATGTGCCGCTCATCAGCATCATCACCACCATGCTGATCCCGTAGAAGCAGGACGCCGTCATCTCCAGAGGCGTGCGGGACCGGACCAGCAGCAGCCCCAGAGCCGCCGCCGCCAGCAGCGCCCCGGCCCCGTGGCTGACCGCGTTGAAGCACTCCTCTCCCACCGTCAAATGGGGCGGCTCATTCCGGGCCTGCACCCTGGCCCTGCGCACCGCCCGCAGGCGGTTTTTCTGTACCCGCCGAATCTGCTCTCCTGTCAAAGCTGCCTCCATCGCGTTCCTCCCCGGCTCGCGCCGTCATATCATGTAATCTGGTTTATGAAACTATATTACACGATTTCGTTCCGTCTTGCAAGTAGTTTTTTCAAATTTTTTGAGTTCATGCAGACTGCGTGTAGTTTAGCACAATGCAAACGCAAAATCTCTGGCGTATTTGACGAAAATCTGATAGCATTGTTAAAATTTTCCGCCCTTTTTCATCCCTGTCCGTGCCGGGCGCAAAAAGGACCGGCCCCTCTCCGTGAAGAAGGCAAAAGCGGGACAGACCGCACCGGTCCGTCCCGCTCCTTTCAGGGCCTGTTATTCACAGCCGCCGCCCGCGGCCCGGAAGAGTCAGTTCCTGCCTACGCCCAGCTCCCAGAGCTCGTCCACATACTCGTTTACCCACCTGACGCCGTCAGCCATCCAGTACTGCCGTTCCCTGGGCTTGGCGCGGGGGGAGTCCAGAAAAGGCTGGGAGAGAACCAGTCTGGCCGGGGGCGCTTCATAGATTCCGTTCAGCAGCGCCAGGTCCTCCGGATACCGGAACCAGAGGGACCGGTCCGGGTCCGGGTGCTCCCGCCGCCACAGGGCGAAATCCGGCAGGAAATTCTTGTACACCGGCATTTCAAGGGCCTGAAACGCCTCTTCCGGCAGCAGGACCTGCGCCAGGCAGTAAAGCCCGTGGGCCAGGGTGCAGAAGGGCCGCCGGCCAATCATATATTTCTGGTCCCTGGGATAACCCCTGCACACCCCCAGCAGGTCTTCGCCTGCTTTGTCCATGTCGCCCCCTGCCAGGTCCAGCAGGAAGGAGAGCATGGCCTTTTCCAGCAGGGTGGAGCTCTTCCGCCTCATAAATTTCTCTGCGGCGGGAACGGCCCACTCCAATACCGCCGGGTCCCTGTACCACAGGCCGATCATCACATGGGCGGCGGCAGGGAAAAAGGGCTCGTTGCTGTTCTGCACCTTCGTGAGCTCCCGGGGCAGCAGCCGGTCCATGACCTGGGTGTTTCCGCAGGCGAAGCACTCCAGCATACAGTGAAAATTCCGCTCATAGCAGTAGCTGCCGTAGATGCTGGGCATCATGTCGATTTTGCCCCGCTGGTTCATGACCCGGCACAGCCCCGGCCAGTCCTTTTCCCGGACCCGCTCCTCCGTCCAGGCGTTCCAGTCCTCCGGCTCCGGAGCCATGGAGGTGACGAAGGTCCACTGGTTGCGGAGCAGATGCCGCAGCCGCGCCTTTTCCTCCGGCTCCCCGCCCTCATAGACGAATTTGTCCATGACCTTCTGATATTTTTCCCGCAAAGCCGCGGGATCCGTTCGCAGTTCCATAGCTTCCTCCTGTATTCGGTTTCCCTGCCGCCATGACGCGCCGCCTGTTCAACGCGCCGGGTTCCCCTGGGGGTCCCGCCCCTCCCTCCGGAAGGCCTCCGCCTCCCAGGCGGTACGGGCCAGATACCGGATGGCCTCCACGGGATAGGCCCCCACGGCGGTCTCCCCGGTGACCATCACCGAGGATGCGCCGTCCAGCACGGCGTTGAAGATGTCGCTGACCTCCGCCCGGGTGGGCACGGGGCTCCGCTCCATGGAGGCCAGCATCTGGGTCACCACCATGAAGGGCTTCCGGGCGCTCCGGCAGGCCGCCGCGATGCGCTTTTGCAGGGCTGGCAGCGTCCACAGGGGCCCGCTGTTCCCCAGGTCCCCCCGGGCAATGACAATCTCGTCCGCCGCCGGCAGCAGGGACGGCAGGTGCTCCACCCCCTCCAGATTTTCAATCTTGGCAAAGAGGCGGATATCCGGCCCGCCGGCGCGGTCCAGAGCCTGCCGCACCTCCTCCAGATCCCCCCGGTCCCGGACGAAGGGCTGCATGACGCCGGTGACGCCAAAGGACTTCGCCGCCCGGATGTTGGCCCGGTCCATCTCCGTCATGGCAGGCATGGGCGTCCGGACCCCCGTCAGGGCGGCGCTTTTCCGGCTCTGGAGGACGCCGCCCCGGAGAACCTCCGCCAGGGCCCCGTCCTCCCGCTGCTCCAAAACCCGGAGGAGGATTTTCCCGTCGTCCAGAAGCAGCTCCTGTCCGGGGCGCAGATAGGGCAGGGTCTCCCGGGGCAGGGGAACGTCCGTGCCCAGGCGGACCGCCGTCCCCTCCGGCAGGGTCAGGGGCCCGGGCAGAACGCCCACCCGCAGCTCCGGGCCCTGCATGTCAATCAGCAGCCGGGGCGCCACGCCGCAGCGCCGGGCGGCGGCGTGGAGATGGTCCACCTGCTCCGCTGCGGCCTCCAGGCCGACGTGGGACAGGTTCAGCCGGACGCCGGTCATGCCGGCGCGGAACATGGCCTCCAGCGTATCGGTGTCGGAGCAGGCGGGACCCAGTGTGCCGTAGATATCAAGCATAGAATTACCTCCAGGACATTCAAATCAGAGTGGAGAGTTGAGAGTAGAGAGTTGAGAGTTGAGAGTTGAGAGTTAAGAGTTGAGATGTCCGGCTATGGTATATCTCCACTCTCCACTCTTCACTCTCCACTCTCCACTCTCTTATCTGAACTCTCCACTCTCCACTCTCTTATCTGAACTCTCCACTCTCTTATCTAAACAGTGCGGCCAGGCTCTCGGTAAAGGGCGGCCGGCAGATGCCCTTCTCCGTGACAATGCCCGCCAGGAGACTGTGGTCCGTCACGTCGAAGGCCGGGTTATAGCACTTCACGCCGGGGAGGGCCATGGGCTTCTCGTACCAGAGGGAGCGGATTTCCTCCGGGTCCCGGAGCTCGATGGGGATGCGGTCCCCGTCGGGGCAGCTGAGGTCGACGGTGCTGGTGGGGCCCAGGGTATAGACGGGGATGCCGTAGTGCTTCGCCAGAATGGCCACGCCGCTGGTGCCGATTTTGTTGGCGGTGTCTCCGTTGGCGGCGATGCGGTCGCAGCCCACAAAGCAGGCCTGCACCCAGCCGTTTTTCATCACCATGGAGGCCATATTGTCGCAGATCAGCGTCACGTCCACCCCGGCCCGGTGGAGCTCATAGCTGGTGAGCCGGGCCCCCTGAAGCAGGGGCCGGGTCTCGTCGGCATAGACACGGATGTGCATCCCCCGTTCCGCCGCCAGCAGGAAGGGGCCCTGAGCGGTGCCGTACCGGGAGGTGGCCAGGGGTCCGGCGTTGCAGTGGGTCAGCACCCCGTCCCCGTCCTTCAGCAGGCTCAGTCCATATTCGGAAATGGCTCTGCACTTGGAAATGTCGTCCTGATGGATGTCCACCGCCTTTTGATAGAGGGCGTCCAGCAGGACGGAGCGGGGCGCGGCGGCGTGAGCCTCCGCCGTTTTCAGCATCTCGCCCACGGCCCAGCTCAGATTCACCGCCGTGGGACGGGCGTCTTTCAGCAGGGCGGCATGGGCCCGGAGCCGGGTCTGAAAGGCGGCGGGGGCCGCTTCCTCAACGGACCGGGCCAGCACATACATGCAGTAGGCCGCGCAGATGCCGATGGCCGGGGCTCCCCGGATCCGGAGCTTTTGAATGGCCTCCACCATCTCCTCCAGGGTCCGGAGGCGAATCTACTTTTCCTCATTGGGCAGGAGGCTCTGGTCGATGATGTACAGGGCTTCGGCGGCTTTGTCATAGCGGATGTTCTGAACATGGGTCACAGCTTTGACGGCTTCGTTCATCAGAATTCCTCCTTCTCAGAACCTGTATTCATAGCCGGGGGATGCCGGATGGGCGGGGATTTTTTCCTGTCAGCCAGGGAGACCGTTCGCAGCCCATGCAATTCTGACGGATGGCGGGGGAAACCCACGCGGTATGGCGGAAAAAAGGCCGTTCAGACAGCGTTCAGCGGTTGTGAATACAGCTAGCTTCTTATACCCGGACGATGTACCCCTCTTTGCGGGGCTTGGGCGCGGGGACGGGGCCGTCGATATAGCCCAGGACGCAGTTCCCCACCCCCCGGAGGGTCTCCGGCAGGCCCCATTTCCGCAGCAGCGCCTTGCCCTCGGGCATGTCGAAGAGCTCCATCGCCCGGTTCACCCAGCAGGAGCCGATGCCCAGGGAGGCGGCGGCGTTCATCAGGTTCCCCATGACCAGGGAGCCGTCCCGCATCCAGTTGTAGTTTTCCCCGTCGGCCAGCACCACCACGGCGGTGGGCGCGGCGAAGAAGGTGTCCGTGCCGGGACAGCCCCGAATCTCGGCGTTGAGCCGGGTCATGTAGTCCAGGGTCTCCCGGTCCTGAACCACCACCATCACGGCGGATTGCAGATTCCGGCCGGAGGGGGCCCAGGCGCCGGCCTCCAGAATGGCGCTCAGCTCCTCTTCGGAAATCTGCTCCGGCTTGTATCTGCGGATACTCCGTCTTCCCTTCAGGACCTTCAATGTCTCGTTTGTCATTGCGGAACCGTCCTTTCCCCCGCCCTCCGGCGGCTGTTGATGGATTTTGGCAAGCTCATCATACCACATTTTCACCAAAGGTCCAAGGAATATTTTTTACAGGTCCAGGCCGGAGGGCCGCCTTGCTTTTTCCCGGCGGACATGGTATACTGGACGCAACCAAATACGGAAAAAGGACCTCATATAAGTTCGCTGACAGGCGCGAACGTCTCTACGAGCCGCCGTTTGAAAAGGCTCTGCTATGGGTGTCTGTGCGGGTATGCCCGCGCAGGCGCTCCTTTTTTATGTCATTGGGGAAAAAACGGGACCCCTGTCCCGGAGAGAGGTGTTTTGTATGGCGCTTACTATTTTAAAGGGAACCATCGTCTCCGCCCCGGCCCCGGGGCGGCTGGAGGTCACGGAGGGCGGTTTTCTGGCGGCGGAGGAGGGCCGGGTCAGCGGCGTCTTCCCCGTCCTGCCGGAGCGGTACGCCGGGGCGGCGGTGGAGGACTGGGGGGACGCCCTGATTCTCCAGGCCCCCATGGACCTGCACCTTCACGCCCCCCAGTACCCTATGCGGGGCTGCGGCATGGACCTGCCTCTGCTGGACTGGCTGAATGCCTATGCCTTCCCCACCGAAGCCCGGTTTTCCGACCCGGACTATGCCCGGGAGCTCTACAGGGCCCTGGCCCGGGAGCTCATTGAGAGCGGCACCACACGGGTGTGCATGTTCTCCTCCCTCCACCGGGAGGCCACCCTGATTCTGATGGAGGAGCTGGAGAGGGCCGGGGTGACGGGCTATGTGGGCAAGGTGAACATGGACCGCAACGGCGGGAAGAACCTCCAGGAGACCACGGAGGAATCCCGGCGGGAAACGCTGCTCTGGCTGGAGGCCTGTCAGGATTTCCGGCACATCCGGCCCATCCTGACCCCCCGGTTCATCCCCTCCTGCACCGACGGGCTGATGGATTTTCTGGGGAAGCTGGCGGCGGAGCGGAACCTGCCGGTCCAGTCCCACCTGTCGGAGAACACCGGGGAAATACAGTGGGTAAAGGAGCTGCATCCCGATTGCAGCCAGTATTGGGAATGCTACGCCAAATACGGCCTTTGGAACCGGCGCACCGCCATGGCTCACTGCGTCTGGTCCGATGAGAGAGAGCGGCGGGCCATGGCGGAGGCCGGGGTCCTGGCGGTTCACTGCCCCGACTCCAACCAAAATCTCTGCTCCGGAACGGCCCCGGTGAAGACCATGCTCCGGGAGGGGGTCCGGGTGGCCCTGGGCAGCGACATCGCCGGCGGGGACCGGCTGAACATGCTGGATGTGGCCGCCTCCGCCATCCGGGCCTCCAAGGCCCGCCGCATTCTGGACAACTGGGAGACGGAATTCCTCACCGTGGCCGAAGCCTGGTATCTGGCCGTCTCCGCCGGGGCCTCCTTCTTCGGGGCCAGGCCGGGCTTCGCCCCGGGGGAGCCCCTTCACGCTCTGGTGCTGTCGGACAGCGGCCTGCCCCGACCGGCCACGCCGATGACGCCGGCGGAGCGGCTGGAGCGCTGCCTGTATCACCGGCAGAGGGACGCCGTTCAGGCCGTCTGGAGCGAGGGGCGGCGGGTGTTCTCCCGAACGAGATAAGGCGCCGGCGGATACAGAGACCCGGAGAGCACAGCCGGAAACCGGAATTCACAAAAAAGGCCCTGCCTCCTTCGAGGCAGGGTCTTTCTCAATCCCCCTTCACCCGTACATGGATGAATCGTCCTCCAGCATCCAGCCGCCGGGATAGGTGTCCAAAGTGTCCAGCTCCAGACCAGCCAGCTCCCCCCAGCCCTCATCCAGACCGAAGGCCCCGCCGGACCGCACCGCCGTGCGGCCATAGACGTCCCGCAGCACCGCCGCGATCTGGAACACGTCTCCGGCCTCCGCCGGGACGTCCTGAGGCGCGAATTGAAAGGTGAGGAGCTGGTAGCCCCTGACGCCGCCTCCGTCGTTCTGCCGGAGACTGTCCAGGGCCTTCCACTGTTCCCCGGTAAGGGCCTCGGTCTCCTCCTCCACCACTCCCGGCGTCACGGAGAAAACCGCCCAGTCCACCAGCTTTTTGTTCCGGAACAGGCCCACCCGGACACTCTCCAGCTCCGCCGCAGGCAGAGCGTCCCCGGAAAGCTCCGGCAGAGTTCCCGACGGGTCCCAGTCCAGCTGGCCCCGGACCTGCTCCGTCAGGGCGAAGGTCCCGTTTTCCACCGGCTTCATGCCCAGGGCATAGTCCGCCCGGATCTTCGGGAAGGTCTGGCCGTAGAGCCCCGTATAGCGCTCCAGCACCTGGGTCTGCCGGGTGCCGTCGGGGTAAAGAAAGGCCACGCTGAGGGTGATGTCCTCCGCCAGGCCGCAGGTCAGGTACGCCGTAAACCGCTGGCCCTCTCTCTGCTCCGCCGGGACGGCGGGGGCCTGATAACCGCCGCCGTTTCCGGCGTAAAACTCCGCCGTCATGCCTTCCACATAGTGCTTGGGCACGGCGTAAAGCTGGAAAAAGGCCTGGCTGGCAGAGGGGTCCGCGTTCACCAGCTCCGCGGCATAGTCGGCGGTGACGGCGTTCTGGGACCGCAGAAGCTCCTCCACCCGCTGGGAAATGCCGTCGATCTGCACGTTGACGTCGGTCTGAACCTGGACAATGGAGCCTTGCAGATGGGCATAGCTTTGGGTCAGGTCCTTCAGCCGCATGTAAAATCCGGCCAGCACCCCGCAGAGACACAACGCCGCCGCGGCTATGGCTATCTTCACCGCCGCCGGCCGCCCGGGAGACAGCCGGGGGACATACCGGGCGGCAATCTCCTCCACCAGCCTCAGCTGCGCTTCGCTCAGCTCCCCGCCGGCGGGGGCGGACTCCTCCACGCCCAGCAGCCAGCCCACGGACACGCCGAAGAGGCGGCTGAGGGCCACCAGCTTTTCCACCTCCGGCAGGGCGCTGTCGGACTCCCACTTATAAATGGACTGCCGGGACACGCTCAGCTTCTCCCCCAGGGCCTCCTGGGAAAGGCCGAGCTCCTTACGCTTCTGGGCCACACGCCGGCCGGTTGTCATGGGTCATCCCTCCTTTGTGGGTCCAGTGTAGCAGGACTGGCGGAGAATTTTCCACCAACTTCCGGCTTTCTTTCTGCTAACCGGCAGTTTACATCCGCTTTTTCCGCCTCAAAAAGTGCTTCTCCGGGAAGAAACACAGAGGGGCGGACACACGGGTCCGCCCCTCTGGTCGAGAACTGCCTCCCCTCTGCCCCCTCACTCGTCCTCCGGGGCCGTCTGAACGGCGCTCCCGTCCAGGCCGAAGTCCTGAGCGGCGCTGCCGGTATCCCGGCGCAGCATGTGTTCCATCACCCGGATATCCGAGTCGATGTCCATGACGTCGGCTTGATAGAGCTGGTCCAGCTGGTGTTCAAAGCCCTGAACAATGGTGTCCATGGCGGTCTCAATCCGCTGTTTGGCCTGGCGGAGGTTCTCTCCCTCGATGCCGGCGGACTCGAAAGAAGCATAGGAATTCAGCAGCTTCTGGGTGGTGGGCAGGTAGTAGTTCAGGAAGGTGCCGATGCGGTCCGCCTTTCTGGGGTCCTCCTCCACCGCCCGGAAGATTTTTGCCGTAATCTCCTCCAGCCGGTTCACCTTGGCGGAGAGAACAGGGTCCGCAATCTGGTCGTTGGCCCGGCGGATGCTTCGGAGAATGCCGGAATAGCCCTCCTCTGTCTCTCTGGGCGGCCGGGCCGTCTCCTCCTCAGCCTGGCGGACCTCCGCCTGCCGCCGCTGCCAGCCGGCCTCGACTCCGCTGCCCCGGAAGAGATAGCCCAGTTCCATGTTGACATAGGCCTTTCCCCCGAAATAGCCCTTGTCAATCATCTTCTCCAGGTCCCTGGCCACCCGCCGTTCGCTGTAGCCCAGGGTCCGGGCAATCTCCTCCACAGGGACGGCCTCCCGGTCCCCCATCACCAGCAGATACCGGGTGTAGCGCTTCAGCGCCCGGTTCATGGAAAAGCCGCTGTACAGCATGGCGCAGCCCCCCATCAGCATGGCCAATCCCTGGGACAGCTCCCACCAGTATCCGCCGGAGGCATCCACAATCATACAGCCGAAGACCGCCAGCGCAGCGCCGGCAATTTTCAGCAGCCATGCGTTGGATTTTTTAAGCGCCGGGGTCCTGGTGACCTTCTTGGCCGTTTTGGCGGCCCTGGAGGGCCGCCGGGCCTTGGCGGACTGCCGGTCCGCCGCCTGTCCCAGGGAAGACCGGAGGGGCGGAGCCTGCTGCGCGCTCTTCTGAACGTCGCTGCCGAAGAGCTTGAAAAACAGCAGCAGCAGTCCCAGGGGAAAGATGGAGCAGAGGCAGAGGATAATCAGGGGCCAGCTCCAGTCGCCGGACCTGTTGGGCTGTTTCTGTTGGTTCGCCATGGTTTATGCCTCCTCGTCCCGGGGTTTCAGCTTCCGCTTGTTCCCCTGCTCGTCCACGATGTAGGTGTGGTCCAGCTGGCCCTTGAGATTCCCCAGCACGGAGTCGATATAGGCCCGGCGGAGGACCGCCTGCTCCGCTTTTTCCGCCTCCGTGAGACCCCCTGGGCTCTTCGCCTTCCGGGCCAGCTCATTGATGCGGCCGATCTGTTCCTGTGTCATGCCTGTCCCCCCTGTTCCCGCTCGAAAATCAAGTCAATGGCCTTCAACATGCCGTTCACCTGTGAAGCCGGAATCCATCCGGCATAACGCCACCCCTCTGCCGCCCGGCGGAGAATGGTCTCCTGGTGGTCCAGAGACTTGCCAACAAAAACGCCCTTGTCCACCACGATTCTCTCAAACTCATATTCCAGCATTCCCACTCTCTCCTTATCTCAATACGATGCAAAAGCTTGGCATTCTTCATTCAATCAGAAATGAGGGGCAGAAATTTTATCAGGAACGGAAAACCCCTCATCATCTTCACTCTCAACTCTCAACTCTCCACTCTCCACTCTCAGACGTAGACCTGGAGCACAATGGAAACTCTCCCCTTCCGGGTCAGGCCTCCCACCTCGCTGAGCTGGAACTTCCCGAAGCCCCGGGCAGACACCACATCCCCCGGACTGAGGAGCTTGTCCGGCTTCACGCACTCCCGCCAGTTCAGCTGCACCCTTCCGCTCTCAATGAGGCCGGCGGCCTTTCCCCGGGCCATGCGGAAGCCGGAGGCCGCCACCGTGTCCAGCCGGAGTGAGGACACCGTGTCCCGGACCTCCTTCCGCCGGACCGCGGGAATGTGGAGGTTTTCCGGCTGGATGGCCGACACATGGAGCTTCGCCCGCCCTGCGGAGGACCAGTTTTGCAGCAGGTAATCCCCGACGCCCTCCAATACCAGCAGATCGGCGCTGCCGGGCCCTACCAGAAGATCCCCCACCTTTTCCCGGACGATGCCCATTCCCATGAGACTGCCCAGAAGATCCCGGTGGGTCAGTTTGTCCTCCTCCCGGTACGCGGCCCGGAGGCAGCGGATGGGGGATTCGGCGTTTTCCGGCTCCAGCCAGTCGGGAAGGAACTGGAAAATCTGCCGCTCCGCCCCCTCATAGCCCCCCTGACAGACATAGGCCGTCTCGGAGATTCCCGCCAGCCGCAGCAGGTCCAGGGCCTGGGCCCGCTGCTGGGGGCTCAGAAAATCCGTGGCGGCGGGGATGTTCCGCCCTGACGCCTGCTCCGCCCTGTCCAGCACCTTGGCCAGGGTCAGACGGTCCTCGCCGGTGAGACCCAGACGGTCCAGCATCGCCCCCTTATCCATGGCGCAGCTCCTGGGTCCGGACCAGGGCGGCATAGGCCCCGTCCTTCGCCATCAGCTCATCGTGAGACCCCAGCTCCACGATTCTGCCCTCCTCCACCACGGCGATGCGGTCGGCATTGCGGACGGTGGACAGCCGGTGGGCAATGATGATGGTGGTGCGGCCCTGGGAGAGCTTTTCAAAGGCCTCCTGGAGTTTGGCCTCCGTCACGCTGTCCAGGGCGGAGGTGGCCTCGTCCAGAATCAGAACCGGCGGGTCCTTCAGGAAGATGCGGGCGATGGAGATGCGCTGCTTCTGCCCGCCGGAGAGGAGGGCCCCCCGTTCGCCCACGTAGGTGTTGAAGCCCTCGGGCATGGCCACGATATCGTCGTAAATCTCCGCCATCCGGGCGGCCCGGGCCACCTCCTCCTCGGAAGCGCCGGGGCGGCCGTAGCGGATGTTCTCCAGAATGCTGGCGGCGAAGAGGAACACGTCCTGCTGCACCACGCCCACGTTCTGCCGCAGGGACTCCTGGGTGACGGAGCGGACGTCGCTGCCGTCCAGGCGGACGGCTCCCTCCGTCACGTCGTAGAACCGGGGAATCAGCTGGCAGAGGGTGGACTTGCCGCCGCCGGAGGGGCCCACCACCGCCACGGTCTCGCCGGGCCGGATGTGGAGGTCCACGTCCCGGAGCACCGCCAGATCATCCTTGTAGGCAAAGCTGACGTGGTCCACATCGATGCGGCCCTCCACCCGGGGCAGATGCCGGGCGCCGGGTGCGTCCTTCAGGGCGGGCTCCTCCCGCATGAGCTCGATGAAGCGGCCCAGGCCCGCCGTGCCGTTGGCGAAGAGCTCGGCAAAATTGGAGAGCTTGCGCACCGGATTCACGAAGGTGGTGATATACAGGCTGAAGGTGATGAGGTCCACGGTGTCCAGCTGCCCTTCCATGATGAGGAAGCCGCCGGCGGCAATCACCGCCGCGGAGAGGATGCAGAGGAAGAACTCCATGGTGGCGTTGAACCGGCCCATGGCCTTGTGGAAGGCCCGTTTGGAGGTCTTGAAGCTGTCGTTGGAGCTGTCGAATTTCCGAAGCTCCGCTTCCTCGTTGGCGAAGGCCTTGGCGGTGCGGATGCCGGAGAGGCCGGACTCGATATCGGAGTTGATGACGGCGGTCCGCTGCTTCACGGCGGCGGAAGCGGCGCTCATGGACTTCCGGCAGCTCCAGACCACAAGGAAAAAGATGGGCAGGATGACGGCCACCACCAGGGCCAGCCGCCACTGAATGGTGAACATGATGATTAAAGAACCCAGAATGGTGACGCCGGAAATAAAAATGTCCTCCGGGCCGTGGTGGGCCAGCTCCGTGATGTCGAAGAGGTCCGCCGTCAGGCGGCTCATAAGCTGGCCGGTGCGGTTGCGGTCATAGTAGTCAAAGCTGAGCTCCTGCATGTGGCGGAAGAGGTCGTGTCGGATGTCCGCCTCCACCAGGATGCCGAAGGTGTGGCCCCAATAGCAGATCACATAGGTCAGCAGCGCCCGGAGGGCAAAGGCCAGAAACACCACCGCCATGACGGCGAAAAAGGCGCTGTAGGCGCTCTGGGGCAGCAGCTCGTACATGCACCAGCGGGACACCGCAGGAAAGGTCAGGTCGATGAGAGAAATCAGCAGGGCGCAGCCCAGGTCCATGAGGAACAGACGCCTGTGAGGCCTGAAGTATGAGAGGAAGATCCGCAGGGGAGAGCTTCTCTGAAAATCCTGAGTGGTCATAAAACGGCTCCTTTTCCATATTCAATCATATCCAGTGTATCATATCACGATTTCCGCCGGGAGACAATGAAGGAATCGTAAAATTTCCTTTCCGGCGGAGAGAGGCGGTCATTTTGAGAGACCGGGAAAGCCCGGCGCCAAGGACTTGACAATATATACATATATATATAATAGTTTGGAAGAAAATTTGGCGAAGTGATCCAATTCCGGACAGCTTCAAGGGAGGAACCTGTATGAAAACAGTCCTGACAATCGCGGGAGGCGTTCTGCTGGCGTTGGTGCTGCTCCCCTTCCTTGGGCCGCTGGCCGTGGTGGCGGCAGTGGGCCTGGTGGCGGTCTGTTTCGTGACGCAGATGCTGGAGCTTGCCAAGGATCTGAGCGGCGCAGCCGGCACGAGAAGCCAGCAGCAGGCGGCGCAGAAAAAGGTGGAGGTCTTTGCCTCCATTCCGTCGGGAGCGCATATCATGGACTGTATCGACGCCGCCTGGCTCCTCTTTGTGCCTCCTGAGGGATGGGGGAAAAAGCGGAACTCTTTTTTGGCCCGGCAAAAGCAGTCCATCGCAAATCCGGAACGCTGGCGCAAAGGCGACGAGTCCCTTCTGAGCGGTGAATTCTGGTTCCTGAGCCGCACCGACCCCAGCGGCGGCGAGGAGCGGACCCGTGCCGTTCTGGCGCTGTGGCAGGAGATCGACCGCTGCTGCAAGGAGCTGTGCAGTATGAACAAGAATTTTGTGACCTCTCAAAGCCAAGTGGAGGCGTCTTTTGAGAATCTTCGGCAGGCGAAGTTTTACGAGGACTGCTGCCAGGAGGTCCAGGACGCCCTGGCCCTGGCGGAGCAGGTGAAGTCAGAGAAGAAAAAGAAGTGACCGCATTCCGCAAGAAGACCCCGGACGTTTGAGACGCGTCCGGGGTCTGTTTATTTATTTGACCCGCACGATACAGGACCGGGACTGCCCATCCCAGGACACCGTGACGGTGGTCATGCCCTTGCTGACGCCGGTGACGGTGCCGTCTCCGCCGACGGTGGCGATGCCGCTGTCGCTCACATGCCAGGTCAGCGTGGAGGTGACGCCGCTGAGGGTCAGTTTCCAGCTCTCGCCCACCGCGAGGGTCATGTCCTCCCGGTTCAGCTTGTTGGCCCCGCCAGAGCCGCTGGAGCCGCCGGAACTGCCTGTGGAGGCCGGGGCGCTGCCGCCGGTAACCCGGACGATGCCGATGACTTTCTTGCTGCCGTCGGTGGCCAGGATGTGGACCATGCCCGCGGACACGGGGGTCACATTTCCGTCCTTGTCCACCGTGGCGATGGCCGGGTTCTCGCTGACCCAGGTATAGGACCCGGAGCCGCCGGAGACCCGGAGCCTGTAGACGCCCTCGCTGACGGAGCGGGTGAAATCCGGGTTGCTGAGGGTCAGTCCTCCGGGGAGCTGGGAGAGGGACGCGTAGCTGGACCCGCCGCTTCCCGAGGTCCCGGTGCTCCCGCCCGCGTCTCCGGCGTTGCCGGAAGCGCCCGAATCCGGTCCCTCGGGCATGACGCCGGTCTGGCCTGAATCGCCGTCTGTGCTTCCGGCAGGCTCATTGCCGCCGCCGGAGGGCTCCGTGTTCCCGGCGGGCTCGTTGCTGCCGGCGGGCTCGCTGCCGTCGCCGGAGGGCTCCGTGCTTCCGGCGGGCTCATTGCCGCCGGGCTTGGGCTCCACAGGCTGGGAGACGCCGGGCTTTGAATCGCCGGGGTCCTTGTCCCCGCCCAGCTTTCCGGCAATCTGGTCGCCGTAGAGCAGGTAGACCAGCAGGGCGGACATCAGCACAATCAGCACGATCAGTATGGGTGTGACCAGGCTGAACTGAGAGGAACGGCGGCTGCCCCGGCTGGGGCGGCGGGGCTCCTCCTCTTCCCAAAGCTCCTCTTCCTCGCAGAAGGGGCAGTCCTTATAAGTATCGGAATATCTCTCCCCGCAGACGGGGCAGCGCTTCATAGCCATGGCTTGTCCTCCCGAATCATTGATGATGGATCGGCCTGCCGCCGGGGGTCCGGCGGAGCGTATTTCGTCGGTATGTCAGAATCTGTATGCACAGCCGGAGGCCGCCGGACAGAGGGCGTTTCCGCGGCAGTCCTGTGATTGGCGCGGTATGGCGGAAAAAACGCCCAGGCAGCGTTCAGCGGACGTGAATACGGGTTCTTAGAACCTGTATTCACAGCCGGGGGATGCCGGACGGGCGAGGACTTTTCCCGTCAGACAAGAAGATTTTCCGCAGCCATACTGACGTATGGCAAGGGAAATCGACGCAGTATGATGGGAAAAAGACCGGCCAGACGGCGTGCAGCGGTTGCGAATACGGGTTCTTATATCATACCCAGTTTCACCGCCGCAGTCAAGGGCGTTTCCGGCAAAAATCCCCGGGAGCCGGCAAAATTTTTAAAAATCCCCTCTGCTCCTTGCTTTTTCGCCGCCGGACATTTAAGATAGAGGATATCAGAAAACGGCGGGAGGGCTGGAAGCTATGAGCGCAATTTTAATCGGCATCGCCGGAGGCACAGGCTCCGGAAAGACCACGCTGACCCGGCACCTGAAGGACCACTTCGGGGCCGAGGTCACCGTCATCGGACACGACAGCTATTACAAGCGTCAGGAGGGCAAAACCTACGAGGAGCGGGCCCGCCAGAACTACGACCACCCGGACGCCTTCGACACGGACCTGCTGGTGGAGCATCTGAGGGAGCTGAAGGCGGGACGGTCCATCCGCTGCCCGGTGTACTCCTACGTGGACCACAACCGCACCGATGAGACAGTGGAAATCTTCCCCACCAAGGTGCTGATTGTGGAGGGCATTCTGATTTTCCAGGACCCGGACCTGCGGGAGATGTTCGACATCAAAATCTTCGTGGAGACCGACGCCGACGAGCGCATCCTGCGCCGCTGCCTCCGGGATGTGGAGGAGCGGGGCCGGACCCTCCGCTCCGTGGTGACCCAGTACCTGACCACGGTGAAGCCCATGCACGAGCAGTATGTAGAGCCCTCCCGGAAGTACGCGGACATCGTGGTGCTGGAGGGGGGCCACAACCTGGTGGCCCTGGACATGATGATTCAGCGCATCCAGAACCACATCGACCGGACGTAAGCCGGGGAAACGCGGACCTGCCGGGGGCTTCCTCCGGCAGGCCCGCGTCCTTTTTGCCTTTTTGCCTTTTTTGCTTTTTTTGCTTTTTTCACATTCTGAAAAACGGGGTTGCCCGGAGGGGAAAAATGGGATATACTTTCAGGGAAAATACGAATGAGAAAAAGGAGACCATTCCATGAAGCTGGAAACCATTCAGGCGGGCCGGATTGTCGGCGTCCACGGCATCCGGGGGGAGCTGCGGGTTCTGCCCCGGGACGGGGACCCGGATTTTCTGACCCGCTTCCGCACCTTTTACATGGACGGCCAGCCTGTCACGCCCGGGGCCTGCCGGGTCCACAAGGGGACGGTGCTGATGAAGCTCCCCGGCGTGGAGGACCGCACCGCCGCCGAGGCCCTCCGGGGGAAAGACCTGTATATCCGCCGGGAGGACGCGGACCTGCCCGACGGAGAGTGGTTCGACGACGAGCTGCTGGGTCTGGAGGTCTACAACGGCGAGACGGGGGAATGCGTGGGCGAGCTGACGGCGGTGGAGACCTACCCCGCCAGCAAGGTCTACACCGTCCGGGGCGTGAAGGAGTTTATGGTCCCGGCGGTGAAGGACGCCTTTATCCTGAGCATCGACATGGAAAACAACCGCATGGACATACGGGTCTGGGAGGGCCTGGACGCATGAACATCGACATTCTGACCCTCTTTCCCGGCTCCGTGGACGCCATGCTGAACGTCAGCATCCTGGGCCGGGCCCAGGAGCGGGGCCACATCGCCATCCGCACCCACCAGATTCGGGACTACACCACCAACAAGCAGATGCAGGTGGACGACTACCCCTACGGCGGGGGCCGGGGGGCGGTGATGCAGGCGGACCCCCTCTACCGCTGCTGGGCCCATGTGACGGAGACCCACGGCCCGGGCCGGACCATCTTCCTCTCCCCCTGCGGCCGGACCTTCACCCAGGCCGTGGCCCGGGAGCTGAAAGAGACGTACGACCACCTGATTCTGGTCTGCGGCCACTATGAGGGGGTGGACCAGCGCTTTCTGGACGAGTGCGTGGACGAGGAGATCTCCATGGGGGACTTCGTCCTCACCGGCGGGGAAATTCCCGCCATGGCGGTGGCGGACGCGGTGTGCCGCATGGTGCCCGGGGTGCTGCCAGACGAAGAGTGCTTTCAGGAGGAATCCCACTGGAACGGCCTGCTGGAGTACCCCCAGTACTCCCGCCCCGCCGTCTGGCATGACAGGGCGGTGCCGGACATTCTCCTCTCCGGGGACCACGGGAAGGTGGCCGCCTGGCGGAAGAAGGAGAGCTACAAGCGGACCATGCTCCGCCGCCCGGACCTCTTCGAGAAATTCGACGAAAGCCAGCTGACCACCAAAGCGGAGAAAAAGGTCCTCCAGGAGGCCAGGGACGAGCTGGCGGAGGAACTCAGGAATCAGGAATGAAAAACCAGGACCTCCCGGGGGAGGTCCTGGTTTTTTTCAGGTCTGTGTTTGTTCCAACGGGCGTGGGTCAGGCGGCTTCCACGCCGCCGGCCCCGCCGTACAGGGATTCAAAGCCGGAGAAATCCGGGAAGGTGATTTTCACGTCCTTGCCCGTTGCCTTGATGGTCATGTCCATATCCATATCCGCAGTAAAGACCGCCGTCAGGCTCTCCTCACTGTCGGAGGCCGTCATCTCCACCTTCAGCGTCAGGTCAGCCCTGGCGCTCTTCAGCGCCCCGTCCTTGTCCATGGTATAGGTGACGGTACTGCCCTCCATGGAGATATCCAGGTCCGCCTGAATATCCGATTCCACAGACAACACATCCAGAACCGAGGCCGTCAGGCCGTCCACAATCGACGTGAAAGCGTCGTTCAGCTTCAGCGTGCAGACGGTGTTCTCACCGGAGGTCTGGACGGCGATGGAATCCACGAAGGGAAGCATGGCGGGGCTGACCTTCCCGGCGGACTGCTCCAGCAGAGTCTTGAAGTCCTCCCAGTCCATACCCATATTCATGGGCATCTGATAGGCCTCCTCGCCGGAACGGACATACATCACGCCGTCCTTCAGCCAGTACTGCCCTTTTTCCTCCTCGGTCACGCCGTCGGCCTTCATGGAGACCGTCATATCCATAGCCATCTGGAAATCCTGGTCCAGAATCGCCTGGATGCTGCCCTTGACGGAGACCGCCGCCTGCTCGTCCATGTTCACAGAGGCATCGGAGGCTTTGAGGACAAGGCCAATGCTCATATTGGCGTCGATGTCGGCGTCCAGCCCCTGGGCCGCCGCCGCGCCGGAGGCCTGGAGAGCCCGGTAGGCCTCGATCTTCTCAGTGGTGGGCCTGGCGGCCTCCGCGTCCACGGCTCCGCTCTCAATCAAGCTGGCCAGCAGGTAGGTCCCGCCGCCCTTCATGTCCATGCCCAGGGCCTGATAGGTCATGGCCGCCAGGTCGTCCCGGAGGAATTTTCCGGTGAACAGGGAGGTATCCAGCAGGCCCAGGCCCATGGCAAATTCCTGGGCGCTGGCGGCGGTGAAGTCCTCGCCGTCCTTATAGCCCAGGGCCCGGAGCAGGAAGATGGTATAGGCCTTGGCGGTGCAGGGATTGGAGCCGCCGAAGGCGCCGGCGCTGGTGCCGCTGGCAAGGCCCTTGTCCGCCAGCCACGCGGCGTAGGGGGCCCCGGTCTCGTTCATGTCGGTGAAGGGGCATTTCAACTCCCCGGAGGCATAGGCGGCCTTGGCCTCCTCCTCCGCGCCGTAGAGCCGCACCAGCATGATGGCGGCCTGGGTCCGGGTGGGGGCGCTGTCCAGGGCGTAGCCGCCGTTACCGTCGCCCCGGAGCATGCCGATGGCGGCCAGCTCCGCCGCCGCGCCGTCGAAGCTGGAGGCGGAGGCGGAGACGCACAGCGCCGCCGTCAGGGCCAGGGTTGCCAGCAGGATGGTCAGAAAGCGTTTCATGAAAAATCTCCTTTCTTCCGGTCCGGCGGAGGCCCGCCGGAAATTTTACTGCATTTTTCCGCATTTATTTTATACCCGGAGCCGCCCGTCGTCAAGAGCCGGGCCCTGGAGCCCACGGAAATCAATTTTGCAAAATTGGATTCAAAGAGATAAAATAGGAAATATGA
>NZ_CANTJS010000018.1 GCF_947654275.1 uncultured Oscillibacter sp. | reverse complement strand
CGGGAAGGGGCGCGGGAAGGGGCGCGGGAAGGGGCGCGGGAAGGGGCGCGGGAAGCGGCGCGGGAAGGGGCGCGGGAAGAGGCGCGGGAAGGGGCGCAGGAAGGGCCTCGGGAAGCCCGTTACCGGAGCCGCCGGTCTCCCGAAAGCGGCCCGTCTCCTGATTCCATGGGCGGAAGGAGACGGCCCATGGCGTCCCCATGGTTGCGCCGGGGCGGAAAGGGTGCTATACTCAAGGGGACACAGGCATCATTCCGAAAAAGAGACGGCAGTCAGGCCGTACCAAGGAGGAACGGATGGACGAAACACGCATGAATCAAACGCGGCAAAACGAACAGGAAGGCAGGACGCCCCCTCGGGCGCTGTGGGCGTACCTGGCCCGCTCCCTGCCCCAGAACGCCTACCTGATGGAAAGCTCCTATATGGCAAGGCTGACGCCCTGCATGGAGGGCCGGGCGGACAGGGAGGAGCTGGAGGCCCGGCACATGGAGGCGCTGAGACGCTATAACCAGGCGGCGCAGGCGGAGCTGGAGCGCTATTTCCAGGCCCTTAA
This sequence comes from uncultured Oscillibacter sp., assembly GCF_947654275.1. Lineage (GTDB taxonomy): Bacteria > Bacillota > Clostridia > Oscillospirales > Oscillospiraceae > Oscillibacter. The sequence goes on along the minus strand of NZ_CANTJS010000018.1, from coordinate 54,606 downwards.
CGCCGCCTCGGAGGGCGGCGGGTTCAGCCCCGACCCCCACCAGCTGAAAATGGTGGCGGTGGACGAGAACTGCTGCCTGGTGATTGCCGGAGCGGGCACGGGCAAGAGCTCCACTCTGGCGGCCACCGTCCGGAACCTGCTGGACCGGGGAACCCGGGCCCCGGACGGCCCGGACCTGACGGAGGCGAAAGAGGAGCTGTTCCGGCTTGCCCGGGAGCTGGGAGCCCAGCTGGAGACGCCGCCGCCCTTCACGCCGGTGGAGCCGGAGGAAATTCTGGTCCTCTCCTACAGCAATAAGGCCGTCCAGGACCTGAAGGATAAGTTTGCCGGCCCGCCCTTCGGGATTCCTGTCGCCGTCCGGGGGAGCGGTGGCGTCACGGTTTCCACCTTCCACAGTCTGGGCAACGCCATTCTGACCCGGGCGGGGCGGCTTACAGCCGGCGTCAACAACGGCGAGCTGCGCCCGGACAACGGAAAGAAGGAGGACCGGCAGGGACTGCCCCAGGAGGTCATCGACTTTTTTAAGGAGACCTATCTGAAGGACGCCGGGTGGACGGACCGCCTGCTGCTGTTTTTTGCCCAGACCTTCGGCTCCCCCGGCGTGCCCAGGGAGGGCACCCTTTACGACTATCTGCTGGAGGCGGCGAAACAGGAGCTGGTGAGCCGGGTGAACCGGCAGGAGAGCGCCCGGCGGAACCGCCGCCGCTGGCGGACCATTCAGGGGGAGATGGTCCGGTCCTTTCAGGAGGGAGTGATTGCCGATTTCCTGTATGAAAACGGCGTCGCCTATCACTATGAACCGCTGTATCTGGACCGGCAGGGCAATCCGGTTACCATCGGCAGGAGCAGGAAATATTACACGCCGGACTTTCTGCTGACCCGGCCCTCCGACGGAGAGCGCTTCTACTATGAGCACTTCGGCGTGATTGCGGACCGGCCCGGCCCGGAGGAGACGAGCGCCCAGAGGCGCTACCGGGCGGAGGCCCGGGAGAAAATGAGCTTTGCGGCGGACCAGGAACGGGAGCTGCTCTGTACCTACGGGCAGTATCAGCAGGGGGGCAGTCTCCTGAGCCACCTGAGGACGATGCTGCTGGACCACGGCTTTGAGCTGGCGGACCGCACCGAAGAGGAGCTTCTCGGTCAGCTGGCCGAGCGGCGGGCGGAGGCGGCGGTGAAGCGCTTCACGGACCTGCTGTGGGACTTCATCAGCGCCTATGATAACAGGGGCTTCGGTGAAGACCAGTATGACCGGTGGCTCCAGCCTGTGGAGACCCAGGGAGCCGTGAAAAACGAGCGGACCCGGCTGTTTTTGGAAATCTGCCGGGAGTGCCACAGGCGCTACCGGGCCTATCTGTCGGACAGCGCCAAGATTGACTTCGCGAAAATGATCTCCGGCGCCGCCGCCCTCCTGAGGAACCGCCGGAAGGCGGGGGCGGCCCCCGAGGCGCTGGGACTGCGGTATCAGTACATCTTCGTGGATGAGTACCAGGATATTTCCAAGGGCCGTTCCGAGCTGCTGAACGCCCTGCGGACATTCTGCGGCGCGCGGCTGATGGCAATTGGAGACGATTGGCAGTCGATTTACGCTTTTTCCGGCTCCGACGTCAGGCTGTTCACCGGCTTCCTGGAGGAGATGGGGGAACGGGGCAGAGGAGCGGCGGAGCTGGACGGCCTGACGCTGGAAATCACCTACCGCAATCCCCAGAGCCTCATCGACCTGGCAGGAAAATTCGTCATGAAGAACAGCCGCCAGATCAGGAAGAACCTGGTTTCCTGCCATTCCGGGGAGGTCACGGACCCGGTGACCGTCTGCCTCTATGAGGAGGGGGACCCGGACATTGAGTTGGGGCGGCTGAAGGAGACGGAGCAGACGGAAGAGGAGACGGGGGGCCTCGAAGACCTGGCCCGGGAAGCGGCCCAGGAGCGGACCCGGCTGCATATCCGCTCCGCCCTGGAGCATATTCTGGACCGGATATGGAGAGAGGGCCGGGTCCCCGGGAAGCGGCGTGAAATTCTGTTTCTGGGCCGGTATCAGGCCGACGCCGCCACGTATCTGGAGGCCAGCGAGCTGTTCAGCAAAAATGCCGTCAGCTCGGACGGAGAGGGGGAGCGGTGGACGCGGATTGACAGCCCGGAGTTCAACGAGGCCTTTCAGTGTACCTTCCGCACGGTCCACGGGGCCAAGGGCGCTCAGGCGGATTTTGTGATTCTCCTCAACGGACAGGACGACCCCAGATATGGCTTCCCCTCCAAGCGGGAGAACGACCCGGTGCTGTCCCTGGTGCTGCCCCGGGAGGAGGAAGGAGAGGAGGACTGTCCCTATGCCGAGGAACGGCGGCTGTTCTACGTGGCCCTTACCCGCACGAAGGAACGGGTCTGGTGCCTTGCTCCGCTCCGGCATCCGTCGGAATTCCTGGTGGAGCTCAAGGAGATTTCCAGGGAGATGGGCGAAAGGGCCCGGGTGGTGCTGGAGACCCTGACGGAGGAGGACGCCGCGCTTTGGGAGGAAAACGACAACGCGTTTGCGCTCCGGGACGAGGTCCGGAAGACCTATCCGCCCCGCTGCCCCCTCTGCGGAAGCCCCCTCCAGCGCATCGACCAGGTCATGGGCTGGCCCAAGGGCCCTCTGCGGGAACGCCTGTTCTGGAAGCGCCGGGGCAAGTGCGAGCCGGACGAGAGCTTGAGCCGTCTTTTCATCTGCACCGGCGACCAGACGCAGTGCGGCTTTATGACCAACGACCCCGCCGGAGGGACCCTGTCCATTCGAAAGTGCAGCTGTGAGCATGAGGCGGACTGCCGGAAAAGCGACCGGTATTACCGGGTCCGGCACGCCACAAAGTATTTCCTGGCCGCCCCCTGCGAGGACGCCAGGCTGAGCCCCTGGGAGACTTATGCCAGTGAGGAGCTGCCCGGCTGTCTCCGTGCGCCGAAGACAGAGGAGGAGAGCGTCTGCATGGCGGAGGAGGACCTGGTGCTGCGGGCGGCGGCGCGGCTGAACTACCTGCTGGGCTATACCTACGGCGAGACCCGGTTCCTTCATATCTTTCAGCAGGAGGACCCCTCGGCCCGGTTTGGGGAGCATCAGCAGAGCGCTGTGGAGGACCTCCGCCGGAGATTCCCGGAGCTGGTGGAGATGGAGGACCGTCTGGAGCCCGCCCTGACCCGGACCCTGGAAAAGGGCCTGCTGTGCAGCAGCCTGGGTCTGCGTCTGACCCACGCCGGAGTGACGGCCTGCCGGGCCATGATGGTGCTGCGGGCGGTGCAGCAGCTGGAGCGGGAGGTCTACCCCTATGGGAGAAAACGGTTTTTGCAGGTGTTCTGCAAGGACAGCTTTGAGGGCATCACCCCGGACAAGGCGGAGCGCCTGCGGGAGGCCGTGGAGAAATTCCCGGAGCTGGAGGAGATGCGGGCCCTGAAGGAGTGGTCGGTGGGGAGCCTTGTGGACCAGATGAAGGAGCGGGGTCTGCTCCGGACCAGCGATGACCAATATGAGGTATTGAAATCCGCTAAACACGCGCCGGTGTGGCCGCCTATGGCGTTGTTTCAGGGGGATCTCGTGACTCATCCGGAGCACGGAAACGGGACGGTGGTCTCCCGGTTTTCCGAGAACGGCTATACATATATGACGATAGACTACGAAACCGCCGGACGGCAGATATTCAAATACTGAGGGACCGGCCGCCCGTCCTTCCGGGCGGCTGGTTTCTTCTTTGGATTGTCCGTATATTGCGGACAATCGTCTTTAAAAACAAAGAAAGCGGTTTTGCTTCCCTTCAAATTTGTTCACAATCCCAGTGCTTTTTTCCGCCATTCACCTTGGAATTCCGGAAAAGATATGCTAAGATGTTGAACGTTGAGACAAAGAAAACGACCGCGTAACGGGAGGATACAGGAATGCAGTCAAAGGTATTTGAAATCATTGAGAAAGAACAGGAGCGGCAGGCCCACACCATCGAGCTGATTGCCAGCGAGAACTTTGTCAGCGAGAACGTACTGCGGGCGGTGGGGTCCTGCCTGACCAATAAATACAGCGAAGGCTACCCCGCGGAGCGCCCCGCCGGCAACCGGGGACGGTATTACGGCGGCTGTGAGAATGTGGACGTGCTGGAGCAGTACTGCTGCGAGATGTGGCAGAAGGTTTTCCACACGGACTATCACGTGAACGTCCAGCCCCACAGCGGCGCGTCCGCCAATCTTGCGGCCTATATGAGCGTGCTGAAGCCCGGCGACACCATTCTGGCCATGAGTCTGGACAACGGCGGACACCTGACCCACGGTTCCCCGGTGAATTTCAGCGGCCGTCTGTTCAACATGGTGTTCTACGATGTGGACGCCTCCGGCCGCATCGACATGGAGGACGTGCGGAAAAAGGCGGAGGACTGCAAGCCTGCTCTGATTCTGGCCGGCGCTTCCGCCTACAGCCGGATTCTGGACTTCCGGACCTTCGCGGACATCGCTCAGAGCTGCGGGGCTTATTTCATGGTGGACATGGCCCACATCGCCGGTCTGGTGGCGGCGGGGGACCATCCCTCTCCCTTCGGCCTGGCCGACATCATCACCACCACCACGCACAAGACGCTGCGGGGCCCCCGGGGCGGACTGATTTTCTGCAGGCCGGAGCTGGCCCGGAAGATTGACAGCGGCGTATTCCCCGGCACCCAGGGCGGTCCCCTCCAGCATGTCATCGCCGGCAAGGCCGTGGCCGCCGAGGAGGCCTGTGATCCCTCCTTCGCGGAGTATATCCACAATGTGGTGAAGAACTGCCGGGCCATGTGTGATGAATTCATTGCCATGGGCTACCACGTGGTCACCGGCGGCACGGACAACCACCTCTTCCTGCTGGACCTGACAGATACCGGCCTCACCGGCAAAGAGGTTCAGAACGAGCTGGACAGGCACGGAATCACCCTGAATAAGAACTGCGTCCCCGGCGAGACCCGTTCCCCTCAGCAGGCCTCCGGCGTGCGGGTCGGCACCGCGGCTATGACCACCAAGGGGTATACCGAGGAGGATTTTGTCCGGGTGGCCCACCGGATTGACGAGATCATTCAGGCCATGCGGCAGGCTAAGTGACGCCTGCCGAACGGATAGGAAGGGGAAAGCCCCCACCGGGAGATTTTTGATGAGATGAGAGAGACAGCCGCATGACGCAGTAGCGTCATGCGGCTGTTTTTGAGGCCCGGGGGCTAACGGCTTTGATGTACTCGTGACATCTACGCCGTCGTCCGGGGCGCGGCGGAACGCAAAAAAATTCCCGCCACAGTGCAGTTTTCGCCGCAAGGCGGAAACGAAACAGTGGTGGGAATTTCTGAGCTGGAGCAGGGTACGGGAGTCGAACCCGCCTCACATGCTTGGGAAGCACGGGTACTACCGATGTACTAACCCTGCCAATCAACGGCCTCCTCGAGGCCTTGCCTGTAGAACTTATTATAATCGGAACACGGGAAAAAATCAAGCCCTTTTTGCGGTTTTCTCTTTTTTCGTTTTTCGCTTTTTCGGATTCCTCTCAAAATGTATCGAAAAGGTTTCGAAAAGGCTTCGAAAAGACTTCAAAAATGCTCAAAACAGCCCGGCTCCGTTTACGTCAGGAACAGACGCCGGTCCGCCTTGGGGAAGACGGACCGGCGCGGAACCAGTTACTCAGTCGGTGACGTAGGGCAGCAGCGCGATCTGACGGGCGCGCTTGATGGCCTCAGTCAGCTGACGCTGATGCATGGCGCAGGTGCCGGTGGTCCGGCGGGGCAGAATCTTGGCCCGCTCAGAGATGAACCGGCGCAGCTTCGCGGCGTCCTTATAGTCAATGTGCTCGCACTTCTCGGCGCAGAACTGACAAACCTTGCGCCGTTTGCCCCGGTTGGGCCGTGCGGGCCGTGCTTCACGATCATAAGCCATGAGTTGTTTCCTCCTTTATAAAGATGGCGTCCCAAGCCCCTTCGGCCCGGCGGACACTTCCTCCGCCGCCCGGCATGCCGGGGGACGCGGGCAGCGGGTCCCGAAAACGGGGCCCGGTTCAGTTTTGCTCAGAACGGCAGCTCGCCGTCCTCCTCGTTGACCTCGGAGAAGTCCGTGGACTCGCTGCGGGAGGCGGAACTGTGTCCGGAACCGCTGTAGGCGGGCGCGGGCGAACCGTAGGGCGGAGGAGAACCGTAGTCTCCGCCGCTGTCGCGCTTGGAGTCACCGAAATAGATATTATCGGCCACTACCTCGGCGCTTCTCCGCTTGCCGCCTTCCCGATCCGTCCAGTCGCGGATCTGCAGACGGCCTTCCACCACGGCCATGCGGCCCTTGGTGAAATACTTGCTGACAAATTCCGCGGTGCCGCGCCAGGCCACCACGTCAATAAAGTCGGTTTCCTTTTCGCCGCTCTGGGACTTGTAATCCCGGTCCACGGCCAGGGAAAAGGACGTAACCGCGGTGCCGTTCTGTGTGCGGCGCAGCTCCGGGTCACGGGTCAGGCGGCCCATGATGAATATTTTGTTCAGCATTGGGAGTCCTCCTTATTCACCTTTGCAGACGATCAGAGAACGCATGATACCGTCGGTAATTCCGAGAACACGGTCCAGCTCCTTGGGGAAGGACGGCTCGCTGGTGAAGCTCATCAGCACATAGTAACCGTCGTTCTTGTAGTCGATGGGATAGGCGAGACGGCGGGCGCCCCACTCCTCCACCTCCACGGCGGAGCCATGCTGCTCGGCCAGGGTCTGGAACTTCGCCACGGTGGCGGCGATGCCCTCCTCACCCTGTGCGGGGTCGATGATATATACGACCTCATAATTGGCAGTAACCTTTGCCATATTTGCACCTCCTTTTGGACAAATGGCCCTCATCTCTCATGAGAGCAAGGATTTTCGCCTGCAAACTGCAAGCCCTATTATTATATCGAAATTTTGGAAAATGTCAAGAAAAAGCTCAGGAAAAACTTAAATTATTTTCTGCTCCGGCGGATGGGACATATTTCAGGGAAAATGGACGGGGGATGCCGGGAGAGAAGCGGGACGGACAGCGTTCGGCGGCTGCGCGCAGGCCTTTGGGCCCCGGAGAGAGGCGGACTTGTGATTTAAAAATTATTCGGATTTTATATTGTACTTTTTATACACAAGAGCTAATATATGAGGTGAAGCGATTGCGTTTGAAGCAATCAGAAAGGGGATGTGATTTTGAATCAGAACTTACGGGAGGACGCGGACCGGATCATTTCCGCCAGCCTGAGGGCCGTTCTGCCTGACGAAGCGGTGCGGCGGGCCCTGGCGGATTTTCGTCCCTCCGGGGGGCGGACGCTGCTGGTGGCCGCGGGCAAAGCCGCGTGGCAGATGGCCAAAGCCGCCGTGGACGCGTTGGGTCAGGTGGACGGCGGCGTGGTCGTGACCAAATACGGCCATTCCATGGGGGAAATCCCCGACGTCCGCTGCTGCGAGGCCGGTCATCCGGTACCCGATGAGAACAGCTTTCATGCCACGGAACAGGCCCTGGAGCTGGTGACGGGTCTGACGGCGGAGGATTCCGTGCTGTTCCTCCTCTCCGGCGGCGGCAGCGCCCTGTTTGAGCGACCCCTGATTTCCGGGGAGGAGCTCCAGAACATCACAAAACAGCTCTTGGCCTCCGGGGCGGACATCGTGGAGATGAATACCATCCGCAAGCGGCTCAGCGGCGTGAAGGGCGGGCGTTTTGCCCAGGCCTGCGCCCCGGCGCAGGTGTTCAGTGTGGTGCTCAGCGACATTCTGGGGGATCCTCTGGATATGATTGCCAGCGGCCCGGCCTGCCCGGATACATCCACCTGCCGGCAGGCCCAGGCCGTCGCGGAAAAATACAACCTGCGCCTGTCCGCCCAGGCCCGCGCGCTGCTGGGGAAGGAAACACCCAAGGAGCTGCCCAACGTCGTCACCCGGATTACCGGCAGCGTCCGGGAGCTCTGCGCCGCCGCCGAAAAACAGTGCCGGATTCTGGGCTATGAACCGGTTCTGCTGACGGACCGGCTTTGCTGCGAGGCCCGGGAGGCCGGGAGCTTTCTGGCCAGTATCGTGAAAACCCATGCCGGGTCAGGGCGGAAGCTGGCCTTCATCGCCGGCGGCGAGACGGTGGTCCACCTCACCGGAACGGGTCTGGGGGGCCGGAACCAGGAGCTGGCTTTGTCCGCGGCTCCCGGCATCGCCGGAATTCCCGGGGCGGCGGTATTTTCCGTAGGCAGCGACGGAACGGACGGCCCCACCGACGCCGCCGGGGGCTACGTGGACGGCGGGACGCTGGCGGCGCTGAAGGACAAAGGGCTGGATGTGTTCGGCGTCCTGGGGGAGAATGACGCCTATCATGCCCTGAAGGCGGTGGAGGGTCTGGTGATGACCGGCCCCACCGGCACCAATGTCAACGATGTGGCTGTGGCCCTGCTGAACGCGGCGGGGACCTGACCGGAGGAATTGGCTGGAAGCTTGGAAGGGTCCGGGCCCGCCGCCTGCACCCGAGGGGCGGCGGGCGGCGTTTCGGCGGCGGCGAAAGCAGAAACGGAGCGGGGAAGTGCTTTTTCCCCGGCGCCCGGCGTGATGGAGCGGCGTTGATTCGGGAGGCGGAAGCGGCCAGGGGGGGAGTGCACCAACGGCGTCTGTTCCCCATAAATGAACCCCACCGGCGGCCAGGGAAAAAGCAGGAAAAAGCCCGGGAAAAGCCCGGGAAAAGCCCGGGAAAAAGTATGGAAAAAAGCCTGAGAAAAAAACAGGAAAAAACCAGAAAAAAATTTAAAAAAGGGGTTGACAAAACAGGTTTTTTTTGTATAATAATATCTGTTCGCTGCGGTAATTAAGCGGCAGGAACACAGCGGGTTTGTGTAAAGGTAGCACAGCAGACTCTGACTCTGTATGTGAGGGTTCGAATCCTTCACCCGCTGCCAGCAAAGGACCGTCGAAAGGCTTGATGAAAAAGGTCTTTCGGCGGTTCTTCTTTTTGCTCCGCAGGGCGGAGCTTGTCAAATGAAAGCATTTTAGCGGCGGAAAGGGCAGGGAAGCCGCCGGGGGCGGATTCCCTGCCGAACCACGGTTCAAAAGCGGAAAGGCCCCGGTCAAGACGCTTTTCCGGCGGGAGACGCCCTGTTTGCCGCCTGCCTTTTCCGGAATACCAGCGCCATCAAACAGGAAAGAAGGGTTGTCAATGGAGCGCTTTTCCATCGTTGTAGGGGATATCACCTGTTCGGATGCAGAGGCCATTGTCAACGCCGCCAACACCACCTTGCTGGGGGGCAGCGGCGTGGACGGGGCGATTCACCGGGCCGCAGGGCCCCAGCTGCTGGCGGAATGCCGGACTCTGGGAGGCTGCGAGACGGGACAGGCAAAAATCACCGGCGGCTTCCGCCTTCCGGCAAAGTATGTGATTCATACGCCGGGGCCCATCTGGCGGGGCGGCGGCCAGGGGGAGGCGGCTCTGCTGGCCTCCTGCTACCGGTCCTGTCTGACGCTGGCGGCGGAGCGGGGAATCAGGTCGGTGGATTTCCCGTCTATTTCCACCGGGGTCTACGGCTATCCCATGGCGCAGGCCGCCTCGGTGGCCCTGAAGGCCATCATGGAGTTCCTGGCGGACCACCAGCTGCCCCAAAGGGTGCGGATGGTCTGCCATACCGAGAGCGCCGCCGCCGTCTACCGGCAGACCTATAATATGTGGTACGCCGGGGAGAAGGGGAAACGGCTGTGACGGGCCGCCTGGTGTGCCTCCACGGCCTGGGCCAGGGGCCGGAGAGCTGGGAGGCGGTTCTGACTCATTTAGAAAAGGAGGCGCTGTGCCCCAGTCTGCCGGAGCTGGCGGGGGAAGCGCGGTTTACAGACCTCTATCAGGCCTTTGAGGGGCTCTGCGGGACCTTGCCGGGGTCCCTCCGCCTCTGCGGCCTGTCCCTGGGCGGCGTGCTGGCCCTGGAATATGCCAAGGGCCACCCGGAGCGGGTGGAGTCCCTGGTGCTTATCGGCACGCCGCTGGAGATTCCCAGAGGGCTGCTGGGGCTTCAGAGTCTGGTGTTCCGCCTGATGCCTGCCAAGGCCTTCCGGGGGACTGGCTTTTCAAAACAGGCCATGATTTCCCTGACGGCCTCCATGGCGGACCTTGATTTGCGGGCGGGGCTGGAACGGGTGCGCTGTCCCGTTTTGTCCCTCTGCGGGGAGCGTGACCGGACCAACTGGAGGGCCGCCCAGGCGTTGGGCCGGAGTCTTCCCCAGGCGGTTCTCCGTCAGGTGCCGGGGGCGGGCCACGAGGTCAACCGGGACGCGCCGGAGGCCCTGGCCGCCTTGCTGAGGGATTTTTATGAACAGCAGGGCTGAAGGATGCTCAGAAGAGATTCCGTTGCGTTTCGCCGGCGGACCGTCGGCGCAGGCGGGAGCTGCGGGCAGAAAAGGACTGTTTTCCATGTGGAAAACAGTCCTTTTTGATGTTTGGGATTCCCTCGAACAATGGCGGATGGCGGACCGAGCCGTCCGGTTCTGCCGGTCTTTCGCTGGTTTGCCCTGATGTTCGGGGTGAGATGCCTTGCCTGGCGGGAAAAAGACCGCTCAGACAGCGTTCAACGATTGTGAATACATCTTAGTCCAGCCCTTGGGATTTGACCCGCAGCCGGTTCAGAGCCCGGGCCAGAGAGGCCTGGGCAATCTGATATTCCTGCCGGCTCCTCTTTTGCAGAAGGGCCTCCCGGGCCTCGTCGGCCTCCCGCTGGGCCCGGACGGCGTCGATCTCCTCGGGCCGCTCGGCGGAGTCCACCAGCACCAGCACGTCGTTGTGCTCCACCTTCACCATGCCGGGGGACACCGCCGCCAGCCGCACCGGCTCCCCCGGTATCTGATAGCGCAGGGTGCCGGGCTGGACGGCGGCAATCATGCTGGCGTGGTGGGCCAGAATGCCCTGTTCCCCGTCGGTGGTGGGGATGGTCAGGCTGACGCAGGGCCCCTCGTAAAAGGTCCGGTCCGCCGCCAGAATGTGCACCCGGAAGGTCTCCATTATAATCCCTCCGCTTCCAGCCGTTTGGCCTTCTCCACCACGTCCTGCCAGGAGCCCACATTGTAAAAGGCGGCTTCCGGATACTGGTCCAGCTCGCCGTCCACCAGCTTCTCGAAGCTGTCCAGAGTGTCCTTCAGGGGCACGTAGATGCCGGGAAGGCCGGTGAATTTCTCCGCCACATGGGTGGGCTGGGCGAAAAAGCGCTGGAGCCGCCGGGCCCGGGCCACAATGCGCCGGTCCGCGTCGCTGAGCTCATCCATGCCCAGAATGGCGATGATGTCCTGGAGCTCCATGTATTTTTCCAGAATTTCCTGGGCCCGCCGGGCGATGCGGTAGTGCCGCTGGCCCACTACGTCGGCCTCCAGAATCCGGGAGGAGGAGGCCAGGGGGTCCACAGCCGGGTAAATGCCCTGCTCGGAGATTTTCCGGCTCAGAACGGTGGTGGCGTCCAGGTGGGCGAAGGTGGTGGCGGTGGCGGGGTCCGTCAGGTCGTCGGCGGGGACATAGACCGCCTGCACGGAGGTGACGGAGCCGTCCTGTGTGGAGGTAATCCGCTCCTGAAGCTCCCCCATCTCGTTGGCAAGGGTGGGCTGATAGCCCACGGCGGAGGGCATCCGCCCCAGGAGGGTGGACACCTCGCTGCCCGCCTGGACAAAGCGGAAGATGTTGTCGATGAACAGCAGCACGTCCTTGTGCTCCCTGTCCCGGAAGTGCTCCGCCATGGTCAGGCCCGACAGGGCCACCCGCATCCGGACGCCGGGGGACTCGTTCATCTGGCCGAAGACCAGGGCGGTCTTGTCGGACACGCCGCTCTCCCGCATCTCGTGCCAGAGGTCGTTGCCCTCTCTGGAGCGCTCGCCTACGCCGGTGAAGATGGAATAGCCGCCGTGCTCCATGGCCACGTTGTGAATCAGCTCTTGAATCAGCACAGTCTTGCCCACGCCTGCGCCGCCGAAGAGGCCGATTTTGCCGCCTCTGGGATAGGGCTCCAGCAGGTCGATGACCTTGATGCCCGTCTCCAGGATTTCCACAGCCGGGCACTGCTCTTCAAAGGAGGGCGGGCGGCGGTAGATGCTCTGGACCGGGGTATCCTCGGGCAGCGGGCCGCCGCCGTCGATGGGCTGGCCCAGAACGTTGAACATCCGGCCCAGGGTGGCCCGGCCCACAGGAACCTGAATGGTGTGGCCGGGGACGTCCACCGCCAGCCCCCGGGCCAAGCCCTCGCTGGGGGAGAGCATGATGCAGCGGACGGTATTCCGTCCAATGTGCTGGGCGACCTCCATCACCCGGATCACGCCGTCCTTTTCCACGGTCAGCTCCTCCCGCAGGCGGGGGAGCGCGCCGCTCTGGATCTCCACGTCAATGACGGGGCCGGAGATCTGTACAATAATACCTCTTTCCAAAACTCCTTACCTGTCCTTTCTCTGCCGCTGGGCCCTGGCTCCGGCGGAGACCTCGGTGATCTCCTGGGTGATGGCCGACTGGCGGACCTGATTGTACCGGCGGGACAGCTCTCCCAGCAGCTTTTCCGCGTTCTGGTTGGCGCTGTCCATGGCCGTCATGCGGGCGTTTTGCTCACAGCAGAAGCTGTCGATCAGGGCGCTGTAGATAAAGCCGGATACATAGCTGGGCATCATGCTGTTCAGCACCGTCCGCGGGTCGGGGAGAAACTCAAAGGGCTCCGTCACCGGCTGCTCGCCGGTGTCGGAAAAATAGGTCCGGTGAAAGGGCAGGAGCCGGGTGGTGCGGGCCTGGAAGCTCATGGCGCTCTCCATGTCGGTGTATACGATGTAGATTTTCTTCAGCTCCCCCCGGTCGAACCTGTTCAGCAGCAGGGCGCTGATTTCCCTGGCCCGGGACATGGTGGGATTCTGGGCGGTGTAGAGGAAGCTGTGTTCCATGGGGATGTTCCGCTGGGCGAAATAGCGCCGCCCATACTCCCCCACGACGAAGAGCTTCAGGTCCGGGTGCTGCTCCAGCAGCTTCAGCGCCTCCCGGATGGCGTTCTGGTTGTAAGAGCCCGCCAGACCCTTGTCGGCGGTGATGACCAGGCAGCCGCAGGGTCCTTCCAGAGGAGGGGCGCCGGCGGCGGGGTAAAAATAGTGGCTGTCCACATTGTTTACCGTGCGGAAGATTCGCTTGATCTCCCCCCGCAGGGCCTCGAAATAGGGGCGGGTGTTATCCAGCTCCGTCCGGGCCCGGCGGAGCTTGGTGGAGGCGATCAGATACATGGCGTTTGTGATTTTCCGGGTTTCCTGGACGCTCTCGATATGGGTCTTGATCTCCTTTGTTCCCGCCATGTCACGCGCCTCGCTTCCCGCCGGACCGGTAATCTTCCAAATAGCTCCGGGCCAGCTCCGTAATCTCCTCCCGGTCCTCGCCGGAAAGCAGTCCCGTCATGTCAATCCGGCGGCAGAGGTCCGGGGCGGCTTCCTCCATGCGGGCCAGCAGGCCGGAGCGGAAGCCCTCCAGGTCCTCCAGAGGGATGTCCTGCATCACATGGCTCAGGGCGGACACCAGGATGATGACCTGCTGGTGCTGGGAGAACGGGGCGTACTGAGGCTGGCGCAGCAGGCGCATCAGCCCCTGCCCATAGGTGAGCTGGCGCTTGGTGGCGTCGTCCAGATCGCTGGAGAACTGGGTGAAGACCTCCATCTCCCGGTACTGGGCCAGCTCCAGCCGCAGCGTGCCGGCGGCGGACTTCATGGCCCTGGTCTGGGCGTCGCCGCCCACCCGGGACACGGAGAGGCCTACGTTGACGGCGGGCCGCTGGCCGGAGAAGAACAGGTCGCTCTCCAGGAAAATCTGTCCGTCGGTGATGGAGATGATATTGGTGGGGATGTAGGCGGACACGTCTCCCGCCTGGGTTTCCACAATGGGCAGAGCCGTCATGCTGCCGCCGCCCAGCTCGTCGGAGAGGTGGGCGGAGCGCTCCAGCAGGCGGGAGTGCAGATAAAACACGTCGCCGGGATAGGCCTCCCGTCCGGGGGAACGCTCCAGCAGCAGGCTCAGAGCCCGGTAGGCAATGGCGTGCTTGCTCAGGTCGTCATAGACAATCAGCACGTCCCGGCCCAGGTGCATGAAGTATTCGCCCAGGGCGCAGCCGGCGTAGGGGGCAATGTATTGCAGCGCCGCCGAGGCCCCGGCGGGGGCGCAGACCACGGTGGTGTACTCCATGGCCCCCCGGCGGCGGAGGTTCTCCACAAGCTGGGCCACGGAGCTGGTTTTCTGGCCGATGGCCACGTAGATGCACACCACGTCCTTGCCCTTCTGGTTCAAAATGGCGTCCACGGCCACGGCGGTTTTGCCCGTCTGCCGGTCGCCGATAATCAGCTCCCGCTGGCCCCGGCCGATGGGGAACATGGAGTCGATGGCAAGCAGGCCCGTCTCCATGGGGGTGTTCACAGGCTGGCGGTCCAGAATGCCGGGGGCCGGCGTCTCAATGGGCCGGCGGTCCTCGGAATGAATGCGGCCCCTGCCGTCCACGGGGATGCCCAGGGCGTCCACAACCCGGCCCAGGAATTCCTCGCCCACCGGCATGCCGGCGGTTTTCAGCGTCCGGCGGACCAGGCTGCCGGCGGTGATTTCCTCGCCGTCTCCAAACAGGATGCAGCTCAGCTCCCCACGGCGCAGGTCCTGGACCATGCCCTTGATTCCGGAGGCGAAGACCAGGATTTCCCCGTACTGGGCATGGTCCAGGCCGCTGACCGTGGCGATTTCTCCGTCCACCGTCAGCACCTCCCCGATTTCCTCGGGCACCACCGCCAGCTCCCAGTCCTCCACGGCCTGGCGCATCAGGGGCAGCAGGCTGTCCTGCCCCGGCTGGATTTGGCGGAGATAGTCCCGGAACTGCCGGACCCGGCCGTCCAGCGTCCAGTCGTAGACGTCGGACCCGGCCTGAAGCCGGAAGCCGGAGCCCATGGATTCATCCTTCTCCCAGTGGAGGGGCACCTTTTTCTGATAGGTCCGGGCAAGGAATTTTTCAAAGCGCTGGAGCTGCTCCTGACTGGGCTCCCTGGCGCTGCGGAGCTCCGCCGTCATGCGGCTTCTAGCGTTCCTCATGCCGTCCTCCCTCCGCGAGATCCAGGAACTGGCTGAAGGGATCCGCCTGTACGGCCAGCTTCCTGGCGGCTTCCGCCGCCAGCTTCCGCAGCTCCTTCTGAGATTCCCGCATCACCCGTTCCCGGCTGTGCTCCGCCTCGGCCTGGGCGTGGGCGATGATCTGCTTCGCCTGGGCCTGGGCCTGGGCCAGCTGCTCTTCGGCGGACTGCTGGACAGCCGCCTGGGCCTTGATCCAGGACTGATGGATTTCCTCCTCGGCCCCGGCCAGCCTGGCCTGGTATTCCGCCTTGATCTGTTCGGCTTCCTGGAGCTTCCCGGCGGCCTGGGCGTCCAGGTCCTTATAGTGGGCTTCCCGCTTCTCCATGAACTGTTTTACGGGCTTGAAGAGCAGGAAGTACAGCCCGCCGGTGAGGATGGCCAGATTCATCCAGTGCAGCAGAATCTGCTGCCAGTCAATATTCAGTGGGATGTTCATGGCTGCCACCTGCCTTACAATACGAAGATGATGAGAATGACCACCAGCAGGGCGTAAATGATGGCCGTCTCAATGAAGACCAGGCCCAGCATCAGCGTGGTGCGGACCTTGCCCTCGGCTTCGGGCTGGCGGGCGATGCTCTCGGCGGACTTGGCGGTGGCGAGGCCCATGCCCACGGCGCCTCCGGCGGCGGCGATGCCCACGGCGATGCCCGCGGCGATGGCCTTCAGGCCGATGGTGTTATCCTCCTCCGTCTGGACGGCGCCGGTCTCCGGCGCGTCCTCAGCGGCCAGAACAGGTGCGGCCAGCGCCAGGGACAGCAGCAGGGCCAGTCCCAGAGCGCACAGGGTTTTTAGGCTGAATATCCGGATAGCTTTCTGGTTCATAGCGGAAACCTCCATATATATGTCTTGTTTGGGACGGCTCAGCCGTGGGAGGGCTCGGAGACCTCGCCGTAGTAGAGGGCCGTCAGCATGGTTAAAACGTAGGTCTGAATCAGGGCGTGGAGCATTGTGAACATCACGCCCACCACCACGGGGAGCACAAAGCTCAGGTGGACAAAGTAGTATACCAGTTCCGTCACCAGCAGGCCGCTGAGCAGGGCGCCGAAGAGACGGAAGCTCATGGAAATGGGCAGGGAGAACTCTTTCAGGGTTTTTCCCACGCCCCTGGCTCCGTTTGCCGTCACGCCGCCGGAGAGGATGACCAGATAGGACAGGGTTCCCAGGGCGATGGCGGCGTTGACATCGGAGAGGGGAGCGGGCAGGGTGACAGGCGTCCCGTGGGTGGTGACGGCCTGGAGTCCCAGCAGCTCGAAGAGGGTTCCCACGAAAATGTACGCGCCGGCGGAAAAAATATAAGCCCCCAGAAAGCCGAAGCGGTGGGGACTGTTGGTTCTGGCCATATGGTCAAATAAGCCTACCGTCTCCTCCAGCAGAAGCTGAAGCTTCCCAGGGACCATCCGGAATCTGGGAATGGCAAAGATTCGGAGGCAGGCGGCGGCCAGAAGCAGAACCGCAGTCACGGTAAAGGCCGAGATCATGCCGGGGTTCACCGTCTTCCATCCGAAAAGACTGATCTGGTTGACATTGTGGAGCACCGCGTCCCGCATGGCCTCCTGCACGCCCTCCGCCCGGCCCGGCGACCCGGTGAGAAGCGCGCCGGCCAGCAGCAGCAGAATCGCCGTCAGCCACAGCGCCAACCCCTTTTTATGCTGTTTCATTACGCACCCCTTTTCTTGACAGCTTGACAGTTCGGATACTGGCACCCATTTTTCACCATGTGTGCCTCTTCAATTATACCAGCCATTTTTTGTCTGTCAATGGCGGCGGCTCTGGAAATTTTTCTCCGGGTCCGTTCCGGTTTGATCCTTAGAGCCTGTTTAAAATCCGGCGGAGTGCCGGATTAGGGCAGATTTTTTCGTCAGGCAAGGCGGTTTGACGCAGGAATCCTGGCGGATTTCAAGTCAAACCAACGCAGCATCGGCGGAAAAAGATGCCCTGTGACGGCGTTTCGATGGATTTTAAACAGGCTCTTAATGGAGTCTTTGCGGAAGGGGGCGGAAAAAGACCGCTCAGACAGCGTTCAACGGTTGTGAATACAGGTTCTTACAGCAGCACCGGCACCGGGGCCCGGAGCGTCAGGCTCTCCGGAGTGACGGCGCAGTCCCAGGCGCACACCCTCACGCCCGCGGCCGCAGCCTCCCGCAGGGCCCGGCCAAAGGCGGGATGGGTCTCGTCGTTGGGGGCGACGCTGCGCATCCCCTCCATCTGAACCACAAAAAAGAGGGTGGCCCCCAGGCCCGCCTCCACCGCCCGCCGGAGCTCCTGGATGTGCTTGACGCCTCGCTCCGTGGGTGCATCGGGGAAGCGCGCCGCGCCGCCCTCCTCCAGGGTGACCCCTTTGACCTCCACCAGATGGAGCCCTCCGGGGGTCTCCAGACAGAAGTCCAGCCGGGAATCTCCGTAGACGTATTCCCGGCGCAGGGCGGTGCAGTCCGGCAGGAAGTTTCCCGCCCCGGCCCACTCGGCAAAAACCCGGTTGGGGGCCTGGGCGTCCATGTTAATCAGCAGGCCGCCCTTGTCCACGGCGATGAGGTCGAAGGCGGTCTTCCGGCGGGGATTGGCGCTCTGCTCCAGATAGACGGAAGCGCCGGGGACCAGCAGCTCCCGGCAGCGGCCTGTGTTTTTGACGTGGACCGTCTGAACGCCCGCCGCCGTCTCCACCTGGGCGATGAAGCGGTTGGGGCGGCAGAGGAAACGGCCCGGGACGACGGTTCGGTAGCGCATGAGAGGGCTCCCTTCGGCAGTTTTTGACGGAAACAGGAGGCGGCGCGGGAAATTTTGTCGGATTCTTAGCGAAGCGGAAAGCCGGCAAAGAATTGCAAACTGTCCCGGTTTTTCCCAGTATATCATAAGATTTCCGGCCTGTCGAGCGCCATTTGGGCGTACCGGCGAGGCCCCCGGAAAAAAGACCGAACTTTTTTTCGGGAAATCATTGTTTTTTTGAAAAAATCTTGTTACAATGCTTTCGATTACATTTTTAGGAGGGAATGAATTG
Source organism: uncultured Oscillibacter sp. (assembly GCF_947654275.1). Taxonomy (GTDB): domain Bacteria; phylum Bacillota; class Clostridia; order Oscillospirales; family Oscillospiraceae; genus Oscillibacter. Next base: position 36,551 of record NZ_CANTJS010000018.1, on the reverse strand, counting down.
GAATACTCCAGCTTGTTTGTCTGCCTGATGGGCCTGGGCACCGTGTTCTTCGGCCTGATCTGCCTGATTGTCCTGACGATGATTATGGGCAAGATCGTGGGCGGCCACGCGGCTCCCGCCGCGGCTCCGGCTGCCGCCCCTGCCGCTGCCGCGGAGCCCAACCGTCAGGAGCTGGTGGCTGCCATTTCCGCCGCCATCGCGGAGGAACTGGGGACCGACATCACCGGCATCCGTATTCTGTCCATGAAGAAACTGTAAGCGCGCAAGTTAAGATTGAAGAGAAGGAGAAATCAACATGAAAAAGTACAGAGTGACCGTCAATGACACCGCCTATGAAATCCAGCTGGAAGAGATGACCGGCGCGGCTCCCGCGCCTGCCGCCGCCCCCGCTCCGGCCCCCGCCGCCGCCCCCGCTCCCGCAGGCGGCGAGCAGGTGACCTCTCCCATGCCCGGGACCATCCTCAGCGTCAACGTCTCCAACGGCTCCGCCGTGAAAAAGGGCGACGTGCTGATGGTTCTGGAGGCCATGAAGATGGAGAACGAAATCATGTGCCCCCGGGACGGCACCATTGCCTCTGTGAACGTGGCCAAGGGCGCGGCGGTGGAATCCGGCACGCTGCTCTGCGTCATCCAGTAAGGCGCTGGAGGGACACACATGGAAGCTATTCTGGATTTTGTAAACAGCTCGGGATTCGCGCTGTTTGCCCAGGGGGATAACTGGAAGTGCCTGCTGATGCTCATCATCGCCTGCGGCCTTCTCTACCTGGGCATCGTAAAGAAATTTGAGCCCCTGCTGCTGGTGCCCATCGCCTTCGGTATGCTCATCACCAATCTCCCCGGCGCGGAGATGTACCATGAGATTTTCTTCGCCGGCGGACACATTCACTGGGACCTCATCGGCGGAGCCCCCGTCACGGCGGAGTTCCTGGCGGAGCTGAAGGCCGTGGGCGTGTCCGACGCGGTGCTGGCGACGGCCACCGCCGGGAAGTCCATCTCGGCAGGCCTCATCGACATCCTGTATCTGGGCGTGAAGCTGGGCATCTACCCCTGCCTGATTTTCATGGGCGTGGGCGCTATGACCGACTTCGGCCCCCTGATTGCCAACCCCAAGAGCCTGCTGCTGGGCGCTGCTGCTCAGCTGGGCATCTTCATGACCTTCGTGGGCTGCCGGCTGTCCGGCATCTTCACCTCCGCCGAGGCCGGTTCCATCGGCATCATCGGCGGCGCGGACGGCCCCACGGCCATCTACGGCGCCACCAAGCTGGCTCCCCACCTGCTGGGCCCCATCGCCGTGGCGGCTTACAGCTACATGGCTCTGGTGCCTGTGATTCAGCCCCCCATTATGCGCCTGCTGACCACCGAGGCGGAGCGGAAAATCGTCATGAAGCCCCTTCGTCAGGTCACCAAGACCGAGAAGATTATCTTCCCCATCATGGTCGCCATCTTCGTGGCCCTGCTGGTGCCCTCCGCCGCGCCCCTGATTGCCTGCCTGATGCTGGGCAACCTCTTCCGTGAGTGCGGCGTGGTGGAGCGCCTGAGCAAGACCGTGCAGAATGAGCTCATCAACATCGTCACCATCTTCCTGGGCGTGTCCGTGGGCGCAACGGCCACGGGCCGGACCTTCCTCAGCCTCCAGACCATCGCCATCATGGCCATGGGCATCGTGGCCTTCGGCTTCGGTACCGCCGGCGGCGTGGTCCTGGCCAAGTTCATGAACCTCTTCCTGAAGGAGAAGATCAATCCCCTCATCGGCTCCGCCGGTGTGTCCGCCGTGCCCATGGCCGCCCGGGTCTCCCAGGTGGAGGGCCAGAAGGCCAATCCCAGCAACTTCCTGCTGATGCACGCCATGGGACCCAACGTGGCCGGCGTCATCGGCTCTGCCATCGCCGCGGGCGTGATGATCTCCCTGTTCGGCTGATAGATAGGAGGTATTATTGTAATGGCTATGGAATTTTTGTCTAAGAAGCCCCTGTATATCACCGATACCATCCTCCGGGACGCCCACCAGTCCCAGGCGGCCACCCGGATGCGGATTGAAGACATGCTGCCCGCCTGCGAGGTGCTGGACTCCATTGGCTACTGGTCCCTGGAGTGCTGGGGCGGCGCAACCTTCGATTCCTGCATGCGCTTCCTCAACGAGGACCCCTGGGAGCGTCTGCGCAAGCTCCGGAAGGCCCTGCCCAACACCAAGCTGCAGATGCTGTTCCGGGGCCAGAACATCCTGGGCTACAAGCACTACGCCGACGACGTGGTGGACGCCTTCTGCCGCAAGTCCATTGAAAACGGCATCGACATCATCCGGATTTTCGACGCTCTGAACGACGTGCGGAACCTGGAGCAGGCCATCAAGTCCACCAAAAAGTACGGCGGCATGGTGGAGGCCACCCTGTCTTATACCATCTCCCCCATTCACAGCGAAGAGTACTTCGTGAAGCTGGCCAAGGAGCTGGAGCAGATGGGCGCGGATGTGATCTGCGTCAAGGACATGGCAAACCTGCTGCTGCCCATGGACGCTTACGCCCTGATTAAGCGGCTGAAGGAAACCGTCAAAATCCCCATTCACCTGCATACCCACAACACCACCGGCACCGGCGACATGGTGTATCTCATGGCCGCCTATGCCGGCGTGGACATCGTGGACACCGCCCTGAGCCCCCTGGCAAACGGTACGGCCCAGCCCGCTACGGAGTCCCTGGTGGCGACCCTCCAGGGCACCGTCCGGGACACCAAGCTGGACCTGAACAAGATGAGCGAGGCCGCCGCCCACTTCCGGAAGGTGGCCCAGAGGCTCAAGGAGGCCGGTAGCCTGGATCCCAAGGTCCTGAACGTGGACACCAACACCCTGCTCTATCAGGTGCCCGGCGGCATGCTGTCCAACCTGATTTCCCAGCTGAAGCAGGCCAACAAGGAAGAGAAATATTATGATGTGCTGGCGGAGATTCCCCGTGTCCGGAAGGACTTCGGCTATCCCCCGCTGGTGACCCCCACCAGCCAGATTGTCGGCACCCAGGCCGTCATGAACGTGGTGGTGGGCAAGTACAAGACGTTCCCCAAGGAGTCCAAGGGCCTGCTCCGTGGCGAGTACGGCCAAGTTCCCGGCGAGGTCAACGAGGAGGTCCGTGCTCTGGCCGGCATCAAGCCGGAGGAGGTTATCACCTGCCGCCCAGCGGACCTGCTGGAGCCGGAGGTCGAGAAGTACCGGGAGGAGTTCAAGGACATCGCCAAGAGCGATGAGGACGTCCTCTCCCTAGCCCTGTTCCCCCAGGTGGCCCCCAAGTTCCTGGCCTGGCGGGACGGTCCCCACGACGAGCCCGCCGCGCCTGCGGCGGCCCCGGCGGCGAAAGCCGCTCCCGCGGACCCCAACGCGGTCCGGGAGCTGTTTGTGGAGTATAAGGGTTAAATCCAAGCGCCGCCGTACGGTTTCGCGTACGGCGGCGTTTTTCTGAAATTTTTTGCCGTCTGCCATCCCTTGACCGGCAGTTTCTTGGAATGGGAGATTACAAATTGTATTATCAGCTTAATAAAATTGAGATTTGTATTTTAATGGGAGGAAGATATCATGGGCATGGATTTGAGTTTTTGGAGATACAGGGAACATGCCGCGCATGACGATGCGGCTGTATATCAGACGGCGTGCTGTGATGGGGACGTCATGGAGGAATTGGAACTCCTTCCGGTTGATGATATTTTGAAGAAGGTGGCGGCCGTTTTTTCCGACTGGACCATTCAGGACGGAGGCAGGGATTTCGAAAAAGAGGGGTATGGCGCGTTTCAGATTTTTACAACCCCACAAATGGTAAGATTTGATTGTTACAGAATGCAGGGGGCTGATTTGAACGCCCTTATGGATATTTTAATTGACTTTGGCTGCCCGCTGTATGACCCGCAGATTTCAACGAGATTTGATGATTGGACGGACCGGTAGGCGTTCCGGCTGACCGGACGGCGGGCCGGGAGAATGTGGGGTCTGTCCCGCCGTTTCCGCGGGGAAATCCGGCCCTTCTCGGCGCGACGGAGAAAAGGACGCAAAATGGGAGCGTCCGGGCAACAGATGCTTTGCAAAGACTGCCGCCCTCGGCGGCCCGCTGGCAGCAATTATGAAGCTATAGGTTGGAATTCAGGAGGAATTAAAGTGGGCGCATGGAATTATGGCGTGTTTGATGACGATACAGCGTATGATGCTTTGGATGACTTGAAAGCTTCGCAAGAGATTACGACTGATATGGAGAAATATTTTGACGCTGTGATTGGAGCGGAGTATGTCGGTTATGACGAGGGGCATTACGCGCTTGTATCAGCCGCAGTTCTTGATAGCGTGTTTAACGAAACACCATACAGATGTGACGATGAAGATTATTTCAAATGGGTCCATACATTAAAGGGCGTTGATTTGGCTCTACTCAAACAGAAGGCGATAGCGGCGATTGACGCAGTTTTGTCCGATTGCTCTGAGCTGAAAGAGTTGTGGTTGGAAAACAGGGAACTGTATGGTGCGTGGCAGGAAGATAAAATTTCCATGCGGGAAAGGCTTAGATAATAGGCAAGAGCAAACTCCCAAAAAATTTTTGCCGCTTGACACGGCGGGCAAATCCTGCTAATATACTGTGATATCAAGTGAATAGCGTGTTGATCGGAAAGAGTAACAGTCCACCCAAAGAACAGAGAGGGCCCGTCACCGGCTGCAAGCGGGCCTGCGGAGGGAACTGTGAAGTGCGTCCGGGAGCGCGGGGGACTTTGTGCGCCCTCCGCCCGGCCCCCGTTAAGGGCCATGCGCTTGAGTGATAAATGAGAGTGGAACCGCGATTCGTCGCCTCTCGTACCGTTTTGGTACGGGAGGCTTTTTTGGCGCCGTTTTCCGGTCCCGAAGGGACGGCGAACGGTTTCCGGATTCAAGGAGGCATCTATGGCAAAGCATGTGACCCGTCTGGGCGGTCTTTTGGCCGCCTATCAGCGCCGCGACCCGGCGGCGCGAAGCAAGCTGGAGGTATTCCTGCTCTATCCCGGTGTCCACGCCATTCTCTGGCATCGGGTGGCCCACTGGCTCTATCTCCGCCGCCGGTATTTCCTGGCCCGGTGGATTTCCCAGCACGCCCGGAAGAAAACCGGCATTGAGATTCACCCCGGCGCCACCATCGGCCGCCGCCTGGTCATTGACCACGGCATGGGGGTGGTGATTGGCGAGACCACGGAGATTGGGGACGACTGCCTGCTCTACCAGGGCGTAACCCTGGGAGGCACCGGCAAGGACCAGGGGAAGCGGCATCCCACCATCGGGAACAACGTGCTGATTGGCTCCGGGGCCCGGGTGCTGGGGCCCTTCACCGTGGGGGACAACGCCCGCATCGCGGCGGGGGCGGTGGTCCTCAGCGCCGTGCCGCCCAACTGCACCGCCGTGGGCGTTCCCGCCCGGATTGCCCGGATGAACGGGAAACCGGTGTATTATGCCGGCGACGTGGACCAGATTCACGTGCACGACCCTATTATGGAGGAGCTGGAGGCCCTGCGCCGGCAGGTGGAGGAGCTGGAACACAGTCTGACGGATACCCGCAGGCGGCCTGCATAAGCTACAGGAAAAAGCGGAAACAGGAGGGACCGGAATGCTGTTTGACACACTGCACCACGCGGCTATCATCGTCTCGGACTACCAGAGGTCCAGGGCGTTCTACACGGAAACGCTGGGCTTCCCCATTCTCCGGGAGAATTTCCGGGAGGACCGGGGAGACTGGAAGCTGGACCTGCAATTCGGAGACGGGGAGCTGGAGATTTTCGCCATCCCCGGCGCGCCGCCCCGGCCCAGCTATCCCGAGGCCCAGGGCCTGCGGCATCTGGCGTTCCGGGTGGACGATGTGGAGGCGGCGGTCCGGGAGCTGGAGGCCCGGGGGGTGTCCTGCGAGCCCATCCGCCGGGACCCCTATACGGGAGGCCTCATGACCTTTTTCCACGACCCCGACGGCCTGCCCCTGGAGCTCCACGAATGAGCGGGGACGGAAGAGGTGGTTTGCATGGAACTGCGGACGCTGGTCCGGACGCTGTATGGAGTGGAACAGCCTCAGGGCTGCTCTGAGGAAGAGATCGCCGCCGCAAAGGCGCTGTTTGAAGCGGTTCCGGCGGCGGTGGAGGATTTTTGGCGCGGCTTTGGCCATACGCAGCGGCTGAATGATATTCAGGATCACTGGTGCTTTCCGCAGACGCTCCGGGAGGCGCCTGCGGACTGTCTGCCGCTGCTGGACGAAAATCAGTATGTGTGTGAGGCGGCTGTACTTCAAAAGGACTTGTCCCTGCCTGACCCTCCGGTCTACATCCGGAGAGCGGCGGACGGGGAGCCCTGGGAGCCGGCGGTCCCCACGGTCAGCGAATTTCTGGAGGCCGCATTGCTGTATGAAGCCGTTTGGCAGCTGGAGTACAGCCCGGACGCGTTCTATGAGCTGTCTGCCGGGGACATGGAGGTAGTCCGGGCCAGGCTGGAGAAAAGGCCCGCCGTTCTGAAAAACTGGTTTGTCACCGAAACCACTTTTTACAGCAGCCGCCCGGACAACCTGGTGGTCGTCATGGACATGGGCGGCGAATACCAAGGTCTCTACGGCGCTTCCAGCCGGGAGAGCTACGCCGCCCTGCTGGAGGTTATGGAGGGCCTGGGAGACGCAATTTAGATCCAGGCTTTCGACCGCACGGGGACTCTGACAAAATAAAATTTGGGCCGTCCCGGCCCTTACAAAAACGGAGGAAGAACATCATGTATCTGTACAATTCCGCGACCCATAAAAAAGAGGAGTTCAAGACCCACACCCCCGGCCGGGTGGAGATGTACACCTGCGGCCCCACAGTCTATCACTTTGCCCACATCGGCAATCTCCGCAGCTATATCATGGAGGATGTGCTGGAGAAGTATCTCCGGCTCGCCGGCTACGATGTGAACCGGGTCATGAATATCACCGACGTGGGCCACCTTTCCAGCGACGCCGACACCGGAGAGGATAAAATGCTCAAGGGGGCCAAGCGGGAGAACAAAACCGTGCTGGACATTGCAAAGTTCTACACAGACGCCTTTTTTGACGACTGCCGGAAATTGAACATCAAGACCCCCGATGTGGTCCAGCCTGCCACCGGCTGTATTGATGAGTATATCAAAATTATCTCCAAGCTGGTGGAAACCGGCTATGCCTATCTCGCCGGAGGCAACGTGTATTTCGACACCTCTAAACTCAGCCGGTATTATATTTTCAACGACCACGACGAAGACGATCTGGCCGTGGGCGTCCGGGAGGGCGTGGAGGAGGACGCCAACAAGCGGAATAAAAACGACTTCGTCCTCTGGTTCACCAAGTCCAAATTTGAGGACCAGGCCCTGAAATGGGATTCCCCCTGGGGCGTGGGCTATCCCGGCTGGCACATCGAGTGCTCCGGCATCTCCATGAAGTACAACGGAGAATTTCTGGATCTCCACTGCGGCGGCGTGGACAACGCCTTTCCACACCACACCAACGAGATCGCCCAGTCTGAGAGCTACCTGGGCCACCCCTGGTGCCCCCACTGGTTCCATGTCCACCACCTCAATGACCCGGCAGGGAAGATGTCCAAGTCCAAGGGGGAATTCCTGACCGTCTCCCTGCTGGAGAAAAAGGGCTATGACCCCCTGGCTTACCGCTGGTTCTGCCTCCAGAGCCACTACCGCAAGACCCTGCTCTTCACCTGGGAGAATCTGGACAACGCCGCCGCCGCTTACACGAAGCTGCTGAACCGCATCGCCGCCCTGAAGCCCGAGGGCGAGGTGGACCAGGCGGTATTTGACGAGTACCGGGCAAAATTCCTCCAGCAGGTGGGCAACGACCTGAATACCTCCATGGCGGTGACGGCGGTCTTTGACGCGCTGAAGGCAAAGACCGGCGACGCCACCAGGCTGGCCATCATCGGGGAGTTCGACAAGGTGCTGTCCCTGAGCCTGCTGGAAAAGGCGGCGGCCATCCGGGAGAAGGCCGCCCAGGCCACCACCGCCGGCGGCGGGGACTATGTGGTCACCGGCGAGGGCGACCCGGCCATTGACGCGCTGGTGCTCCAGCGCTACGAGGCCAAAAAGGCGAAGAACTTTGCCGAGGCGGACCGCATCCGGGACGAGCTGAAGGCCCAGGGCGTCGAGATTACCGACGTCAAGGGCGGCGCCTCCTGGAAGAGAGCGTGAGAAGCAAAAAGAGCGCGCCTCTGTCGAAAGACAGGGGCGCGCTTCTTGCCATGGGGGCGGGGAAAGGCTGCCGCCGCTTCCGTCAGAACGGCGTCAAACCACCTGCGGCGGGTCCTGTGTGAAGGGAGCTTCATATTTTCTCTTGACAAGGGACTGAAATGGTGATAAACTGAAGCTGGCTTCACGTGAAACAAGCTTCATATCAGAAAGAAGGTGCATATGAAAACCAGGGTGAAAGAGCTGCGCTCCGCCGCGGGCATGACCCAGCAGCAGCTGGCGGAGCGGGTCCATGTTTCCTCCCGGACCATCATCTCCATTGAGAAGGGGCAGTACAGCCCTTCTCTGATGCTGGCCTACCGCATGGCGGAGATCTTTGGGGTAACGGTGGAGGAGCTTTGCTGTCTCAGAGAAAACCGGGAACAGGAGGACCGGATTTATGAACATTTACCATAAGAAAAACTTTGTCATCGGACTTGTGCTGCTGGGCATGGGCGTCTGCTGTCTGGTTTATGTTTTCCGGGCGGAGATTATAGACCTGGGCTGGGTCTATGTGATGGCGGTGAGCCTGATTGGAGGCACGGCGTGTGTTGTCCGCAGTCTGTCCAGGGAAAAGGCCCGGTCCGACCGTCTGAAGGAGCTGGACGAGCGGAACCGGGCCAATCTGCAAAGGGCCAAAAGCATGGCCCTTGACCTGATCTCCTGGGGCGGACTGGCGGCGGCGCTGATACTGGCGTTTCTGGGCCGGGAGGAGAGTGGCCCTGGACCGATGTCCTATGTCGGGGCGGGCCTGTTTTTCGCCAGCGCCTTCGGCTTTATCGCGCAGTCGCTGGCGTGGCTGTATCTGGACCGGCATTCGTAATCATGAAAGGAACTGCAATGAAGATTTATCATAAGAAAAATTTTAAATTCGGCCTGTGGGCCCTGTTTCTGGCGGCTTTGAACCTGGCGCTGAGTCTGGTGCGGGGCAACTTCGACTGGAAGGACGGGGCGCTGGCTGCCCTGCTGCTGCTTCTGGGCGGAGCCGGTATTATCCGGAGCCTCTCTCTTAAGTGGTCCCGGGCGGACAGGCTGGAGGAGCAGGACGAGCGGAATCAGCTGGTGAAGCTGAAATCCAGAAGCCAGGCGTACCATATCAGCCAGTTTGCCTTCCTGGCGGCGGAGCTGGTCCTGATTGCCTGGGGAAAGACGACGGGGCAGGAGACGCTGATTTACGCGGGCATGGGGCTGATGGCGGCGTTCTTCATCTCCCTGATTGCGGATTTCTTCACCTGGGTGTATTACGACGAGCATACCTGAGAAAAAAGCAAAAGAGCAAAAAAGCAGGCAAAAAGGACTCCGCCGGAGACGGCGGAGTCCTCTTTTCCGGTTTTCAGTCGCCCTCCCGGCGGAAGCCCAGGCCGTCCCGGATGTGGCGGCAGTCGGCATGGTCGAAGCCATACACAAAATCCCGGATGGGCAGGGTGCGCTGAAAAGTTCCCTTGCGGTACAGCCAGAGGACGGCGGAGTTCTGGAGAGCCTCCTTGAGGTCCGCGCCCCGTTCCGGGCTGCCCTCGTCAAAATAGACGTCCTTCAAATCGTTGTAGGGGACCCGCTTCCCGTTCAGCACACAGCCCCGCTCATAAAAGCGGGCGCTGCCGCCGCCCTTCTTGGGAAATTCCTCCAGCAGGTCGCCAAATTCAGCGTCAGGCGCGCCTGCGGCCCGGGGCCAGGGCCATTCCAGCACCGTCTGCCCGCCGTGGCGCTGGCGCTGGGCCTCCGCGCTGGCCCGGCGCTCCCCGCTCTGCTTCTTCCAGCCCCGGAACAGAGCGATTATGAACACGATGGCCACGATGGGCAGGAGGATCACCAAAGCAATTCCCAGGATTCCAAATACAACTCCGATACTCAATGCGCTGTTCATTTTGTATGTACTCCTCTTCTCAAATGTTTTTCCAGCCGCCTGTACACAGTCCCGCAATTCCAGTAAATTCTACACCAGTTCAGGCGTAATGTCAATACATCAATTCTGATGTATGAAAAAATAAACTCCTGCAATACTGAGCGAAGGAGTGCAGGGGATGAAAGAGTATTACGAGATTCTGCGGGAACTGCGGGAGGACCACGATTACAGCCAGCAGCAGATTGCTGAGGTTCTGAATACCACGCAGCAGGTCTATTCCCGCTATGAACGCGGCATCAATGAACTGCCGGTGCGGCATCTAAAGGCCCTGTGCCAGTTCTACCGTGTCAGCGCCGACTATGTGCTGGGCCTGTCCCACCGCTGAAAAAAGGGCCGCCGGACTCCCTGCCCGGCGGCCGCCTCACGTTCTTGAATCAGTTCCGTCCAACCGCGCCGGCGGAGTCCTTCAGCAGCACGTCGTGAGCGCCGCCCTCCACAATGGAGACGGAGGAGACCAGGGTCAGCTTGGCCTTCTCCCGCAGCTCCGGAATGGTCAGAGCGCCGCAGTTGCACATGGTGGAGCGGATTTTTGCCAGGGTGGTGGCCATACCGTCGGACAGGGCGCCGGCATAGGGCACATAGGAGTCCACGCCCTCCTCAAAGGAGAGCTTCGCCGCGCCGCCCAGGTCGTAGCGCTGCCAGTTCCGGGCCCGGGCGCTGCCCTCGCCCCAGTATTCTTTCATATAGCTGCCGCCAATGAGAATCTTGCTGGTGGGGGACTCGTCAAACCGGGAGAAGTACCGGCCCAGCATGCAGAAGTCCGCCCCCATGGCCAGGGCCAGGGTGATGTGGTAATCCTGGACAATGCCGCCGTCGGCGCAGATGGGGACATAGACGCCGGTCTCCTCGAAATACCGGTCCCGCTCCGCCGCCACGTCGATGACCGCGGTGGCCTGGCCCCGGCCGATGCCCTTGGTTTCCCGGGTGATGCAGATGGAGCCGCCGCCGATGCCGATTTTCACGAAATCCGCTCCGGCGTCCGCCAGGAAGCGGAAGCCCTCGCCGTCCACCACGTTGCCTGCGCCCACCTTTACCGTGTCGCCGTAGCGCTCCCGAATCCACTTCAGCGTCCGGGCCTGCCACTCGGAATAGCCCTCAGAGGAGTCGATGACCAGCACGTCCACGCCGGCCTCCACCAGGGCGGGGACCCGGGTTTCGTAGTCCCGGGTGTTGATGCCCGCGCCCACGACATAGCGCTTCTGGCTGTCCAGCAGCTCCAGAGGGTTGCCCTTGTGAGAGTCGTAGTCCTTCCGGAAGACGAAGCTGACAAGCCTCTGGTCCGCCGAGACGATGGGCAGGGCGTTGAGCTTCCGGTCCCAGATGATGTCGTTGGCCTCCTTCAGGCTGGTGCCCTCGGGGGCGTAGATGAGCTTTTCAAAGGGGGTCATGAAGTCCGTCACCGGCGTGGCGGGGTCCATGCGGCTGACCCGGTAGTCCCGGCTGGTCACCAGACCCACCAGCTTCCCGTCCGCCGTGCCGTCCTCGGTGACGGCCATGGTGGAGTGTCCGGTCCGCTCCTTCAGGGACAGCACATCTGCCAGGGTGTCGCTGGCGCGGAGATTGGAGTCGCTGGAGACAAAGCCGGCCTTGTAGTTTTTCACCCGGCGGACCATGTCCGCCTGCTGCTCCACGGGCTGGGAGACGAAGATGAAGGCAATGCCGCCCTCTTTCGCCAGGCCGATGCCCATCTGCTCGCCGGAGACTGCCTGCATGACGGCGGAGACCATGGGCACGTTCATGGTCAGGGGGCACGCCTCGCCCTTCCTGAACTTCACCACCGGGGTTTTCAGGGACACGTTGGCGGGAATGCACTCGGCGGAGGAGTAGCCGGGGACCAGCAGATATTCGCTGAACGTGTGAGAGGGCTCGGGGAAGAAATAAGCCATGAGGGCCACCTCGTTTCTCATGAATTTTTCCCAATAGTATACATCTTTCAGGCGGGCTTGTCACCTGTTTTTTTCATCAATGCCCGGGAAATTCAGAATTTCTTTTTGGACGCTTTGCCGGGACGGGGCCCGGGTCAGTCGCCGCCAGGCAGGAAATCGTATTCGTTTTCCATCAGCATGTCCAGATAGCCGTCAAAGCTGTCCGCAATCACCGCCAGCTGGTCCGGGTCATGGAGCCAGCGGACCACCTGGCCGGGAGTTCCCTGCTCCGACGGGGAGAAGTCCAGAAAGAGCCGGGAGGAACCGCCGTTGTTCCGGCAGTCGGCAAAGTGGAGCCAGCGGAGGCCGCCGGGCTCACGGGCGATTTTTTCGTCCACCGGGACGTCATCGTATTCCCGGCGGATGAGGGACCCGCACCGGCGCAGGAACCCGCCGTCGGTGTCGATGATCTGCCGGGCGGACAGGAGGTAATAGGGATATTCCTCCAGGTCGGAGCCCAGGAAGGCGAGAAGGGTCTTCTCACCGGGCCGGTACTCCCGGCAGTATGTGCCGTCCGCGAAGCGCAGAAGGGTCTCCAGACCGGCGGGGAGCTCCGGATACAGGGTTTTCAGCGCCGTCAGATCCGCCTCGCTGACGCCATGCGCCGCGGCGGCGAAGGCCTCCCACTGCCCATCCTCGTCCTCATGGGCTTCCCGAAGACCGTCGATGTAGCGGCGGGCCAGCTTCCGGCTTCGAAGGGCCAGGAAGCCGGAGAAAATTTCCTCCAGAAACGCCTGGAAGCTGTCCGCCACCGGCTTCATGTGGGCCAGCAGGGTTTCCCGGCCGGCGTCCTCCTCCAGGCCGAAGAGAATTTCGTGGTCAATCTCCATGAGAGGACAGCGGTCCTCGTCGGGCATATTCTCCAGGTCGACGCAGCGGAGGTATGCACCGCCATGGTCCCAGCCGAAGGGCAGGAAGCCTGCCCGGACCAAAGCGGGGTTCCAGGCATTCAGGATGGAGTCAAAGGGCTTGTCCGGCAGCTGCTGCCCCAGCTCCAGATCCCGGAAGTCGTGACAGCGGGTGGAGAGGAAGGTCCGCACCAGACCGGGCAGGGGGAGCCCGATTTGTTTCTCCAGGGCGTCCAGGTCCGCCGCCGTCACCCGGGAGGGGATCAGCTTCCACTTGTACCAGCCGCTTTCATCTGCCAGGCCCGCCCGCATCTCCTCCGGCACGCCGGGGGAGCGAAGGCAGATGGGGGCGTGTTTCTCCAGCTCCCTGTACAGGGCTTCAAAGCCCTGCCTGATGAATGCGGTCTGTTCCGCGGAGGTCATCACAGGCTCACTCCGGAAGGTCGAAGGGCTCCGGCTGGAAAACCCCGTTTTCGTCCCGTGCAAAGGCGCTGCGGCAGGGAGCCGTCAGCAGGGATACCACATCAGGGTCGAAGTTGCACACGCTGTTCAGGTCCGCCACCTCCGTGTGGCTGATGTCGGCAATATAGTCCTCGCTCTCATCGCCGGAGAAGAAGCGCCACCCGCTGTCCGGGAAGCCCGGTTCCGGGTCCTCCCGATAGCACCAGCCCACCCTGCAGCCGTCCACGGAAATGCGGTCCGTGACAAAGCAGCCGTTGGGCCCGTCCCAGTCGGGGAGATACATCTTCATTTCCGCGGGCCACAGGCGATAGTCTTTCCGCCGCTTGGGGGCGTACCACAGGCCGCCGCCCCAGGCATTCTTGTCCGCCAGCAGGGTGCACACCAGACGCATCCAGAGGCTTTCGCTCTCCTGAAGGGCCGGCAGCTCCGCGCCCTGGCGGAAATCCCAGTACAGAGCCCCGCAGACCAGGCTGGCGGAGAATTCCTCCCAGCTGTGGAAGGCCTGGGCCTCCGTGATCCAGTGCTCTGCCAGCTCGTCGAACTCCTCCCGGTTCAAAAGGCCGCAGGCCAGCCCCGCCCGCAGGTGGCCCATGCATTCGCTGATGTCCCAGGCCAGATAGCCCAGGTGGCCCACCAGCTCATAAAACTGGGCGGAGAAATCCCGGGCCACGGTGAAAAAGCTGGGGCCGTCCTTGGTCAGGGGCGTGGGGTCGAAGGGAGGCCGGTCCTCCCAGAAGCCCTCGAAATCCAGATAGTTGTTGTGACAGCAGAGCTGCTTTTGGCAGAATTCCAGAAGGCTCTCCTTGTCGGAGATGCCGAAGACCTGCTTCAGATGGGCCCTGCAGAGGTCGGCGTCCAGGGGGGAGGCGCAGCGGGGCAGGGTGGTGAAAAAGTCGGGGCCGGAGCTGTCCGGACCGGGAAGGCCGGGGGTTTTCCGCAGAGCGGGGACGCCGGCCAGCAGGGACAGAAACTGGTCCCGTTGGCAGGGGGTCCGGGCGGGGCGGGCTCCGTCGTCGGACAGGAGCTCGCGGATGGGGGCGTCGAGGCCGGTATCATAGGGGTTGAAGTCCTTTAAAGCGGAGCGTTCCATCAGTCACATTCCTTTCTGTTCAGTCCGTTGTCAGAGTTTTTTACGCAGAACCGTGTGGCGGAAAATGCCGTCGGCAAAGTATTCTGTGGAGCAGAACACCGGTCTGCCGTCAATGTCGTAGTCCACTTCCTCCATTTGCAGCAGCGGTGTGCCGGGAGGGATCTGGAAGATCTCCGCTAAGGCGGAATCTGCCGCCGCCGCCCGCAGGTCCGTCAGATCCAGATAGGGATAGACGCCGCAGAAGCGCTGGAGGAAGTGGAAAATGGGCAGCTTCAGGTCCTCAGGGGTATAGCCGTCCTTGGCCAGGGCCTTTTCCAGTACGTCCTCGCAGTAAATGGCGGGCCGTCCGTCGGCGGTGCAGAGCCGGGCCACCCGGATGACCGGCGTGCCCGGGGGAATGCGGAGCTGACCGGCGATTTTCTGGTCGGCCAGGTCCTCGGACATTCGGATATAGGCCACCGCCGGGGTGAAGCCGCTTTGACGAATCATGTCCAGAAACTCGATTTCGATGTCCATGCGGGTCTGGACATTCAGAACATGGCGGTTGATGATGGTGCCCACGCCGTGGCGGCGGGTGATGAAGCCCTCCCGCTCCAGGGAGGCCAGCACATCCCGCAGCTGGGTGCGGCTGATGCCCAGCTTGACGGCCAAGACGCTTTCCCGGGGGAGCCGTGAGGCCTCGGCGTACGCGCCGCTCTTCATGTCGGACAGCAGCTGGGCGCGGATGGCCTTGTCTCGGATTGGATGGCTGTTCATTCCGTTTGCCTCCCAGTCAAAAATGAAAAATGATAGGTCATACCAATAAAGTCTACCCTATATTGTATCTGCTTCCGGCTCGGAGCGCAAGAGTTTTTTTCCGCTTCAGGCGGGTCCGGCGTCAAAAAAAGGAAACGGCCTCCCGGCTTTCGCCGGGAGGCGGATGTGCGTCAGACCAGGATATAGACCGTGCAGCCTCTGCGGCCGAACTGGATGCATTCGTTGTAGGTGTCGTAGTACAGGTCGACCTTGTTGCCCCGAACGCCGGTATCCTCGGCTACGGCCAGACCGTAGACAATGCCGCCGTCGGCCACAATATACATCCGGGTGCCCAGGGGGATGACGCTTTTGTCCACAGCCACGGTGCCCACATGGACGGCGGTGCCGGAGGCGGTGCGGGTGCCCACGCCGCCGTGACCGGCGGTGTAGGCCGTGGCGGTCATGGAGCGGACGCCGGAGTAGTTCAGTACCGTGCCGTCCTTCAGATAGAGGGTGCCGCTGCCGTCGGCGTTTTCCTCTTTCCGGGCGATGGCGCTGACGGAGTTCACCACAGCGCCGGAGGAGCCGGACTCGCCGGAGGAAGAAGAGCCGGGAGCGGGGGCGGGCTTGGCGGTGCCGTATTCCACTACCCGGTCCCGGGCGGTGGTGTCCAGCTGCTCCACGAACTGGCGGGAAAGCTCCTGGCCGTTGGACCAGGTGACCTCGTAGACCGAGGAGCGGACGCCGTCGGCCCCCTCGTCCGTCACCTGCTCCGTGCCCTCAGGGAGCTTGGGATTGGGGACCCGGACGGTTTCCCGGGTGACCTTCTCCGTCACGTGCTCATAATAGGCGATGTCGGAGGAGACCGTCAGCTCCACGCCGGAGGCGGAGAGATTGACGCCTACCATTTCCAAAGGCCCCGGGGTCAGACGGAGACGGCCCAGCAGGGTGGTGACGCTCTCCCGGCGGGACAGCAGGGTCCGGGTCTCCCCCTCGTGGCGGATGGTGACGGGGGTGTCCTCTGCCAGGGTGATGTCATAGCCCCGGCTGCCGTTGGACAGGGAAATCAGCTGAGAGGAAATGTCGGGCTTTTCCTCGCGGTCCTGGTCCAGAATGATGGCGCCGTCCTCCGTCCCTGTGATGATATACAGGGAGTCGGCCCAGCCGGTGGCGGCCAGACTGGTGACAATCACCACGGCAAAGGAAAACAGCATCGTCCGGCAGCGCCGCCAGAGCTCATTCGGGCGCCTCTCATATGTCTGCGTATATGTGTTCAAAACCATAACCTCCTGGCGGGGGCGCTGTGTGAACAGACCCCCGGGTGTTCAGATTCCCCATGCCCGCTCTTTTAAGGGGGCAGGGGAGGATGGCGCGCCGGTTCCGCCGGGTGCTCCACAGAGCGGACCGAAGGCGGAACGAACGACTTGTAACTTTTGTTACCATCCTGAAAACTGTCCACAGTATACACCCGACTCCCACTTTTGTCAAGTAATTTGGGCTCCGGACGGGGGATGTTCCCCACTTTTGACGGTTTTGGACAGGATATGACTGGAAAGACCTGGGGCGGAGAAAACAAAAGGGTAACAAAACGGTAACGCAAATCGCAGAAAATGATGGAAATTTACAAGCGCCGGACCCCGGGAGCCCGGCGGAAGGGACCGGGCTCGGTCATGGGGAACCGGCCGCGAGGAGGACATGAACTGCGGGCCGGAGAAAAGGGAAACCCGGCGGCGTCCACGCTGTGGGAACGCCGCCGGGCCGGAAGCTGGGAGCCTGTATTCACAATCGCTGAACGCCGTCTGAGCGGTTTTTTCCTGTCATACTGCGCCGCTTTCCCTTGCCATACGTCGGTATGGCTGCGGGCGCGAACGATCTCCTTGTCTGACGGGGAAAATCCCCGTCCATCCGGCATCCCCGGTTATGAATACAGCTTCTAAAGAACCTTTTCCAGGAAGGATTTCAGCCGTTCACTTTTGGGATGGGTGAAGAATTCAGCGGGTTCATTCTGCTCGATGATGTGGCCGCCGTCCATAAACAGCACCCGGCTGCCCACCTCCCGGGCGAAGCCCATTTCGTGGGTGACCACCGCCATGGTCATGCCCTCCCGGGCCAGCTCCTTCATGACGTCCAGCACCTCGCCCACCATCTCGGGGTCCAGGGCGGAGGTGGGCTCGTCGAAGAGCATGACCTTGGGCTTCATGGCCAGGGCCCGGACAATGGCAATGCGCTGCTTCTGCCCGCCGGAGAGCTGATTGGGATAGGCTTCGGCCTTGTCCTCCAGCCCCACCCGGTGGAGCAGGGCCTTGGCGGTCTGGTCCGCCTCCTCCTGCTTCATCAGCCCGGTGCGGACCGGGGCCAGGGTGATGTTCTTCTGAATGGTCATGTTGGGAAACAGGTTGAAGTGCTGGAACACCATGCCCATCTGCTGGCGAATCTGGTCGATTTTCACCTTGGGGTCGGTGATCTCCGTGCCCTGGAAGGTGATGGAGCCGCCGGTAGGGGTCTCCAGCAGGTTCAGGCAGCGGAGGAAGGTGGACTTGCCGGAGCCGGAGGGCCCGATGATGACCACTTTTTCCCCGGGGAAGATGTGTTCGCTGATGTTGTCCAGCACCAGGTGATCCCCAAAGGATTTGTACAGGTTCTTAACGTCGATCACTTTCCCGCAGCCTCCTTTCCAGTTTTCCCTGGAGCCAGGTGAAGACGATGACAACGGCTAAGTACATGGCGGCGATGCCCAGAAGCGGGGGCATGTAGTCGAAGGTCCGGCCGCCGATGGTGCTGGCGTAGTAGAGCATTTCCGCGCCGCCGATGGCCTGGGCCAGGGAGGTGTCTTTGAACAGGGTGATGAACTCGTTGCCCAGAGAGGGGAGAATGGCCTTGAAGGCCTGGGGAATGATGATGAAGCGCATGGTGTCGAAATAATTGAGGCCCAGGGACCGGCCCGCCTCAGACTGACCGGCGTCCACGCTCATGAGGCCGCCCCGTATAATTTCGGCCACATATGCCCCGGAGTTGACGCCCAGGCCGATAAAGGCCACCAGAACCTTGTTGCGCTGGGAGGGGAAGATGACGAAGGTCCAGATGAACAGCTGCACCAGCATGGGGGTGCCCCGGATGACGGTGGTGTAAATCTGGCAGAGGACGTTCAGAATGCTCAGCACGGGGTTTCTCCGTCCGATGCGCTGCTGGTCATGGGCAGAGCGGACGACGGCCACAATCAGGCCCAGCAGCACGCCGAAAATCAGTGCGATCACCGTCAGCTCCAGGGTTGTCCCCAGACCCTGAAGGTAGAGCTTCCAGCGGTCGCCTTCGATAAAGGCCCTGTACAGCCGGGGACCGATCAGGTCCCTCCAGTTCTCAAAGGATTGGAACATGGGGGCCTCCTTTCTCTTTCTGAATCATTTGAGCACGGAACCGGGAAAAAAGGGCGGCCTGGAAGGCCGCCCTTCTCAGGGAGTAGCTTATTCAGCGACGATATACTTGTCCACGATGTCCTGGAAGGTGCCGTCAGCTTTCAGCTCGGCCATGGCGGCGTTGACGGCCTCCAGCAGGGCGGTGTTGCCCTTGGCAAAGCCGATGGCGTAGTCCTCCACGGCGAACTCGGTGTCCAGAATCTCCAGGCTGGGATTCTCCGCCACAAAAGCCTTGGCGGGCTCGTTGTCGATGACCACCGCGTCCACCTGGCCGTTGACCAGGGCCATGACCGCCAGGGCGCCGGTATCGTAGGCGGTGACATGGTCCTCGCCGTAGCCGCCGTTCTCCGGGGAGTCGGAGCAGTAGATATAACCGGTGGTGGCCTTCTGAGTGCCGATCATCGCGGCGCTGGCCAGGTCGTCAATGGACTGGACGGCAGGGGAGTCCTTTTGGACGATGACCACCTGAACGCCGGTGGCGTAGCTGTCGGAGAAATCCATGACCTCCAGCCGGTCGTCTGTGACGGTGATGCCCGCCATGGCGATGTCGCTCTGTCCGGTCTGGACGGCGGTGAGGGCCGCGTCAAAGCCCATGTCGTCCACCACCAATTCCAATCCCAGCTTCCTGGCGATGGCGTCCGCCACCTCCACGTCGATGCCCTCGAAGCCGCCGGCGTCGGTGGTCATCTCATAGGGAGGGAAGGCGGCGTTGGTGGACATATGGAGTTTGCCCTCTTCCACGGTGGTGAAGGAGGCGCTGCCGGAATCCCCGGCGGCATCGCCGGAACCGGCGTCGGAGGAGGCGGGAGGCGTGGTCCCGGCATCATTGCCGGAGCCGCTGTCCTTGCCGCCGCAGGCGGCCAGGGAGAGGACCATTGCCAGCGCCAGCAGGCAGGTCAGAAACTTTTTCATCTTCAAAACTTCCTTTTCCAATCAGATTTTTTTAGATTCGGCACGCTGTGGAAGAGGAAAGGATTTCCTCTTCAAGCTTGCGGATACCTTACCACGACCGTTCCGCTTTGTCAATACTTTTCCAGGAAAAAGTGAATAATTATTTGCCTTTTTTCTCGGGAAAACCAAAAATGACGGGTATAAAGCGGAACAAACACCGGTTTATTGTGGAAATCCACCAACGAGAAATGAATATTAAAATGAATATACAGATTGGCGCCCGGAGGGAGCTTCCGGGGCGTCTCTTCCGCTGCAAAACGCGGGCCGCTTTTCATGGCCTCCTTCGATTTCACAGTTGACATTTGGGGGAGAGCTGTTCTATAATACGGCTTTGTGAAGCGCTATGAAGGAAAGAGTACCCTGGTTTTCACCCACAGAGAGCCTCCGGAAGCTGGAAAGGAGGCGGGAACGGAGCCGGGGGAACATGGCTCCGGAGCGGCGCGCCCCAGCGGTTCCGCCTGCGCGGCGGGAGGTCAGGGCGCGACGGGACCGCCCGTTACAGCGGAGGATTTTTTGTGCTTTTTTGTTTTTGTGTTTTTTTGTTTCGCGTTTTTCCGGTCTGTGCCTCGGAAGCTGAGGGCGCGAAGCACAGGGAGGAGCACAGGAGATCCGGGAGAGGCCCTGCCGGGACGGCGGGACGAAAAGAAGTGGTACCACGGGTTTGACGCTCGTCTTCTGTTTTACAGAAGGCGTTTTTTTTGGCTTCTGGCGGCCCGCTGATTTTCATGGACTGCCGGGGCTGCCGTTTTCGGAAGAAGTGATTGGAGCCCTGGCCCTTTGCCGGGACAGGCGACATTAAATTGTAAGGGGGAAGAGATATGCTGAGGCCTGATGCTGACGAGGCCCTGCGCTATCTGGGGATACCGGAGCCGCCGGAGGACCTGCGGCGGCGGGCCGGTGAGGCCGGAGAGGCCCTGGCCGGTCTGGTCCAGCCCCGCTATACCTACCGGGTCTGCGGTCTGGAGCGCCGGGAGGAGGGATTCCTGCTGGCGGGGACCGGCGTGCTGCTCACCGGGAGCACCGCCGCCCGGATGCTGGCGGACTGCCGCCAGGCGGCGCTGCTGGCCTGTACCCTGGGAGCCCGGTTTGATTTGAAGCTGCTGGCCCTCCAGGCCAGAGACATGGCGGAGGCCGCCCTTTGGGACGCCTGCGGCAGCGCTCTGGCAGAGGCGGGCTGCGATGCGGCGGAGGCGGAGATTGCCGCCCGGTTTCCGGAGCTGTTTTTGACGGACCGGTTCAGCCCCGGCTATGGAGATCTGCCCCTGACGCTCCAGCCGGACATCTGCGCCGCGCTGGACGCCGGCCGGCGGCTGGGCGTCCACGTTTCGGAGAGTCTTTTGATGAACCCCGTCAAAACCGTCACGGCGGTGATCGGTCTGTCGGAGCGGCCCCAGGCGGCCCGAATCCGGGGCTGTGCGTACTGCCAAATGCGGGAGACCTGTCAATTGAGAAAGGGAGGAATACGCTGTGGAACAGAGAATTGAGACCCGTCCCCAGGGGGAGAGCGGGAAAGCCTGCCTGAAGGAGATGCTTGCCCAAACGTCCTTCCTTCTGCTGGACGGCGGCATGGGCACGGTGCTCCAGCAGAAGGGGCTGACGCCGGGGGGCGTCCCTGAGCTGCTGAACCTGACCAATCCGGAGCTGATCCGCTCTGTCCACCGGGATTACATCGACGCCGGGAGCCGGGTGGTCTACACCAATACCTTCGGGGCCAACAGCCTGAAGCTGGCCCGGGCCGGGGCGGATACGGCGTCTGTGGTCTCCGCCGCCGTAGCCATCGCCCGGGAGGCGGCGGGGGACACGGGGACCCTGACGGCTCTGGATGTGGGGCCCCTGGGGGAGCTGTTGGAGCCCATGGGGAGCCTGCCCTTTGAGCGGGCCTGTGAGCTGTTTCGGGAGATGATTGCCGCGGGCACAGCGGCGGGAGCGGATCTCATCGTCATTGAGACCATGACGGACCTGCAGGAGGCCCGGGCGGCGCTGCTGGCGGCAAAGGAATGCAGCTCTCTGCCGGTATTTGTCACCATGTCCTTTGACGAGACCGGCAGGACCTTCACCGGATGCACGGCGGTGTCCATGGCCCGGACCCTGGAGGGCCTGGGGGCCGACGCCGTGGGCCTGAACTGCTCTCTGGGACCGGATAAGCTGGCGCCCCTGCTGCGGGAGGTCTGTGAGAACACCCGCCTGCCGGTGATTGCCAAGCCCAACGCCGGACTGCCGGACCCGGTGGACGGCCGCTATGACATGGGGCCGGAGGATTTTGTTCAGGCGATGCTGGCCTGTGTGGAGGCGGGGGCCTCCATCGTCGGCGGCTGCTGCGGCACCTCGCCGGACTATATCCGCCGGCTGAAGGAAGCCCTGACCGGGCGAAGGGCCGCCCCCCGCCGGTACGCCGGGGGCAGCTTCCTCTGCACGCCGGTGTGCCCCCTGACCATCGACGGGGTGCGGGTGGTGGGCGAGCGGGTCAACCCCACCGGGAAAAAGCGCTTTCAGCAGGCCCTGCTGGAAAATGATCTGGACTATATTCTGGATGTGGCTGTGGAACAGGAGGAGGCCGGGGCCCACATTCTGGATGTGAACGTGGGATTCCCCGGCGTGGATGAGGCGGCCATGCTGCCCCAGGTGGTGAAAAAGCTGCAAAGCGCCGTGTCCGTGCCCCTCCAGCTGGACTCGTCCAACCCCGACGCCCTGGAGGCGGGCCTGCGGGTGTACTGCGGCAAGGCGTCGGTCAACTCTGTCAACGGTGAGCCCGAGGTGCTGGAACGGGTTCTGCCCATTGTGAAGAAGTACGGCGCCGCCGTGGTGGGCCTGACCATGGACAAGCAGGGCATTCCCCAGACGGCGGAGGGCCGGGTGGCCATTGCCCGGCGCATTCTGGACGCGGCCCTGGCCTACGGCATCCCCAGGGAAGACGTGTGGATTGACTGCCTGACCCTCACCATCTCCGCCCAGCAGGACCAGGCGCAGGAGACATTGAAGGCGGTGCGGGCCGTCCGGGAGGAATTGGGGCTTCAAACCCTGCTGGGGGTGTCCAACATCTCCTTCGGCCTTCCCAACCGGCCTCTGATTACCCGGAGCTTCCTGACCCAGGCCCTGGGGGCGGGGCTGACCCTGCCCATTATCAATCCCAATCAGAGGGAGATGCTGGACGCCGTCAGCGCCTTCCGGGTGCTCTCCGGCGAGGATTCCCAGTGCCGGGATTATATCGAGCGCTTCGCCGGCGTGACGGTGCGGACGGAGGTTGTTTCCTCCGGAGCGCCGGCCCCGTCCTCTGCCGGAGAGGGGGGCAAGAGCCTGGAGTCCGCCATTTTGAAGGGACTGAAGGCCGACGCCGGCCGTCTGGCCCGGGAGGCCCTCGCCTCCGGTGAGGCGGACGAGCTGAGCCTTGTGGAGGCCCACCTGATTCCCGCCCTGGACCGGGTGGGAGACGGCTATGAGAAGGGCACGGTGTTCCTGCCCCAGCTCCTCAGCGCCGCCCAGGCGGCCCAGGCGGTATTCGAGGTCATCCGGAGCTCCATAGCCGCCAAGGGCGGCGCGCCGGTGAAAAAGGGGACGCTGATCGTTGCCACCGTCCAGGGGGACATCCACGACATCGGAAAGAACATCGTGAAAACCGTGCTGGAAAACTATGGCTATGAGGTGCTGGACCTGGGCCGGGACGTGCCTCCGGAGACCGTGGTGGAGGCGGCGGAGCGCCGGAGGGTGCGTCTGGTGGGCCTGTCCGCCCTGATGACCACCACCCTTCCCGCCATGGAGGAGACGGTGCGGCAGCTGAAAGCCCTGCCGGAGCCGCCGGTGGTGTTTGTGGGCGGCGCGGTGGTAACGCCGGACTACGCCGGGCGCATCGGAGCGGACTATTATGCCAGGGACGCCCGGCAGTCGGTGGAAATCGCAAAAGAGGTGCTGGGATGATGAAGGAAATCCGCAGGGAGCTGGAGCAGCTTGAGAACGCAAACAAGCCGCCGGTGACTGACGGCAGGAGAGAGGTGCCGGGACAATGAAGGACATCCGCAAAGAGCTGGAGCAGCAAAAAAGCGCAAACAAGCCGCCGGTGGCTGACGGCAGGAGAGAGGTGCCGGGACAATGAAGGACATCCGCAAAGAGCTGGAGCAGCAAAAAAGCGCAAACAAGCCGCTGCTGTTTGACGGCGGCATGGGGACCTATTTTGCGTCCCTGCCGGGGCGGATGGATGAGCGCTGCGAGACGGCCAGCCTGACCCGGCCCGGGGAGATCGCCGCCATTCACCGTGCCTATCTGGAGGCGGGCTGCCGCTGCATCAAGACCAATACCTTCACCGTGGGGGCGGATATGGCCGACGGGCAGACGGACCGGGCGGCCCGGATGATCGAAGCGGCCTCCCGTCTGGCGCTGGAGGCGGCGGAGCCCTATGGGGCGCATGTGTTCGCGGACATCGGTTCCGCTCCGGCGGGCCGGGAGCTGAGCCGGGTGGAGAACTACCGCCGTCAGGCGGACCTGTTCCTGGCCCAGGGCATCCGCTGTTTTCTGCTGGAGACGCTGATCTCCGACGAGGGCGTGGCGGAGTTTGCCCGGTATCTGAAGGAGCGAAGCCCCGAGTCTTTCCTGATTGTCTCCTACGCGGTGAACTTCGACGGCATCACCCGTGAGGGCTGTTCCGGAAAGGCGCTGCTGCGGAACACGGCGGCCCTGGCGGATGTGGACGCCGTGGGCTTCAACTGCGTGTCCGGCCCCAAGCATCTGCTGGAGTACATCCGGAAGCTGGACCTGGAGGGGATTACCCTCTCGGTGATGCCCAACGCCGGTTATCCCACCGTCATTGACCGCCGGACGGTGTTCGAGGAAGCGCCGGAGTACTTCGGCCAGAAGCTGGCCCAGATTGCCCACGCCGGCGCTGCCATCATCGGCGGCTGCTGCGGCACCACCCCCGCTCACATCGCCAAAGCCGCGGCGGCTCTGGCTGCGCCGCCCCGGATTACCTATGCGCCCCGGCCCGTCAAGCCGCCGGAGCCCAGGCCCCTGCCCCGGGAGAACTCCCTGGCGGCCAAGTTGGACGCCGGGAAGAGGGTGACGGCGGTGGAGCTGGACCCGCCGGTGGACGATGAGATCGGTTTTTTTGAGGAGGGCGTCCGGGCTCTGCGCGACGCGGGGGCCGACGCCGTGACCATTGCGGACTGCCCCATCGGCCGGCCCCGGGCGGACAGCTGCCTGCTGGCCTGCAAGGTCAAACGGGAGCTGGGCATGGAGCCCCTGCCCCATATGACCTGCCGGGACCGGAACCTGAACGCCACCAAGGCCCTGCTGCTGGGACTGTCCATCGAGGGCGTCCATAATGTTCTGCTGGTCACCGGGGACCCCATCCCAGCGGAGGACCGCAGCGAGGTGAAAAGCGTGTTCAACTTCAATTCCCGGAAGCTGATCCGCTATGTCAGCAGCCTCAACGAGTCCGCCCTGCGGACGCCCTTCCGGATTTTCGGCGCGCTGAATCTCAATGCCCGGAATTTTGACGCCCAGCTCCGGACGGCTCAGGAAAAGGAGGCGGCGGGCGTCTCCGGATTCCTGACCCAGCCGGTTTTGTCCGCCGAGGCGCTGGAGAATCTGAAACGGGCCCGGCGGGAGCTGAAGGGCAGCATTTTGGGGGGCATTTATCCGGTGGTCAGCCACCGCAACGCCTGCTTCCTGAAAAACGAGATTGCCGGAATGCGCATCTGCAATGAGATTGTGGCGCTCTATGAGGATAAGGAACGGGAGGAGGCGGAGGACCTGGCGGTTCGGATTTCCACGGAAATTGCCGGAGAAATCGCCCCCTATACCGACGGACTGTATCTCATGACGCCCTTTAAGCGGGTGGCGCTGATGAAGCGCATTTTGCGGGAAGTCATCAGACCCTAGAGCCTGTTTTAAAACAGCCTCAGCCAACAGATAAAGACCGGAGAAGCGGCGGGCTTCTTCGGTCTTTTTGGTTATGTCTGATGCCGGCGGCTCAGCCGCTCCAGAAGACGGCGCAGAGGCTGGAACAGGACCAGGGCCAGGGCGAAGTTTCCCGCCCCGTGGAGCAGGTCCATGGGGATTCCGGCTGTCCACCAGCTCAGGGCGGCGGCCCAGCCGCCTGCCGCCCAGTATACCGGCGCACACAGCCCGCCGAACAGCAGGCCGAAGCAGCCGGAGAGCAGGGCCCAGCCAAGAGGGGCTTCCATGTGCCGCAGACACCGGGCGGCGGCGAAGAGCAGGAGCCAGATATAGAGATAGGAGATGTTCCAGAGCCCCGGTCCCCAGACCATGAATTCCAGAAATATGTACAGATACACGGCCCACAGCCCCCGCCAGCCGAAGCAAGCCGCCAGCAGCATCACCAGCAGGGAGACAGGCTCGATGTTGGGCAGCTGGGCCATGGCCATTTTCAGGGAGAACATCATCGCTCCCAGCAGCCCGAAGAGGACCGGACGCTCAGCCGGTGGTGTAGACCCAGCCATAGACGCCTCCGTCCTCCAGCGGCACACTGTCCGCGCCGGTCTCCGCGTCCTCGCCGCCGCAAGTCAGCCGCCACCAGCCGCCGTCCGCGGCATAGTCCGCCGTCTCGCCGTCCACAGTGTCTACAAACAGGCCATAGGCGCTGTCGCTGCCGGAAATCAGGCCCTCCCGGGTCAGCAGCTCCCCCAGATAGGCAAGGTCCGTCTGATAGGTGAATTCCGCCTGGGTGCCGTCGCTGTGGACGACCTCCACCGTCACGGTTTTGACGCCCTCCGCCGGTTCGGGGCGGGTGAAGCGCCAAAGGGCGAACAGGGCCAGCGCCAGGACGCAGACCAGGACGGCGGCGGTCCGGAGCTGCGGCGGCTGCTTTGAGGCATTAGGGTGATTCATAGGGTTTCCTCCTGATGATTGAATGGACATTCGGCGGCAAAAAAGCGCGCCCCGGTCAAGGGCGCGCTTAAAAGACGGAGGCGGATTCCGCTCCGGTCGATTCGCGCGCCTTCGGCTCCGGCAAAGGCTGCCGCTTTCTTCCGCGTGTCTGACTTGCTCTCCTGAGGGGAGAGATCACAGTGACCGGCTCGCCGGGCTTCACACCCGATTCCGCGTTCCACACCTGTGGGCGAAGAAAAGCGCTGTATTTGTATTGAAAACCATGAAATCCTGTCTGAACAGCCGGGGTTTCCGCTGTTTTCGGCTTCCAGCCCGGGGAAAAACCCCGGAACCGTTGCGGCTCCGGGGTTTTGCGGAAAAAATCAGCGCTTGGAGAACTGAGGAGCCCGGCGGGCGGCCTTGAGACCGTACTTCTTGCGCTCCTTCATACGGGGATCGCGGGTGAGGAAGCCGGCCTTCTTCAGAATGGGGCGGTTATCCTCGCTGGCCAGCAGCAGGGCGCGGGCAATGCCGTGGCGCAGAGCGCCGGCCTGGCCGGAGACGCCGCCGCCGGAAACGGTGGCGACAATGTCCATCTTGCCGGTGCAGCCGGTGGCCTCCAGGGGCTGACGGACTACCATTTTCAGGGTCTCCAGACCGAAATACTCGTCGATATCCCGGCCATTGATGGTGATGGAACCGGTGCCGTTGGGGAACAGGTGCACCCGGGCCACGGAGGACTTCCGGCGGCCGGTGCCGTACAGATAGGGCTTCTTAGACTGATACATACGCTTTTTCCTCCTTATTCGGCGTCCAGGGCGATGGGCTTCTGAGCGTGCTGCTCATACTCGGCGCCGGCGTAGATGTGCAGCCGCTTCAGGGAGTCCTTGGCCACGGTGTTCTTGGGCATCATGCCGCGGACGGCGACCCGCATGGCAACCTCGGGCTTCTCCTGCATCAGGATGCGGTAAGGGGTTTCCTTGAGACCGCCCACCCATCCGGAGTGGGTGCGGTAAATCTTCTGAACACCCTTTTTCCCGGTGAGAACGGCTTTGCCGGCGTTGATGATGATGACATTGTCTCCGCAGTCGGCGTGGGGCGTAAAGGTGGGCTTGGTTTTGCCGCGCAGCAGGTCCGCGGCCCGGACGGCGGTTTTGCCCAGGGGCTTGCCGGCGGCGTCCAGGATGTACCACTTGCGCTCAATGTTGGCCTTATTTGCCATAAAAGTGGACATGGTCTTTCCTCCGTAGATTTTAATTATAGAGTGATGGTATGCTTCCGCTTTACAAAGTGCGGGGTTCGGGTTACAATCACAGCAAGGTTATTTATACCACACGGGCCCGGGCCTGTCAACACAAAAAACAGTTATCCCCATAAAAACTCGGGATAACTCCTGTTTTCTGCGGAAATCTCTTGAATGCTGGATTTCATTTTCGTTTTCTGAATAAAAAAGCGGAGCGGTTTCCCGCTCCGTGCGCCGGTGCTTTCTAATGAGAGGACGGTATGTATCCCTAAATAACCCAGCGGACCAGCAGCAAAAGCACAAAGCCCGGCAGGCCCAGGATCCCGATAATCAGGGCGTTCCACAGGTTCAGACCCAGGGTGACGCCGGTGAACGCCGCCGTCAGGTTGACCGCCCAGAGCGCCAGAAACCCCAGCAGGGTATTCAGCAGCAGCTTCAGCGCCAGCTTCAGCGGCGTGCTGAATACCCGCAGCAGGGCAATGAGGAAGAAGCCCGCCAGCAGGCCGGCAATGATTTTCTGGTTCAAATCCATGCGGCGTTTCCCTCCAGTGCGGCGGCAGCCAGCGTTTCGGGGCTCCGCTCCTTGATGGCCCGGATCAGATAGTTGCAGCGTGCCTTGACGGCGTTGATCTGATAGACGCAGGATTCCACCAGCTCCGGGTCCACAGCCTGGTCAAACTGGCGGTAGGCCAGAGCCAGCTCCCCCTGCGCCAGACGCAGCTCGTCGTGAAGGGCGGTCAGCTCCGGGTCGGGTCTGGACTTCTTATAAATTTTGGAAAAAGGCGTGCTTTTCATGGCGTTGTCCCTCCTGCTATAGATGTATGGCAAGTTTGGACAAATATTCCAGTTTTCAAACAGGAGGTTGTCTTGTGCGGGAAGATTTTATGAGACAGGCCCTTGCCCTGGCCGAAGAGGCCGGACGGTCGGGGGAAATCCCCGTGGGCTGCGTCGTCGTCCGGGGGGACGAGGTGGTTGGCCGGGGCCGAAACCGGCGGGAGGAGACCCGTTTCGCCGCCTCCCACGCTGAAATGGAGGCCATTGCCCAGGCCAACGGGACCCTGGGCTCCTGGCGGCTGGAGGACTGTGAGCTCTATGTGACGCTGGAGCCCTGTCCCATGTGCGCCGGGGCCATTTTGAACGCCCGGATCAAACGGGTCTGGTACGGTGCGCGAGACCCAGCCTTTGGCGCCTGCGGAGGGGTGATGAACCTGTTTATGGAGGATTTCCCTCACTGTCCGGCCCTGGTGGGCGGCATCCTGGAGGAGGAATGCCGGCAGGTGCTGTCGGAATTTTTCAGGGACATCCGGCAGAACAGAAGGTTGACATAAAATTCGGGGATAACCAATGAGATTTAAGACTTTTGTAACAACTGAGGCTGGTTTCCTTAACAACTTCCCTGTATTGTAGAATCTGCAAGAGACAAAACTTCTTTTCATCCAATCTTCCAAACAGGGCAGGGGCCGGTCGCAAGACCGGCCCCTGCCCTGTTTCTGGGAACCTGTATTCATAACCATTGCACGCCGTCCGGCCGGTCTTTTTTCCACCATACTGCGTCGGTTTCCCTTGCAATCCGTCAGTATGGCTGCGGGCGCGAAAGATTTACTTGTCTGACGGGAAAATTCCTCGCCCATCCGGCATCCCCCGGCTATGAATACGGGTTCTGAGTTTCCGGGCGTGCCGGACTCCGGCGCCTTGGAGGGATGCCGGCGGAAGGAGGCGGGGGTCCGCCTCTGATTTTATGGACATCCTATGGATTTCGACAGAAAGCAGGCGGCGGACGTGCTATGATACCGTCAGCACAGCTGAACAAAATTCATTGGATTTTGTATAGAACAACGCCGTGAAACGGTGCGGCGGGCCCCATGCGGGGGCCCCTGGGCCGGACCGCCCGGGCCTCACGCACCCGCCGGCTGAAAGCGCTTTTGCCTGCTTTGGCCGGCCATATCACAGACGCACAAAACAGGGACAGGCCCCCGGCGGAGGCCTTTTGAGACAGGCGGTATTAAAATTCTTATGACTACGTGACTACATGATTACATAATTATATGATTCAATAGGGAAAGGCATGGAGGGTAAAAGCATGGAAATCCAGACGAAAACCGTGGACCGGAATCTGCTGCTGGAGCTGAGCGGAGAGCTGGACCACCAGGGGGCCCGGAGCGCCCTGCGGGAGCTGGAGCTGGCGGTGGACGCGGCTCTGCCCCATCATCTGGTGTTGGACCTGGGGGGCGTGACCTTTATGGACAGCTCCGGGATAGCCCTGATTCTGCGGGCTCAACAGCGGATGCGCCTGCTGGACGGCGGCCTGCTGGTGCGGAATGTGCCCGCCCAGGCCCGGCGGGTTTTGGATGCCGCCGGAATCAGCCGGCTGGTAACCATCAAGTAACAGGTAAGGAGGTTTACATAATGAGGACAAAAGCGGTCAACGAGGTGACCATGGCCTTTCTGAGCCGGAGCTGCAACGAGAGCTTTATCCGCTCCGCCGCAGCCTGCTTCGCCGCCCAGATGGACCCCACGCTCAACGAGCTGGAGGACATCAAAACCGCCGTCAGCGAGGCGGTGACCAACGCCATCGTCCACGGTTATCCGGACACGGTGGGACAGGTGGTGGTGAAGCTCCGGATTTGGCCGGACAACGTGCTGGAGCTGACGGTACGGGACCATGGCCGGGGCATTCCGGATGTGGAGAAGGCCCGGCAGCCCATGTTTACCACCGGGGGAGAGGAGCGCAGCGGCATGGGATTTACCATTATGGAGAGCTTTATGGACCGGGTCACGGTGCGGTCCAGTCTGGGCCGGGGAACAACGGTGGCAATGCGGAAGCGGCTGACGCCCCGGCTGAAAACGGTGAAATGAGCGCCGCGCTGGAGCTGCTGCGGGCGGCCCAACAGGGAGACCGGGAGGCCTGCGAGCAGGCGGTGATTGAAAACAACGGCCTGATCTGGAGCGTGGTCCGGAGGTACTATGGCCGGGGAGTGGAGCCGGACGACCTGTATCAGCTGGGCTGTTTGGGCTTTCTGAAAGCGGTGCAGGGCTTCGACTTTGAATATGGCACCTGCTTTTCCACCTACGCCGTGCCCAAAATCGCCGGGGAAATCCGCCGGTTTCTCCGGGATGACGGGGCGCTGAAGGTGGGCCGGGGCATCCGGGAGCGGGCGCAGACCCTGTACAGCGCCCGGGAGCGGCTGCGGCATGAGCTGGGCCGGGAACCGGCGCTTTCGGAGCTGTCGGAGGCCACAGGCCTGGAGCCGGAGGAGATCGCCCAGACGGACCTGGCCACAGACGCCCCGGAATCCCTCCAGCAGGAGACGGCGGACGGCCTGACGCTGGAGGGGACTCTGGGCTCCGTGGCTCCGGAGGAGGGCATGGTGGAGCGGATCGCCCTCCGGGAGGCCATCGACCAGCTGCCGGAGAAGGAGCGGATGACGATTCTGCTCCGTTATTTCAAGGGTCTGACGCAGGAGCGGACGGCCCGTGTGCTGGGGGTTTCTCAGGTGCAGGTTTCCAGGCTGGAACGCCGGGGGCTCCAACGGCTGCGGGAGAGCTTTGAGCCCTGAGAGCCGGCGGCGCGGAGGGGGTCCGGACGGGCCGGAAATAATCGGCCTGCTGGAACTCCGTCATGGTCCCCCAATAGCGCTTAGGCATGTTGGACATGCGGAGACGGGGATTTTCCCGCTCCCGAATGGCTATTGTGTCATAAAACCGCTTCCAGAGAAGGCGGTAACGGGCTTCCGTCTCGTCCGGCGGGGCCATTTGGAAATCCGCCAGGGGCCGGATGACCGCTTGACCGCCGGCGTAAAACAGGGCTTCTTTGTGGGTGCGGTCGTAGAGGAAAAAGGTCTCGTTGTGCATCCGGGCCTGGAAGTGGCCGCCCAGCACCGGCAGAACCCGGTTCTTCGGCTGGATTTCCCCGCCCAATACGCCTCCCATCTCCGAGAAGCGGACAAAGCCCTTTAGAAGATGGACCTCGCCGTTCAGATGCTGGACGGCGCGGATGACCGGGTAGAGGGTTTCGTCGGAGCGGTTCCGGAGAAAGGCCGGGCCCTCCTCCAGGAGCTTGGCCGTCAGGCGGTACAGGTGCAGCTCCTTTTCCGGCAGACAGGTCAGCAGTCCCCGCCGCAGCAGCACTGCCGCCTCGGGGGACAGGGCGGACACCCTGCGCAGCACGCGGGCGCTGTGGGCGGGGTTGGTTTCAACCGTCCGGACGGGAAACAGGGACGGTTCCGCATCCTCGCCGCAGAAAAAAGCGGCGGGGATTTCTTTATACCGGTAGATGTCGAAGATGCAGGAGAGAAAGCCCTGGAAACTGCCGTCATAGCAATAGACTGCTTCCATGGCTATCTCTCCGGCGGGGGCGCGGCGGGGCGGCCCGGTTTGCGGAAGGCGTGCCGGTTCGGGCGCTCCGTGCCCGGAGCCTGCGGAAATCCACAGGCGGACTCCGGCGGCGCGTCGGAGGCAGGGGCTCCCTTCCGCGTGGCTCGGCAGGACGGAAACTGCGCTTCGTCTCCATAGGGGACCCCGGTCCGGCGGCACGGGTCCGCCGGGCCGCTGGGGATGCGCCGGAGACGACCCGGGAGGCCCGGGAAACCGGCGGAGCTTTGGGCGGCGTTCTGTGCCGCACTTTGAATCAGGGGCCCCTTTGGAAGCCCCTCAGCTTCGGCGGTTCTGTTCCGCCGGGCGCTTCTGCCGGAGGGGCTGTGCCTGCCGGGATGCTCCGGTCCGGCGGCGGGATGGGCTGCGTCCCGGAGCCGGGGGGAGCTCAGAAGCGGAAAGTAAGGAAAAGAAGGAAAAAAAGGAAAATGAGCCTGTTTTTTCATGGGGATCCTTTCTGCGCCGGGACCGGCGGAAGCAGGGGCGGGCCCATGGGAGGGCGTGTCCGTTCACGCGTTTCATCAGGAGGATGAGGCGCAGGGGGCAGGCGCTGTCCCGTTTTCGGAAGCTGCAGGCTCCCGGGAGACGGGCCCCTGCATAAAATTTCTAAATGGGATACTCCCCGTATGGGACAGCCGCCGGAGCGGGGAGGGATTTTTCGGGTTTCAGGCCGGGGTGTCAAACAGGGACAGCTGCTCCATGGCCTCCGACGGCAGGGGCTTCTCGGCAGCGGCCAGCGCCCGAAGCAGACTGTCGGGAGTGAAGCGGACGCCCTCCGCCATCTGGCCGGAGGCTGTCAGGAAATACTGGGCCCGCTTCATGACGACGCCCAGTTTTTTCAGGCTGTCAACATGGAGAGGGCCCGTCCGCCGGGCGCTGAGGATGCGCCGGGCGGAGGTGAGGCCGATGCCGGGGACCCGCAGCAGGCTTTCGTAGTCCGCACGGTTGACCTCAATGGGAAACTGCTCCAGGTGGGCCAGGGCCCAGCTGCATTTGGGGTCTACCCGTGTGTCAAAGTCCCGGTGGGCCTCGTCCAGCAGTTCGTCTGCCCGGAAGCCATAGAAGCGCAGCAGCCAGTCCGCCTGATAGAGCCGGTGTTCCCGCAGCAGAGGCGGCTTGACGTCTCTGGCGGGCAGCAGGGCGTGTTCCGTCACCGGAACATAGGCAGAATAGAACACGCGTTTGAGGCTGTACCGGTCATAGAGGGCCTGGGTCAGCCGGAGGATGTGGAAATCGCTGTCGGCGGTGGCCCCGACAATCAGCTGGGTGCTCTGGCCCGCCGGGGCGAAGCGGGGGGCGTGGCGGTATTTTACCAGCTCTTCCCGGCTCTGCCGGTTTCGGGTCTGAATCTGCCGCATGGGGGCCAGGATGGCCCCCTTTGTCTTGTCCGGGGCCAGGGTCTTCAGACCCGCCTCGGAGGGCAGCTCGATATTGACGCTGAGACGGTCCGCCAGAAAGCCCAGCTGCTCCACCAGCTCCGGCGACGTGCCGGGGATGGCCTTGGCGTGAATGTATCCATTGAAGCGCCAGCCTTCCCGCAGGAGACGGAGGGTGCGGATCATCAGCTCCGTGGTGTAGTCGGGACTGCGGTAGACCCCGGAGGAGAGAAACAGACCTTCGATATAATTCCGCCGGTAGAAATTGATGGTCAGGTCCGCCAGCTCCTCGGGGGTGAAGGCGGCCCGCTTCGCCTCGTTGCTCCGGCGGTTGACGCAGTATTTGCAGTCGTACACACACCGGTTGGTCATCAGGACCTTCAGCAGAGTGACACAGCGCCCGTCGGCGGAAAAGGTGTGGCAGCAGCCCGCCATGGAGGTGGAGGTGTTGCCGATCATGCCCTTTTTTGCGGTCCGGGCGCCGCCGCTGGAGGTACAGGCGGCGTCATATTTGGCGGCGTCGGTGAGAATGGTCAGCTTTTCCAGAACGTCCATCGCTCCGACCTCCACTGATTCCAATGATTCCAAAGGGCTTCGGCGGTTTTCAGTGCCGCCGGAGACAGGCGGAGAATCCCCCGCCGGCGGGCCGCCATGTGGTGGGTGGCGCGGGAGGGGCGCTCGATGACGTCGATGACGCGGAAGAGCTGCGCGGTGAGAAACGCGATGCCTACCATAGTCAGAAAAAGTGTCCAGCCGGTCATGAGAGGGACCTCCTTTGAAAGGATATAGAAACTTTGTTCGATTGTCATTATAAATCGAACAACCGTTCTTGTCAAGAGGGCTGGGATTTTTTCTTTGAGGGTCAAGAGGTTGGACTTTTTCAAAAAAGCGTGTTATGATGGAATCCACGACAGAGAATGATGTAAAGGAGACCGGCGATGAAGATAGGAACGGTAGAGATTTCCGGAAGGCTGGCGCTGGCCCCCATGGCCGGCGTTACCGACGCCGCGTTCCGGCAGATCTGCTCCGAGCAGGGGGCGGACTATACCTGTACGGAACTGATTTCCTCCAAGGCGCTGTGTTATCACGACAGGAAGACCTTCGGCCTTCTGCGTCAGTTTCCGGGGGAGCACCCCTCCGCGGTGCAGATATTTGGAAGCGACCCGGTCTGCATGGCGGAGGCCGCCCAGATTGCCATAGAGTATACCGGGGCGGATGTGCTGGACCTCAATATGGGGTGTCCGATGGGAAAGATTGTGAACAACGGCGACGGCGCGGCGCTGATGCGGGACCCGGAGAAGGCCGGGCGCATTGTGGAGGCCGTGGTGAAGGCGGTGTCCGTTCCGGTGACAGCGAAGTTCCGCCGGGGCTGGGACATGGGGAGCTGCAACTGCGTGGAGTTTGCCCGGGTGCTGGAGCAGGCGGGTGTCTCCGCTGTGGCGGTCCACGGGCGGACCCGGGCTCAGGTGTACAGCGGTCAGGCGGACTGGAACTGCATCCGGGCGGTGAAGGAAGCGGTGTCCGTCCCGGTGATCGCCAACGGCGACATCTGGAAGCCGGAGGATGCCGCCCGGATTTTGCAGCACACCAAGGCGGATATGGCCATGGTGGGCCGGGGCTGTTTTGGGAATCCCTGGCTGTTCCGGCAGGCAAGGGCTGTGCTGGAGGGCCGTCCCATGCCGCCGCTGCCGCCTCTGGCGGAGCGCTGCGAAACCGCTGTCCGTCAGATTGAGCTGGCGGCGGCGGACAAGGGGGAGCGGGCGGCGGTGCTGGAGGCCCGGCGGCATTACTGCTGGTATCTCAAGGGTGTGCCCCATTCCGGGTATTATAAGGAGAAGATTGTGCAGATGAATACGCTGGAGGACGTATATCAGGTGACCAGGGGAATCTGCCGGGACCTGAGAGACGCCCCGGAACGGGGAGGGGCGGGACCGTGCTGAAGGATTTTCAGGAGGCAAAATGGCTGGCTGCCGCCGCTCAGGGAGATCAGGAGGCCTTCGGGGAACTGGTGCGGCTCTATGAAAAACGGGTGCTGGCCCTGACGCTGCGGATGTGCGGGAATCCCGAGGACGCCGCCGAGGCGGCACAGGAGGCCTTTTTGGCGGCCTGGCAGGGACTGAGGTCCTTTCGGGGGGACAGCGCCTTTTCAACATGGCTGTATCGCCTGGCGTCCAATGCCTGCGTGGACCTGCTGCGCCGGGAGGGGCGGCGGCGGGGCATGGCGTCGCTGGACGACGAGGAGCTGAACCTGGACCTGCCCGCGCCGACGCCCACGCCTCAGGAGGCGGTGGAGCGCCGGGAGCTGGGAGAGCGGATTGAGGCGGGACTCCGGGCCCTGCCGCCGGAATACCGGTCGGTACTGGTGCTGCGGGAGATTCAGCAGCTGCGCTATGAGGAAATCGCGCAGGCCCTGGACCTGGATGTGGGCACGGTGAAATCCCGCATCAGCCGGGGCCGGAAGCGGCTGAGAGGTTTTTTGCTGGAGGACGGGAACTTTTTGCCCGCCGCTGCGTCTAAAGAAACAGGTAAGCCCCAAAAAACAGGAGAGGAGGGCCGGAAATGACCTGTTGTGAAGAATATGCGGCCTTGCTGGACCTGTTTGTGGACGGGGAACTGGCAACGGAGGAAATGACGCGGGTCCGGAGCCACCTGGAGACCTGTCCCGGCTGCCGGTCCTATGTGGACGACGTTTTGGCGATTCGGGCCGCCTTCCCCGGGGTGGAAGATACCGAGGTGCCGGAGGGATTCGCTGAGAGCGTCATGGAACGCATCCGGGCAGATGCGGCGGCGGGAGAGCTGAAGGACCGGAAAGATCGGAAAAACAGCCGGCGGCGCTGGGCCGGGACCCTGACGGCTCTGGCGGCCTGCTTTGCTGTGGCGCTGCTGGTGCAGGGCGTGCCCCAGGATGCAAACGATGGCGCGGCCCCTGCCGGGGATGTGGCTCCGGCGCTTTATGAAGCCGGTGCGCCTGAGGCGCAGTCGAGAACAGGCGGCACGAATGACATGGAAGCAGCTCCGGCGGAACCGTCGGAATCGCCGGTGCAGGCCCGTACCACAAGCGGCGGGGAGCGGCCGGAGATGTCTGGCTTTGCGGCGGATGAAGACGGTCAAAGCAATAGCGGTAAACGATATAATAGTAGTATAGAGCAAAACGAAGAAGAGGGGGCGGCTGCCGGGGTAGATTCCGCTGCGGCGGACCGGACAGC
>NZ_CANTJS010000017.1 GCF_947654275.1 uncultured Oscillibacter sp. | reverse complement strand
TGCTGGGCATTCAGGACATTGCCTATAACCAGCCCAAGAGCCTGCCCTATCCCACGGAAAACCCCTTTGCATAAAACATAAAGCATAAAAAATAAGCAAAAGACCGGACCGCAAATCTGCCGGCCCGGTCTCTGCTGTTTTCCGTTTACATTTCTCCCCGCGCTTCTCTCTGCCGCAGCTCGTCCATAATGGACGGATACTGTTTGTCGAGCTTGTAGAACGCCAGCACGGCCACGGCGATGGCCCAGATCAGTATCGGCCCATACAAATAGATGTTCTGTATCATCGCCAGAGCACTTTTGGGCTGGGCTACGGAACCGCCGGCAAAGCTCATATAGCCGCTGGCGTCCATCAGCTTTGTAATGATGGCACTGGTGATTCCGGTGCCGATTTTGAAGCCCAGGCTTCCGCCGCCGAAAATCAGAGCCTCCTGACGGATATGGGTCTTCCACTGACCGTATTCCACAACATCGCCCATCATGCCGAATACAATAGCGGTAAGGGGCGCTTCTCCCAGGGCGCGGACAATGCTGCTGACCAGCACAAGTGTGAAGTTCCTGGGATTGAGCAGCAGGACCGAGTGGGCGGCAATGGCCAGGATACAGCCTGCAAGGGACAGGTCCCGTTTGCTGAAGCGGCTCAAGAGCATGGGACAGAGCATTGCTCCAATGACCAGGGTTCCCGCTTCCGCCAGATACAGCATACTGTACATCCAGCTGTCGTTGCCCAGAAGGTATTTGCAGTAATACGGGAGGTCTGTTCCAACCAGGGTGCCGTGTACGCAGGTGACCGTCCAGAGGACCAGCACCGCCCAAAAGTAGGGGTTCATAGCCAGCGCCTTCAGGTTTTTCCCGACGGGCACATCGGTTTTCTCTGCCGTCTCGATTTGGACACGCTCTTTGCACTTCATGAAACAAATCAGCAGCATGATAAAGGCAATGAAGGACCACATCATCATGGCCTTATACCAGGCCTGCTCGGTGTCACCGAACAGCTTCACCACCGGCATGGTGAAGGTGACGGAGATGATCCGTCCTATCGGAGCCATGGACATGCGGAACACGGAGAGAAGGTCTCGTTCTTTGGAAGAACGCACCATCATGGTGGACAGCGTGCCATAAGGGACATTGATGGCGGTATAGAGAACGGTGGTGGTCAGGTTATACGTGATGAATATGTACCAGAATTGCAGGGAGGCGGACGTCTGGGGCACCGTGAAGAGCATGACCGCCGCAATGCAGTAGGGAACGCTCATCCACAAAATCCAGGGACGGGCCTTGCCCCACTTGCTCTTCGTACGGCTGACAATAAAACCCATGATTACATCCGAGGTTCCGTCAAAAATGCGGGAAATCAGCATC
Organism: uncultured Oscillibacter sp.; assembly: GCF_947654275.1. Taxonomy (GTDB): domain Bacteria; phylum Bacillota; class Clostridia; order Oscillospirales; family Oscillospiraceae; genus Oscillibacter. The sequence goes on along the minus strand of NZ_CANTJS010000017.1, from coordinate 55,527 downwards.
ACCAGGCCCACGGTTGCCACGGGGATGCCTGCGTAATCGGTGTAGAACAGCGTCAGCAGGGTGCTGATCATTCCGAAGACGATATTGCAGGCGGTATCGCCGCAGCCATAAGCCAGCCGCTCACCAGCGGAAAGCCGTTCTTCGGCAGTCACCGCCAGGGTTCTCGCTCTCTTTTCGTTGTCGCTCATGGTGCAGTTCCCTTCCTTCCTTTTTTAGCGGCGGCTTCCGCCTTCAGTTTTTTGCCATGTCCGGGTCCTCCATATGGTGGTATGCTGTCTGCTGTTATTCTATCGAATTTTTCCGCTTGGGGCCTTAAAGAACTTGCTGCAATCTGTGCTTTTGGGCGATTTTACAAGAAAGTATTCTTGTTTTCTTGCGGTTCCCGGCCAGAATGTACAATACAGGAAAAGAGAGGAGCCGTTTTTTCGGGCTTTCCGTGCTTTCGGGAGACGGGCCGGGACAGAGCCCGGCCCCTGCGGACCCCCGAGGGACGGACGGGCCCCTGTCCCGAAAACAGCAGCGGTGGACCAGTTACGGGTCCGCCGCCGTTGTGTGTGCGTTTTTAGTCGGGGTAGCGTGTGTAGAAAACAAAGCTGTAGCCAGTGTCGGAGTCGTTCGTGCCGCTGGGTCCGATGATGAGACCGCTTCGCTCTCCGACCGCCGAGGTACTGCCCTTGCAGCTGCTTACCCGGATGAGTTCGGAAGGTATCTCCTGGTGTGGTGAGTACGGCCATTATCAGCGCGGCGGCAATGATTCTTTTCAAGTCTTCCATTCTGTTTCCCCTGTTTTCAGTATTTTTAGGTACCTTTGGCAACCACACGATACCGAATTGAAGGCTGAAAGCCGATAGAAACTTATGGGTAAAAACGGAGAAATACAGAGGCGAACAGCACGCGAACGACTCAGCGCTTCGCGGTTCATATTTAGGGCCTCTTTCGTTACGCTAATCATTCTGATCACATAAACAGCCGCAGACAGACGTGGGGGTATATGGAAACACTGCTTCCAAAGCGTGCCGGAAAGCAAATGGAACAGGGCAAAAACAGCCATAAACCATCAAATATTGCCTGGGAAATGTTTTCTTACCGCTCTGTCTGCAGCGCGATAAAATTCACCGCTTCCCCCATTCCCAAAAACGCTTGACAATCCGGAGATATGCCGCTATACTGAATATCGTTCATGTTGAGGTGATACGATGAATACGGCAGTTACATCAAAAGAGGATATTTTGAAAACCAGCCAGGAGCTGATCCGGCGGCAGGGATGGTCCGCAGTCAATATCCGCTCTGTCGCCGCGGCCTGCGGGGTGTCGGTGGGGGCCATCTACAATTATTTTGATTCCAAATCCGCCCTGGCGTCTGCCACTGTGGAAAGCGTCTGGCGCGAGATTTTCCCCCGCCCGGAAGATAAGGCCCTGTTTCATGATACCCAGGCCTATATCACCTGGACGTATGAACAGATGGAGCGCGGCTGCAGGCAATATCCCGGATTTTTTACACTGCACTCCCTGGGCTTTTTGCAGGAGGAGAAAGCCGGTGGGAAACGGAACATGCGGCAGGTCTGGCAGCAGATTATAGATGGACTGTATTCCGTCCTAATGCAGGACAGCAGGATTCGGGCGGATGCCTTTACGGAGCAATTCACCGCGAGACGGTTTTCCGATGTTTTGTTTTCGCTGATACTGTCCGCCCTTCTGCGGCAGGACTACGATCCCGTCCCCGTACTGGAAATTGTCCGCAGGACTCTTTATTAAAATCTTACTCATAAAGGAGCGTAAGCGATGCAGGCAGTTGCGGAAACCCTGTTTGATCTTGTCTACTTGATTACAGTCATCACCATCGGAATTTTAATGATCCGGGGCAGTAAGGGCGCGCGCCAGTTTCGCCTGTTTGGATGGATGGCTGTCGTGCTGGGTGCAGGAGACTCCTTCCATCTGGTTCCCCGCGTCATCGCCCTGTGTACCACCGGCCTGGAGAACTGCACCGTTCCCCTGGGCTTTGGAAAACTGGTCACCTCGGTCACCATGACGGTTTTCTATGTACTGCTCTACTACGTCTGGCGGCAGCGGTATCACATCAGCGGGCGGGGCGGCCTTACCGCCGCCGTGTACGTTCTGGCCGGGGTGCGGATTGCGCTGTGCATGATGCCCCAGAACCAGTGGCTCACCGCCGCAGCACCCCTCTCCTGGGGCGTCTACCGCAACATCCCCTTTGCCCTGCTGGGTCTGCTGGTGATCGTGCTGTTCTACCGCAGTGGAAAGAAGCACGGGGACAGGGCGTTCCGCTGGATATGGCTGACCATCGTGCTGAGTTTTGGTTTTTACATTCCAGTGGTCCTGTGGGCGGACGCCATACCCATGATCGGGATGCTGATGATTCCCAAGACCTGTGCCTATGTTTGGACGGTGCTCATCGGATATTTCGCCATGAAACAGGAATGCAAATAAGGAGGAACCGATTATGAAACGCTATATGAATGCAGCTCTGCTGTACGCTGTCCTGGCTATGATTGGCGGCGTGTTTTACCGGGAGTTCACCAAGTTCAACGGCTTTACCGCCCGGACCGCCCTCTCCGTCGTACATACCCATTACTTTCTGTTAGGCCTGGTGTTTTTCCTGCTGCTGGTAGTGCTGGAAAAGAACCTGGCCTTTACCGGTGCGAAGACCGGGCGGGTGCTGGCGGTCTACCACATCGGGCTGAACCTGACCGCCGTGATGCTGGTGGTGCGGGGGGTGACCCAGGTTGTGGGGACCAATCTCTCCAGAGGCGCGGATGCGGCGGTCTCCGGCATGGCCGGGATGGGTCACATCCTGCTGGGCGTCAGCCTGGTGCTTCTGCTGCTGCAGATTAAGCGCAGCGTGCCGGCTTCCCGGTGCTGAACCGTACAATAAAATCCAGCGAGGGGCCGATGCCACACACGGTGTCAGCCCCTCAGTTGTGTTCCTATTGGGCCCCAAGCCAGCCAGAGGCGATGGGCGGCTGGTGAGAAGATAAATCCCCTCATAAAGCGTGTCCGCCAGAAACTCAATGCGTCTGACAGAATCCGTATCCAACGCCTGTCCCCCTAGGGGAGGCATAGCCGGTTTCCGGAATCCGCCGAGCCCGGCGGCGCAAGGCCGATCATAGCAAAATATAGCGAAAAAACCCGCTGGAGCTCCAGCGGGTTTTTGGGTATCGGTTCGTGTATTACAGGTCCACCACCGTGACCTCGTGGCCGGTGCGGGGGAGCAGCTTTTGCAGCACGTCCGCCGTTTTCAGCTTCAGGCTGCTGGTGCAGATGCAGGGGTGGCAGCTGAGAAACTCCGCCTCATAGACCTCCCGCTCCATCAGCAGCCGTACCCGGTGCTCTGTGTCGTTCATCAGACCAAGAACGGTGGCCGAGCCCGGCGTACAGCCCAGCAGCTCCCAAAGGGCCTCCTCCGGGGCGAAGGACAGCCGGGCGGAGCCGATCTGCCGGGAGAGGTCTTTGGTGTGGAAGGGCTTGCCAGGCCCCATGCAGAGGAGGTAGAACTGGGTTTTCTGCCGGTTGCAGAGGAACAGGTTTTTGCAGATGGGCACCCCCAGCACCTCGCTGACGGCGGCGCATTTCTCCATCGTGTCGGCGGGGTCGCTGGAAACCCGGTCGTAGTCCATGCCCAGCTCCTCCAGAAGGGCGAAGGCCGCCGCCTCCTGAGGCAGCAGTTCCCCGTCCGGCCGGGCGTTGTGGTACAGGGGTGAAATATCCATCATACGTATACCTCTCATAAAACGAAAAATCAGGAATTTTCCGGTCTTTGGCACGATCTGTTAATGTGGAAATAATTCCTAATTCCTCATTCCTAATTCCTCATTTGCCCAGCAGCTTTTCCCCGGCGCGGTAGATATCCCCCGCGCCCACCGTGAGGATCAGGTCCCCCGGCTGGGCCAGGCGGCGGAGGGCCTCCGCCGTCTTGTCCAGGGTGGAGCAGTAGACGGACCCGGGGATTTCCCGGCTCAGGTCCGCCGAAGAAATGCCGTAGGTATTCTGCTCCCGGGCGGCGTAGATTTCCGGCAGCACCACCACCTCGGGAATTTTCAGCTCCTCCACGAAGCGGTCGAAGAGCTTGGCGGTGCGGGAATAGGTATGGGGCTGGAAGGCCACGGTCAGCCGCCGGTAGCCCAGGCCCCTGGCCATGGTCAGAAGGGCGTGGAGCTCGTCGGGGTGGTGGGCGTAGTCGTCGTAGACGTCTGCGCCGTTATAGGTCCCCTTGTACTCAAAGCGCCGCCCCGCCCCGGTGAAGGAGGCCAGACCCTCCTCCACGGCCTTGCCGGGCAGGCCCAGCACCCAGGCCGCGGAGGCCGCCGCCAGGGCGTTGAGGATGTTGTGCCGCCCGTGGACCCGGAGGGACACGTGGGCGTAGATCTCCCCGTGGACTGTCACATCGAAGGCCGGCCAGCCGTTTTCCGTGCGGAGATTGGCGGCGGTGCAGTCCGCGCCGGGAGCGTCCAGACCAAAGGTGAAGGCGTCCAGGCCGCGGACCGTGGACAGGGCCCCGTCGTTGTCGGCGTTGACGACAACCCGGCCCCCGGGGGGCACCAGCTCCGCGAACTTCCGGAAGGAGGCCTTGATGTCCTGGAGGTCCTTAAAGAAGTCCAGGTGGTCGGCTTCCACATTCAGAATCACCGCCACGGTGGGGTAAAAGCTGAGGAAGCTGTTGCAGTACTCGCAGGACTCCAGGATGATGGTGTCCCCCTGGCCCACCCGGTAGCCGGAGCGGAGCAGGGGCAGGGTGCCGCCGATCATCACCGTGGGGTCTGCCTCCGCCGCCATGAAGATATGGGTGCACATGGACGTGGTGGTGGTCTTGCCGTGGGTCCCGGCCACACAGAGGGCGTTGGGATAGTGCCGCATGAGAGCGCCCCAGGCCTGGGCCCGCTCATAGATGGGGATGCCTCTGGCGATGGCCCCGGAAATCTCCGGGTTGCTGTCGTGGACGGCGGCGGTGCGGATGACCAGATCGCAGTCCCCCAGATTCTCGGCGCTGTGGCCCACGGCCACGGGGATGCCCAGGGACCGGAGGTGCTTCACCGTGGCGCTGTCGCTCATGTCGGAGCCCTGAATCACCAGCCCCCTGGTCCGGAGGACCTCCGCCAGAGGGCACATGGACACGCCGCCGATGCCCACCAGGTGGGCCCGGACGCCGGGCTTGAGATAGTCGCTGATGGGTTGGGTATGATATAACATGAAAACCATCTTCCTTTCCAGAAAACGGAGCCTAAAAAGATTGTATCCTTTTGAGTCTTCTATTATAATATAGAAAACGGAGAATTGCAACGGCGAAAGAACGAAGGGAATGTCCGGCCACGCATTTTATAACAGGACCATGGCGCAGGGGCCGCCGGCCTCACCCGTCTCCCTATGGATGGAACGGGCCGGGGAACCGAATCTGCCGGAGCTGGAGCAGACACCGGTCCAGGGCCTTCCGCGGTCCGCTCCGGCGGTCCTCGGAGAGGACAAGGCCTGCGATGTCCGCGATTTTTTCCGCGGTCTGGCTGATGGTCAGGCCGTCGGTGGGGAGTTTCACCTCCGTGATGTCCGTTTCAAAGGCCCGGAGACAGCGTTCCATCTGGAGCGCAGCCCAGGAGCGGCTTCCCTCCAGCCGGGAGGCCAGCCGTTTTTGAAGGGTCTCCCGCTCCGCCCACAGAATGAAATGCCGGACGTCGAACTCCGCCGACAGCGCTTCCACGGTCTCCCGGCAGCAGGTCCGGTCCGTCACCGTCATGGGGACGATGATGGGGCCGTCATGGCGTTCCGCAATCAGGCGGAGCATGTCGCAGGTCAGGGCGCGCCACAGGGGCAGGTCCTGGAAACCGGCGGGCCGCGCGGCGGGCGGAAGGCTTGCGCGGATGAACAACCCGGCGTTTTCCGGGTCGAACACACAGGACCCCGGCAGCCTGCGCCGGAGCTCACAGGCCGTCTGGGTCTTCCCTGCGCCAAAGGCGCCGTTGAGCCAGAGAATCATGCAATCACCTGCCTGGATGAAGAATTTCGATTTTATCATAGGCTAAGAACCTGTATTCACAACCGCTGGACGCTGTCTGGACGGCCTTTCTCCCGCCATACCGCGTCGATTTCCCTTGCAATCCGTCAGGATTGCTGCGGGCGCAAAAGATCTTCTTGTCTGACAGGAAAAATCCCTGTCCATCCAGCATCTTACGGCTATGAATACAGGTTCTAAAAGACTCCAAAAAGCAAGGGGAGTGAGGCAATGGAGATACCAACGTATGTAAAGGAAGTCCTGGAGGCCCTGGAGGCGGCGGGGCATGAAGCCTGGTGCGTGGGGGGCTGCGTCCGGGACTCCCTGCTGGGCCGGGAGCCGGAAGACTGGGACGTGACCGCCTCCGCCCTGCCGGAGGAAACCATGGCCGTGTTCGGCGGGCAGGCCCTTCCCACGGGCCTGAAGCACGGCACCGTCACCGTAAGCACAGCGGAGGGGCCGGTGGAGGTCACCACCTACCGTGTCGACGGGGCCTATCGCGACCACCGCAGGCCGGACTCCGTCACGTTTACCCGCTCTGTCGACGAGGACCTGGCCCGCCGGGACTTCACCGTCAACGCCATGGCCGTGAACCTCCGGGGGGAACTGCGGGACCCCTTCGGCGGACGGAGGGACCTGGAGGCGGGGATTCTGCGCTGTGTGGGGGACCCGGACCGGCGCTTTCAGGAGGACGCTTTGCGGATTCTCCGGGGGATGCGCTTTGCGGCGTGCCTCCGGCTGGAGGAGGACCGCGCCGCCGACGCCGCCATGGACCGGAACCGGGAGCTGCTCCGGGAGATTGCTCCGGAGCGCATACAGACGGAGCTGATGAAGCTCCTCTGCGGCCCGGACACCGGCTGGGTGCTGGAGAATCACCCCATGGTTCTGGGGGTCTTCTGGCCGGAGCTTCTGCCTATGGTAGGCTTCGACCAGCGGAACGTCCACCACTGTTACGACGTCTGGCGGCACAGCCTGGCCGCCATGATGCATACGCCCCCCGTTCCCGTCCTGCGCTGCGCCGCCCTGCTCCACGACGTGGGCAAGCCCTCCGCGTTCACCCTGGATGAAAACGGCGTGGGCCACTTCTACGGCCACGCCAAAGCCAGCGTCGCCCTGGCGGACGCCATGCTCCGGCGGCTGAAATGCTCCAACGAGTTCCGGGAGCGGGCGGTCCGGCTGGTGGAGTGGCACGACCGGGACATCCCCCGGACGGACAGGGGAGTCCGCCGGGCCCTCCGGGCCCTGGGAGAGGAGGACCTGCGGCTGCTGCTGGCCCTGAAGCGGGCGGACAATCTGGCCCAGGCCCCGGCGTACCATGGCCGTCAGGCGGAAATTCAAAAGGGGGAGGAGATTCTGGACAGGCTTCTGGAAGAGGAGGCCTGCTTTTCCCTGAAGCAGCTGGCGGTGGACGGGCGGGACCTGCTGGCCCTGGGCCTCTCCGGCCCGGCTCTGGGGGAGGCGCTGGACAGGCTCCTCGGCCAGGTGGTGGACGGCGAGCTGCCCAACGACCGGGCGGCGCTGCTGGCGGCGGTCAGACGGGAAGCGCTATGAAGGGATTTGAGCGGCAGGACCTGCTGTTTTCTCTCTGCGGGCTGAACTGCGGCCTGTGTCCCATGCAATGGGACGGACACTGCCCCGGCTGCGGCGGAGGCGCGGGCAATCAGTCCTGCAAAATTGCCCGGTGCGCCCTGGAGCACGGAGGCCCCGCCTACTGTTTTCAGTGCGGGGACTATCCCTGCGGACGGCTGTGCTGCGGGGACTATGATTCCTTCATCACCCATCAGCGCCGTCAGGCGGACCTGGAGAGGGCCCGCCTCCTGGGACCGGAGGCCTGCCGCGCCGGAGTTCCGGAGCGGCGGGAAATATTGGGCTTCCTTCTGAAGCACTGCAACGACGGGAGACGGAAAACCCTGTTTTTCCTGGCGGCGAACCTGCTGGAGCTCCCCGTCCTGGAGCGGATTCGGGCCCGGGCGGAGGCCATGGCGGACCGTTCATTGAAGGAGCGGACGGCGGCGGTCTCCGGGGAGCTGCTGGCCGCCGCCGGGGAGGCCGGCGTCACCCTGAAGCTCCGCAGAAAGCCGAAGACGCCCCCACCGGAGGCCTGAGGAACCATCCGCCGTCCGCCGCCATACCATGAAGCAAGGGGGAGTGCCGAATGGAAGAAGCGAAGAGGACCTTTGGCGTGATTGGCGGCGACCGCCGCCAGGCGGAGCTGAGCCGCCTGCTGGAGGCGGACGGGAACGCCGTCTGTACCTATGGGCTGGACCGCTGGAAGCCGGCGGACCCGGGTTCGCTGGACCGGGCCGCGGCGGCGGACGTGATTATTCTGCCGCTGCCGCTGTGCCGGGGGGAGGGCGTTCTGAACTGCGAGGAGGGGGCCGTGCCCACCGGCTCGCTGTTCCGCCGCCTGCGGCCCCGGCAGCGTGTTCTGGCCGGGCAGGTCCGGCCTCAGCAGCGCCGGGAGGCGGAGGACTGCGGCCTTCTGCTGGAGGACTATTTCCTGCGGGAGGAGCTGGCCGTAGCCAATGCCGCCGCCACGGCGGAGGGGGCCATTCAGACGGCCCTAGAGCGGCTGGACCGGACGCTGCTGGGCATGGAATGCCTGGTGCTGGGCTTTGGCCGCATCGGAAAGCTGCTGAGCTGCCGCCTCCAGGGTCTGGGGGCCCGGGTCACCGCCACGGCCCGGCGGCCGGAGGACCTGGCATGGATCAGGGCCTATGGCTACCGGGCGCTGGAAACCGGGCAACTGTCCGGCCATCTGTCGGAATTCGGCGCGGTATTCAACACCATCCCCTTCCCCGTCCTGGGAGGCCCCCTGCTGGACCAGCTGCCGGCGGACTGCCTGCTGGTGGACCTGGCCTCTGTCCGGGGCATCGACGCTCCGGCGGAGCGGGTGGTCTGGGCCCGGTCCCTGCCGGGCCGTCTGGCTCCCCGCACGGCGGCGGCGGCCATCCGGGACGCGGTGTATTACATCCTATTGGAAAAACGAGGTGACCCTGCATGAGAAAAGAACGGGTCGGTTTCGCGGTCTGCGGGTCCTTCTGCACCCATGAACAGGTGCTGAAAGCCCTGGAAGACCTGACGGAGCACTATGAGACGGTCATTCCCATCGTCTCGGAAATCTCCGCTGTGACAGATACACGGTTCGGGACCTCCGAGGCGCTGATGAAGCGCCTGGAGGAGCTGACGGGAAACAAGGTCCTGCATGATATCCCCTCGGTGGAGCCCATCGGGCCCAAGGGGCTGCTGGATGTGCTGGTGATTGCCCCCGCCACCGGCAACACCATCGCCAAGCTGGCCACGGGCATCACCGACACGGCGGTGACCATGGCCGCCAAGGCGCATCTGCGGAACGGCCGTCCGGTGGTGCTGGCGGTGTCCAGCAACGACGGGCTGGCGGCAGGCGCAAGGAACATCGGGGAGCTGCTGGCCAGGAAGCACTTTTTCTTTGCGCCCTTCGGGCAGGATAATGCCGAGAAAAAACCCACCTCTCTGGTGGCGGATTTCTCCCGGCTGACGGAGACGGTGGACGCCGCTCTGAGGGGGGAGCAGATTCAGCCGGTGCTGCTGCGCTGAGTCCCATGGCCGCCGGCGGTTCTGAGGCCCAGGTGACAGACCGGCGGCGGAAACTGTGCCGGAACAAAGACCGGCACGCCGCCTGCGGGCGGCCAAAAAAGGAAAGGCCTCCGGACCCTGTGCCCGGAGACCTTTCTTTTTGGGCAGGACCGGGGTCCTGTCCGGACTCCGCCGTACAGGGACATCCGGACAGCATTTCAAGCGTGCCGGCGATATTGACGGATGCGGGAGAATTATGATATCCTGATGCCATGTGGCCGCGGGCTCCGGCCGCCGGAAATTTGAGATCAGACGGGGAGGGCATTCTATGGACCTGTTGAAAAACATCGTGAAGCCGGTGCTGAATGAGGCAAAGGAGCAGGTTGTGAACACGCTGGGCGGGGGTGTCCCGTCCAGGAATACAATCATCGTTGTGTGTGACGGCGGCACGGCGGAAACCGCCGCCGAAAATATCGTCCATTATCTGGAAGCTCAGGGACAGGAGGCCTGTCTCATGACGGCGGGCCGCTATTGCAAGCATCGTCAGGAGCTGGTCAGCAACCGGGTCATCATCATCGGACACCACGACCTTGCCAAGGAGCAGCTGGCCAACGTCAACATCTGGAACGCTGATCCGGCGTGCTCCAGGTTCGGCCTGATTTGCGGCGCCGGCTTTAAAAAGTGCGTGCTGAGGGCCAGACGCAAGGCTCTGAACCAGAGTAAAAAAGATAGGGAGGCCTTTGCCCGGTACTATCAGGAGAAACTGTCCAAGTACGCGGATTTCGCGGAGCTGTACGCGGTTCCCCGGACCTGTAAGGCCCGGAAAGAAATCAGGGAATCCCAGTACGACCTTCTCTGGACCATCTTCGCCAATGAGGTGCTGCCCCAGTTCCTGACCCGGGAGAGGGGGACGTCTCCGGGACAGGACAGTCCGCGGAGCGCCGGCCCCGACAGCCCCCCGGGCCCGGCTGAGGACAGCTCGGAAAGGCTGCTGGAGCAGTTTTTGCAGGAGGCGCCCCGGGCCCTCTGCGTGACGGGGGAATACCTGCGGCGGCTCTATGAACGGCAGCTGGTTTTCACGGCCCCCTCCTCTGCCCGGTGTGAAGAGGGCGAGGGGAAAACCCTGCTGGAGCGGGGCGGGTGGCGAATCTCCCAGGACCCGGCCCGGGACAGGTTCTGCCTTCAGGAGCGGGGCGCAGGCCGGTGTGTCACGGGAACGGCGGAGCGGATTCTTTCGCCGGTCCTGGCCGACATCCATGCTCAGGCCCAGATCAGGCGGATGAAGGAGACCGGCGGGCTGGACTATGGGATTGTGTTCTGCGGCGGCGGGGCCAAGGGCGCTTTTCAGCTGGGCGTCTGGAGGTGGCTGGAGGAGCATGGCGGGACGGAGCGGTTCACCGGCGTTTCCGGGGCCTCGGTGGGCGCTATGAATACGCTCCTCTTTGCCCGGGGCGATTATGAGCGGGCGGAACGGGTCTGGCTTGGCATGCGCCAGGAAGACCTGCTCCGGCGGAATGAGCAGCTGACCAGAAATCTGGAGGCCTGTCTGCCCGGCGCGCAGGAGCACCCTGATCTCCTTGAGATTGCGGATGCGCTTCTGGGGGATTTTCAGGAAAACGCGGGGCTGTTCAGCAAGGAGACGCTGGAGCGCATCATCCGGGAAAACATCTCCCTGGACAGCCTGCGGAACAAGCTGGCATATGTCTCCCTTTCAGCCTTCAAGGTCCCGGGGCGGCAGAAAATAGAGGGACTGTCCTCTATTTTTTCGGCGGAATACGCGTTTTTGGACCCCTGGAGTCCGGGCCCTATGGAGTACGTCATCCGCAGGGTGCTGGCCTCCGCGGCGCTGCCCGGCGCGTACACCCCTGAGACGGTGAACGGCGTCCTGTGCATTGATGGCGGCGTGCTGGACAACAGCCCCTATGCGCCCCTTGTTCAGGCGGGATACCGGAAGATTCTGGTTGTGCACCTTACCCCCAGGAAGCCGGACCGCGGGGACGCGGCGGACGGCAAGGCCCTGGAGAACGGGCCCGCGCCGGGACGGAACGGCGCGGAGCTTTGGAACGTCTGGCCGTCCGCCAGTCTGGGAGGGACCTTGGAAATCGACTCCGCCCTCACCCGGCGGCGGATTGACGCCGGCTATGCCGCTGCAGCCGAATGCCTGAGGGACTTCCGGTAACGGAGCGCCCCGGCGGGAGACGGAAAAAAGAGGTTTTATGAAAAAAGAAACACTGCACAGGTGAAATCCTCCCTGCGGCCCATGTCCCCGCTGGCTGGGACTGGTGCAGACGCCGGCGAATCCCTGCCCCAGTGCAGGAAAACGGCCTTGCGGCGGACCTTATAGCCATTACTCATCAGCGGTTTTATCGCTGTTTTCAAACCGGTATCTGCCGGTTTTCAACTGTGCCGGCAATATCAGACGTTTGACCGCTTTCATAAGGAGCGAGAACATGGCCGGGCCTGATTCCGGCGCGTCACCATCGGCGGCGCGGATTTCCAGACATCACCATGCCTTCCACCGGCATAAGCCGGGAAAAACGGAGGATACTATCTTTTGCCAGAGTGACATACCAACTATCACTGCCAAAAGGAGTTTTTGATATGAAGGCAACAGGAATTGTGCGTCGGATCGACGATCTGGGCCGGGTCGTGATCCCCAAGGAAATTCGCCGCACCATGCGTATCCGGGAGGGCGACCCCTCACAGAAGACATTGGAACAGTGGGAGCGGTTCTGCCGCGGGATATTGGAGCTGGGGAAGCGGATGGGGTGGGGTACATAAGATACCACCAAAAAGGGAGTACGTATTTGCCTTTGGCCTGTTTATATCCATGAATTGGTAAAGAGATTCTTTTTACAGCATGGTTTTCAGCGGGCAGCTCATAATGCAGGAGCAGATTTTCCACAGTACCGGAGATTCGCTTGTTTAGGCTATTAGGTTAACGAGCAGCAGCCGAATATGGCGGCTGCTCGTTTATTTGCAGGCTTATTAAAAAATAATTAGATTACTCTTGACAGCCAGCATTCGGTGTGTTACACTATCGCTATAAAGAATAATGCAATTACTCTACAAGGCGAGGTGTTACTATGCGCGATGTCTATTCTGATCCCATACGTGGTATACTCAACATAGCCCGTGGCAGGGGTTATGCCATGACAGATCTGCTGGACCAATCCATCGCACTGTGTATTGGCTTCTGGTTTTTGGAGAAAGAGACAATCCACAGCCTGTGCAACATCTCATTTTGCCAGGCGGACTTTGAGGCCGCCGTCCGCAATCGTCTAAAAGAAACTGATGCCGAGGCGGAAGTGTCTTTTGCGGAGTATTCCCAAACCCATTTACTGGAAGATACATTTCGGGAGCTCTTTTACCACTGGGCACAGTTTAGCGATGATAAGGACAAATTACGCCGCTTGACAGATCGGTTGGTCTATCCCAACCTCAGCCGGGTTCGTCGTCCCGAACTGGCCGTTCCGACGTGGTTGGAGCGTCTGGCCTGTGAGCTTCTGGGCGATAAAACCGGCACGTTCTATGATGGCGCCGCAGGCGTGGGTAATATGGCGCTCAGGATTGCCCAAGACAGGCGAAAAAAAGGCTTGCCGCTTCATGTTGTGACCAAGGAGATAGACCCGTTGTTGTTCCATCTCTCTGTCCTTCGCTCAAAAATGCACGGCTTTGCATTCCAACAGACCAATGAAGACTGCCTGAACACCCGAGACATATCCTCCAAAGCGGATATGTCCGTCATGTTCCCCTCGCTGCGAGGTGGAGAGCAGGTGTTCGTTTCCGACTCGGTTGTCTGCGGCGGTGACTGGTCTTATGCTTATCACCAGCTCAGCGCATTGAACAAAACAGGAATTGGCGTTTGCCGGATTCCAAACGGTGCGTTGTTCAACGCAAAAAATCAAGCATTCCGGAAATACTTGCTGGATCTAAATGTGATAGATGCTATCATTGCACTACCTCAAAATAGTGTTCCGTTTTGGCCGGCAGCGCCGGCAACATCTTTAGTGGTTTTCCGTAAGGGGCGGAAACAGGGGGATACTGTTTGGATGATGGAGCTTCCCACACCTGGTCTATGGAAGCAAAAGAATGAAAACAGAAGTATGTTCCATCATTCGGGGAGTGACATACTCCCTATGATACGGACAAGCGGAAGGCAGGTAGACCGCTTTGAATTGGATGCGTTCAATCTGTCCCCACAACGGTATCTGCCCACTACCCGGCTGAGTGATATGGATATCAATACCGTACAAAACGCTGGAGACAGTCGAAGCCGCAGTGCCATCCGGATGAAAGAGGTGGCCCAGATATATAGAGGTATCAATGTTGCCAACCTAGTCCGCAGTGCGGAGGGCGCCGGGGTGCTGCGGCTGTCTGACGTTCAAAATGGGAAGATCTGTATGGACAATATTGCCCATTTTGATCTTTCGGGGCGTGAAAATGCTGATCGCTATCAAATCCGTGTCGGGGATATTTTGATTTCCTGTAAGGGTAAAGCGATTAAACTCTGTATAATTTCGGAGGATGTGCCCCTGTATCTCTCCCACGACTTTTTGGGGATCCGTGCAGACGGCACCAAGGTTGACCCATGGTATCTCTATTATGTTCTGCAGAGCCCTGTTGGCCAGAAGATGCTTCAACAGATCCAGATGGGTAGCAGTATTCCTATGATCCGCGCGGCGGATTTGGAGCAATTACGGCTCCATTATATCCCGCTTGTACAGCAAAGCCAGTATGCCTCTGAGCTTCGCGGGGCCAATGTGCTCATTGACGAGCAGCTTGAGGTGTTGAATGCGTCAAGGCGGCGGGTATGCGAACAATTCTATCAAAAAGTTGGATTGGAGGACGTTTTATGAGAAAAAACCGCGTTCAAAGAGGCGACATTTGGATGGTCAACCTGTTGTTTTCCCGAGGAGACGTACTGAGGGGCCCTCATCCGGCCATTGTAATCAGCAGCGACCTAACGAACCGGAATTCAAGGATTGTAACAGTGGTGCCACTGACCTCCTCTGTCAGACCGCCCATGCCGTGCCATGTGAAGGTCTCTGGGTTTGGTCTGAAAAAGCAGAGCACAGCTCTGGCAGAGCAGCTCACCACTATACCCCAAAGCTGTTTGCGTTTCCGGATGGGCTCCCTTACGGATTCTGTAAAAATGGCAGAGCTTGAACAAGCTGTGATGAGGCAGTTGGAAGTGGCCTGAGTGATAGTAGGGAGGAAACATAATATGTTGGATATTGGAACCAAAGCCCCGGAGTTTACCTTGCCAGACAAGGACGGCCATCCCGTGTCTCTGTCTGACTTCGGTGGAAAGACGGTTGTGCTGTACTTTTATCCTCGGGACAACACACCAGGCTGTACCCGTCAGGCCTGCGCCTTTGCGGGGCCTTTGAGGAGTTCAAGAAAATCGATGCAGTGGTGATCGGCATCAGTAAGGACTCCGTGGCCTCCCACCAGAAATTCGCGGAGAAACATAGCCTGCCGTTTATCCTGCTCTCCGACCCGGAGTTGACCGCCATCCAGGCCTACGGTGTATGGCAGGAGAAAAAAATTACAGCAAGGTGAGTATGGGCGTGGTGCGCTCCTCATTTATCATTGATGAAAACGGCGTGGTTGAGAAGGTTATGCCCAAGGTCAAGTCGGACACCAACGCGGCGGAGGTCTTGGCATATCTCAAAGAGAGCAAATAAGTAAAACGACCTCCCACATAAAACTGCGGGGGGTCTGCTTTTAGGTCTTGTCCTTGAGAAATATGTGATGCTCATTTTCGAACAAATCGGGTTGGAAATGGTAGCCCAGCTGGTCAAAGGCCTGAATTTCGACGGCATTTGTGATGTTATTCTCCGCCAGCCAGCGCACCATTGCCCTCGAGCCATTTTGCACGATGTGCATGAATCAAGACCTCCAGTGTACACTTCCCGCAATGGGAAATTTGTGGGTGGCAAGGTGGAGCCGGGAGAGACAAAGAAACAGGCTCTCATTCGGGAGTTCCAGGAAGAATTGGCCGTCACTATCTCGGTTGGCAACGTGTTCATGGAGGTGGACCACGATTACCCGGACCTGAATATACACCTGACACTGTTGACACTGTTCAATACTGCAATTTCGGAGGGTATCCCCCAGATGCTGGAGCACCACGACATCCGCTGGATCACGCTAGAGGCTGTTTTAAAACCGTCAAAACGCCGTTTTGTGGTATCTTATTCCGCCAGGACTGCGTTGATTGGACTTGAAATCCGTCAGGATTCCCGCATCCAATCGCCTTATCTGACGATTGGATAGCCGTTGGCGGCTCTGCCGCCTTACGGATATCACATGCTTATTGGGTAAAAAATTTGCCCCCATCCGGCATTCCGCTCGTTTTAAAACAGCCTCTAGAGGAAATTCCGCAGTATGAATTTTGTCCGGCGGATGAGGCGATTTTGAAGAAACTGAGGATGCACTCTATGAACAACTTGACAAAACGAGAGAACGCGCCGGGTGTCCCGCAGTAGGAGGATACCTACCGCTCCATCCGTGACTATGTGATCGAGGCACAGCGGCAGGTCTACACAACCGTCAACACCGCAATGGTGACGGCATACTGGAAAATCGGCAAGTCGATTTCTGATGCCTGCAGGGAGAATGACCGAGCGGCCTACGGCAAACAGGTGCTGCAATACATCTCCAAGCGGATGACGAAGGAGTTCGGAAAAGGATTTGATCTAAGCAATCTACACAATATGCGTCGGTTCTATCTCACATTTCCAATTCAGGACGCACTGCGTCCCGAATTGAGCTGGACGCATTACCGCTCTCTGATGAAGGTACCCGATGCCAAAGCGCGGGCTTTCTATCTGGAGGAGTGTACAAAATCCGGCTGGACTTCCTACCAACTGGAGCGGCAAATTAACACCATGTTCTACCAGCGCCTCTTGGCCAGCCGGGACAAGGAGAGCGTGGCGGAGGAGATTCAGACCACCGAGCCCAAGCCCGAGTATGAGCAAATCATCAAGGACACCTATGTATTGGAGTTCCTGGACCTCCCGGCTAACGAGCATTTCTATGAGTCCAGTTTGGAACAGGCTCTCATCGACCATTTACAAAAATTTCTCCTGGAGCTGGGCTGCGGGTTCTCCTTCGTGGTGCGGCAGAAGCATTTCAATGTGGACGAGCAGCATTTCTACATTGGCTTGGTGTTCTATAACTATATCCTAAATTGCTTCGTGCTGATCGACCTGAAAACGGGTTTCCTCACCCATCAGGATATCGGCCAGATGCAGATATATGTGAACTACTACACCCGGTACCAGATAAACGAGGGGGACAACCCACCGGTAGGACTGCTCCTGTGCGCACAGAAAAGCGACACGTTGGTACAGCTGATTTTGCCGGAGGATAACCAGCAGATTTATGCCGCGAAGTATATACCTATCTGCCCACAGAGGAAGAACTGAAACGAGAGCTGAAGTTGGAGGAGTTTGAGAAGCTGGAAAACAAGTAAAACATAGAGCGGTAAGGTCTGGCGGTCTTCCAGTAAGCAGGCCCTAAAGGTTGAAATCTAACGATTTGTAGCGTATAATATGAAAATATGCCCGTTTGTGTTGGTCGCAGTTTATGAAGCGTTAGGAGAATGCTGTTATGGCGAATAAAAAAACAGTGCCAAGATATGGAGAACTTATCACAGCAACATATACTGCCCTGAAAGATTTGGGCGGTTCGGGAAAAAATGAGGAGATTAACGAGAAAGTGGCAGGACTTCTTTCAATTTCAGATGAAGTACTGGAAATTCCACATCTTAGCAGTAGCAGTTTGAGCGAAGTAAACTATAGATTGGCGTGGGCACGGACACTGCTGAAAAAGCATGGGGCGATTACCAACAGCGCACGAGGCGTATGGTCCATCACATCGGAATTTTCCGATGTGGCTGCTGTCGATGGAAATGCTATTGCGAAGAACCGCCGCAAAAATAGTACTTCTTCCCAAAATGCCGCGATAAATGATGATCTTGAAAACATACCGGAAGAAGTGCGCCCTTGGCGAGAGAAGTTACATAAAGTTTTGACTGATATGAATCCATATGCATTTGAACGGTTGACACAAAGAGTGCTACGCGAATCTGGGTTTACCCAAGTGGAGGTTACCAAAAATTCCGGAGACGGAGGGATTGATGGGACAGGTAAACTTAGGATCAATGGAATATTTAGCTTTAATATTGCATTTCAGTGCAAGCGATATCAAGGTGTGGTTAGTTCTGGTGATATCCGGGACTTTAGAGGCTCACTGACAACCAACATTGAAAAGGCTGTTTTTATTACAACAGGTTCATTTTCTAAACCGGCGATTGAGGAGGCATCTTCTCCGGGTAAGCAGCAGATTGATCTGATTGACGGCGAAGAATTTATCAACAAACTGGCTGAGTATGGCATTGGAGTTAAGGAAGTAAAAGATTACGAGATAGACGAAGAATTCTTTACAAAACTATAACATGATCTGAATGTGACATTTTATTTGGTGGCTCCATCTAAATTATGACCTGTTTCCCATAAATAATTTTTTGGTATGCCTGATTGTGAACGAATATCCAATCGTCTTTATATTCCAGCCGGACATCAATCCATTTTCCGTCATTATATCGGAAGCAATCGCCGCAGTGCAGCCCGCCGTATAGCGTTCCGTTTTCCAGTACGATATCTGGACGGTCTCCATTTAAGATTATAATTCCAAACATAAGACAACTCCTTTAGGGGGATCAGATATGAAATTGTTTGACGCGGTTCCCAATGAGCTTTTTTCTGTCCTGGCTTCTCCTAACCGGAGTTTGTATGCAGACGCACTGGATGTCCTCTATGAGTCGTATCAGGAAAATCTAAAGATTCCGGAAGAGACGTTATACTCCATGCTGCGTGGCAAACTGGAACAGCAACTGGCGGAGGCAACCTTTGAGGGGGAAGATATTGACGAGGAAGAGCTGCGTGATGTCTCCGGTCGTGCCAGATTTCTGATTCGGAAGCTGGACAGCAAGGGATGGCTGGAGAAACAGCGGGGAGAGGATTTTGATGAATATATCACCGTTCCGGGGTACAGCAGCCGGCTGCTGGAGTTGTTTCACCTGCTGCAGGACGACAGTCCCATGTGGGGCTACTCTTACGTCTTTGGCACATATTCTACATTGAAGGTGGCCAGCGAGGGAAGCAGCGTCTATGACAAGATGGCGGCGGTTTACAGCGCCTATGATAACACGCAGTCGCTAATTAAATTGTTGCAAATGGTCTACCACAACGTAAAGCACTTTTTCCAGCGGCAAATCAATATGCAGAATGTCAACGTGATTCTTGCCTCCCACTTTGATGATTTTGGACAGAAGGTGGTAGAGGCATACATTCGCCCTTTAAAAATCAAGGATTCTGTTCCAAAATACCGGGTTCCAATCCAAACCATCCTGTCCGGCTGGTTGGAGGATGACGCCCTGCTGACCGCCATGTCCAACGCCGCCCTTCAGGACAGACGCGGGAGTGATCTGAACGCCTGTCGGAGCGACCTGCTGCGCAAAATCTTTTGGGTCAAGGAGCGATACGACAACATTGAACATGAATTCCTGGATGAAATTGACCAGCAGGTCCGGCGGTACACCCGGGCAACCACACAAAAAATCGAGAACCTGACCAACCGGGATCACAATGTCCGGGGCAATCTGAACTATTTGCTGACCGCACTGTCCAGAAACCGAAGGGCCTCCGAGCTGGTGGAGCAGATCCAGCCCGCCTTTCAGCTGTACGAGCAGTCTTTCCTTTCGGAAAAAAGCGTCTGGTACCGGAAGCGTCCAGGCAAGCGGACTAAGGCGGCTCCGGTACTGATCCAAGAGGACAGAATCGACCCGGAGATGGCCAGGCAGGCCCAACAGCTACTGCGTTCGGAATATGGCAGGAGTGCGATAGCTGCCTATGTGGAGCAGTGGCTGGGGGCGGCCGGGGTGTGCTATTCGGAGGACTTGGATCTGAAGGACGACAAGGCGTACATCATGAGCCTGCTCGCCGTGTTGACCGGCGACGACAGGTTTTCCACCTACACAGTCCATGAGATGGAAGGAGTTTACTCGGAGAACGGATATTCTATCCCCCGGCTTCAAATCAAACGCAGGGAGGAAAAGACATGAATGTGGACTGGATCAATGGAGCGACACAGAAAGAGTTGGATCAGTTTAAATCTGTCTGCAACCAGCTGCTTAGCCGGACGTATCTTGTGAAAACCCTGTGCAGGGCTGACAAAGTCCGGGTCAATAATCCGGACTATCTCTTCCTGTCCAGCCACTATGCGGAGGTGCGGGAATATCTGGCGCTGTTGGACTGGGACCTGCGCAAGGACGATTTCAATGGCTATTTCTATGTCGTTAACACGGATGAGGCTAACCGCTGTCAATTGGATAAAGATCAGACTGCCATTTTGCTTGCGATCCGTATGATATATGATGAAAATCAGGAGCGCCTGGGTTTGGAGCACGACGCGATCTGCACCGTGAGAGACCTGCTGGAAAAGGTGGTAACGGATTACGCAATCCTTTCGGCACGGCCCAACATGAAAGATGTGAAGCGGGCGCTGACCCTGCTGGACAACCACTGTGTGATTCAACGGATTGAGGGAAAATACAGCCAGGGAAGCTGTAAGTTTGCGATTTTGCCCACGGTATTGTCGGTGGTATCCAGTGAGAAGCTGGACGCGGTGGTGTCGGTGCTGAGAAAGGAGGAGGACAGTGAAGAAGCTGAAGAAGATATTGCTGATTAACTGGCTCTATTTCTCAAAGCAGCTGATCGAGGTGGAGGATATCAATTTCCTGACCGGAAAAAACGGTGCGGGAAAATCCACCGTGATCGATGCGCTGCAGATTGTTCTTCTGGGTGAGATGAACGCCAGGAATTTCAACCAGGCCGCCAATGAAAAGTCCCAGCGGACCTTGGACGGATACCTGCGGGCCGACATGGACAGCAATTCCCCCTATTCCAGGCGGGGCAAAGATTTCTCCAGCTATATCGCCTGTGAATTTTGGGATGAAGAGAAGGGTAGCGCCTTTGTGACCGGGATCGTCTTTGACTGCCGTAGCGACGGGAGTCGGCAGGAGCGCTTTTTTATTTACGACGGCACCATTCCGGAGGGCTGTTTCCTGGAGGGACAGGAGGCCATGGACATTCCCAGCCTTCGGGTATATTTGAAGCAGCAGTATAGCCTGCGTCAAAAGCTGTACGACAGCCACAAGGAGTACCGTACCGATATGCTGGCAAAGTGGAACGTCCACAACGAGCAGGTCAGCCGGATGCTGAAAAAAGCGGTGTCTTTCCGTCCCATTGCAGATATTCAAAAGTTTATCACGGAGAACATCTGCGACATTCCAGATAAGCCGGACATCGAAGCCATGCAACAAAATATCCGGGACTACAAACGCCATGAACAACTTGCCCAGCGGCAGGAGGAGAAATTAAAGAGGCTCCATGAGATCAGCCGCCTCTATGGAGAGATGCAGTCCGCTATCGACCGCTGGAACCAACAGACCTTTTTGGTTTTGTGGGCACATAAGGAGGACCTGGAGGGCAGAATCGCCCATTACGAGGCGGAGAAACAGGACTGCGAGGCAGGGGCCAAAAAAGCTACCGCCGAATTTGCTGGCGTTTCCGAGGAGATTGACAGAAAACGGAGACGTCAGGATGAGCTGAAAGCGGCCTGTGTTCAAAGCAGCGTTGCCCAGGAGGAAAACCGTCTGCGCGGCGACAAAGACCGGCTCCAGCGAGAGCAGGCAAGCCTTCTATCTCAGCTCCGGAGTACAGCGTTGGAAATCCGGCGGGAAGCAGATTTGCTGTGCGGCCTGTGCCAAAAGATCTCGGAGTGGAAGGAAGTTCAGCCGCTGCGCCCTGTGATTCAAATGTCTGTTGAGCTGCAAAGAACCTATGCGAAGTTTCTGAACTGTGGCGAACAGATTTTTGTAAAACCGGCCACCTTATTTGAACAGGCACAGGAGACCTCTGCGGAGTTTATGAACGTTGTTCGGAACACTTCTTTTGAAATTGAGAACATCCTTTCCCATCTCCAGGCGGAACAAGATCAGCGAAACGCTGATTTAGCCAATCTGCGCAAAAACATCAAGGATTATCCCAGGGGGTTGACGCAGCTCCGGGACAGGCTCTCTGCGGAGCTGGACCGGCAGTGCGGACAGGATGTCCAAATCGATATTCTAGCCGATGTTCTGGAAATCCCGGAGATGGAGGAACCTTGGAGAGGCGCGGTAGAGGGCTATTTGAATGCGCAGAAATTTTATCTGCTGGTCCCTCCGAAACACTATCAGCGCGCGCTTGCCTTTTACAATCAAATCAAGCAAGACTACGGCGGTCATTCCTTCGGTTTAGTAGACATTGCCAAGCTGCAAGAAAAAGAACACATCGTTCCCCAGGACGGCAGTCTTGCCAGGAAAATTGAAACAGGGAATGATTTGGCACGCACTTATATCGACTATCTCCTGGGCCGTGTGGTGTGCTGTTCCCATGTTAGCGAGCTCCGGAAACATCGGACGGCTATTACCGCAGATGGAATGCTTTATCAGGGCTATGTTGTCCGCCCGCTTCGGAAAGATCTTATGGCAAATGCCTTCATTGGCCGCCGAGCGGTGGCCCTGCGCATCAGCAGACTGGAGGTGGAGTGGAAAGCGGCCAAGGAGGAAATCGACGCTTGGCTTCCGATTGCGGCGCAACTGAAGAAGCAAGGGGAGCGAGATGTGCTCTTCAACCGTTTTTTTGTGCAAAGCACCGTGGAGCAGCGAAGGGCTGATTACCAGCAGGGATTAGAAATCACAAAAGAACTGGAGCGGCTGGAAACGGAGCTGTCCGGTCTGGACCTGTTCTGGCTGGAAGAACAACGCCGACAAATTAACCTGCTGGAACGGGAAATTGGAATCTTGGAAAAGCAAAAACAGGACTGTACCGGAGAGGAAGCGCGCTTGAGAGAACGTATCCGCAGACTGGAATATGAGGAGCTGCCAAACCTGTACCAACAACTGAACGCAAGAGAGGATGATCTGAGGGAGCAGTTTACACAAGACTTTGTGGATAACATAGGCCGCCCCCGCTATCAGCAGGAGTTCACCCGGCTGAAACGAGCCTCCGCTGTGGCTAAGAATTTCGGTGACCGCCTGGTGCAGACTCAAAATGAACAGCGTATCTCTCAGCAGAAGCTGTTTCAGGCCCGGGCCGACTATGTCAGTGCGTTTCAACCCTGTTCATTCCGGACAGACGCGATGACCAACGACGAATTTGAACAGGAACAAAAGTTTTTGGAGGAGAGCGAACTGCCAAAGTATCGGGAAAAAATCAAGGCTGCCCGGGAGAGCGCCATGGAGCAGTTCCAGAACGACTTTTTGGCAAAATTAAAATCCAGTATCGAACAGGTGCAGGACCAGGTAAAGAGCCTGAACAAAGCACTGAAACAGACGCAATTTGGCACAGACCGATATCAATTCCGGGCGGATCGGAGTCCTGACTATGCGGAGTACTACGATATGATTATGTCTCCGGAGCTGATGGAGGGGGAGGGAGGTTTGTTCGCCATGCCCTTCCAGCAAAAGTACGGGCCCTTGATTGAGGAGCTGTTTGGCCGTCTGGCCATGTCTGACGACACACAGCTCAACGCCAGAAAACAGAGCGAGCTCCAGCAGAATATTGAGCGGTACACCGATTTCCGCACCTATTTGAAATTTGACCTAGAGACTACCGACCAAAACGGTTCCAAACAGCTGCTGTCCCAGACACTGAACACAAAATCCGGCGGTGAAACCCAGACCCCCTTTTATATCGCTGTGCTGGCTTCCTTCGCCCAACTCTACCAAGTGAATAACCTCTCGCCGCTAGCCAGCAACACAGTCCGGCTGGTAGTGTTTGATGAAGCGTTCAATAAAATGGACAGTGACCGTATCATTGAAAGCGTGCGTCTTCTCCGGAAGATGGGCTTGCAGGCGATTATCTGTACTCCGCCGGACAAACTTCCTGACATTATGCCCCTGGCGGATAAAACGCTTCTGGTTTTAAAGGAAAAGTACCAAATGCACGTCATGCCTTGGCGGAAGGAGATGGGCTGTTGATGGAACAGGGGATTATCCTCACCCGCCTGCTGGATAAGTACGAAAAAAGCAAGCATCTGCTGGAGCCGGGGAGCTCCAACAGGCGAGTTATGCTGCGCATCGAAAAGAAAGAACTGCCGGAATACAAGTATGAGACAGCCAGCATCCGGGATGCCTTCAATCAGGCTGCGCAGGAATTAGAACAGAAGCAGTTGATTTCGGCTGAATGGCTGAAAGGGCGGCCCGTCCTTTCGGTGGTTATCCTTAATTTAGATCAAGTAGAGCGCTGCTACCAAATGACCGGCAGGACACATCCCAGACGGCAGGTAGAGATCGTGGAACAGATGGTACAAAGCGCTTTAGACGGGGTAGAAACGGCCTGGATTGCCGCCTGGCGGGATAATATATGCGCAAATGCAAATGACGCATGTACAGTTCCGGGTTATTGCAGAAAAGATACCGGCTTTCTGGTTGATCTGCTGTCCGCGCTGGTACAATATGACTTCCTGCACGGAGAACCCATCACCATGCGGGCGTTCAGCAGCAAGTGCTACCATAACAGCAAAACCTTCGAGCGGGAGGTTCGTGATACGTTTCTTCGTATCGCCGAAAAATTTCACCCGGGGTTGGCAGAAGCCTGTGAACACACGGATATGGGGCTCCGGGATAAGCTGGCTTATCTCGGGATCTATGCCCGCCCGGAGCTTTATGAGCTTTCCGGCAACTGCGCCTTTACGATGCCGGCAGGAACGGTAAATGTCGGTGCAACGTATCCTTACGGAATAGCCCTGCCCAGTACAGCGGTAGACTCTATCACAAAAATTGATCTCAGCGATGTCCAAAGTATTATATTTATTGAAAATAAGACAAATTATGATGAATATTTACTCTCTGAATTGAAACCGGATACCCTGGCTGTGTATCATGGCGGTTTCCTTAGTCCCCAGAAAAGAAAATTGTTTTCAAAAATTCGGGATGCAGTATCCAAAGGTACGCAAACCTTTTTTTGGGCAGATATTGATTTGGGTGGTTTTCAGATGTATGCTCATTTGCAGGAGATTTTTCCGGGTGTTCAGCCAATGCGAATGTCTGGAGAAGATGTTGCGGAGTATTCCCACAATGGGTTAAAGAGACCAGTAAAGTATCTGAGGCAGTTGGAACAAGTACTGGCAGAGGGGACATATCCTATATTTGAGAGTGCAATCTGTGAAATACTGAACCGTGGTGTTACCATTGAGCAGGAGAGCTTTTTGTCCTGATTGCCCAATATAGATGACTCGTTTTGAGGTAATTCTACTATGAAAGCCAAAACCTATCATAAGTTAGTCCGCGACCGCATTCCAGAGATCATTTTGGCTGATGGCAAGACCTGTGTGACAGAAATTCTGCCTAGTGAGCAATATCTGGAGACGCTGGACGCCAAGCTGAACGAGGAACTGGCCGAGTACCAGGAGAGCAAATCCCTGGATGAGCTGGCCGACCTGCTGGAGGTTCTGCGGGCCGTCGTCCGGGCCAGGGGCTAGACG
Organism: uncultured Oscillibacter sp.; assembly: GCF_947654275.1. GTDB lineage: Bacteria > Bacillota > Clostridia > Oscillospirales > Oscillospiraceae > Oscillibacter. Next base: position 30,375 of record NZ_CANTJS010000017.1, on the reverse strand, counting down.
TGGAAAGAACTGGAGCAGGTCCGGCAGGAGAAGGCCGCCAAACGGGGCGGCTTTGAGAAGAAGATACTTCTAAAAGAAGTCCTGGAGAAATGAGGTGACTGCCATGCCCGTTCCCCGCTCCGCCTCCGGCAGCAGGGCCGAAGACCTTTTCATCGAACTGTTCAGCGAGGCCTTCGGCGCCGAGAAGGCCGGATACCTCTATTCCCAATATCACTTTTACGACGTCTACCAGAACAGCCGCTATGCCGACTTCGTTCTGGAAAACAACGACCGCCGAGTGGCCATTGAAATCGACGATGAGGGCTCCCACCACAAAAGTCTGGTGGCCTCCGGCAAGTTCTACGATGACCTGCTGAAGCAGAACAGCATGATCTACATGGGCTGGGACGTATACCGCTGGGCGGTGCGGCAGATGCAGCTCCAGCCGGAGTTGATAAAGGACGAACTCCGGCTCTTCCTGGGCAGCCGTCCCCGGCTTCAGGAAATTGAGGACTACCTGCCCACCCAACGTGGCCGGGCACTGGACGCTCTGAAGTTTATGCGAAGCCGCGGGGAAACCATCGCCCTGCTCTGCCACGCTACGGGGACCGGCAAGACCGTGACGGCGGTGCTGGACGCCAAGCGCCTGGGCGGCAGGACGCTGTTCCTGGCCCACACCCAGGAGCTGGTGGAGCAGGCGGCGGAGACATTCCGGGCCTTATGGCCCAAGGCGGCGGTAGGCCGCTATCTGGAGGCCGTCAAGGAGCCGGAGGCCCACATCGTCTGCGGCAGCGTGCAGAGCGTGGCCCTGCATCTGGACCGTTTCAAGGATGATGAATTTGATTACCTTATCATTGACGAGGCCCACCATGCGGCGGCAGATACCTACCAAAAGGTCCTGGCGTTCTTCAAGCCCGCCTTTACCCTGGGCCTGACTGCCACGCCGGAGCGGAATGATGACAGGAGCATCCTGGATATCTTTAAAAACACCGCACACCGGCTGGACATCCAGACCGCCGTGGAGCTGGGAGAGCTGGTGCCGGTGCGGTGCATCCGCATCCACACCAACATCGACCTGACCAAGGTGCGGTTCAACAGCGTCCGCTACAACATCCGGGACCTGGAAACCAAAATCTATGTGCCGGGGCGGAACCGTCTGATCGTGGATACCTGGATCCAATATGTCCAGGGGCGGCGGACGGTGGTGTTCTGTGCCTCAGTCTGGCACGCAGAGGAGATTGCCTCTCTGTTTCGGGAGGCTGGAGTCCCCGCCGCTGCAGTGTCCGGCGGCATGAAACGCTCGGAACGAGAGGAGTTCCAGGACAAATTCATCCAACGGGAGATCCTGGTGCTCTGTGCCTGCGACCTGCTGAACGAGGGCTGGGACTGCCCGGAAATCGAAGCGCTGTTCATGGCCCGGCCTACGATGTCCCGGGTGCTGTATACCCAGCAGCTGGGCCGGGGAATGCGGCTTTACGAGGGCAAGGAGAGCCTGATGGTCTTTGACTTCGTGGACAACGCCAGCCAGTACAATATGCCCATGTCTCTGCACCGCCTGTTTAAGCTGCGGAAATACCGGGCGGGGGAGTTAGTTCTCTCGCCCTGGGACAAACGAGCGGCGGAGAACGCCCTCTATGATCGCCGGGAGAAGCCCACCGCCCTACTGGACTGGCCCATCGGCGCCACAGACTACGAGCTGGTGGACGTGTTCAACTGGCAGGAAGAAGCGGAGGGCATGATCTCCCAGATGGAGTTTGTCCGCCGGGTGGACGTGCAGGCGGAGACCATCGAGCGCTACGTCCGGGAGGGCAAGCTGGTCCCGGATCTGGCGGTGCCCATGAGCGAGCATCGGGTTTTCAAATATTTCAAGGAGGAAACCCTGGAGAAGTACGCAAAAGAATACGGCTGGACACTGATCGACGACTCCAACCGGAAGGGCCTGTTTCTGGACATGGTTCGGAAAATGGATATGAGCTACTCTTACAAGCCAGTCTTAATCAAGGCGGTTCTGCGGTACGCCGACGAAAAGGGCCGAGTAAAGCTGTCGGACATCGCGGACTATTTCCGGTCCTACTATGAGGGACGGCGGGCCGCCGGACTGACCGTGGAAAAGGCAAACAGCATCTTTGCCAAGGGCGGATACACCAACAGCGAGGCCCAGCGGAATGTCCTGGCCAACCCCTTCAAGCGGTTTGAGGACATGCAGATGCTTCGGCACACCCGGACTTTGGGAATTGTCCAAGTGGACGAGTCTGTGTGGAAACGGCTGAGCGGGGAAGAAAAAGCGGAGATCGAGCAAATCTGCGAGGAGAAGTTGGAGGCGTATTATCAGAGACTGGAAAAATCAAGAACATAATGAGGTTGACAAATTTTTCCGCAGACGCTATACTCAACACTACAGCAACATAATTGGAAATGATTGTCTTACTCAGTTTTATTCTAGCAGGCTTTCTCGAAAGAGATCGGATTTTAATAACAGGTTTATGCTGTACCCCAGGCACGTCTGTGCCTGGGGTACAGGTGCATGACTGTCCAATCAGATACTTTTCGGGGAAGTTTGCCATGACTTCAGTTTGAACGGGCAAGCCAGGGAAAGCACACGGCACAGCGCCAAGCAAGGTTGCCTGCCAGGAACCGGATTGGGTAGAACGGCAAATCCCCGGCAAATGCTCACAAATCAAACTGAAAGGAATGGTGATTTGAGAAACACAGAAACCGAATACACAAGCAGCCAGCGGACGCCCGTCGTCCTGCCGGAGATGGAACAACTGCTCCCGCTTCTCAGCGTGGAGCAGTTTTCTTCGTTGGAGCGGGATATTCTGGAAAACGGCTGTTATGCGCCCATTGTCGTCAATGAGGAGCTGGTCATCGTCGACGGATACAACCGCTTTCAAATCTGCGAAAAACATAGCCTGCCGTTCAGGATGCTGGTATTTTCCTTCTATGATTTGCTGGAGGCGAAGCAATGGGCATTGGGGACCCAGCGGGGACGGCGGAATCTTTCCCTTTGGGAGCTAGGGCAGATCGCATTGAAGCTGAAACCAGAGCTGGAGACAGCAGCCAAAGTCCGTCAGAGCCGCCGGACAGACCTTTTGGTGAATTCATCAGAAGATCACACGCCGGTGGATACCCGAAAAGAGATGGCCCAGGCCGTCGGAATCAGGGAACAGACCATGGGCCGGATCGCGCGGTTGTCTGAGGAAGCGCCTCAGGCTCTAAAGGACGCTTTGGAGCGGAAGGAAGTGTCTGTCAATCGGGGCTGGAAGATTCCTAAAGGCCGTCCAGCAGCTGCCGACAGAGGAGCGGGAAACCGCTGCGGCCGAAATGATTGCGGCTGTGCGGGAGATCGACCGGATCGACGCCGAGACTGACCGGCGAGGGAAAGTCGCCTCCCTGTTTTGTAAGGCTTACGAGAGAGCGGTCTTGCTGACGCCCACCTCGGAAAACATTCGTTGCTGGATAGAGGGCATTCGCATGAGACCGACGGAAATCGAGGACGCTGCGAGGGAGCCCTATGAGCTGGTGCAGGTATTTCAAACCATTGGGCATGTCCTGAGGCATGAGTTTTTGCCCTGTCAGAAGGAAAAATTGGATACAGAATCAGAAAATCAGGGTGTTGCATGATGCACCTGATTTTCTCATATTGAGCGGAAAAGCGTCAAGAGGGTGTCACATATTGACATCCTCTTTTTGGGAGGCCACGATCCTAAACAAGGACACAAGCGCCCCAGCGGGCACGTATACAGGAATTTTAATCATTCTTACTGGTGAAATCTAATCGGCCAAACTGTCACGAAAGGAGGCACCAGCCATCGACAAGCAGATTCACCCGCCCTTTTTCTGAATATTTCAGCGCATAAAAGCCGTTGGAAAAGAAGAAAATACTTCCAAATATTCACAGAGAAAGGACGGGATACCCCAGTTGGAAATCAATACCCATCGAGAAAGCAAGCTGGTGGACATCTGGCTCTCACACGAGGACCAGTCCAGCCAGGATGTACAAGAGCGCCTGCAAAATATATACCGCAGGTTCGCAGAGGAAAAATATACCGTGGCGGTGTTCTATTCCGGTCGGCAGGACCTGGCCGAGGAGACGGGCGCCCTGCTTCGCTATAACCGCCGCCGTTCCGCCGAACAGGCTGTCCAGCGGGAGAAAGCCCGGAAGCGGCAGGTATCCCGGTGAGGAATGCCGGACAGCACAAAACTGTTCGGCGATTCCAGTTGCGTTTTCCCACGGGCTGTGATACAATATTATCTGTAATTTAAATCAGAAATGCAGTTCAAATTGATATGGAGGAAATCGCATGGGAAAAGAACTTTTACAGAGTGGAGAAATTCTACTCTACAACAACGATAGCGAAAAAGAATTCGTCAGCGTGGTGTTTCAGGACGAGACCTTTTGGCTGTCGCAAAAGGGAATGGCGGAGTTGTTTGAGACCTCAAAGCAAAATATCAGCCTTCATCTGAAAAACTGCTTTGATGAGGAAGAACTGGACAAGGAGGCAGTTGTCAAGGATTTCTTGACGACTGCCTCAGATGGAAAAAATTACAAAACGCAACACTATAACCTGGATGCCATCATCGCCGTGGGCTACCGGGTCAACTCCAAGAAGGCCACCCGGTTTCGCCAGTGGGCCACGAAAACCCTGAAAGAATACATCACCAAGGGCTTTGTTCTCAACGACGAGCTGATGAAAAACGGCCGCCCCTTCGGCAGGGACTATTTTGACGAGCTACTGGAGCGCATCCGGGAAATTCGGGCCAGCGAGCGGCGGGCCTATCAGAAAATCGCGGACGTGTTTGAGCAGTGCAGCTACGACTATGACAAAAACAGCGACACCACCCGGGCATTCTACGCCTTCGTTCAGAACAAGCTCCACTTCGCCGTCACCGGTAAAACGGCGGCGGAGCTGATCTCTGAGCGGGCAACCCTGGACAGCCCTACCATGGGCCTGACAACCTGGAAAGGCGCGCCGGATGGAAAAATACTGAAAAGCGACGCACTGGTTGCCAAAAACTACCTGAACGAAAAAGAACTCTCCCGCCTCAACCGCCTGGTGACCATGTTCATCGACTACGCCGAGCTCATGGCGGAGGACGAGGTCCCCATGTCCATGAAGGACTGGCTGGCGGAGACGGACCGCTTTCTTGCCAACAACCGTCGGAAAGTCCTGGAGGATAAGGGACATATCTCCCGGGAGGCGGCGGAGAAGAAGGTCGGCGACATCTATGCGGAGTTCCGCAAAAGGCAGGACGCCGACTACATCTCGGAGTTTGACCGCCAGACAGCGAAATACCTGAAGGGTGAGACCAATGATTGAACGCTTTGACATCGCCGGCTACTGCCGCATCTCCGTGGACGAGGAGCTGGACCGGGACAACACCTCCATCGAAAACCAGAAGGCCATCATCCAGGACTTCGTGAGGCAGAAATTCCCCGACTCCACACTGACCTTCTTCGAGGACCGGGACAAGTCCGGCTACACCTTCGACCAGCGGCCCGGCTACCAGACCCTGCGCCGGGAGCTGATGGACCACCGAAAGGACATCCTCATTATCAAGGACTTCTCCCGCTTCTCCCGCCGGAACTCCCGGGGCCTGGTGGAGCTGGAGGACCTGCGGGACGCAGGCGTCCGCATCATCTCCATCGGGGACAATATCGACTTTCCCAACGACGACGACTGGCTGAAAATTCAGTTCCAGTTTCTCATCAATGAGATGCCCGTCACCGACACCAGCAAAAAGGTGAAATCTGTCATCAAGCGACGTCAGCAGGATGGCAAGTGGCTCTGTGCCGCCCCCTATGGCTACATCATCAGCCCCCGGCAGGAGTTTGAGATTGTCCCCACCGAGGCGGAGATCGTCCGGGAGATTTTCCGGCTCTACATCGACGGCTGGGGCTACAAAAAGATTGCCAACTATCTTACCGACCAGGGCGTCCCTACCCCCCGCATGGCGGAGCGGGACAGGAAGGAGGCCGCCGGAGAGGAGTATAAACGGACCGTCAAGCCCACCTGGGCCATCGTGACCGTTCAGGGTATCATCGACAATGACTTCTACATCGGCACCCTCCGGCAGGGGAAGTACACCCGGAAAAAAATCAACGGCAGGGACGTGAAGCGGGACCAGCTGGACCACATCGTCATCGAGCGCCATCACCAGCCCATCATCGACTACCGGACCTTTGCCACAGCCCGGGCCCTGCGGGAAAGCCGCTCCACTGCCCATTACCGGGGGCAGAAGAAGTACGACAATGTCTACTCCGGCTTTCTGGAGTGCGGCGACTGCGGCTCCCCCATGTTCGCCATGAGCCGCCGGGACATCAAGGACGCCTACCGCTGCGGGGAGTACCACAAGCGGGGGCTGAAGGGCTGCACCAGCCATCACATCCGGGTGGACAAGCTGGATGAGCTGCTGAAGCTTTACGTGCGGAAGATCAAAGACAACTCCGCCGCCATGCTGGACCGGCTCAACGCGGACCTGGCCCGGGAGGCGGAGGACGTGGCCGAGACCGAACAGAGCGCCGCCAATCTGGAAGCGGTGCTGGCGGACCTTCAGGAGGAGCTGAAAGCCACAAAGCGCCAGCGCATCCGGGACATCATGAAGCACCCGGACCGGGAGGAGGTTCTGGAGGAAACCTATGATGAGCTGGAGAGCGACCTCCTCCGCCGCATCGAGGGCATCCAAAACCAGATTGCCATGACGGTGGACAAACGGAACACCATCATCCAAGTGAACCGGACAGCAAAAACGGCGTTGGAGGTCTTCGACGGCATCCTGGCCAAGCCCAAGCTGGACCGGAACGATCTCCAGCTCATCATTCAGAAAATCCGGGTGTTCGAGGACCACATTGAAGTCCTGCTGAAAAGTGACATCGACGCTCTGCTCCGCTCCGACGAATGGGAGGACAGCGGTCCCGCCATCGCCGCCCTGGCCCCCGCCTCCATTCCCCTGGAAGCACCAAAATCCCCCTATGAAGTCCAAATCACCCAGGAGAGCGACCACCGCCGGGGAAAAATTTTCACTGTCAAAGTTATCAGCAACGGCGACCCCCTGGAGATTTACACCAGCCGGGACGGCGAGGTCATTTTCAAAAAATATTCCCTGCTGGGGGGCGTGGAGGACTTCGCCGGACAGCTCTGTGAGACAATGAGCCGCTCCACCGGCTCCATCTGCGCCGTAACGGACCGGGACACAGTCATCTCCGTAGCCGGAGGCGGCAAGCGGGAACTGATGGGCAAGCGGATTACACCGGAGCTGGAGCAGGTCATGGAGAGCCGCCGCATCTATCAATACGCCGGTGACGGAGACCCCATTCCCGTCACCGACGGAAGCGACAAGCTGATGACCAATGTGGCCGCCCCCATTCTTTCCGAGGGGGACCTGCTGGGCCTGGTCCTCTTTGTGGGCACCACCCCCGGCATCGCCACCGGCGACGCGGAATACAAGCTGGCCCAGACCATAGCCGCTTTTTTGGGGCGGCATATGGAGTCCTGACGGACAGATGAAGCGTGGAAGCTCCAGGCGCCTTTGCGGCCTGGAGCTTCCTTTTTCTGATCAGGGCTTGTCCTCCGGAATGTCCAGAACATAGCGCTCATAGGCGTTGATGATGGTGGTCTCCCCCCGTTGGTGAATCCGCTCCATCTGCGCGCCGTAGTTCATATGAACATGGCCGTGAATCAGATACCGGGGCCGGTAGCGGTCCAGCAGAGGGAGAAGAGCGGCGAAGCCCCTGTGGGCGTAGTCCTCCCCGTCCCCATAGCCCTGGGCCGGGGCATGGGTGAGGACGATATCCACTCCACCGGCCCGGCGGAGCTGAAACCACAGCCGCCGGATCCGCCGGGCCATTTGCTGTTCCGTGTACTGGTGGGGGCCTCCGCTGTACAGCGGGCTTCCCCCCAGGCCCAGAATGCGAAGCCCCCTGACGGTGACCAGGCGGTCCTCGATGCAGTCACAGCCCTCTGGGGGACGGCTGGCATAGCCCTTGTCGTGATTGCCGTGGACATAGAGCAGGGGGGCCCGGCCCATGGTGACGAGAAAGGAGAGATAGTTGGAATTCAGGTCTCCGCAGGAGAGCATCAGGCCGTATTCAGACAGGCGGCCCGGCTGGTAGAAGTCCCAGAGATAGGAACTTTCCTTGTCAGAAAGCAGCAGGAGCTTCACAGAATGGTCCCTTCTTTCTCCGGCGGAATACGGTCCCGGTCCAGGCCCTGGAGGCGCACAAGATTTTGCGCGAAGGGCAGAAGGTCCTCAAAGGCGGGGATGGACCCCTCCACGCAGTCGCAGAGCCAGTTCATATGCAGAATCTCCTCCGGGGTGAACCAGCGGCTGCCGTCGCTTTGCAGTGTTCCATCCTGGGAGCGGATGGGCCGCTGGAAGGGATGGATGGCTCCCGCTGCCAGACCCCGGTAGAGAATCTCGGCCAGCTGCCTGGCCCCTGCGGGCAGGTCCTCCCGCAGCAGGACGCCGATGACCTGACTGCCCATGCCCCACCAGTAGTTTACCGCCCGGCCCGCATTCTGGGCGCTGAGGGCGTCCCAGCCGCCGCTGAGGATGCTGCGGACCAGCTTCACATAAAAGTTGCCCCAATGCCAGTAGGGCGAGGCCAGGGAGAGAAAGCGTCCCCCCTCCAGGGCCTGGCACAGGCCCCAGGGCTCCCGGGTCCGGTCGGGGGTGGGGATGTCCCGGTTGGAGATCAGCTCCGTGCCCTCCCGGGCCAGCGTTTCCATGGCATGCTCTTCCATGCAGGACCAGCGCAGGCGGACGCGGGCCCGGGGATTGGTGAGCCGGGCCCCCAGGGCGAAGGCGTTGATGCTGGCGGGAACGCCGAAAATGGGGCTGCTGGCCACATAGCCGATCCGTCCGCTGGGGCACATGGCGCCCGCAATGGCCCCGGTGATGAATTTTCCCTCATAGATGCGGCTGTAGTAGGTCCGGACTCCGGTGTAGGGCATGGAGACGGAGCAGTTCAGAATGCGGAGACCGGGATACTTGGCCGCCGCCTTCCGGCACACGCCGATGAGGGGCGGCGTGGTGGTAATCAGCACCTGCGCCCCGTTTTCTACAGCCCGGTCGATGGCCTCCTCAGCCGCCGCGCCGCTTTGGATTCCGTTGAAGACCTGCACCGTCACCAGGTCCTCCATCACCGTCTCCAGATACTGCCGGCCCAGGTCATGGGCCCGGGCCCAGTCGCTTTCCTCCGGCCGGTGTTCGTTGAGAAAGGCCACATTCAGCCGCTTGGGCTTGAAGAGGCGGCCCAGCAGGCCCGGCTCCCCGGCGGGCTCCGCCACCTCCTCCGTGGCAACGGAGATGGGCTGTTCGGTGCCCAGAACCTTTACGTCCTGCCAGACCGCGCTGAGGGTTTTCACCAGCTCGGCGGCGGGGGTGGTGCGGAGGTCCTCAAAATCGTAGATTTTCAGCCAGACCAGCAGGGCGTCCGCCACGGTGATGGGCAGGCTCTCGCCTCCCAGCTTTCGGAAGGCGTCCTGAAAATAGGTGAACCCGGCGGTAAAGTGCTGGCGCTCATCCTCGGTCCAGACGTGGTCCGGCTCAAAGCCCAGGGCCGCCTGAAGCTTTGCAAAGCTCCCCGCCCGGCTGAAGGACACCCGGTAAAGCCTCGTCAGCTTATAGGACTCCATGAATTCGTAATAAGCCAAAATTTCCGGGTCCTGAGACCAGACGGGAATCATCCGGACCACATAGCCGGGAATGGTGGGAGCGCCGTAGCTTTTCAGAACGCTGACCCGCTTGTTGCCCTCCTGAACGTAGAAGCGGCCCAGGTACTCATAACAGCGGATGGGGTCCCGGATGCCCTCGTCTCCCAGGTGGTCTGCGCAGAGGGAAATCCACTTGGCGGCGAATTCCGAATCCGTCTCCATCAGCGGCATGAAGTTGGCCGCGAAGGCGGAGCGGCGGCCCTGGGTCTTGGTGCCGGCGATGTGGTCCGTGGGTATCTCGATAACGCCCAGGTCCACCTGACCTGCCGTCACCGCTCCCTCCAGAATTTCATCCAGAACCTGGGGATAGGGGTAGTGCCCGTGGAGCACACAGTCCTTATAGCATCTGCGGCCCAGCTTCAGGGCTCTGAGGTACTGTTCGGTGGATTCCTGTCTGGACATACGGCCTCCTTGCTGCGGGGCGGTTCCCGCTGACAGCCGATAACCGGCGCTTTTCCGAAGCGCTTTTCGGCGGATTGTGTCATCATGATTATAGACTATATCGGCATCTCACGTCTCATACATAAATAACAAAAACAGAGCAAAATATTTTTGGGGAAAAGCACAGATTTTGTTTGCTTTCCACGGGGCTTTCTTGTATACTTATATAAGCGGCGCAGAAAAGCGGCGCGGAGAGAGGACGGCCCCCTTCGCAGACGGCTTCCCCTCTTCCCGGGCTTGCTTCGGCGCGCGAAAACCATGGGCTGCCGGGCTGCTCCACTCACACAGCCCCCAGCACCGAAAAGAAGGAGGAACACCCCGCTACGGCTTGCGGTGCGGCAGTGTGGAGACCTGCCGTAAAGTCCCCGGGGCACGCTCCCCGCGGACAAGGTGCTCCGGCGGAGGCCGGTTCATCAAAGCCGGTGTGTATGGCAACACTGAGCCTGAAGAACATTGTGAAAATCTACCCCCACAGCGGAGACCAGAAAAAAGCGAAAAAGAAAAAAGGCGATCCCGAGAAGAAAATCAATCTCCAGGTGACGGAAAAGGGCGTCATCGCGGTGCAGCAGTTCTCTCTGGACATCGCCGACAAGGAATTCATCGTGCTGGTGGGTCCCTCCGGCTGCGGAAAGTCCACTACCCTGCGGATGGTGGCCGGTCTGGAGGAGATTTCCGAAGGCGAGCTGTACATCGACGATAAGCTCATGAACGACGTGGAACCCAAGGATCGGGACATCGCCATGGTCTTCCAGAGCTACGCCCTGTATCCTCACATGACTGTCTATGAGAACATGGCCTTCCCCCTGACCCTGCGGAAGGTCCCCAAGAACGAGATTGACCGCCGGGTGAAGGAGGCCGCCGAGATTCTGGACATCACCCAGTATCTGGACCGGAAGCCCAAGGCTCTGTCCGGCGGCCAGCGCCAGCGCGTCGCCATTGGCCGGGCCATCGTCCGGGAGCCCAAGGTGCTGCTGATGGACGAGCCCCTGTCCAACCTGGACGCCAAGCTCCGCAACCAGATGCGGGCCGAGATCATCAAGCTCCGGCAGAAAATCGACACCACCTTCATGTATGTCACCCACGACCAGACCGAGGCCATGACCCTGGGCGACCGGATTGTTATCATGAAGGACGGCTTCATCCAGCAGATCGGCACCCCTCAGGAGGTCTTCGACCATCCCGCCAACCTCTTCGTGGCCGGCTTCATCGGCACGCCGCAGATGAACTACTTCGACGCGAAGCTGGAGAAGGACGGCAGAACGTATGCGGTCTCTGTGGGCGGCATGAAGGTGGAGCTCTCCGGGGAAAAGCAGAAGAAGCTGGCGGCGAAGAACGTTCAGCCCCAGTCTGTCACCCTGGGCGTCCGGCCCAGCCACATCACCCTGAGCGACGGGGCGGACGTGCTGCGGGCCAAGGTGGACGTGTCCGAGATGATGGGCAGCGAGGTCCATCTCCACGCCAACGCCATGGGCCGGGACGTGGTCATCATTGTGCCCACCATGGACCTGAACGGAAACCACAAGGAGACCTTTGCCCAGGGCGCCGAGGTGAAGTTCACCTTTGCCGGCAGCGTCTGCCATCTCTTTGACGGCGAGGGCAAAAATCTGGAGGCCTGAGAGCCTGTTTAAAATCTCCCCGCGCACGTCTTGACAGTGTATTTTCCGCCCTGACTGCGTTAAAAATCCTTGCCATCCGTCAGGATGCCTGCGGATTTTTGCCTTGCAGGACAAAAAATCCCCTCGCCAATACGCACACGTTGAGATATTAAACAGGCTCTGAAAGGGCCGTTCTCCGGTACATCAGAAATCAGGGCCCTTCCCGGTGCTTCGGGAAGGGCCCTTTTGCGTGCCCCGCAGGCGCTGGCCGTGGGACTTATTCATACAGTTGGTAAAGTTGAAAACCGGCAAACTGCCGGTTTTCAACTTTATTCAATAGTCAATCCGCTCAATCCTGAAGATGACGGGCCGCGTGCCGTCGGAACAGCAGGCAATCATGGTGTTTTCGGCGCTCATCCAGCCCTTCATGATGGAACCGCCCTGGAGGCCGGTGTAAATATAGCGGGAGATTGCGTCCCACGCCTCCGAACAGAAGGGCATTTTGGGCCCGCCTGCTACGGCGTCCGGGTCGCCGGTGGTTTTCACCAGCGTATTCAGTCCCATGTGCCAGAAACCGTCCCGCTCATCGTCACGGTAAAAGATGAATTCGCCGCCGGGGTTGTAGCAGGGCAGGCGCCGGCATGGGGGTCGGCGCAGTACTGCCGCTGAAGCTCCGGATGGTTCTGCCCTCAGTTCATCAGACCGCAGACCAGGTCGGTATAGCCGGAGGGGTCCTCCAGGGGCAGTCCGGCAATCAGAAGGGCCTGGTTGTAGAGAAGAACAGCGTAGGTCTTCGCCTTGCCGGGGTCCGCCTCCACGGCGGCCTCCAGAGCCAGGAAGGCCGGGTGTTCTACGTTCAGCTCCAGGATGCGCTCCGCCTGGAAGGCGGCGTCGGGCTGGACGGCCTGGAAATACTTTTCCATTTCAAAGCTCAGGCCCTCCCCGGCGGTGAGGCAGACCGGATGGGACTTCAGGCGGGCGCTGGCCTTGACCTCCTTGACGGCGTCGCCCAGGGCCTCCTTCACAAAATCGAAAACCGCCTTGTGGGTCTCCGCGGCCTCCTCGGCCTTTTTCTCTGCGCCCTCCTCAATCTCCTGGTCCAGCACGGAGCGGAGCTCCTTGTCCTTGTAGGTCCGGAGCGTCTGGGCGCAGAACTCGTCCACCTCCTCGGTGAAATAGAGGATTTCCGTGCCCGCGTCCCTGAGCCCCTCGGTCTGGGGCAGCTTGTCGATCTTGTCCGCCGTTTCGCCGGCGGCGTAGTAAATATACGGCTGGTCCTCCTTCATCCGAGAGACGTATTCATCCAGGGTGACGGGCTTTTTCTCCGTGGAGGAGTAGAACAGCAGCAGGTCCTGCAGCAGGTCCTTGTGCCGCCCGTACTCGTTTACAACGCCGTATTTCAGCTGCCGGCCGAAGTTTTTCCAGAATTTCTCATAGGCCTCCCGGTCCTCGGCCAGCATTTTGGCCAGGTCCGCCCGGATCTGTTTCTCCAGATTTTTGGCAATGATTTTCAGCTGCCGGTCATGCTGGAGCAGCTCCCGGGAGATGTTCAGGCTCAGGTCCGGGGAATCCACCACGCCCCGGACGAAACGGAAGTGCTCCGGCAGCAGGTCGGCGCACTTGTCCATGATGAGCACGCCGTTGGAATAGAGCTGGAGTCCCTTTTCAAACTCCTTGGTGTAGTAGTCGAAGGGGGTGGCGCCGGGGACAAAGAGCAGGGCCTTGTAGGTGACGGTGCCCTCCACGTCGACGGGGATGCAGCGCTGGGGGTCGGCGTAGTCATGGAACTTGTCCCGGTAGAATTTGCTGTATTCCTCCGCCGTGACCTCGTTTTTGGGCCGCTGCCAGATGGGGACCATGGAGTTCAGGGTTTCCACCTCCGTATAGGTCTCATATTCCGGCTTGTCCTCGGGGCTGTCCTCCTTTTTCCGGGTCTTGCTGACCTCCATGCGGATGGGGAAGCGGATATAGTCGGAGTATTTCCGGACCAGCTCCTGAAGCTTCCAGTTTTCCAGGAATTCGCCGTATTGCTCGTCCTCCGTATTGGCCTTGATGTGCATGATGATATCGGTGCCCGCGGTTTCTTTATCGCACGGGGTGACGGTGTAGCCGTCGGCTCCGGCGGACTGCCACATCCAGGCGTCCTCGGCCCCGTACTTCTTTGTCACCACGGTGATATGGTCGGAGACCATAAACGCGGAGTAGAAGCCCACGCCGAACTGGCCGATGACGTCGGTGTCCCTGGCGTCGCTCCCCAGCTCCTGTTTGAATTTGTAGGACCCGGAGGAGGCGATGACGCCCAGGTTGCTCTCCAGGTCGGCCTTGTCCATGCCGATGCCGTTGTCGGAGACGGTCAGGGTCCGGGCGTCCTTGTCCACGGTAATCTCAATCTTGAAATCCTTCCGGTCCAGGCCCACCGCCGGGTCCGTCAGCGCCTGGTAGCAGAGCTTGTCGCAGGCGTCGCTGGCGTTGGAGATGATCTCCCGGAGGAAAATCTCCTTGTGGGTGTAGATGGAGTTAATCATGAGATCCAAAAGACGCTTGGACTCCGCTTTGAACTGCTTTTTTGCCATAACTGGAAACCACATCCTTTTTTGTTTTTTTGACAACACTAAAATATAGCACGGGCGTCCCTAAAAATAAATGACTATTTTGTAAATTTCCGTTTAAAACAGTTGTCTCTCCCGGCCCTTGCGAGTAGAATAGAGACAGATCACTCACACGGGGCAAAGGAGATCGTGACCTATGAGCTTTTTCCGGAAAATCGGAAACGGACTGGCCCGTTTCATGTATGGACGCAACGGCATGGACCAGCTGAACCGGGCGCTGTTCTGGCTGTATCTGATTCTGTGGGGGGCGGAGATTGTCAGCGGCCTGGTGCTGAAAAGCGTGCTGCTCATCCGCATATTCGAAGGGCTGCTTTTTGGGCTGATGCTTTTTATCTTTTTCCGGATGTTCTCCAGGAACCTGACCCAGCGCCGGTCGGAGAATCAGAAATGGGTCAACTGGGTCTGGCGGCTCAAGAGCCGCAGCGCCGGGGCCAGAGCCCGCCACACCGACAAGGACCATAAATATTTTACCTGCAAAACCTGCAAGGCCATCTGCCGGGTGCCGGTGGGGAAGGGAAATATTGTCATCACCTGCCCCAGGTGCGGCGCGCAGATCAAGGCCAAAAGCTGAAGCATGGGCATGGTCTTCGTTTTTTCCCTGGCCTTCGCCCTGGGGGGCGCGGCAGGGGCCTGGTTCTTCTATGACACGGCCGGACGCCTCCGGCGGCGGGGAGAGGGAAACCGGGCGGCCCTCTGCCTGATTCTGGCCTTAGCCTGCGCCGGACTGGCGGCGGGAGCGGCCCGGCTGGCCCTGAGCATCGCCGCATTTTAGCCGCCTCCGGGGCGGTCTCCGAAATTGGCGCAAAAAGACGCGGCAGCCTGCCGGCTGCCGCGTTTTTGCTTCCCCGGCCTGGTCAGGAACCCGGCCAAGCGGTTCCTGACCGGAGGCGAAGAAATGTTCCGTCCGGCGGAGCATTCCGCAAAAGGCGGAACGCGGAGGGGCAAGGGAAATCTCTGAGCTAGCCCAGGGCCACGTCCAGCACCATCATAATGAGAAAGCCCCCCACAAAGCCGCAGGTCCCCGCCCGGCTGTGGGCCTGGGGCACCAGCTCCTCCACCACCACATACAGCATGGCTCCGGCGGCGAAGCTGAGGAGCCAGGGCATCACGGGGTGGGCCCACGCGGCAATCAGCACCACCAGGATACCGAAAACGGGCTCCACCGCGCCGGACAGCATCCCGCCGGTGAAGGCGCCGAGGCGGGACCGGCCCTCCTGCCGGAGGGGCAGGGCCACCGCCGCCCCTTCCGGGAAGTTCTGGATGCCGATGCCCAGGGCAAGGGCCATGGCGCCCACGGCGCCCTCCCCCTCCGCCGCCAGGGCGAAGGCCAGCCCCACCGCCATGCCCTCGGGCACGTTATGTAGGGTGATGGCCGTCATCAGCAGGGTGTTCTGCCGCCAGGCGTCAGGGACCGCCCGCTCCCGCCGCAGATGGGGCAGCAGGGCGTCCAGCGCCGCCAGGAACACCACGCCCAGCAGCATCCCCGCCGCCGCGGGAAGCCAGCCGGGGAAACGGCCCTCCTCCGATGCCTGGTCAATGGCCGGCAGCAGCAGGCTCCACACCGAGGCCGCCGTCATGACGCCGGCGGCAAATCCCAGCATGGCCCTTTGAAACCGGGGCTTCGGTTCCCCGGAGAGAAAAAATACCAGGGCGGCCCCCAGGGTGGTCATCAGAAAGGTGAACCCGGTCCCCAGGGCGGCCCAGCTAAGCGCGCGCAGCATGTATCATCAACGCCTTTATCTGGAAATTCGGGCAGGCTTTGCCCGCCCTATTCCAGTATAGGCGCTGTGGCCGCAGATGGTGCAAAGAAGGCGGTGCGGGAAAGGCGGTGCGAGAAAGGCGGCTTACGCCCGGGTCTCCGGGGGCTCCGTCTCCGATTCAGCGGCAGTCTCCGGCAGCAGGTACAGCTTGCGGATGCGCTCCCGGATGGCGGCAGCGTCGATGGACAGCCGATCCGATCCGGCGAAGGGGGCCCAGGTGCCAATCTGGCCCTTGGGCTCCGGCGTGCCCCGCAGGATGAAATGCGCGTTCACCCGCAGACCCTCCAGACCCGGGGCGGTGTAGACCGCGTCCCCCTGATGCTCCGCAGCAAAGGCCTGCATCCGGGCCAGCAGACGGTCCAGCTCCTCTATGGACCCCACATCGAGAGAGGCCGAAAATTCGTGGCAGAAGGTCCAGTCCCGATAGGACAGCTCTGCCCGTGCCTCCGGAAAGGCCTCCTGAAAACCGGCGGCAAAGGCCAGCGCCGCCCGGTCCCGGGCCTCGGCGGCTTTGAGTCCGGCAATGATCTCCCCGGCGTCTGCCGTCAGACGGTCCTCCTCAATGAGGTCCGCCCGGTAGGTGACGGACTCCCCGCCGGGCCGCTCCAGCCGGAAGCAGAGCAGCCAGATGGTTTCAAGCCGGCGGTATGGGCTGACGCCGCTGAGGCTGTTGACATAGTCCGCAATCTGCCGGACGGCCCCCTCCCAGTCCTCCGCCGTCAGCGTAAGCGTCCGGTTCTCCTCCGTGGTCTCCAGAGTCCCCAGACCCTGTTCCGCCGCAAAATTCTCCAGGGCATAGGCCAGCGCCTCGGAGGGGTAACGGTCCGTAACGCTCTCGCTGAACGAGGGGACAAGCTGGGGAATGGGGCCGGGACTGTAGGCATAGCCCGCCCACTGGAAGAACTGGAATTCCAGGTCCGGCCGGTCCTCGGGGCAGAGGACCAGAGTCTGGCTGCGGGTGTGGGTGTCCCCCTCCCGGTGCTCCTCAGTGGTGCGGGAGAGGACCGTGAAGGACTGGCCGTAGGTCTCCGCGTAGTAGGCCAGCACCTCCCGTTCCGACATCAGCCAACCCCCGGTTTTGCCGCTGAGGACGAGAAACAGGACGGCGGCGCACACAGGAACCGCCAGCAGCGCCAGCCAGAGGCGGCGTTTTTTGGTCCCGCCGGGAGGCGGTTCCGCCGCTTTCCCGGCCTGGCCCCGCCGTTTCTCCTGTACCCCGAAGGCAAAGGCGCAGAAGGCGAAGAGGACGGCGGCGGCCCCATGGGTCATGTCCGCCGTGACGCAGAGCAGGAGGGCCTCCAGCAGGGCCAAGGCCGTGAAGACCCATTTCAGGATGGAACAGGTCCGCAGATTCATCCGCCTTACGCTCCTTTCGTATCTGTATAAAAGATAGCACTCAATACTCTCCGTTATACTCCTCGCAGCTTTGCAGAGTCACGAAGTCGATATGATAGGGGAGATAGCAGCCGACGCCGTTGAAAATGGTTTCCTCCAGCAGGGCGAGAAGGTCCTCCGTCATGTCCGGCGAGAAATGAGCCGCGTCCAGAAAGCCGCTGAGAACCCCGTCCTCCCCTACGCATTGCAGATGCAGGAAGCCGTAGCAGTCCGGCGGGATTACCAGGTTTGCCAGCGGAGCTTTGAAGCCGGGGCCGCTGTCGTCATAAAAACGCACCGCCCAGGCGTTTCCGCTGTGGAGAAACTCCGCACCGCAGGAGAAACCGCCGGATTCAAAATGCCTGTAAATGTTGTCTGCCGCCATAGTCCGGTCCCTCCCGGTCGTTTTGTCCATGATAGCACAGCGGCGCGGGATTGTCCACGGATGTTTTTTTGTTTCCCGCCCTTCGGGCGGGCTGCTTCTTTTGAGGGCTCTGTCCGGGGTTCCATCCGCGTGGGGCGTGCTTCCGTAAGCTCCCGACCGAAACGCGGAACAAAAAGAGGGAAAGACCGCCGGGCGCTCCGGGGTTCCATCCGCGTGGGACAGGTTTCTGCAAGCTCCACACTGAAACGCGGAACAAAAAGAGGGAAAAGCCGCCGGGCGCTCCGGGGTTCCATCCGCGTGGGACGGATTTCCGCAAGCTCCCGACCGAAACGCGGAACGAAAAAGGATTCTTCAACCGGAGACGGGCCGGGACAGAGCCCGGCCCCTACATAAAAATCTCCGAAAAAATCCCCCAATGGGGCACACCCATATTTTGTGTCCTGCCCTTCGGGTGGGCTGCTTCTTTTGGGCGCTCCGGGGTTCCATCCGCGTGGGACGGGTTTCTGCAAGCTCCACACTGAAACGCGGAACAAAAAAGAGGGGGTCCGGGGGATTCTTCCCCCGGCGGTACAAAGAACTTGTTTCCTGGCGGAATTTATGCTACAATAGCACCCGAAATGCCGCGGTCCCTTCGGGCCGCCTCAGGAGGTTCCTTCTATGATTACTTTACATGACAGCGGCGTGTTCCTCTCTCAGGGCGCGCTCTGTGCCGACGCGCCTGTGTCCCGGGAGGAGGGCCGGCAGAGGACTCTGGCCTGGAGCATTCTTCAGGCCCACAATACCAGCCAGGACCCTGAGCAGCTTAAAATCCGGTTCGATGCCATGGTCAGCCACGATATCACCTATGTGGGCATCGTCCAGCAGGCCCGGGCCTCCGGAATGCGGGAGTTTCCCCTGCCCTATGCCCTGACCAACTGCCACAATTCCCTCTGCGCCGTGGGCGGCACCATCAATGAGGACGACCATGTGTTCGGCCTCTCCGCCGCCAAAAAATACGGCGGCATCTACGTCCCCGCCAACCAGAGCGTCATCCACTCCTACGCCCGGGAACAGCTGGCGGGCTGCGGGAAGATGATCCTGGGATCCGACTCCCACACCCGTTACGGAGCCCTGGGCACCATGGCCGTGGGCGAGGGCGGGCCGGAGCTGGCCAAGCAGCTGCTGAAAAACACCTGGGACGTGCCCTATCCCAAGGTGGTTCTGGTGCACCTCACCGGCGCGCCCCGCCGGGGGGTGGGACCTCACGACGTGGCCATTGCCCTGGTGAAGGCCACCTTTGAAAGCGGCTTTGTGAACAACTGCGTGCTGGAATTCGCGGGCCCCGGCGTCGCGGGCCTGCCCATTGACTTCCGCAACGGCATCGACGTCATGACCACCGAGACCACCTGCCTCTCCTCCATATGGGAGACCGACGGGGAGACCGAGGGCTTTTATCATGCCCACCGGCGGGGAGAGCTGTTTTTTGAGCTCCATCCCGGGGACTTTGCGTATTACGACAAGTACATCGAGCTGAACCTCTCTGAGATCGAGCCCATGATCGCCCTGCCCTTCCATCCCTCCAATGCCTGGACCATCCGGGAATTCCTGGACAACGCGCCGGAGATTCTGGCCCAGGTGGAGGCCGACGCCAGGAAACGCTTCCCTAAGGCGGAAATTCACCTGACGGACAAGGTCCGTGACGGCGGCGTCTGGGCGGATCAGGGTGTGATTGCCGGGTGCGCCGGCGGCCTGTTTGACAATATCACCGAGGCGGCGGACATCCTCCGGGGCCAGAGCTGCGGCGACGGTTATTTTGCCCTGGACGTGTACCCCACCAGCGTCCCCGTCAGTCTGGAGCTGACAAAAATCGGGGCCACGGCGGACCTGCTGCAATGCGGGGCCATCATCAAGCCCAGCTTCTGCGGCCCCTGCTTCGGCGCGGGAGACGTGCCCGCCCACAACGGCCTTTCCCTGCGGCACACCACCCGGAACTTCCCCAACCGGGAGGGCTCCAAGCCCGGCGAGGGCCAGTTCGCCGGAGTCTGCCTGATGGACGCCCGTTCCATCGCCGCCACCGCCAGGAACGGCGGCAGAATCACCCCGGCCACAGAGATTGACTATGAGCCGGTCCGGCATCCCTACCATTTTGACGCGGGGGTTTACGAAAAGCGGGTCTACAACGGGTGGAAGACGGGCCCCCGGCCGGACACGGACCTGATTATGGGCCCCAACATCACCGATTGGCCGAAGATGGAGCCTCTGGCGAAACATCTGCTGGTGGAGCTGGCGGCGGTGCTCCGGGACCCCGTGACCACCACCGACGAGCTGATTCCCTCCGGCGAGACCTCCTCTTACCGCTCCAATCCCCTGCGGCTGGCGGAGTTCACCCTCTCCCGCCGGGAACCGGCCTATGTGGGCCGGGCCAAGGCAATTGCGGAGTGCGAGGCCGGACGGCTGGCGGGGACCGTGCCGGAGAGGCTGCAAAAGCTGCTGGTCCGGGCCGACGCCGCCCAATATGCGGCCAACAAGGTCAGACTGGAGAGTCTCCCCAATGGGAGGGCCCTTTCCGAGACGGAAAAACGCGCCCGTCTGGAAGCCTGCCGGGTCACGGCGGAGAACACCCAGTTCGGCTCCTGCGTCTTCGCCAACAGGCCCGGCGACGGCTCCGCCCGGGAGCAGGCCGCCTCCTGTCAGAAGGTTCTGGGAGGCTTCGCCAACATCTGCTACGCCTTCGCCACCAAGCGTTACCGCTCCAACTGCATCAACTGGGGCATTCTGCCCTTCACCCTGGACGAGGGAGCGGCGTTCCCCTATGAGGCGGGGGACTGCGTGTTTGTGCCGGACGTCCGGGAGGCCGTGCGCCTGGGCCGGAAGGATGTTCCCGCCAGGGTGCTGAAGGCGGACGGCGGCGTGGAGGACATCACCCTCCACCTCCCCGATCTCACCAACGATGAGCGGGAAATTATTCTCGACGGCTGCCTTATGAACTACTATGCCAAAAAAGCGGACCCCCGCCTCCGTACCCTGCCCATCGACGCGGGCCGGGAGGAGATCATCGGCCTGCTGGAGGAGTGGACGGAGCTGCTGGCGGAAGAGAAGTATGAGGAAGCCCTGTCCATGTTCCTGCCGGACTACAGCGAGAGCGACTGGACCCCCTGGCTGCTGGAGTCCGTGGTTTATGGTTACGGCTGCGGCGGTTACACCCGGGAGGAGGCCGCCAGGGAATTCGGCCGGGCGGACTACAAGGTCACCAGCCTGAAAAACAGTCCCCGCCGGGAGGAAATCCACAAGGCCATCGACATCTCCTCAGACTACGGCTGGATGGGCCGGGACGACATCGCCGTGATTCACTACGACAAGGTTCCCCTGAACGGGGAGCCCAGCGACCTGACCGCCCGCTTCTTCGTCCGGAAGCTGGACGATAAAACCATGACGCTGGCGTTTATGGACCTGCACGTCATGTAACGATTAGGAATCAGGAGTTAGGAATGAGGAATGTCCGTGTATCTTCCCAAATTCCTAACTCCACATTCCTAATTCCTAATTTGAGAAGAGGTTTCAACATGGAAAAAATTAAAATGACAACGCCGCTGGTGGAGATGGACGGCGACGAGATGACCCGCATCCTCTGGGGGATGATTAAGGAAAAGCTGATTCTGCCCTTTGTGGACCTGAAAACCGAGTATTACGACTTAGGGCTCCTCCACCGGAACGAGACCCGGGACCAGGTCACCGTGGACGCGGCCAACGCCGCCAAGCGCCTGGGGGTGGCGGTGAAGTGCGCCACCATCACCCCCAACCGCCAGCGGATGGAGGAGTACCCCCAGCTCACTGAGATGTGGAAGTCCCCCAACGGCACCATCCGGGCCATTCTGGACGGCACCGCCTTCCGGGCCCCCATTGTCCTGCCCTGCATCCGCCCCGCGGTGAAGAATTGGGAGGCCCCCATCACCATCGCCCGCCACGCCTACGGCGACATGTACAAGGCCGTGGACCTGGAGACAGAGGAGCCCGGAACCGCCGTGCTGACCTTCCGGGGTGAGAGCGGGGCGGAACAGACCCTGAACGTCCAGACCGTCCGCGGCGGGGCCGTCTGGCAGGGCCAGCACAACACCGAGGCCAGCATCCGGGACTTTGCCCGCTCCTGCTTCCGGTACGCTCTGACCCAAAAGCAGGACCTGTGGTTCTCCACCAAGGACACCATTTCCAAGGTCTACGACGGGGCCTTTAAGCGGATTTTTGAAGAGGAGTACGAGAAGACCTACAGGGCGGAGTTCGAAAAGCTGGGCATCACCTATTTCTACACCCTGATTGACGACGCCGTGGCCCGGGTCATCCGGTCCAAGGGCGGGTTTATCTGGGCCCTGAAAAACTACGACGGCGACGTGATGAGCGACATGGTGGCCGCCGCCTTCGGCAGCCTCGCCATGATGACCTCCGTGCTGGTGTCCCCTGACGGCACCATGGAATTCGAGGCCTCCCATGGCACTGTCACCCGCCACTACTACCGCTATCTCCAGGGTGAAAAGACCTCCACCAACCCTATGGCCACCATATTCGCCTGGTCCGGCGCTTTGAAGCGCCGGGGGGAGCTGGACGCTCTGCCGGAGCTGGTCCGCTTCGGCCAGACGCTGGAGGACGCTTCCTTAGAGACGCTGGAGGCTGGCATCATGACGAAAGACCTTCTGCCCCTGGTGGAAGCGGGCTTTGAGGCCCGGGGCGTGGACAGCGAGGAATTCATGGACGCCATCGCCGCCCGCCTGGCGGAAAAGCTGGCTTAATGCACGGAAAAAAGAACCCCGCCGAAGGCGTATTCTGCGCCTCCGGCGGGGTTTTTGCAGTTTTCGTAACTTTGCGGCTTTCTTTTTTGTGATTCCGGCTTCACGCGCCTGCGGGGGCCGGTTTTCTTCTCCGTCTCCGGGGCCGGGTGAGTCTGTGCCGGCAGTGGAAATAGGCGGGGAGCAGGAACAGGTCCGCCAGCACCCAGGCCGCCGGAGAGGCGAAGCAGGCGGCGGCGAAGCCCAGGGAGGGCACCAGCATGGAAATAACAGCCCGTCCGGCCAGCTCCAGCACGCCGGCCAGGGTGGCCAGGGGGGAGAAGCCCATGCCCTGAATCAGCAGGCGGAGGATATTGACCAGAGCCAGGGGGAAGTAGAACAGGGCCAGCGTCAGCAGATACTGCCGGGCCAGGGGCAACAGGGAAGCGCTGTCCGCGTCCAGGAAGAGCATGTTCAGCGGGTCGGCAAAGACGTACAGCAGCGCCAGGGAGAGTGCTGAGTAAACCGCCCCCAGCAGGACGCAGGCCCGGAGACCCTGGTCCAGCCGCTCCCAGCGGGCGGAGCCCACATTCTGCCCGCCGTAGGTAGCCATGGTGCTGCCCATGGCGTCAAAGGGACAGGAGACGAACATGGACACCTTGCTGGCGGCGGTGACGGCGGTGACGTAGGCGGTGCCCAGGCCGTTGACCGCCGTCTGAATCATGACGCTGCCTATGGCGGTGATGGAGAACTGGAGCCCCATGGGCAGACCCATCAGGCACAGCTCCCCCATCCGGCGGCGGCTCCACCGCCAGTCCGCCCGCTCCGTGTGCAGAATGGGATAGCCCCGCAGCATCCGCACCAGGCAGCCCGCTCCGGCGACGGCCTGGGAGAGCACCGTGGCCAGCGCCGCGCCGAAGACGTCCAGGTGGAAGGTCAGGATGAAAACCACGTCCAGCACGATATTCAGCAGCGCCGCGCCGCTGAGCCAGATCACCGGCGTCCGGCTGTCCCCCAGGGACCGGAGGACGCTGGCCGTGAAGTTGTAGAGGAAATAGGCGGGAAGCCCGGCGAAAATAGTGAAGATATAGAGGTATGCCCGTTGATAGATCTCCGGGGGCGTCTGCATCCCCGTGAGGATGTGGCCGCAGAAAAGGGTGGTAGCCAGGGTTGTCAGGGCGCCGAAGAGCAGGCACAGCCACGCGCCGCCGGTGACATACCGCCGCAGCTCCCAGTGATTCCCCGCGCCGAACTGCTGGGCCGCCGGAATGGCGAAGCCGCCGCAGAGGCCGACGCAGAAGCCCACCACCAGAAAGTTGATGCTGCCGGTGGAGCCCACCGCCGCCAGGGCGCTGCCCCCCAGGGTCTTGCCCACAATGGCGGTATCCACCACGTTGTAAAACTGCTGGAACAGGTTCCCAAGGAGAACAGGGAGTCCGAAGCTGAGAATCAGCCTCATGGGGCTGCCTTTTGTTAAATCTCTTGTCATAAGCTGCCTCGCTTTGCTCACAATTGTTCAGGACATGACGGAGGGCCTGTCCTGAAAGCTCCGTTTATTATAGCTGTTTTGCACAATAAGGCAAGCTGTGTTTTGGATGATTTTACAGTTCCCCATTGAGGTAAAATTGTGCAAGGTGGCTGAATGGCACTGGGAAGCGGGCATGAAAAAACCGGAGCCCCACAGGGGCCCCGGCAGGCGGGACAGTGCGGAAGAGAGCGGGAATCCGCGGGCTGGAGCAGGCTCAGGCGTTCAGCAGGTCCAGCATTTCCGCGGCGGGGTCGATGATGGGCAGCTCCGTCCGCCGGGACAGGGCCTCCTTGAAATAGGGGAAGTGGGTGCAGCCCAGAAGCAGGGCTTCCATGCCGCAGGCGGAGAACCACCGGGCCAGCTCCGCCAGGCGGAACCGCTCCGTCAGCTCCTCCGGCTCCATGCCGTCCTCTATGGCGAAGACCACCGGCAGCAGGGCGGCGGACAGGGTGGACAGCTGGGGGTTGGCCCCCAGAAGTACCCGCTCGATGCCGCTGAGACCCTGGGCGTTGGCGGCGATGAAGGCCAGCTTCCGGTACCGGCGGGCCAGGGAACCATAGACCTCCAGAGGCGTGACAATCCGCTGGCCGGTCTCCTGGGCCAGGCTGGGGAAGTCCACGGCGGCGGAGAGGGAATTGCAGTAGACAAACACCTTCCGGCAGCCCAGGGACTGGGATTGACGCAGCAGAGCCAGCATATGCCGGCGCTTGTCCCCGGCGGGAGAGACCTGAAACAGGGTCTGCTCCTGGGGATTCATGGAGATGGGGAAGGGAATGCAGGGGAGATCCCGGGTCTTCAGGATGCTGACGCCCATGTGGGTGTCCACAGGCGTGCCTGCCATGACGGCGATGGGGTGACTCATAATGGGCCCTCCATAGTTTCTCTGAGGTGGAAGTGGATTGACTCCATCATACCACAGCCGGAGAGCATCCGGCAAGCACAAAAAGGCGGCAGGGCGTTAACGGAAAAAGTGACAGCGCGCCTGTATTCACAACCGCTGAACGCTGTCCGGGCGGCCTTTTTCCCGCCCATCCGGCATCCCCCCGGCTGTGAATACAGGTTCTTAGACAGACCGGGTGACGACGCCTGAGAAGCAGAACCAGCCCCGGGGGTCCCGGAAGGCGCCGGTGAGGTTCTCCCGCAGGGTCCAGTCAGTGGATTGGGTATACAGGGGAACGACGGCGCAGTCCATCAGCAGAAGGGCCTCCGCGTCGTGGAGGCAGCCCATTCGGGCGGTGCCGTCGGCGGCGCTGGCGATAATGGCCATCAGAGTGTCGTAGGCGCTGTTTTCATAGAAGGCCACATTGTGCTGGCTTCCGGAGGTCCAGTCCATCAAAAAGCACTCGGCGTCGTTGGCGGGAGCGGCCAGGGCCAGACCTGCCACGGTGTATTCCCCGCTCCGCAGGGCCGACATCAGGGCCCGTTCCGTCATGCCCTTCGGGGTTATCTGGACGGAGAGGTTGTCCCGCCACTGGCGGCAGAGCTCCTGGGCGGCGGCGTCGTTGGCGGGGCTCTGGACATAGAGGTATTCCAGCTCGCCCAGGTCCAGGCCGCTGTCGTATCCGGCCTCGCCCAGCAGGGCCCGGGCCTGGATGCGGCGGGTCTCCAGGGTCTCCGGATCGTTGTCCAGCAGTGGGCCGCCGGCGGTCCGGAAATCCTCCTCCTCGTTCTCCGGCACGCCGGGGGGCACCACGCCCTCCGCCATGCACGCCGAGGGACCGGCGGCCTGGACCAGGGCGGTCCGGTCGACGGCCAGACTCAGGGCCTGGCGAATCAGGACGTCGGAAAAGGGCTCCCGGGCGCAGTTGAACACCGCCAGGGCGGTCTCCAGCTCCGGCGTGCCCTCCCATTCCGGAGAGGCGGTTTCCAGCTGGGCGTCCGTCAGGGGCCACACCGCGTCTATGGCCCGGGAGTCATAGAGGGTCTGACCCTGCTCCGCCGTGTCCACAAAGTGGAAGGTGAGACTCTGAGGGCCCGGCATGTCGCCGTAGTAACGGCTGCTGGAGGTCAGCTTCAGGGAGTGGCCCCCGTCTGATTCCGCGGCGGTGTAAGGCCCGTTGGTCACCAGGGCGGTGGGGTCGGACCACCAGGGCTTTCCCTCTTCCGCAGCTGCCTTCAGCTTCTGCACCACGTCCTGCCGCAGGGGACTTGTAGCGGGAGAGGTGCAGACCTCCTTTAAAAACCAGTCGTGCCGCCCGTTCAGCACCACTTCCAGTGTGCTGTCGTTTTTGGCGTTGACCTGAAGCAGCTCCAGATTCCCGGTGTCCCGGGCCTCCCGGTAGCCGCTGACCATGGACAGCAGCTCCGCGTAGGGGGAGTTGGTGCCGGGGTCCGCCAGCCGCCGCCAGGCATATACAAAGTCCGAGGCCTTGACGGCCTGCCCGTCGGACCACCGGGCGGACCGAAGCCGGAAGGTATAGGTGACGGCCAGACTGCCGTCCACCGTTTCCTCCTCCTGCTCCACGCTTTTGGCCATGCCGCCGATGACGGAGGTCCGGCCGCTGCCGTCCACCGTCACCCGCATCAGATTTTCATACAGGTGGGCCAGAATGGTTTGGTCCCCCGGTTCTTCGGCATAGGCCGGGTCCAGGGAGACCGGCGCGCCGCCGACGCTCACCGGCAGAGACAGGCCCTCCTCGGCTCCGGCGCAGCCCCCCAGCAGGGAGACGCAGAGCACGGCGGGCAGCAGCAGCGCCGCCAGCCGCTTCATAAAACGATTCATAAAAAAACCTCCGCCCTCATCCGGGGAATGGGGATTGTGTAGTCACCGCGGTTGAAAAGAAGCATCCGCTTCTTTTCAGCGCATGCGGCGGACTTCATAGCCGGCACAGGGGGGGTTCCTCACCCGTCAGCGGCTCCGCCGCTGTTTGAAAATCGGTATCTGCCGGTTTTCAACTGTGCTGACTTGATTGCGCCGTCACAGGACGGCGGACGTCAGAAGGCCCGGCAGACAGGCCGCCGGTTCTGACGCTGATAACAGGCTGTTTCCTCATTATAAAGAATTCTGCCCGCCTTGTAAAGACGGGCAGAGGAAAAAGTAACAAAAAATTACAAAATGTTCAAAATTACCGTACCGTCAGTTGTACGGTTTCCGGCAGAGCGGCGGACAGCAGAGCCTGAACGCTGTCGGCGGCCTTCTCCTGGGCCTGGTCCAGCAGGCCCCGCTGGAGGGCTTTTTCCTCCATAACGGCCTTTTGTTCCGCCTGGAAGGCGGTGACGTCCTCCACGGTAAAGGGGTTGAAAATGCTGGTCCGCTCGTCGAAGACCTCCACGCTGTCCTCGTCCAGCTCGTGGGAGAGAATCCGGGCCGGGGGCAGGGCGACGGTGACGGCGGAGCCGCTGACGGTGACCTGGGCCGCGGAGAGGTCCACCCCGGCCTTGATGACGCCGTCATAGGTGAGGATAAACCGCTTGGTGGTAAAGGGGACCGTCATGCCGTAAAAGGTTCCGCTGTTTTCGTACTGGGCCATGTTGGTGTATTGATAGGTGACGCTGGCCAGCTCGCTGATTTCCAGCAGACGGGCCTCCAGCACCACGGCGGAAATCTCCGGCTCCTCCGGATGGTTCTGGACATAGCGGCCGCCCAGAAAGCCCGCCAGACCTGCGGCGGCGCAGAGCAGGACGCCCAGCACGGCCCATTTCAGGGCTTTCAGAGGACGGAGCTTTTCGCGGGTCTCAGACATGGGAAGGCCTCCTTTTTTTTGAGAGTGATGCACGGGGATGAAGCGCCGTTCGGAACCGGCGCGTGTTTACTCAGCGACGGCCAGCTGACCGTCCTCCCCAAACTTCACGGGGACAATCTGGTTCCGGGTCTTCTGGGCGATGTCGTCAATGCGCATTTTAGAGGGATAGTCGGCAATCAGCGACACCGCCACGCCCTGGCGCTTTGCCCGCCCGGTGCGCCCGATGCGGTGGACATAGTCCTGGTTTTCGTCAGGCACGTCGCAGTTGAACACAATGTCCACATCGTCCACGTCGATGCCCCGGGCCGCCACGTCGGTGGACACGAAGACCCGCAGTTTCCCTTCCCGGAACAGGTGCATCACCTGTTCCCGGCGCTTCTGAGGGATATCCCCGTGGATGCACTCCGCGTCGATGTCCCGCATCTGCAAAAACTTGCAGATGCGCTCTGTGGAGCCCTTGGTGTTGCAGAAGACCATGCAGCGGTCAAAGCCGGTTTCGTCCAGAATGCGGGCGATGACGTCGGCCTTTTCGTTCTGGGCCACGTCCATGCGGAACTGCCTGATGTCCGGCTTGTTCTGCTCGTCCTCCCGGACGGTGACCTCGGCGGCGTCCCGCTGGTAGACCCAGGCGATGTCCATGACCTCCCGGGAGATGGTGGCGGAAAACAGGCCCAGGTTTTTCCGCTTGTTCATACGGTCCAGCAGCCGGGTCACATCGTGGATGAAGCCCATGTCCAGCATCCGGTCCGCCTCGTCCAGCACGACGGTCTGAGCGCTGTCCACCCGGACGGTGCGCCGCTTCATGTGGTCGCTGAGCCGCCCCGGCGTGGCCACGACAATCTGGGGGCGCTTTTTCAGGGCCTCGATCTGCTTCCCGATGGGCTGTCCGCCGTAGAGGCACACGCTGCGGACCCCGGGGCGGAAGGCGGCGATGTCCCGGAGCTCGTCGGTAATCTGAATGGCCAGCTCCCGGGTGGGAGCCAGGATGACGGCCTGGACGGACTCGTCCTCGGGATTCGTGTGCTCAATGATGGGGATGCCGTAGGCAAAGGTCTTTCCAGTACCGGTGGGAGCCTTGGCAATCACGTCCTGCCAGTCCATCATAGGGGGGATGCAGCCGGCCTGAACCGGAGTGGTCATCTCCAGCCCCCGGCGCTGAATGGCGCGCATGATTTCGGGCGACAGACCCAGGCTGTCGAACCGGACGCCTTGTGTGTATTCCATAGTGTATTTCCTCTTTTCATAGAGTAAAGCATATGATAAAATAAAACAGGGTGAGCCCGGAGGGCCCCCGGCCCCCGCAGGGCCGCAGTTCATTATACAGGGAAAATGACCGCTTGTAAAGCGCTCCGGAGGCCTCAGAGGGGGGCTGCATTGGAATTTTCGGGAAAATATCAAACTTTAATGCGTTAAATATATGGAATTTGCCGGGTTTTGCCGAAAAACACGAAGAATTTATAGTAAAATTGTGTATTGTAGGTCCAACTTACCAGTTTTTTTATGATAAATTATAAAAAGCAAGACCGAAACGGGAAAAGTCCATAGGGGGTGTCGAACGTGGATGAGATGGAGTATGTACGTATTCTGCGTGATTTGCGCGAGGACGCCGATAAGACTCAGACACAGATCGCTGAAGTGCTGGGAACCTCCCAGACCATGTATGCGCGCTATGAGCGGGGGGCCAATGAGCTTCCCATCCACCATCTGATCACACTGAGTAGGTACTACGGCGTCAGCACCGATTATTTGCTGGGTCTTAGTAAAGAACGATGAAACGCGGGCAGGAGTTTTTCCTGCCCGCGTTTTTTTGT
Organism: uncultured Oscillibacter sp.; assembly: GCF_947654275.1. Classification (GTDB taxonomy): domain Bacteria; phylum Bacillota; class Clostridia; order Oscillospirales; family Oscillospiraceae; genus Oscillibacter. The sequence continues at coordinate 758 of NZ_CANTJS010000017.1, read as the reverse complement.
AACCAGAAAACCACTCGCTAGGCGAGTGGTTCAAAAGAAGCCTCATGGCGATGATGTAGACAAGAAAACTCCCTTTGCTCTAGAATAGAGATGCGGTCTGGCAGCTGCATCGAGTAAGCAAAGGGAGGTCATCCAAACGTGAATGACGTAAAGAGCTTATCACACACGAAGTGAACTTGCAAATACCATGTAGAGTTTGCACCGAAGTATCGCAGGAAGGTGTTCTATGGAGAAAAAACGAGAGATAGGAGAAATACTGCGAGCATTATGTGAGCGGAAGAAGATTAAAATAATAGAAGCAGAAGTGTGTCCAGCCCATATCCACATGCTGGTAGAGATTCCGCCTAAAGCGGCGGTGTCGAGCTTTATGGGGTATTTGAAAGGAAAGAGCGGTCTGATGATCTATGAGAAATTTCCAGAGTTAAGGTATTAGTATCGGAATCGAGAATTTTGGTGTCGTGGGTATTATGTGGGCACTGCGGGAAAGAATGCGAAAAAATCGCAGAGTACATAAAGCATCAATTAGATGAGGATAAGGCTGGAGAACAACTGACGATGGGAAATTTCTGAGCCCGTTTACAGGCGGTAAGCAGCAGAGCTCTTGCGGGTGTCAGACCGTACTTGCGCAACGGGACGCGCTCGCTGGTAACATAGGGCTTTGTCCGTCTATGAAGAACCCCCCGGCAAAGCCGGGGGGTTCCTATTTGAACGCCAGTACTTACTTCGCAGCCTTGGCGGCCCGGATGGCCTCGGTCAGC
>NZ_CANTJS010000016.1 GCF_947654275.1 uncultured Oscillibacter sp. | reverse complement strand
GCCGCACTTGTTGAAAAGAAGCGGATGCTTCTTTTCAACTGCGGTGACTATAAAAAATCAGCCGGACAGCAAAAACCGTCCGGCAGCCGTATCAAGCTTGAAAAGCCTCCGGCCTTCAGCCGGAGGCTTTTGAAACCCAGCGGAATGCCGCCTCGGACACGGGTGTTTTTCCACCCCGGAACCTTGAGGCGGCGGCGCCGGTGAGACATGAAAAAAGGGGGACCTGCGTCCCCCTTTCAGCCATATTTACACCAGCTTGGCGGTGCTCATGCGCACGCCGGGGCCCATGGTGGAGGCCGCGACGCAGCTGCGGATATACTGACCCTTGGCGGCGGCGGGCTTCGCCTTCACAATGGCGCCAATCAGGGCATTGTAGTTCTCCACCAGCTTCTCAGGGCCGAAGGAGACCTTGCCGATGGGACAGTGGATGATGTTGGTTTTGTCCAGACGGTACTCAATCTTACCGGCCTTGACCTCCTTCACAGCCTTGGCCACGTCAGGGGTGACGGTGCCGGCCTTGGGTGAGGGCATCAGGCCCTTGGGGCCCAGGACCTTACCGAGGCGGCCCACCACGCCCATCATGTCGGGGCTGGCAACCACCACGTCGAAGTCAAACCAGTTTTCCTTCTGAATCTTCTCCACCAGATCCATGTCACCGACATAATCCGCGCCGGCTTCCTTGGCGGCTTCCACCTTGTCGCCCTTGGTGAACACCAGAACCCGGACGGTCTTTCCGGTTCCGTGGGGCAGAACGATGGCGCCGCGGACCTGCTGGTCGGCGTGACGGGAGTCGACGCCCAGCTTCACGTGGAGCTCCACGGTTTCGTCAAATTTAGCGCTGGCAGTCTTGCAGATCAGAGCCAGGGCCTCGGGGGCCTCATACTGGGTATTCCGATCAATCTGCTTGGCGCTTTCCTTATATTTCTTGCCTCTAAACACAGTAACTTCCTCCTCATAGTGGTTCTTCGGAATGGATTCCTCCCACTGTATGGAGCGGTCCGTCTCCGGCCGCTCAGTTGGCGCGTTTTACTTCAAATTTGCGCCGTACCGGCTGCGCTCAGTCGCCGACGATGACGCCCATGGAACGGCAGGTGCCCGCGATCATGCTCATGGCGGACTCCAGGTTGGCGGCGTTCAGGTCTTTCATCTTAATCTCGGCAATTTTCTGGACGGAGGCCTTGGAAATGGTGGCGACCTTCGTCTTGTTGGGGACGCCGGAGCCGGACTCAATATTGCATTCCTTCTTAATCAGCACAGCCGCCGGAGGCGTCTTGGTGATGAAGGAGAAGGAACGGTCGGCGTACACGGTAATCACCACGGGGATAATCATGCCCACGTCGTTTTTGGTACGCTCATTGAATTCCTTGGTAAAGGCGGCGATATTCACGCCGTGCTGGCCCAGAGCGGGGCCAACGGGGGGAGCGGGCGTCGCCTTGCCCGCGGGAATCTGCAGTTTCACATAACCGGTAATTTTCTGTGCCATGAAACGGCACCTCCTAAAATCTGAAATGTGGTGCGGCGGTCCGTTTCCCCGACCGCCCTGGCGGGAACTGTCCGTTCCCTCCCACCTGCGCCGGTCTCCGCCTCCGCGCCCTCGCGCGGGCCGGCGGCCCTCCGGCGGGCGTCCCCTCCGGGACGCAATGTGTCAGCTCAGGACCTCTACCTGGTCCAGTTCCAAATCCACCGGCGTCTCTCTGCCGAACATGGAGACCATGACGCTGACCCGGTTTTTCTCGGGCTCGATCTCCTCCACAATGCCGGTGAAGCTGGCCAGCGGGCCGTCCACAATCCGCACATGGTCGCCCAGCTTGTACTGGACCACGATCTCGTGCTTCTCCATGCCCATGGCCAGAACCTCCTCCTCCGTAAGGGGGATGGCCTTGTTGGCCGTGCCGACAAAGCCGGTAACACCCCGTACATTCCGTACCAGGTGCCAGGTCTCGTCCGTCATAATCATCTTAATCAGCACATAGCCGGGGAATACCTTCCGGTCCACTTCCTTGGAAGTGCCGCTTTCGGTGATTTCCATGACGGTTTCCATGGGAATTTCGATTCTGAGGATCATATCCTGCATGCCCCGTCCGACCACGAACTTCTCAATGCTGGTCTTGACGGCGTTTTCATAGCCGGAATAGGTATGGACGACATACCACTTCGCGCTGTCTGCCATATCCGCCGGTCCTCAGGCGCCGAAGACGCTCAGAATGATCTGGACAAAGGAGACCGCCGCGAAATCAAAGATCCAGATGCACGCGCCAATCAGCAAAGAGCAGAGCAGCACGGTGCCGGTGTTCTTCGTCACGGTCTGCCTGTTGGGCCAGACGACCTTTTTCAGCTCGCTTTTCATTTCGCGGAACCAAAGGCCGCGATCCTTCTTTTTCGCTTCTGCCATTTTGTTTGATACGCCCTTTCTCAAAAATTATTTGGTCTCGCTGTGGAGCGTGTGCTTCCGGCAGAAACGGCAATACTTGTTCAATTCCAGCTTGTCCGGAGTGTTTTTCTTGTTCTTCATCGTATTGTAGTTTCTCTGCTTGCACTCGTTGCATCTAAGGGTCACTTTTACACGCATTTAACGGCACCTCCTTATATTGGCCTTCCTCCGGGGAAGGCCGACTGCCTCCCTGCCGGGAACTGCATCGCCGTGGTCCGAAAAGCGAAAAGGGCACGACAAAAAGACCCCGCTCACAGGTAAATTTGAGTATAGCACATAAAAGGCGGCAGGTCAACCTCTTTTTTCACAAAATTTTCAAAAAATCAGGACATCCCGGACCGCTTCAGGCCCTTTGGCCCATCGGGGCCGCTTCCGCTTGCGCCGGCAGGCGCAATGGGATATAATAGACGTCAGGCATCCGGCCTGCCCGGGCCGCGGCAATCCATCACATAAGGAGGACCTTCTCTATGCGCATTATGGCCATTGACTATGGAGACGCCCACACCGGCGTCGCCATTTCCGACCCCACCGGACTGCTGGCGGGCTTCACCGCCACCGTCACCGCCTACCGCCCGGAAGCCGCTGCGGAGCAGATTGCTGCGCTGGCCAGGGAACACGGCGCGGAGGAGCTGGTCCTGGGCCACCCTCTCAACATGGACGGCAGCCGGGGCCCCCGGGCCGAAAAGGCGGAGGCCATGGCGGAGCTGCTGCGGACCGTCACCGGCCTGCCGGTGGTCCTCTGGGACGAGCGGCGCACCACCATCGACGCCCATCAGATTCTCTTCAACGCCGGAAAAAACGCCAAAAAGCGGAAAAAAATGGTGGACGCCGTTGCAGCCTCCCTGATTCTGGAGGGATATCTGACCTATAAAAAAAACAGGCCGTAAACAGCCCGAATCCGCCGGCGTTTTTAAAAAACCAGCGGAAGGGCGCGAAAGGGACCCGCAGAGGGTCCCTTTCCCTTTGAAGCGCCCGGCGTCAGCCCGGAGGCCAGGTCATATCCCGGCCGCTGAGCACATGGAAATGCAGGTGGAATACGCTCTGGCCCGCCTGTTCCCCGATGTTGGAAACCACGCGGTAGCTCTCCATCCCCTGTTCCCCGGCCAGTTTGGCGATAACCTCGAAGATGTGGGCCACCACGGCGCTGTTGCTCCCGTCCACCTCGGAGACAGAGCCGATATGGGCCTTGGGCACCACCAGAAAATGGGTGGGGGCCTGGGGGGCGATGTCGTTGAAGGCGAAGCAGACGTCGTCCTCATAGACCTTGCTGCTGGGAATCTCCCCGGCGATGATTTTGCAGAATAAGCAGTCGGACATGGAAAAACCTCCTTTGTTTTTGACTTTTTTGGCTTTTTTGACTTTATTTGTATTTGATTTCTTCCGGAATCTCCTTCATGGTCAGGTCCGCGATTTCCTCTCAATCACAGTCCACATGCAGCAGGTGCTTCCCGCAGTGGAGACACCGGAACAGATAGCCCTGGAGGCTGCCGTTGCCGAGGGCTTCCAGATTCTCCCGAATCCAGTCGTCCATGTCCGGGTCCTCCAAAACCTCCTCCAAAACGCCCAGCGCTTTCAGGTCCTCATAGCCCACGTAACCCTCGAAGGCGCAGAAGTCGCCGCAGTGGGCTCGCCAGTACTCCTGCTGCCAGCCGCAGTAGCCCGGCGTCCGGCAGGTCAGCTCCTCCAGCGCTTCGGGGGCGTCGATCTCGTCCACAGATTCGCTGTCCTGAAAATCGCCGTCGAACTTCTCCGCCGCCGCGCCGCTGGCGATGCAGTCCGGGCACAGGTGTTCCACGTTCTCCACGCTGTAGAAGGGCCCCTCATAGGTGACGAAGGTCTCTTTGCCGCAGCAGGGGCAGCAGACCGCCTCCTCCCGCCTCTTGAACACCTCCGTTTTGAAGGGGTCAGGGTGGTACTTGAATATCGGGAATGACATCAGCGGGCCTCCTTTAAACAAACTGGTTCCGTCCGGCGTCGTATTCGTAATTCAGCGCCGCCAGAGCCTCCCGCAGGGCCGCCTCGTCGGCGTCCAGTGCGGCGCAGAGCTCGGACAGACTGGGGAACTCGTCCCGGAGCTTCGTGTTGACGTAGCTCAGCAGAATCGCGGGGTCTTTGGGCATCATGTCTCTTCTCCTCCGGTCTCCGTAGGGATTTCAAGGGTATGCGGATGCGCTCCGGAAGCCGCAGCCGTCCCCCTGGGATTTTCCAGGCCCAGAACATCATAGTATTCATCGGAGAACACCAGGCCCGCCGGGTCAAAGGCCTTCTGCATCCGCCTGACAGCGGCAAAGGGGTCCCGGGGCTCCAGGCCGAAGGCCTCCGCGACGGTTGTCAGTGCGGCGTCCCTGGCGGCGAAATATTCCGGAATGTCTCCGCGTTCCCTGGCGGCACTGTCCTCCGCCAGAAGGGCCCGGAACTGCTCCTCTGTCATCCACCAGATTTGAGACATCGGATTGGCGTCCCGGCAGTACAGCAGGAAGGAGAGAAATTCCCGGAAATCCGCCCCCACCGGCAGCACATAGGTCCCCTCTTCCCCCATGGCCGGGTCCACGCAGAAAACCCGCTGGTCCCCCGGCAGAAGGATGAAATGCACGCCGTCACAGCCGAGGGTGCCCACAGGCTCCGCCCCCTCCGGGGTGCAGAAATACGGCTTGAATCCGGCGCTCCGTTCCAGGCCGATGGACGAGGCATCAATCTCCAGCGCCCGGAACCGCGCCAAATCCTCCCGGGTGCTCACTGCTCCGGCACCACGGCGAAGAAGCATAGATCCTCGGTGCCCCCGTCGTTCATCAGGCTGTGGGCGTGGCCCTTGGGGCAGTAGTGGCAGGAGCCGGGCTCCAGGGGCTCGCAGCCGCCGTCATAGAGAATGCGGCCCTTCCCCGAGAGAATATAAATGATCTCACTGCTGGTGTCATGGGTGTGCATCCCGATGGTTGCGCCGGGAATCAGCCGCCCCCGCATGATTTTGCAGGCTCCGTCGTTGAACAGTTCCATGCGGGCTTCCTTTTCGCCGCCCCGCATCTGGGGGATGACGGCGGTTTCCATCTTGTCAAATTCAATCAGCATATGGCACGCTCCTTTTTTATCAGCATACAGCTTTATCAGCCTCTTCGCCGCATCCTTTTTCTGCTCCCTCGAACGGTTCCGGACGCCTGTGCGCCCGGACCGCTTCAGGCACGCTCCGTCCATGGGGCCGGGAGGCCCGCCGGTGAGACGGACCCCCAAAAAAACTGGTAAATCAGCCCAGCTTCCCGGCCACGAAGTCGTCCACCATAGCCAGCGCGTCGTCCAGCTTCAGAAGGTCGGTTCCGCCGCCCATGGCGCTGTCGGGCTTGCCGCCGCCCTTGCCGCCGCAGACCGGGGTAATGGTTTTGATGATGTCGCCGGCTTTGATTCCCTTCGCCACGGCGTCCTTGCCGCAGACCGCCAGGAAGGTGATTTTCCCGTCGTTGACCGTAGCCATGACGCCCACCACGCCGGGTTCCTTGTCCCGGAGGAAGTCGCCCATTTTCCGCAGGGCATTGGCGTCCAGGCCGTTGCGCTGGGCGGTGAGAACCTTCAGCCCGCCCACGTCCTTGGCGCTCATGAGGAAGCTCCGGGCCTCGCCCAGAGAGGCCTCGGCCTTGAACTTCTCCAGCGCCTGGCGCAGCTCCTTCATCTCCATGGTCTGCTGCTCAATGCGGCTCTCCAGCTCGCCGGGGGTGGTTTTCAGCATCTGGGCGGCGTGGAACAGCATCTGCTGGTTCCGGTTCACCGTCTCCAGAGTCAAACGGCCCACGGTGGCCTCAATCCGCCGCACGCCGGAGGCCACGGACCCCTCGGACTTGATGCGGAAGGGACCGGCCTTGGCGGTGTTGTCCAGGTGGGTGCCGCCGCAGAACTCCATGGAGAAATCTCCCATCTCCACCACACGGACCACGTCGCCGTACTTTTCGCCAAACATAGCCACAGCGCCCTTCTTTTTGGCCTCCTCAATGGGCAGGACCTCCGTGACGACGGGGTAGCCCTCCAGAATGGCGTCGTTCACCAGCCGGTCAATCTCGCTGAGCTGCTCGGGGGTGATGGCCTCAAAGTGGGTGAAGTCGAAGCGGATGCGGTCCGGCTCCACCAGAGAGCCCGCCTGGTGGACATGGTCCCCCAGGACCTTCTTCAGGGCCGCGTCCAGCAGATGGGTGGCGCTGTGGGCCCGGCGGATGGCGGTGCGGCGATCCGCGTCGATGGAGGTGCTGACAGCATCCCCTGTCATCAGACGGCCCTCCAGCAGACGGCCGGTGTGAAGGAACTTGCCGCCCTTGTTTTTCTGCACATCCGTCACCTGGAAGACGGCGGAGGCCCGCTCCACCGGGAGGTTCGGTCCAGCCATGATAACGCCGTGGTCGGCGGTCTGGCCGCCCATCTCGGCGTAGAAGGTGGTTCGGTCCAGCACAATAGTGGCCTCGGCCCCGGCGACGATTTCGTCCTGGAACTCGCCCTCTACGATGATGGCCAGCACGGTGGCCGCGGTCTCGTTCCGCTCATAGCCCACGAACTCCGTGGCGGGCACGTCGCTGCCGAACTCGATACCGGCCCAGCCCAGGTCTCCCAGGGCCTCCCGGGCTTTTCTGGCCCGAACCCGCTGCTCCTCCATGAGCTGGTCGAAGCCGGGGCGGTCCACGCTCATGCCCTCTTCCTCCACCATCTCCACCGTCAGGTCAATGGGGAAGCCGAAGGTGTCATAGAGCTTGAAGGCGTCCGCGCCGGAGAATACCGTCTCGCCCCGCTGCTTGTGGGCGGAAAGCAGGTCGTTGAAGATACGGAGGCCGCCGTCGATGGTCCGGGCAAAATTCTCCTCCTCGGTGCGGATAACCTTGGTGATATAGCCCTGCTTCTCCCGGAGGTCGGGATAGGCGGACTCATTTTCGTGAATCACCGTATCCACCACCTCATGGAGGAAGGGATGATTCACGCCGAGAAGACGGCCATGGCGGGCGGCCCGGCGGAGCAGGCGGCGGAGGACGTAGCCCCGTCCCTCGTTGCTGGGCAGCACGCCGTCGCAGATCATCATGACGCCGGAACGGATGTGGTCCGTGATGACCCGGAGGGAGACGTCGGTCCTGTGGCTCTCGCCGTAGTGGGCTCCGGTGATTTCGCTGACCTGGTTGGTAATGTTCATCACCGTGTCCACATCAAAGAGGGAATTCACATTCTGGCACACGCAGGCCAGCCGCTCCAGGCCCATGCCGGTGTCAATATTTTTGTTGGTCATTTCCTCATAGTGGCCTTCGCCATCGTTGACGAACTGGGAGAACACATTGTTCCAGACCTCAATATAGCGGTCGCAGTCGCAGCCCACGGTGCAGGTGGGCTTGCCGCAGCCGTGCTCCTCTCCCCGGTCATAGTAGACCTCGGAGCAGGGACCGCAGGGACCCGCACCGTGCTCCCAGAAATTGTCCTCCTTGCCGAAGCGGAAAATCCGCTGGGCGGGGATGCCGATGTCCTTGTTCCAGATTTCAAAGGCCTCGTCGTCGTCCAGATAGATGGAGGGATAGAGACGGTCCTCCTCCAGACCCACCACCTGGGTGAGGAACTCCCAGCAATAGGGGATGGCGTCCTTCTTGAAATAGTCGCCAAAGGAGAAGTTGCCCAGCATCTCAAAATAGGTGCCGTGGCGGTCTGTCTTGCCGATGTTTTCAATGTCTCCGGTGCGGATGCACTTCTGGCAGGTGCAGACCCGGTCCCGGGGAGGCTCCTCCTCCCGGGTGAACCAGGTTTTCATGGGGGCCATGCCGCTGTTTATCAGCAGCAGGCTGGCGTCGCTGGCGGGGGGAATCAGGGAAAAGCTGGGCAGGCGCAGGTGGCCCTTGCTCTCAAAGTAGCTGAGGAACATCTCCCGCAGCTCGTTGAGGCCGTGATAGGGATGGGACATGGGAATTACCTCCTAAAATAATGATTTCATGATAGTTATTCGATGACAATTTTGTACTCGGAACCGCCGCCCTCCGGGTCGTCCTTCCCGCAGAACACGGCGTAGAAGCGCTTGCCGATCAGGCCCCGGAGGTTTCGGATATTCTCGATCTCAAAGGCGCCGAATTCCTGATAACAGGTGCAGTCGCTTTCCTGGTTCAGGGCGTCATAAAAATCGGTGACAAACACGGAATAGTCGTCCAGAATATCCTCAAAGGGAACCTGGGTGATGTCCTGGGGACAGCCGCCCTCCTCGCCGTACCGGTCCGGCTCCATCTCGAAGGAAAGCGACGTAACAAAAAGCTCCTCAATCCCCGGCCTCGAAAGGGAATAGGGATTCGGGCCCCAATAAATGCCGTCCTCGACCTTCTGATAGTCGGGCCCGCCGTATTTTTCCGGGGTATAGTTCTGGAAATTTTTCATCTGACACCTCCCTTCCACGCAAAAAAGCCAAAAAGCAAAAAAGCAAGAAAACAAAAACAAAAAAACCTCCGCCCCGGCATAGGGGCGAAGGCGCGCTTCGCGGTACCACCCTAATTATCCCCCGCCGCACAGGCGGAGACATCTTGAGTCATCCGGTAACGGGGATGAGCCGTTCCGCTCCTCGCGGACTGCTCCAAAGTGGCTGCGGCACGGCGTGGACAAGGGGCTTCCACCCTCCCCCTCTCGCTGAGAACCGTTTCGTGACGCTGGCTTTTTCACGGCGTTTGGCTGATTGAACAGTGTTATTATATGCCTTTTCCCACGTTTGTCAACCAGAAGATTTGCCAGAATCAAAGATTTTACCCCAGAATCACCCCAGCAGGGCCTGAAACCTTTCGGACATCTTCGTGGGCAGGAACTCGATGATCTCATATTCCGCCGCCCCCTCCTGAAAAAAGGGGTCCTGGTCCCGGATTTTTTCCGCCTCCCGGCGGCTCTCGCAGCGGCAGAGAATCACGCCGCCGGTACGGGGCTCCTTCCGGCCGGAGCACAGGAATTTCCCCCCGGCATAGAAGGCGTCCAGAAACGCGATGTGTGCTGGCAGCAGCCTTTCGATTTCGTCCAGAGGCTTGACATACGTCAGATTGAAAAGAAACATCTTGCAGAGCCCTCCCTTTTCTGGTACAATAGAATTGACCACAGTCAATGACCACGGTCATTATTATAACACAGTCCCGTCCCTCTGTCAATACCGGGCCTTGGAAAGGAGCGTTTTCATGGAATATCAGAGCCGAAAGGAAAAAGCCGCCGCCACAAAGGAGAAAATTTTCTCCACGGCGGCGGGACTCATCAAAGAAAAGGGCTACGCGAATGTCACCGTCAGCGAAATCTGCGCCAGAGCGGGCATCGCCAAGGGCTCTTTTTACGTCCATTACAGGTCCAAGGAGGACATCATCCGTGAAAGCTATTACGCGGACCTGGGCGCTTATGTAGAAAAGCACTATGCCGCCTGGCTCCGGGACCGTCCGGACAGCCAGGGCGGGGAGCGCGTCCTGAAATTCCTCTCCCTGGAACTGGAGTTTTCCGAGCTGGCCGGCTACGAGCTCACCTGCCTCGCCTATTCCCTGAATCTGGGGGCCTGCGTGCCGGGGCCCTCGGAGCATCTGCAGAAGCGGACCTTCAGCCGCATCCTCTACCAGGAAATTTCCGCCCATATGGACGAGGCGCAAACCGGCCTCTCCGCCGCCGGACTCTTCACCTATCTGGAAAGCGTGGTCCGGGGCATTATGGCCACCTGGTGCTTCTCCAACCACGCGTTCCACATGGAGGACACCGGCAGAACCTATCTGGCCTGCGCCGTCCAGTCTATATTCCCGAGCATCCGAGTATAAGAACCTGCATTCACAGCCGCTGCACGCCGTCCGGCCGGTCTTTTTCCCACCATACTGCGTCGATCTCCCTTGCCATACGTCAGTATGGCCGCGGGCGCTCTCCTTGTCTGACGAGAAAAATCCTCGCCCATCCGGCATCCCCCGGCTGTGAATGCAGATTCTAAGAAAGCTTTTTCATGTTCGGAAGGGAAAGGGCACTTGAGGGAAAACCGATCAGAGGGTTTCCCTCATGTTCAATCAACAGCATTTGAGCCTGTGCCCGGATGCTCCCCGCCGGGCTTTGTCCGGCGGGGTCCCACCGGCTTCCCGGTGAGAATGCAGATTCCGTCCCTGTCGCATTTCCCGCAGCCTATGCAGCGGGAGGGGCCCCGGGTCCCCTTGCTCAGCGCGTATTCCCACAGCGCCACAGCCGCGCCAATGCCAATCAGCAGCACCCAGCCCATCAGCGGCATACATTGCCCTCCTTATTTTGAAGTGGATGCCCTGATTTTACGGTGGAAACAGGCCGTCTGTCAGCGGCATTTGCAACAGCCGCAGCCCCAGCAGCGGCAGCATCTGTTCCGCCGGGGCGGGCAGCGGCGGAAGGGGAAACTCCTGGGGCTCCACCAGCCTTCCGTCCGGCCGGGGCAGCGCCCTCTGCACGCACAGCACCGGTTCCGCCAGACTGGAGAGCGTCAGGCTGTCCCGGGGCGACAGTCCGTAGGATATCACGGTCTCCGCCCCGGCCAGCAACGCCGGCGGGCAGTCCCCCGGCGCCAGCAGAATCCGGCAGAGGGGACCTGTCCCCTCCAGACGGCGGCAGCCCTCCGCCGTCAGCACCAGCAGAGACCACACCCGTTCCGCCAGCGCCTCCGGCTCCCACAGCTGCCGGACCCCCTCCGGCAGCAGGTCCCCCCAGACCCTGGGGCAGTCGTAAATTCCGGAGTCCATCCCATTCCCCCTGTCAGGGCTGTACCCTGAAAATTGATAGACATGCTTTGCCGGAAAATAGTTTCTGCGGACGGCGGAATTCCATGCAAAAAAACCTCGTCTTTTTTTGCCCGGCGTGTTATAATAGAATCCATTCAAAAGCTTGAGAAGCTTTTCCCCCGCAAGGGGGACGCCCGGCAAAACCGCCAACGGCTGCGCAGAATTACGTCAAAAATGCGTTGAGACGTGTTTTGCGCTATTGGGGCGTAAAACGGAAACGCAGCATGCATTTCCATTTCTTTCAAATAAAACGAAATCGCTTTCTTTGAAATGAGTATGATACTGCACCTGAATCATTCTGCGAACGGGGTGAAACGCCTTGCATTTCTGGGGACATCTGAAAACCATCTGCTATCACCGGTGCCTGGTACGGAAGTATTGCTTCCGCCTGGGACTGTATTGGCAGGGGTTGACCCACGACCTGTCCAAATTCTCCCCGGTGGAATTCTGGGCGGGGGTCCGCTATTTTCAAGGGGATCACAGCCCTAACGACCAGCAGCGAAAGCTCTTCGGCTACAGCGCCGCCTGGCTCCACCACAAGGGCCGCAACCGCCACCATTTTGAATACTGGACCGACTATCAGCAGGACGGCAGTGGCATCGGCGGCGTGCGGATGCCCAACAAGTACATCGCAGAGATGTTCTGCGACCGGCTGGCCGCCAGCAAGGTCTATCAGAGAGACAACTACAACGATTCCCACCCCTACCAGTTCTTTCAGAGGGGCAAGAACCGGCGGCTCCTCCTCCATCCGGAGACCGCCGCCCTGCTGGAAACCATTCTGGTCAAGCTCCGGGACGAGGGTGAGGACGCCGCCTTCGACTTCGTCCGCCGGGAAGTCCTGGGGAAGACACAATAAGGAGTATCGTATGGACGAGAACAGGCAAAGCATCCGCACACAGCTCCAGCCCGGCGAGGTTCTTCTCTGGGAGGGCGCGCCGGAGCGCGGCATTCATTTTCAGCGGTCCGATCTCCTCGCAATTCCCTTCAGTCTGCTCTGGTGCGGCTTCGCCATCTTCTGGGAAATCGGCGTCATCGCCGCCGGCGGGCCGCTGCTGTTCAAAATCTGGGGCATCCCCTTCGTTTTGATGGGACTTTATATCACCGTGGGACGTTTCTTCTTCCGGGCCTGGCAGCTGGCGGGAACCTGCTACGCCGTGACGGACCGGCGGGTCATCCTGCAAAGCCGCCGGGAGACCGTTTTTCTGCCCTATGGGCAGATTCCCCTGCTGCAAAAGGAGGTCCGCGCCAACGGGACCGGGACCATCTGGTTCCGGCCCCCCACGTCCTGCGGAGCCGGGAAGCACCGCCACCGCGTTCCCGGCGTGGGCTTTGAGGAAATTGCGGACGCCGAAAAGGTCTATCGAATCATCGAGGGGCAGATGCTGCATTCATAAAAAAGCGTGGAGGTTTCTCCTCCACGCTTTTCCTATTTGAATCACTTGATGTTCGCGCCGAAAAAAGCCAGCAGCTTCAGCAGCGGCCTCCAGAGATTGGGGTGGTACTCCAGAAGAAAGGTCTCTACCTCTGCGCTGGTCAGACCGTTTCCCCATAAAAGGACCTGTTTTCCCGCAGCGTCATAACCTACAGCAGTCTCCCCCACCGCGGCAACGCCTACAGAGATTTTTCCGCCCAATGCCGCCACGCCTCCGGCGTACCACAGACCTATTGCCACAGGGCCGAACGCCATCAGGCCGATGGCCACCGGGCCCAGCGCCGCCAGGCCAAATGCCAGAGCGCCCAAGGCAAACACGCCGGCGCTCAAAGCGCCAATGCTGAATACACCCGCGCTGAGGAGCCCTAACGCCACCACGCCCACCGCGATGTTGCCGATGGCGACGATACCCTTGGCGGTCTTCCGGCAGCGCGACATATGGGGGTACATACAAAAGCAGACAGAAACCAGAGGGATGCCAAACACCTTTGTTTTGCTGGTCCACTCCCAGGTCCGGAAATACCGGCTGATCTCTTCCACCTGTTCCTCCAGCTTTGCTGTGGACCTCGGTATGGAGGACTCCGGACGCTCCGGCTCCTCCAAGTAATCCTTCACCAGATAATCCACGCTGACGGAAAACAGCTCCGACAGGGCAACCAATTTGCTCAGCTCCGGCATTGCCGCGCCGCCCTCCCACTTGCTGACGGACTGCCGGGTAACCCCTAAACGGTCTGCCAGCTCTTCCTGAGACAGGCCCTTTCGGCGGCGGAGCTCCAGCAGTTTCGCTGAAAATGTTTTCATGTGCTCACAAACCTCTCACTTTCCTTTGGATTGGCCCTATGGTAGTCCTCCCCGCCCAAAAAAGCAAGAACGCAGCACGTGGAACTTTGTCAACCTGTGGTTGCGGCCCTTGTGCCGCAAGGGTTTCATAGATTCAAAGTTTTGAGGCCCCGAGCTTAAACCCTCCGCCCCTCCGGTCACGGCTGGTCCCGGTTCACCGTCTCCGGCGGCTGGTCCAGCTGCCAGGGATCACTGAAAATGCCATGGATATAACGAATGGCGGAGGCGTAATAAAAGCCGTCCGCAATCCGCTCGTCGGTGACGAAATTGCAGTCTATGTATTTCCGGCACACCACACTGCCATCCCGCTTCGTCTCATACACCCGGCGCTTCCGGCCAAAGGCGCAGAAGACGGGGACATTGCCGAAGTCATAGAGGTGATGATGAATGGGCGGAATGCCCAGGGAAGCCATAGACGTGATGAACAGAGAGCCGTGAAAAGGGGAAAGCCTTGTCAGCCACTGGGGCAGCAGACCGAAGTAGTCCCCTCCCTGCAGCAAAGCCACCACCCCTCGCAGCAGAAGGCCCGGCACCCGGTTCAAAGCGCCGGCCAACTGGTCAAAGGAGGAATTCAGCGGCGTGTTCTTTACCTCCTGAACCGCCTTGTCAAAGCGGCGAAACACGGTTTCCGCCGTGTCGGCGGGGTCAAAAGTGACCTTGATGACGGTATCCGGCGAGGCGGTGGACATCTCCTTTTTGATGGTCATATTGACCTCGATCACCCGGTCCCGGCTGTAGGCCCGCTGGCCGGCAATGAACCGGTTCAGCCCCGGATACCGGGCGCAGGTCCGGACATAGGCCGCCAGGATGACATGGAGGACGCCGAAGCCCTTCCAGCCCGCCTGACGCTTCTCCGCGATATAGCGGTCCACCGCCGTGACCTCGAACTGGTCGGCAATGAAATTCTGGGACGTGTTGCGGGTCTTCATGATATAGGGCGACACGGCGAAAATAGGCGACAGGGTCCGCAGGCGGCGGCCGTCGTTCCGGTCTCCGAAGCGGCGGACATAGGCCCCCTCTTCCACAGGCCGCCGCCTCATGGCCAGGGATAAGCACAGCAGCGCCGCCATACAGCACAGCACGGAAATCTCCGGCAGCCAGTCGTGAACCGGCCAGCCGATTTTCTGCCGGTCCTCTACGATGATGTGGTAGACCATCGGCAGGCCGAACAGCAGCCACAGCGGCGCCTGCGTCGGCACATGTCCCACCACCGTAGCGGTGTAAAGTACCGCCACCAGCGCGTAGAGAAGCAGGCAGAGCACCGTGCGCAGAAGAGAGGGAAAGGATAAAGCCTTTACAGCGAAGAAGATACACCCCAGCCACACCGGCACAGCGGAGCGGTACAGGCGTTCTCTTCCGTCCAGAAAGAGAATCCCCACAAAACACACATTGGCCGCCAGCGGCAGCAGAATCTGAAACAGCCAGAAGGGACGGCTCAGCGCCGATTCTCCCATCACCCAGGCAATCCGCACCAGACCGGAGCAAATCATCAGCAGCGCCGCCGACAGGGCCAGGACGCGGAATGTCGGAAGCCAATAAACGGTTCTCGTTCTCATGGGCGTCTCTCTTTCTTTCTCGTTCTCTTTTTATTTCTCGTTCTCTTTTTACGTCTGCAACTAAAACGCCGGCGCGCCGTCAGGAGACAGTGCGCCGGCGTTCCGCCTCAATATGACTTATCGAATGCTGCCGTCGGCGTTGAACAGCGGCAGCGGCGCGAGGAACTGAATGTCCGTCCGGTCCTTTGCGGAACCCTCCGCCAGCACCGCCATCCGGCCCGTCACGGTCCCCCCCGCCAGCTCCACCAGAGCCTCCATGGCCTTGAGAGAACCGCCGGTGGAAATCACATCGTCCACAATCAGGACGCGCCTGCCCGCCAGCATTGCCGCGTCGGTCCCGTCCAGATACAGCCGCTGAACCCCGGCGGTGGTGATGGACTGGTCCTCCACATGGATGGGATTCCGCATGTAGGCCTTGGGGCCCTTCCGGGCCAGAAAATACTTGGCCGTGCCGGACTGCCGGGCCATCTCGTGAATCAGGGGAATGCCCTTGGCCTCGGCGGTGAGCATGCAGTCATAGCTGCCCGGAGCGGCCAGCTTCAGCAGCTCCCGGGCGCAGGCTTCCGTCAGCTCCGCGTCCCCGAGGCAGATAAAGGCGGCGATGTACAAATCGTCCGAAACCTTGCAGATGGGCAGCTCCCGCCGCAGGCCCGCGACTTCCAGGGTATAGGTTGACATAAAAGGTCCCTCCCTCAAAATCCTTTTTCAGGAAAGTATTTTCATGTTTATTATATCTTCTATCTTCCGAAAGTCAAGAACATGGCCCGGTTTTGGGGGCAAAAATTCTGCCCGTCTGTTTCCGGAGCCCCGCCCTCTGTCACTTTGCACAAAAAGGGGGTCCCATTTTCTGGTGTATTGAAAAAAAGTTTGGTAGGTATTCAAAATTCTGCCCTTGTTTATTGCCGCCGCAAATGATAAACTAAGAGTGAAAAACCCCGACGGGGCCAAACAAAATCACAAAGACACAAAGAGTAGAGTTAAGAGGAGGATGTTTGATGAACGCATATCTGTCCAGCGTGATTGAGAGCGTTAAAACCAAGCACGCCAATGAGCCGGAATTTGTCCAGACCGTGGAGGAGGTCCTCTCCTCCCTGGAGCCCGTCATTGAGAAGCACCCGGAATATGAGCAGGTGGATCTGCTGGGCCGCATGGTGGAGCCCGAGCGCATGTTCACCTTCCGCGTCTGCTGGATGGCCGACGACGGCACCTGGCACACCAACACCGGCTGGCGCTGCCAGTTCAACGGCGCCATCGGCCCCTACAAGGGCGGCCTCCGGTTCCAGAAAAATGTGTATGAGGGCATCATCAAGTTCCTGGGCTTTGAGCAGACCTTCAAGAACTCCCTGACCGGCCTGCCCATCGGCGGCGGCAAGGGCGGCAGCGACTTCGACCCCGCCGGGAAATCCGACGCGGAGATCATGCGCTTCTGCCAGAGCTTCATGCAGGCCCTGTACCGCTACATCGGACCCGATGTGGACGTGCCCGCCGGCGACATGGGCGTGGGCGCGAGAGAGATTGGCTATCTGTACGGCGAGTACCGCCGCCTCAAGGGTGCTTTCGAGAACGGCGTCCTCACCGGCAAGGGCTTTTCCTACGGCGGCAGCCTGATTCGTCCTGAGGCCACCGGCTTCGGCGCGGTGTATTATCTGGAGAACGTCCTGAAGCACGAGGGCGAGTCCATTCAGGGCAAGACCATCGCCTGCGCGGGCTTCGGCAACGTGACCTGGGGCATCTGCAAGAAGGCCCGGGAGCTGGGCGCCAAGGTCGTCACCCTCTCCGGCCCCGACGGCTACGTCTACGATCCCGACGGCGTGACCACCGACGAGAAAATCGCCTATCTGGTGGAGATGCGGAACAGCGGCCGCAACCGGGTGCAGGATTACGCCGACAAGTTCGGCGTGGAGTTCCATGCCGGCGAAAAGCCCTGGGGCGTCAAGGCCGACGTCATCATGCCCTCCGCCATGCAGAACGACGTCCACATGGAGCAGGCCAGGCAGATTGCGGCCAACGGCGTGAAATATTATATCGAAGTGGCCAATATGCCCACCACCAACGACGCGCTGAAGTTCCTGATGGAGCAGCCCGGCATCATCGTGGCCCCCAGCAAGGCCGTCAACGCCGGCGGCGTGGCCACCTCCGCCCTGGAGATGGCCCAGAACAGCGAACGTCTGGTGTGGACTGAGGAAGAGGTCGACAGGCAGCTCCACCAGATCATGGATACCATCTACAATATGAGCGTCGAGGCCGCCGAGATGTACGGTCTGGGCTATAACCTGGTGGCGGGCGCCAACATCGCCGGCTTCCAGAGAGTCGCTGACGCCATGATGGCTCAGGGCGTGTTTTAAAATTCGTCCAAAATCTGCGGATTTTGGACGAGGGGGAAGGATGCAGTTCTTCCGCGCACTCAGCCCTCCACCCGCTTTGCGGGTGGAGGGCTTCACACACTCCAGAACTGATGAGAAGTGTTTTTCATGACGCCGCAGCGTTAAGAAAATGTGCCGGCGGCACATTTTTAGCGCAGGCCGCAGCGGCTATGCCGCTAGGAGGGAACTTTGTGTCGTCATGAAAAACGGATTTCATTTTCTTTCGCCGCCTCCGGGCGGTGAAACTCCTGGGGAGGGCTTGGGCTTCGCCTGCGGTTACCCTCCGATATACGCGCCGCCGGGAAGTTCTTCCAGCCCTCCGGCGGGGCCCTGTACGGGGCCCGCTTCCGCCGTCTCTGAGGGCTCTGTCTGGGGCAGGACGGGCACTGACGCGGGCCGGGACTCTTCTTCTCCCTCTACAAAGACGTATCCGCCGCTCTCCGTCTCCTCTCCGATGATGACCCGCCACTGAGCCTCCTCTTCCCCGATTTGCTCCCGGATATAGGCGGCAATTTCGTCCAGGGTCTCCGCGTCCGCGATTTCCTCATAGACGGTCCGGTCGAAAACCAGACCCTCAGCCGTGTCCGCGAAGACATAGCGCTGTCCCTCGCCCAGATAAAATTCCGCCAGGTCAGCGTAGCAGAAGTAGCTGCCGCCCTGCTCCCAGCCGGTATTTTGGTCCGTGGAAATGGGCATGAAAACGGCCTCGTCTCCCGCTTCCAGATCCTCCAGCGGGCCGCTCAGGGTCGTGGACAGGTAGCCCTTCGCCCCTATCCAGAGGAGGCTGTAACGCTCCCCCGCCGTCAGGTCTCCCCGGATGGAGTCCGTCACCTCCACGATGGCCCGGGTGCAGTAGACCGGAATGTTCCCAAGGCCGTCCATCGCCACCTGATAATACTGCATCTCTTGAACCGTTCCCCGGAAAACCGCCGTGTCCTGGGCAAAGATCTCCTCCGGAGACAGCCAGGCCATACAGGCGGCCTCGGCGAGCACTCCGGCGTTGTCTCCCGGGCCGCTAAGCTCCCCGATCTCCACGCCGGTGGACCAGTCGGGACGGCCGGGCCGGGCCGGGCCGTCTGTCCAGTAGGAAGAGCCGTCCGCCCCCCCTGCCGTCGCGCCGCCTCCGGCGTCTCCCCCGCTCTCACGGTCTACCGCCGGGTTGAAGCTGTAAATAATGGACGTCCACTGGGGCTGTCCTCTGATGGCGGGGACAGCCGCCGCCGTCACGATCACCGCCAGACAGGCCGCCAGGGCCCCCGCCCGCCGCCAGGGGCGGACCTGTTTCTTTACGGTTTCCGCCCCTTCGATCTGGTCCTCCCGGACCTCGCCCACGGCGCGGAATAATTCTTCTCTTGTCATAGGTCATAGCCCTCCTTCACGAGATAGGTCCGCAGGCCCTGCCGGGTCCGGCGGAGCATGGATTTGATTTTTGACTGGGTGAAGCCGGTGGCTGCGGCAAGCTCCGTGATGGTGTCGCAGTACCAGTATCGCCGGAGAAAGACCAGCCGGACCGCCGGGGACACTTTATTCAGATATGCTGAAATAGCCTCCCCCAGCTGCCGCAGGTCCACGGCCTCCTCCATAGGTGTGCCGCCAACGCACTCCGCCAGCTCCTCCAGCGCCGTTTCAAAGCCGCTCCGCCGCTGGGCGCTGTTGTAGTCATAGCGGTCCAGGGCCGTGTTCCGGGCAATGCGGCCCAGAAAGACCGGCAGGCGGGCGGGCCGCTGGGGCGGCATGGCGTTCCAGGCTCCCAGCCAGGTGTCGCTGAGGCACTCCTCCGCGTCCCGTCCGTCCCCCAGCACCCGGCGGATGATGCCGCCGCAGTAAAGCGTATACTTTTGGGCCGTCTGACGGATGGCGTCCTCGGAACGCGCCCAGTACAGGGCGATGATCTCCCGGTCTTCCATAATGGCCCCTCCTTCCTGAAAAGCGCTTTTCACCCTTATAGTCGGCAAACAGAGCCGCCGGGTTGCGGGGAAAACGAAAAAAACGGGCAGGACCTTCCCCTGCCCGTTAAAAATCCCCATAGACCCACCGGTAAATCCGGCGTCCGCTGTGAAGGCGCTGCCTGAAGCTGCTGATCCGCCACTCGCCGTTTTTACACACAAGGTTAAATTGGAAATCCAGACGCCCCTCGCTGGTCAGCAGCTCCGCCACAGCCCGGTTTTTCCCCTTCCGCTCCACCGTGCTGAGGGTCAGGCCCTCCAGGGCGGCATAGATAGGCGGCGAGCCAATGGACGCGCAGCAGCTTCGCTCCCCTGGCGTCAGATACCGGCCATAAAGCATCCCCGCCTCCGTCCGGTAAGCGGCGAACACGGCGGCGGTCCCGCCCCGCTCTCTGGCCTTCTCCAGCAGCGGCGCATAGCACCGCTGAAGCGCATTCATCTCTCCGGCAAATGAAAGCACAAAATTCACCAGTCCCTTGTCATCCATACAGCCCTCACAGCATTTCGTCCAGGGAATAGCGCCGGACCTCCCCGGGACGGTCCGTGCTCCGGGTGGCGGCTCCGGCGGCGTAGCCGGGGAAGGTCTCCAGCTCATAATAGTATTCCCCGTATTGCAGGGGCGTCTCGGAGCGCATCATCGCGCCGATTCCGTCGCCGCTGCGCTTGGATCGGGCTTCCCGGCGTACCCAGCTCTCGAAAAATTCCGCCTCTGTCGTGACATGGGCCAGGCGGACCATGGTTCTCTGCCCCACCGGACGGATTCGCTCGATGTCCACCCCCAGCGCCTGGTCCGACAGCCCCACCAGCACCGCGCCGGCGGTGTGGCTGAGGCTGAAATGAATGTCGGGATAATCCGGAAACCAGGGCTTTCCCCGGCCGCTTACGGCAATCTCCGGCAGCTCCCGCAGACCGTGCCGCTGCCACAGCGCCAGCCGCAGCATCAGGTACGCGCAGAGGGGCTCCCGCCTTTTTTCCGGCTCCTTCTGCCGCAGAAGCCGCTCCCGCCGCTGAGGCGGCAGCATGGCCGTCATGGTCTCGGTCTCCCGGTCCGTCAGCGGCCGTTCCAGCCGGGCCGCCCAAAATTCAACCGGCACCGCGCCGCCCTCCTTTCATCACATTTGCTTCTATCGCCGCCGCAGGGATTTTACCTGGCAGCGGCCGCTGTTTGAAAACCGGTCTGTACCGGTTTTCGACCGTGCTGACTCTATCATATCGGTTCCCTAGCGGGATGTAAAGGGCTCCCGGCAGAAAGTTTTCAAAAATTCCTGAGAAAAAAGAGGAAATTCCAGCCGGACGGCGTATATCTTTAGTACAGCGGTTGTTGTCCGCAGCTTACGGAGACGGCGGACCGCTTCTCCGGGAAAGACCCGCCGATTTCCGTCCGGGCTCCGGCTTTTTGTATGGATGGCGGATATTTTGGCTAAACTGACCGAAAGGAGGGGGCATTGTGGCGTTTCCTCAGAACTTTTTGGATGAGTTGACCGCCCGCTGCGATATTGTGGACGTCGTGGGCAGTTACGTACAGCTGACCAGAAAGGGCGGCAATCTCTTCGGCCTCTGTCCCTTCCACAGTGAAAAAACCGGGTCGTTTTCCGTCTCGCCGGATGGACAGTTCTATTACTGCTTCGGCTGCAAAAAAGGCGGCGGGGTCATCAACTTCATCATGGAGGAGGAAAACCTCCCCTACCCCGACGCGGTGCGCTTCCTGGCCAAGCGGGCAGGCATGGAGGTGCCGGAGGAAGAGGGCGACCGGGAGGCCGGCCGCCGCAGGCAGCGGCTCCTGGAGCTGAACCGGGACGCGGCCCGCTTTTACTACCAGCTTCTCCAGCAGCCGGAGGGCCGGGCGGTGCGGGACTATCTGGAGCGCCGCCGCATCCGGAAGTCCACCGCCGTCAATTTCGGCATGGGGGCCTCTCTGGACGCCTGGGACGTTCTTCTGAACGCCATGACCAAAAAGGGCTACACCAAGTCGGAGCTGCTAACCGCCGGTCTGATTGTGGACAATAAGCGGGGCGGGTTTTATGACAAGTTCCGAAACCGCCTTATGCTCCCGGTCATCGACACGCGGGGGGACGTGGTGGCCTTCGGCAGCCGGGTTCTGGACAAGTCCGAGCCCAAATATATGAATTCCTCGGAGACGCCGGTCTACAGCAAGCGGCGGGTTCTCTACGGGCTGAACCTGGCCCGGAAGAGCAAGCGGCCCAACATCATTCTCTGCGAGGGCAACCTGGATATCGTGACCCTCCACCAGGCGGGCTTTAACAACGCCGTGGCCTCCATGGGCACCGCCCTGACTCAGGAGCAGGTCCGGCTTCTCTCCCGCTTCACCAGGGAACTGGTGCTCTGCTACGACAACGACAACGCCGGAAAGGCCGCCACGGAAAAGGCCCTTCAGCTGCTTGGCAGCTCGGAGCTCTCCGTCAAGGTCCTCCAGCTCCCCCTGCGGCGGACCGGGGATGGGGCGCTGGTCAAGCAGGACGCCGACGACTTCATTAAAAATCAGGGAGCCGACGCCTTTGAACGCCTGCTGAACGGAAGCGAAAACGGCGTCGAGTTCCGCATGGCCCAGGTGGCCGGAAAATACGACCTTGGCAGCGACGAGTCCCGGGTGGCCTACTGCGCGGAAATCAGCGGTCTGATCGCCACGCTCCCCGGCGCGGTGGAGCGGGAAATCTACACAGCCCGGGCCGCCGAAACAGCCCGCATCACCCCCGACGCCATGAAGCTGGAGGTTCAGCGGGCCCGCAAGCGGCTTTTGAACCGGGAGAACCGGGCGGCGCTGCGGAGGGAGCTGAACCCCGCCGCCCTGTCTCAGCCCGCGGAGCGTTCCCTGCGCTATGACAACATCCGTTCCGCCATGGCGGAGGAAGGCGTGCTGCGCCTGCTGCTGCGGGACGACAGCCTGTTCCCCCCTCAGCCGCCCTTAAAAGAGGAGCAGTTCTCCTCTCCCCTGCTGGGGCGGGTCTTTTCCCTGCTGTGGCAGGCCCGTGAGGAGGGCCGGGCCCTGACCCTGCCGGCTCTGGCGGGGGCCCTGACCCAGGAGGAAATGAGCCATATCACCTCTCTCTGCCAGCGGCCTGAGTCGCTGAAAAACGGAAAACAGGCCCTGGCGGACTACATAGCCGTCATCTCAGAGGAATGGGAGCGGCGGACCGCCAGCGGAGAAGACCCGCTGGCCGCAGCCATGCGAAAGAATAAATATAAAAACAAATCGGGTACTGGAGGAAAGCGGAATGTCTGATAAAAAGGAACTGACTCCCAAGGAACTGGAGCGGCAGGCGGACGCCATTCTGGCCGCGGGAGAAAAGCAGTCCGGCAAAACGGAGCCCCCCGCCGTCATGACGGACGAGGAGGCCAAACGGGCCGGCATTATCCGGCTGGATGATAAGCAGGTGTCGGCGCTGCCCGCCGCCAGCTGGCTGATTAACAACGAAAAGCTCCGGGAGCTGCTGGCCAGAGGCAAGAAAAAGGGCAAGCTGGAATCCGCCGAGCTGATGGAGTCCGTGGACGACCTGAATCTGGAGAGCGAGCAGATGGACCAGCTCTATGACTCTCTGGAGGCGCTGAATATCGACATCAGCGCTGAGGACGACCTGCTGCCGGACCTGCCGGAGGACGGTCCCGCCGCCGAGGAAATCGCCAGCATGGAGGAAGAGGAGCTGGTGGACCCCAATACCCTGGTCAACAGCTTCTCCATTGACGACCCCGTTCGGATGTACCTCAAGGAAATCGGCAAGGTCTCCCTGCTCACACCCGACGAAGAGGTCAACCTGGCCCAGGCCATGTCCGCCGGAAACGAGGCGGAACAGACGCTGGCGGAGCTCCGGCGGCGGAAGGAAGCCGGCGAGAGCGTGGACCCCGCCGAGGAAGCCGCTGTCCGCAAGGTCTATCTGGCCGGCGAGACCGCCAAGCAGAAGCTGGCCGAGGCCAACCTCCGCCTTGTGGTCTCCATCGCCAAGCGCTATGTGGGCCGGGGCATGCTGTTCCTGGACCTGATTCAGGAGGGCAACCTGGGCCTTATCAAAGCCGTGGAGAAATTCGACTACACCAAGGGCTATAAATTTTCCACCTATGCCACCTGGTGGATTCGTCAGGCCATTACGCGGGCCATTGCCGACCAGGCCCGGACCATCCGCATCCCCGTTCACATGGTGGAGACCATCAACAAGGTCATCCGGGTCAGCCGCCAGCTTCTCCAGGAGCTGGGCCATGACCCCTCTCCCAACGAGATTGCCGCCGAGATGAACATGCCCGTGGACAAGGTCCGCGAAATCATGAAAATCGCCCAGGAGCCCGTCTCCCTGGAGACTCCCATCGGTGAGGAGGAGGACAGCCACCTGGGAGACTTCATTCCCGACGAAGGCGCTTCGGAGCCCTCCGAGGCCGCCTCCTTCACCCTTCTGAAGGAACAGCTGATGGACGTTCTCTCCACCCTGACCCCCAGAGAGGAAAAGGTGCTGAAGCTCCGCTTCGGCATCGAGGACGGCCGTTCCCGGACGCTGGAGGAAGTGGGAAAGGAGTTCAACGTCACCCGGGAGCGCATCCGCCAGATTGAGGCCAAGGCCCTGCGGAAGCTCCGCCACCCCTCCCGCAGCAAGAAGCTGAAGGACTTTCTGAACTGAAGGATTCACGAGGACAAGCCTGCCGGTTTCCGGCAGGCTTGTTTATAGCCAACGTTAAAATTCCTGACAAACGGGTCGGCCAGGGGCCGACCCCTACAGGAATGTGTAGGGGCCGCCGCCCTCGGCGGCACGCTGACAGCAATTATGGGGGGTGCCAGAAGCGCGGTCAGCCCAGATAGCTGAGAAGCCGTCCCGCCTCCAGGGCCGCCAGGGCCCGGACGCCGTCGAAGTCCACATAGGGGTTGTAAACGGATTCCAGCGCGTCATGATTTCGCTTGGCGTCCTTCAGGGCGGCGACCGCCTCCTCCCGCAGCAGCGCGGCGATGCGGACCTGAAAGCGCAGGCGGCTCTTCCCCTCTGTTTCCGCCGTCATGGCGTCCAGACGGACCCGGCGATAGGGTTTTTCCCCGTAGCTCATGCCGGGCCGGGACGTGACAAAGGCCAGCCCCAGGCCGGGAATCAGCAGATGTTCCATCCGGCCGGGGTCCTCAGGGGAGGGACAGACAATGGTATCCCACCCCTTCCCGACTGCCGCGGCGTGAATCAACGCCAGAGCCGGCCCCGCCAGCTCCCAGCTGTCCGCGAACTCGTAGACCCTTGAACACAGGGCATCCACGCTGTCATAGCGCCAGACAGCGCCCTTGTGGGTGATGCTGCCCAGGAAGCGGCGGAGGGTTTTTCCCTCCTGGTTCCCCCTGGCCCGCAGCTCCCGGGCGATGATGCCCCGCACCCGGCGGTCCAGCCGCTCCGAATCAAAGCCCTTCCCCACAGAGGCTATGGCATCCAGCTCCACCTGCCGGGCGGCCTTCAGGCTGTGGTAGGCCCGGACATACGCGGCCTTATAGGCATGGGTATGGGCCTTCACCGCCTCCGCTCCGGCCTTGGCGGCTGTGAGATCGTAGAACCGCCCCAGATCCACATAGCGGTCCACCGCGGCGGGGTATTGGGGTTCGATGACGTGGGGCAGTGTAACGGTAGGACGCAGAGAAAAGTTTTCGTCCGCCGGAGGTACGGCGTCAGAACCTCCAGGTGACGCGGACCTGCTGCTCACCGGTGACGGGGTTCCGCTCCCCGATTTCGACCCGCTCGACCAGGGCCGCCGCCAGCTCCCGGGGGACGGTTTCCAGCTTCAAAAGCTCTCTGGCCCGTTCCATCCGGTCTGCCTGCCCCTGGGATTCTTCACAGCCGGAGAGCTCTGAGTCGATTCCGGCAAGGCGCTGCTCCAGCCGGGCCTGTTCCTCCAGAAAGGACTGGTTCAGGGCGGCAAACTCCGCGCCGGTCAGAAGGCCGGAAGCTCTGTCCAGGTAAAGCGTTTTCAGGGCCTGACTGTGTTTTTCCGCCTGAGCGGCCAGCGTTTTTCGTTCCTGCTCCAGAATTTTCAGATGAGCGTCCTTTGGGGGTTGCAATTCTGATGATTTTAGTTTATAATCGGTTTGTACATAACAGCGGATGCGGTCTGAAACCAGCTCCTCCAGTCTGTCGAGGCGGATGGAGTGGCGGGTGCAGAGCTTCGCGCCGCCGCTGTCGGCGTAGCGCTTGCAGCGGAGATAGGAAACCCGGGGCCTTCCCTGGCGGCAGTCGGTGACCTTGCTCATGGTGCTGCCGCAGTCCATGCACTTTACCAGACCGGAAAGCAGGTGGACTTCCCCTCTGCCGTCGGTTCTGGTACGGGACGCCAGGTTTCTCTGAACGGCGTCGAAGGTCTCCCGGTCGATGATGGGCTCATGGGTGCCTTCCACCCGATACCACTGGTCCGGGGGAACGTCAATCAAGAGCTTTGACTTGTAGCTGACCTTTTTTCGTCGGCCCTGAACCATGGTGCCGGTGTACATCTCATTGCGGAGGATACGCCAGACGGTCGTTCTGTTCCAGAGGCCGGAGCCCGAAGCGCCGCAGGCCCAGCCGTGTTCGGCTTTATAGCGGGACGGGCTCGGAATGCCGCTTTCGTTGAGCCTGCGGGCGATGCTCTGCTTGCCGAGGCCCTCCAGGGACCACCGGAAAATCCGGCGGACCACCCCGGCGGCCTCGCCGTCGATGACAACGCGGTTTTTATTGGCGGGGTCCTTTTTGTAGCCGTAAACCGGGAATCCGCCGATGTACTGGCCTTCCCGGCGCTTCTGGTCAAAGACCATCCGGACATTTTCGGAGAGGTCCTCCAAATACCATTCGTTTACCAGGCCGTTGATCTGTCGGGCCTTTTTGTTGCCCTTCACTTCTGTGTCGGCGTTGTCCGCCACAGCAATGAAGCGGATGCCCCAGACGGGAAACAGGCCGTGGATATACTTCTCCACCAGCTCCATATCCCGAGTGAAGCGGGACTGGGATTTGCACAGGATAATCTGGAACTTCTTCTGCTTCGCCGCGGACAGCATCCGGTTGAAGTCCGGGCGGAGACCGTCGGCTCCGGAATAATCCTCGTCGCAGTAGATGGAGTAGACCTCCCAGCCCTGGCCGGCGGCATAGGCGGTCAGCAGGGATTTCTGATTCTGAATGCTCTCAGATTCGGCCTGATGCTTGTCTTCGTCCTCCCTGCTCAGGCGTACATAGATGGCGCAGAGAATGGATTGCACCCCCTTAAAGACGGGACGCCTTTCCTTGCGGGCGGCTGTCCCCCGGGAACTCACTTAAATGCCCGGACCCTCGGGCGTCATTTGTGAGGGGTGCTGAGCCGGGCGACAAGCCAGGCGGTAACAGCCCGCTGAATCAAATCCTCTGCGGCAGAGCCGGAAGGTTTTTCTTGTGCTCCTTTTCGCACCTCGATTAACGTCAAAGATGTCTGTTTCATCAGATTTACCTCCCGTGCTATCCTATGCCCTGCCATTTTTAAGTATGAAAAAACAGATGCCATCCAGCATCTGCTTTTTCGGATTGATATGCTTTTGCATCAATGCCCCGGGCCGTCAGGCGGGGGCGTTCGATGGAAGGATTTTAGATTTTGGATTTTGGCGGGAGCCTTGCGGCTCCTCCCCAAAAACCGCCGGGGACGCCTGTCCCTGGAACTGCCGGTCTCCTGAAAGACGGACCGAATTCCTGATAAATGGCACAAACGAACGCTTTTCCTTTTGTTTTGGTTTTCCTCCGGAGGAGGTAAACCGCAGTACCGGCGCAGCCGCAGAAAAGCGCTGAGGGCCGGAAACGGAGACAGCAGACGGCCCCGCGGGTCCGCCGCTGCCCGTCCCACAGGCCGGACAACAGCCCGGCAGTTCCGACAGGCAATGTATGATTCTTCCGCCGCTACGCGGCGCGGCCCTTTCTCAGGCTTTCGGCCAGAATCGCCAGGAAGCGGACAGGCGTGGGCATGGTCTCCAGCGTGACGCCTGCCATTTGCGACAGCCGTTCCCGTCCGTTCTTCCAGACCTTCACGCTGAGACGCCGGACATTCCGCTCAACGGTCTCCGGACTGGTCCGGTAGTGCCGGGCGGTTTCCGGATACAGCCACGCCGGAGCCAGCAGCCGCTGGGGCTGGCATGCCGCCAGGCGGACGGTATAGGCCAGGTGGAAAAAGGCGGAAGAGTTCGCGGAAAGCCCCAGACGATAGAGCAGGTCATAAATTTCACCCGGCCTGGGATTCAGCTCACGCGGCGTCATGCCGGTCCGCCCCCTTCAGCTCTTTTCTGATCTCATGAATCAGCCGAAGGGCCTCTTCGTCCTTCAGCAGCACCATAAAGAGTATCACCGTCAGGCCGGAACAGCCGCTTATCCCCCGTTCCAAATCCGCATAAGAGCGGGGCGCCATGCACAGGCGTTCCGACAGCTGTTCCTGTGTCAGCTTCCATTCTAAACGGTACTTCCGTATCTCCCGCGAGAAAAAGCGGCGCATCAGTGTTTTGTATTGTTGACGCAGCATAAAAAGACCTCCCGATTACAGAATTTTAGTAAAATTCTGCCGGAAGCCAGTCTGCATCGCCATGAGGCATACCTCATGAATGTATTATTTTGTCGAAAAAAGGCGGATGTCCGGAGCCGCCTTTTCACGCCGCCCTCTGCGCGGCAGCGCATTTCCCTGCGCCTGACATGGACGCCGCCGTTGGATTGCGGACGGCATGCTCTGGCGGTGGAGAATGAGCCCCGGCAAAGGAGTAGTTCCTACCCCCTGTATGTTCTATTTGATAAAAAACACAAATTGTAACCAGATTTCCAAAATCAGTAAACCTCTGCAAAACCCCTGGAAATACGGCTCTTTTTGTGGTGCAATGCCGCATTATTATTTCCGAATTAAAAATTCGGAAGTAATACATTAGATTTGAGCCGTTTTGCCCGCCGCCGTAAACGGTGGCAACCGCAAAACATGGCACATATTACTTCCGGCCTTTCAGTTCGGAAGTACTATTTACCAGTGGTTCACTTTTTATATCCGTCAGGTCCGCTTCTTCTCCGCTTATGGATACGCTCATTGAACCGCGGGGGCCATCTCCGGTCGGCGCGGTGCGGAAACCGGCGGTCCGGGCCATTCCGACACAGCCGGGAGGACGGGCCCGTACTGCCTGAGCAGAAAATAATCCTCCGGACCTGCGCAGCGCAGCCGGAGGAATTATCATATATACGGTTAGTTTTCAGGAAAGGGGGGAGACTCGTGAGTGATTTGAACACCTGGTTTGATTCCATCTACGCCGCCAATTATCCCAGACTGGTGAAGGTGGCCTACTACATATTGTGGGATGAGAACACAGTGGAGGACATTGTACAGAACGCGTTCTCCACTCTTCTGATTAAGCAGAAGCAGCTGCGGGATCACCCCAATATTTCCGGATGGCTGACCTTAACGGTGCGGAATATGGCGGATAACGAGCGGAACCGGGCCCACTATACCCGGGAAATTCCAATCCTGCCGGAGCATGAGCCTGCGGCGGGCGAGGCTCAGCCGGACTTTCTCTCTCTGCTGCCATCGGAGCTCAGCAAGGACGAAAAGCAGATCTTATACCTCCATATTGAGGTTGGATTATCCCATGAAGAAATCGCCAGCAGGCTGGGCTGCAAGCCGGAGGCCAGCCGTATGCGGCTTTGCCGGGCCAGGAAGCAATGCAGGAAGTTCCTTCTGAAAAATAAAAATTCCTGATTTTTAAAAAACCCGTTACATTCGACACAATTCGACAAATACATGAATAGGAGGTGAATCGATGTCCGAGATCCGGAAGGACACGGCTTTCAGTGGGGCCGGAGAACGTTCGGAGCGAATCCAGGGGCATCCGGGCGATACCCAGATTCAGCGGCTGCAGGACCAGCTGGCAGACCTGTTATATCCATCAGACGGCGGGGAAATAGACGTTGAGGCGCTGGATTCCCTGCTGGAGCAGATGGAGGCGGTCAGTCCCCTGCCCGCATCACTGTCCACTGACCCGGAGGAGAGCCTGAAGCAGTTCCGCCGGCGGTACGCCTCTGTCATCGAGACGGCGAACGCCGGGACTGCGGAGGACATTTCTGCGGTTCCAGAAAAACGGCATTCAAACAGGCTTTTTGTCAGGGCGCTGCCCTTTGCCGCGGCGCTGATGCTGCTGCTCAGCTCCATCACAGCACAGGCCTTCGGCATGAATGTGTTCTCGGTCATTGCACGCTGGACGGCGGAAATCTTCCGTCTTGACGGCGGTTCCACCCCCTATGCCACCGTGTCGCTCCGCCCCCTGGAGGTGGATGAGGAAGCCACTTATCAGAGCCTGGAGGAGGCCATGGAAGCCTTCGGCATCCGTGCGCCCCTTGCACCCAAGGAGATACCGGAGCGGTTTGAGCTGGTAAAAGTCACTGTAAATTGCCGTAAAACCGGCATTTTAATCTATGCTGAGTTCAAGAGCAGCGATGGGGAGGGGCTAATCCGGTATAACGAGGCGGAAGAACAGGAGTTTAATACCTTAGAAAGAGAAAATAGTGTTATTACTTCCTATTTTGCGGGCCGAATTGATCATAAACTGATATCCGATATGGGGCGGCAGAAAGCAGTCTGGAGGAATGGAGATTTCGAGTGTGAAATAAGTGGAGATTTCTCCGAGCAGGAACTAAAAACCATTATTGATTCTATTTATCAGGAGTGATATCGCGTGAAGCGTTTGGGTAAGAGGTTACTGAGCGGGATTTTTGCGTTGGTGATGATTTCAAGTCTTCTCTGCACGGCGGCATCCGCGTCCGTGAAGTCCAGTGCGTATCTTGACGCATACCGGGCCATGTTGACGGCAGACCCTAATGGTTCCATGGTCATTACTGTGGATGTGACAGCTGTTGGACGTAAGCCGGAGTTGGGCGTAAAAACAATCTATGTATACGAATCCACAGACGGAAAAACATTTAACTGGATTCGTACCTATGAAAGCGAAGATTACCCGGAAATGATGGGCTCCGGAATTATCTTTTATGAAGATGTGATTACCTTCCAGGGAGTCATCGGACGTTATTACTACGCGAAGGCCTTTGTCTATGCCGGAGACAGCACCGGCGGCGATGAGAGATACTGCAACACCGCCATTAGACAGGCCAAAGCCTGACGGCTGTTCCCATTATTTCGGGCATAGCCCGCGCCTCTTCAAATACGGAATGCGGTAAAAATCACCCATTTCATGGAGAGGCGCGGGCTGTGCCCTTTTTCCGCGCAAACATCCGCCCTGCCGGCAGGCAATCAATTTATACCGGCGGCAAAAGCGTCCTTTTGATACGCTCCCGTGGGGCGACGTACCATCCGCCACCGCGCATCGGAGCTCCGGCAGCACCACGCCGTCCAGAGAGTCCGGGTCCCCGGAGCACCAGAGGTATTCCACCGGCGTTCCCGCCGCCTCCATGGTCCGGCCGATCTCCCGCATGAAGGTGTTCTTCCCCACGCCGGGCCCGCCCTTGAGGACCATGAAATCATATGTATTCTCGATATCCACCATCTCCGAAAACAGGTTCCGGAATCCCTCTCCGCTGTTGGCTCCTGCAAAAAAATTAGTGATCTGTGCCATGGCGTTTGCCCTCCCCAATGGATTTTACATGCTCAGCGTATGCCGGGAGAACTTGGCCTGACAGTGATTTTCCGAAATAACTCCCCCTTCTCTTTCGAAATCTCTTGTGAAAAGCAGCAGCCTCTGCTATACTGGGGAAAAATCCTGGGAGGCCATACGAATGAAATTTGAGGATATACTGACCGGCGCGGGAGAAGACGAATTCGGCCGGATGTGCGGCTTCGCCCCCTTCCCCTATTTTCAGCGCGATATTGAGGTCGTCTGCGACGAAGCCGTCACGCCGGAATATGCCGCCCGTTCCCTCCAGTGGCTGGCGGAGGTAGACGAGGGCCTGATGCGGGAAATCTGCCAATATGCCTGCTATTACCTTCAGGACCTTCTGGAGGCCACCAGCATCGGAGAGCTGCTGGACGAGGACATCCAGCATATTCAGGACCCGCTGGAAATCCTGCAGTACATGGAATTCGGCACACTTCAGATTGACGAGCCCGCCGACCCGGACCTGCCTGTATTGAACCTGAGCGGCGGGTGTGACTGGCAGGAGGACCTGGGCCTGCAATGCCTCATCAAAAACGGCCATGTCGTCTACCTGGGCGGCTGGAGCGACCTGGACATCTGGCGCAGTCCCTCCCTGATGGAAGAGGACTATATCTGCAATTATGTCTACTACCCCCGCCGGGACGAGCTCCGGCAGAAGGCGGCGGAACAGCTGGCCCGGCGCCCCGTCCAGCCCCTGCCCCACCTGGAAATCCCCATGAGCTCCCCCATCCGCCATTTCATCGAGGGCTGCCTGACTCAATTTGAGTCCTGCGCCGTCAGGGAGGCCTGGGCCAAAATGGAAAACACCCTCCTCTTCCAGTTCCTCCAGGACTACCCCGCCCTCAGCCGGGAAAGCGGGACCTTCCTCTGCCAGTGCTACCGCATCGAGCGGGACCAGGGCCCCGGCGAACTGGCCCAGTTTCTGGCGGAGCAGCGCGACATTTTCTGAATCAATAGCAAAGAGGCCTCCCCAACGGGAGACCTCTTTTTATCCGATTTACAGCTCGTCAATTTTCATGATATCAATCTGGCTCTTCACCCGCCGTTTCTCCCGGGCCGCCCAATAAACGGCCAGCAGAACCAGCGTGGGGATGTTCCCCACCAGCAGCGTCACAGCCACCGTCAGCACATTCTGGGACACGCTGCCGGTATCTCGAAGATTCAGCACCAGCAGCAGTGCATACAGAACCGTCAGCAGAGGCAGGACCAGTCCCGGCCAGCGGCTCTCCCGCCGGGACAGGAAGATTTGCAGACAAATCCCTCCCGCTCCAAACACCAGCAGAAACACCAGAGCCATGATTACCGTTCTTGAAGCAATGTGCATCCCTTATCCTCCATTCTCTTTCCGGGTCTCCCGGTAAGCGGAAATCAGAATCTTCGCGGTGTCGAAGTCCAGCTTGTCATCCACCGCCAGCCGCTTCACCAGAGCCACATAGGGGTCCGCCTCCGCCGTGTCGCTGAGGCGTATCTTCTGAATCAGCCGGTCCAGCCGCAGGCGGACCGTGGGATAGCTGACGCCATACTGGGCCGCCACCTCCTTCAGCGACCCGGAGGCCAGCAGAAAGCGCTTTACAAAGGTCAGTTCCTGTTCGTCCAGGCCCGCCATCCAGGGGGGCAGCATGGTCATCGGCACAGCCTCCTTTCACAATATTCAGTATATACTTTAATTTTATGAAAGTCAAGTCTTACTTTTATTTTAATAAAATTCAAATTTCTCAACCGGAACACAAAGAGGCCGTCCCAGTGAGACGGCCTCTTCCCTGTTTCTGTTGTCAGGCGTTTTTGTCCGCCTCCACGATCAACTCGCCAATCACATCCCCCGCCTCGTCGTAGACCGGCAGAGATCGGAACTGGCCGGCGGCCAGGTCCGTACGGGATTTCCAGAGGCCCCAGAACACATGGGTCCCGTCCGCGTTCAGGTCCTTCAGGGACACATAGCCCTTCTCTCCGTTGGAGGCCACGGCCCCCACCAAGTCGGGAGGATATCCCACCACGGCGGTCAGGGATTCGTTGGGGGCGTAGGTCTGACCGTTTTTGTTTTTGGGATATTCCCCATCCACCAGCCAGTCCCTGGCCAGATGTTCCGCCGCCTGCTGGACGGACAGGGCGCTCAGCGCCCCGGACTCCTCCTCCGGCACGTCGGGGTCGGGCCGCCGCCAGCCGTTGGCCAGGGCCTCCCGGGCCTCTTCCATGGTCTTGAAGGGGTGGCCGGGCCCCTCCTGGGGAGCGCTGCCTTTGGCGTTGGGGAAGCCCAGGGCCCGCGCCTCTTTCAGCTCCGCCAGCGTCACCTGATGATAACTCCGGGGAGCCAGGCCATCCTCGACTCCGTCGTGGGTCCCGATCAGGTTGTGCTCCGAATCATAGAGGGGAACCGTATAGCCGCTGACTTTGTTCTCCTCGCACCAGTTTTTATAAGCGTCGCGCTCCTCCGAGCTGAGGCTGAGTTCAAACCTCAGGTCCTCTCGAAGGACATAGCCGTCGCCGTCCGTGCTTGACGAAGCGGCTCTCAGGTCCGGCTCATAGCCCAGGTATTCCTCAAAGAAATGGTTGCCGTAGGTCTCTCCCCGGCTGTTCCGGGGATAGCCGCCGTCCACCAGATTTTCCGCCGCCCAGGCCTGCCACTTCTGCCGCTCGGCATCAAAGCTGCCCAGCTCATCGGCGGAGCCCTCGCCGTAGGAATACAGATTGCCGTTGTTCCACCAGGCGATGACATCCCCCGCCCGGACCTTGTCCCCGGTCTTTACCAGAAGCTTGTCACAGCCGAAGTAGGTCATGGTGGATGTCCCGTTGTACAGAATTTCCACAAAGGGGCCCCGTCTCTCCTCATAGCCGTAGTCCCGCACGCCGGCGTTGAGAATCAGGCCGTCCTGAATGGCGCAGACGGGAACGGACTTCCCCTCCTCCGGAGACACCTGCTTCCCCATACCGACGATGGTGGAGTTGATCTGATAGCTGTGGGTCTGTCGCTGATAGCCCAGGGGGTCCACGCTCTGGCCGTTGACCAGCACCTCATAGTGGAGGTGGGCCCCGGTGGACATGCCGGTGCTGCCCACGGTGGCGATGTTCTGGCCCCGGGTCACGGAGTCGCCGGTCTTCACCAGCACGCTCCGGCAGTGGGCATAATAGGTTTCCAGACCGTTCCCGTGGTCCAGCCGGACGAAATTTCCATCAGCGGCGTTGAATCCGGCCTCCTTCACCGTGCCGTTTCCGGCGGCGTAGATGGGTGTCCCCTGCTCCATGCCGCCGATGTCCACACCGGTGTGGGTCGCAACGCCGTCCCCGCCCGGCTTTGCCCGGTCGCCAAAGGAGTTGTTGATTTGGTCGCTGTCCACGGGCCAGAGCAGCCCGTCCCCCTGGGGAACGTCCGCCCTGCCCTCGGGCAGGCTCAGAGGCTTTTGGCGGTCCTCCGGCAGAAACCGGGTCAGGTCTAGGCTCCACGCCTCCGCCCCCTCAAAGGAGGCCTCCATGGTCAGCTCGTCATACCGGGCGTCCTCCACGGCGAAGGAATAGGTCCCACCGGGGGCCCACTCCGCCTGCTCGCTCTCCTCCGCCAGGTAGTGGACGCTCAGGCCCAGGCCGTCCTCCGTGGCCACGCGGCCCCGGATGAAGAGGGACCATCTGCCCTCCCCTTCGGGGATGGTGAAGGAGACCGTCCCGCCGTCATAGGCCACGCTTTCAAACAGGGCTTCCTCGGCGGTGCTGGCGATCTCCCGCGCCGCCGTCCACTCCGCCTGCTCCTCCTCGGTGGCGAGGCGCAGGCCCGTCAGGCCGCTGCCGTCGTACATGGCGTAGAGCTCCACGGCGTCGGGGCCGTAGGTCCCGTTTCCGGCGTGCTCGCTGATCCAGATCCCTGTCCAGCCGTCAAAGATGCCCCGGACCTCATGGCCCTCAAAGGTCATGGTCAGGCCGTTGCCGTCCAGGTCCGGGTCGTAAAAGGTCCAGGTCAGGCCGAAGGCCTGATAGGGCACCAGCACCTCGTCCCACAGGGCGGCGGTCTCCGCCGAGGACGCCGCCAGCAGCTCGCCGTCAACGATATCCTCATAATCGGGCGCGTCCGCATCCTGGGGCTTGGCGGTGGTGGCGAAGGCCGTGGTCATCCCCAGCACCAGAGCCAGGGCAATCAGGCAGGCCAGCCAGGATTTTTTCTTGATGCTCATAATGGCTTTGATCCTTTCTTCCATGCCGTTCTCACTAAAGGAGCTGCAAAGAGGCACGGACGCGCTTTGCAGTTCCGCCATACGGATCAGGGTCAGTGCGTAGAGCTCCCGCCGGTCCTCCCCCAGGCGGCGGACCGCCGCCTCGTCGCAGCGCAGCTCCATGTCGCGGTTGGCCAAAACGTACAGCAGCCACACCGCCGGGTTGAACCAGTGGACACAGAGAGCCGCCGTCAGAAGCAGCTTCAAAAGGCCGTCCATCCGCCGGATATGGACCTCCTCATGGGTCAGAACGCAGAGGAGGGCCTCCTCGTCGGAGAGGTCCATGGTCTTGGGCAGCAGAATCACAGGGCGGAGCAAACCATAGGTCAGGGGCGCGGCGATGCGGTCGGAGACCCGGACCTGAACCGGGTTCTTCTGTCTCCGCATCCCCTGCCAGCGGGAGACGCAGCCCCCCTCCGCCGGCAGGGATTCCCGGAAGCGCCGCCGCCAGCGGACATAGGACGCCAGAAAGGCCAGGGCCAGCACCGCCGCCACCGTCAGATACACGGCGGTCTTTACCGGGAAGGCTGGCGCGGACACGGGGACCGTCGCCGGGACGGTGGGCGTGATTCCCACAGAGGGCGCGGGCAGCACCATCACCGGGGGCTGGGCGGGCGTCACGGGAACCGCAGGTTCCGGCACAGGCGTGGCCCGGGTCAGGGATTCCCAAAATGTGTACACGCTGAGCCGGGCAGGCAGCTCCACCGGCAGCAGCAGCCGCAGAGCCGCCACCCACCACAGCGCCACAAAGGTCCCCTTGGGCAGGCGGCGCAGGGTCAGCAGGCGGAGACAGGCGGCGGCCAAAATCAGCACGGCCCCGGAACAGCTCAATTCAAGCAAAGTCATAGACGCCTCATCTCATTTCTTCCACGATCTCCTTCAGCCGCTGAATCTGCTCTGCCGAGACCCTCCGGCTGCTCAGCAGAGATGCAAACAGCAGGTCCGGAGACCCGTCGAACAGCTTGCCGATCAGCTCCTCCGTCTCTTCCGCCTGAATTTCCTCCTTGGTCACAAGAGCGTGGCAGAGAAAATTGGGCTCCGTCCGCAGAATCGCCTCCTTAGTCACGCACTTCTTAATCACTGTATAGGTTGTGTTCATGTTCCAGCCGGTCTCTTCCTTCAGGATATCGGAAATCTGTTTCGCGGTACAGTCCCCCATCCGCCAAAGCACGTCCATAACCTTCAGCTCGGAGTCAAACAGCTTCATAGTCGCTCATCCTCTCTTTCAAACTATTGCAATAGTTTATGGTGCCATACTATCACAGTAGTGCAGCTCTGTCAAGACCGTTCCCGGTATTTTTAAAATATTTTTCCTTTTTGAGGCAGGCCGGACCTCGAGGGCGCTTCACAGAGACCCGGCGTAAAAGCGCAGAAAAAGAGCCGCAGGCACAGGCCGGCGGCTTTTTCGGTTTTTTCGGGTTTTTCGAGTTTTTCGGGTTTTTGGTTTTTTTAGGTTTCTCGGTTGCTTGACAGCTTCGTAATTCCCTTCGTTCTGGAGGCTGGGGGCAGATTCCGTTCTTCCCTTCCTCCGCCTTTAAAGGGGGCTGTCCGTAATTCCCGAGGCCGTCAGCAGAGCGGTCTGGCGGAAGCCCGCCGTCCGGGCCAGCTCCGCCGCCTCGTCATAGCCATAGACAATCGCTTCAGCGCTGTGGGCGTCGGCGGTGAGGATGACCCGGCCCCCCATGGCCCGCCACTCCTTCAGCAGAAACAGGGCAGGATAGGGCGTGGACCGCCAGCCCCGGGACATGGCCCCGGTGTTGATCTCCAGAAGCGTCTCAGCCGGGTCCGCGGCATGGAGGACCTCCAGGGCGGCGGAGCGATATCGGGGATGGTCCCCGTCAAAAAACCGGCCGTCCCCGTTGAACTTGGTAATCAGGTCAATGTGCCCCAGAATGGTGGGCCTCCGGGCCGCCATTTGGGCCACGTCCTTAAAATAGAGCTCCGCCATGGTCAGAAAATCCCCGCCGCACAGGGCCCGGCAGCCCTGAACCAGAGCGTCCGGCGTGTAGTCCACGCTGTAATATGCGCCGGTCTCCCCGTCATACAGGTGGTGCACGGAGCCTATCCAGTAATCGAAGTCCGCCGGGGAAAAGGCCATGTCGGAACGGCTGTCCAGCTCGATGCCCAGCAGTACGTCCATCCGCCCGGCGAACTCCTCCCGCAGGCGCAGCACCTCTTCCCGGTAGACCGTCAGGTCCAGGGGCAGGGTGCAGCCCTCGTCCACAGGGGCAGGGGTATGGCTGTGACCGGAGGCCCCGAAGGAAACCGCCCCGGCCTCATAAGCCGCCCAGGCCATCTCCGACAGGGAGTTCGTTCCGTCGCAGAGGCGGGAGTGGGTATGGACGGAGCAGAAGGGTCCGCTCACTGCATCCGCTCCTGCTTCACCTTATGGTCCACCACATGGCGTTTCTCCAGCTCCCGGGTGACGTCCTCCACAGTAATGCCCATCTGCACCATCAGCACCATCACGTGATAGCACAGGTCGGCAATCTCATAGACGGTTTCCGCCCGATCCTCTTTCCGTCCGGCGATGATGACCTCGGTGCACTCCTCCCCCACCTTCTTGAGAATCTTATCCAGGCCCTTCTCAAAGAGATAGGTGGTGTAGCTGCCCTCTCTGGGGGAGGTCTTCCGGCCCTCGATCAGACGGTAAAGGCCCTCATAGCTGAACTGCTTCAGCTCCTCAGAGAGGTGGACTGGGCTGAAAAAACAGCTCTCCGCCCCGGTATGGCAGGCGGGACCATCCTTCACCACCTCCACCACCAGGGCGTCGGCGTCGCAGTCGGCGGTGATGGACACCACGTGCTGCCGGTTCCCGCTGGTCTCCCCCTTCCGCCACAGCTCCTGACGGCTGCGGCTCCAGAAGCAGGTCCGGCCCTCGTCGATGGTGACAGCCAGACTCTCGGCGTTCATATAGGCCAGTGTCAGAACCTCCTTGGTGTAGTGGTCCTGAACAATGGCGGGAATCAGTCCTTTTTCATCAAATTTCAAATCCATAATCTGCTCCTTATTCCTTCAACGCTTCTTCAGTCTAAATCATCCATGCACAGGCGGCGCCCCGGGTCCCGGCAGAAAAAGGGCTCTCTCCCCCATTGTCGGTCCCTTGCTCCATCAGCCTGCCGGATGTTGGACACCGCGCAGGAACTCTCCCGGGTCTCCACGCCCTCCGGAAACTGCACCAGTGTTCTGTACCGGAGAAGGACGCCCGGCACAGCAGCAGAGCGCCTTTTTCTTCCGGCTCATCCAGACGCCTCCCGTCAGCCCGGGAACTTGATATACTCCGGCGGCACTGCGTCTGTCAGCCACACGCCGTTCTCAGAGAGATAGAATGTGCATCCATCCTCGTGCATCCTGCCGGAGGCCACCTGCAAAATCACCGGCCTGCCACGGCGGCGGCCCACCTTCACGGCGGTCTCCACGTCCGGCGACAGGTGGACGTACTGCCGTTTCTGTCTGGTCAGGCCCTCCTTTTGAATGGAGCCCAGGAACTGGCCCACGGTGCCGTGGTACAAAAATTCCGGCGGCTCCCGGGCCTCCAGCTCCAGGTCGATGGGGATGCTGTGGCCCTGGCTGGCCCGGATGAGGGTTTTGTCTTCGTTGAAGCTGTAACGCTGCTTCTCGTCCGTTTCCACGATGTGAGTCAGGTCCTCCATGGTGAGATTCATTCCCATGAGGATGTTCCGGACCTCCGCCCAGCCGTGGCGGTCCAGGGTAATGCCGATTTTTTCCGGCTGATGCCGCAGGACCAGACTGAGGAACTTGCTGGCCCTGGTGTAATTTCTCATATGTATTTCCCCTTCACAGGCGCATTTCCACGCCCCGGTCCCGCAGATATTGCTTCAATTCCCGGATGTCCACCTGCTTCGTGTGGAAGATGGAGGCCGCCAGCCCCGCGTCGATGCCGGGATGGGTGAAGAGCTCCGCAAAGTCCTCCCTCTTCCCCGCGCCGCCGCTGGCGACGATGGGCACCTTCACCCGGGCCGCCAGCGTGTCCAGCATCTCCAAATCGAAGCCCTGCTTCACGCCGTCGGTGTCGATGGAGTTCAGTACAATCTCCCCGGCGCCCTCTCCCACGCCCTTCACAGCCCACTCCATGGCGTCGATGCCGGTGTCCTCCCGGCCCCCCTTGGCAAAGAGCCTGAATTGTCCGTTTACCCGCTTCACGTCCATGCTGAGGACCACGCACTGGTCGCCGTACTTCTTCGCCGCCGCCCTGATGATACCGGGGTCGGCAATGGCGCCGGAGTTGACGGAGACCTTGTCCGCGCCGCATTTCAGCACCCGGTCGAAGTCCTCCAGGGTCCGGATGCCGCCCCCCACGGTAAGGGGAATGAAAATCTCAGAGGCCACCCGGCGGAGGATGTCCGTAAACAGCCCCCGGCCCTCGGCGGAGGCGGTGATGTCATAGAACACCAGCTCGTCGGCCCCGGACTCGTTGTAAAACCGGGCCATTTCCACCGGGTCCGCCATGTCCCGCAGCCCTTCGAAGTTGGTCCCCTTCACCACCCGGCCGTTTCTCACGTCCAGGCAGGGAATGATTCGCTTTGCCAGCATGATTCAGCCCTCCATCTCGTCGATGACGGTCCGCAGGTCCAGCCGTCCCGTATACAGGGCCTTGCCCAGAATGGCGGCGGCGACGCCGGTGCGCTCCAGCTCCCGCAGCTCCTCCAGGGTGCTGACGCCGCCGGAGGCGGTGATCTCCAGGCCGTCGATGGTCACAAGCTCCCGATAGATCTCCAGATTGGTTCCCCGGCCCGCGCCGTCCCGGCTGATGTCGGTATAGATGACGGTTTTCACGCCCGCGTCCCGGAGGCGGCGGCAGAAGTCCACGCCCTTCTCCTGTGAAAGCTCCTTCCAGCCGTTGACGGCCACATAGCCGTCCCTTGCGTCCACGCCCACGGCAATCTGGTCCCCGTATTTCCGGGCCATCCGGGCGGTGAAATCGAAATCCTTCACCGCCACGGTGCCCAGGATGCAGCGGCCCACCCCCAAGTCCAGATACTGGCAGATGCGTTCCTCCGTGCGGACGCCGCCGCCCACCTCGATATAGAGACCGCCCTGTTTGGCTATGGCGGCAATGCTGTCAAAATTGGCCATGGTGCCGTCCCGGGCCCCGTCCAGGTCCACCACATGGAGATACCGGGCCCCGGCATTGATAAACTCCCGGGCATAGGCGCAGGGGTCGGTCCCGTAGACTGTCTCCTGGCCGTAGTCCCCCTGATACAGGCGAACCACCTGTCCGCCCCTCAGGTCAATCGCTGGAAAAATCCGCATAAGCCCCTCCCCTCACAGGTGCACCTTACAGGTCAGTTCTTCCACATTCAGACGGAAAACCAGAGTCTTTTCCAGCGCCGCCTGACCGAGTTCCCATTGGTCCCGGCCTGTGGCATGGGCCAGAATGGCCAGAAGCCCCGTCCGCTTCTCCGCCTCCGTCTCCAGCAGGGTCACCGGACCGCCGCCCATGACGCTCTGGAAACGGGAGGTGGTCTGCTGGGCCGTCTCGCCCCGGACCCACTCGTGGCCGCAGTCCATCTCAAAGGCAGCCCACCCGGTTTTGCGGATCAGGTCTGCTTTCCGGCCCTCCCGGGCGCCGTGGAAATAGAAGACATAGCGCCCCTGACTCTCCGCAAAGCCGAAATCCAGAGGGACGATATAGGCCCGGCCCTCATCGCACAGGCCCAGGCGGCAGCAGTCACAGGCAGCGATAATCTCCCGGATTTTCGCCGGATCCGTGACCTCCCGATCATTTCTTCTCATACTCTTACCTCAATTTTTCCTAATCTCCGGAACCGCTGTGCCGGAGCACCGTCACAAGGCCGGCGATGCCGCACAGCAGCGACACGGCCCAGATATAATCTCCAATGACCGGCGTCCACACATCTCTCAGGACAAAGTAAAGCAGCAGCCCGAAGAACATCCAGGCAAACCCTGCCAGCTGTTTTTTCATATTCCGCACCTCACAATTCCGCAAATGCCTTCAGCAGCCGCAGCCCCGCGTCCCCGGATTTTTCCGGGTGGAACTGAGCGCCCCAGACGTTCCCCCGTCGAACCGCGCCGGTGACGGCCACGTTTCCGTATTGAGAGGTCCCCAGAATATCGTCCCCGCAGTGCCGGGCGTAAAAGCTGTGGACATAGTAAACATATTCCCCGTTCCTGAAATACCTGAACAGCGGGTCGTCCTTCCTGATATCCAAGCTGTTCCAGCCCATGTGAGGAACCTTCAGCGTCCCGTCCTCCAGGTCCTCCCCCAAAGACGCCACCTCGCCGGGAATCAGCCCCAGTCCGGCGTGCTCGCCGTACTCAAAGCCCCTGTCGAACAGCAGCTGCATCCCCAGGCAGATGCCCAGGAGGGGCTTCCGCGCCGCCTCCTCCAGCAGGACGGGAATCAGCCCCGTGGCGTCCAGCTTTTCTCTGGCGTCTCCAAAGGCCCCCACGCCGGGAAGCACAATGCGTTCTGCCGCCCGGAGCTTCTCCGGGTTCCGGGTCACCTCGGTTTCCAGTCCCAGGGCATGAAGGCTGGAGGTCAGGGAGAACAGATTTCCCACGCCGTAATCCACAATGGCAATCATTTACAGGACCCCCTTTGTGCTGGGTATTTCGTCCGGGTGCCCGGGGTCAAGGGCCACGGCGGCCTTTAGCGTCCGGCCCAGGCCCTTGAAAACAGCCTCTAAAATATGGTGGGTGTTCTCCCCCGCCATCTGCCGGACATGGAGGGAGCCGGGACAGTTCCGGATGAAGCCCAGCCAGAATTCCTGGGCCAGCTCCGTGTCAAAGCTCCCCACCCTGGCGGCGGGCAGATTCACCGCCCAGCCCAGATAGTCCCGTCCGGAGAGGTCCACGGCGCAGAGGACCAGGGTCTCATCCATGGGCAGGAGAAACTGCCCGTAGCGGACAATCCCCCGCTTGTCCCCCAGCGCCTCCTGAAACGCCCTGCCCAGGCAGATGCCGATATCCTCCACGCTGTGGTGATCGTCCACCTGGGTGTCTCCATGACAGGTCACAGAGAGGTCGAAATCCCCATGGCGGGCGAAGAGCTCCAGCATGTGGTCCAGAAAGCCGCAGCCGGACGCAATCTCCGCCTTCCCCGTTCCGTCCAGGTTCAATGTCAGCTGAATCTGCGTCTCCCGTGTGTCCCGCCGTATGGTTGCGGTCCGCATGTTCATCCCTCCTTACAGCGCTTCCAGAATCCGGTCCAGGGCGTCCGCCAGAGCCGCCATCTGTTCCATGGAACCGATGGTGATGCGGACGAAGTCCCGCAGGCGGTCCTTGTCGAACCAGCGGACCAGAATGCCCTCCTCCTTCAGCAGCCGGTACAGCTCCCCGCCGGAGATGCGTTGGGATTTGGCGAAGACAAAGTTGGCGGAGGAGGGCAGCACCGTGAAGCCCAGCCGCTCCAGCTCTCCCGTCAGCCAGGCCCGGTTCCCCTGAACAGCCTTGCAGCAGGTCTCGAAATAGGCGGCGTCCTCCACGGCGGCGGCCCCGGCAATCAGGGAGAGGCGGTTGACATTATAGGGGTTGAAGCTGTACTTCACCCGGTTCAGGTCCTGAATGAGTCCGGCATGGCCCATGGCGAAGCCCACGCGGCCCCCGGCCAGAGACCGGCTCTTGGACATGGTCTGCACCACCAGAAGATTGTCATAGCGGTAAATCATGGGGACGCAGCTCTCCCCGCCGAAGTCCACATAGGCCTCGTCCACCACCACCACCCGGCCGGGGTCCTTCTCCAGAAGCCTCTGGATGTCCGCCCGGGGAATGGCCATGCCGGTGGGGGCGTTGGGGTTGGCGATGAAAATGGGGCCGGGAAACTCCATGTAGTCCTCCACATTCAGGGAGAAATCCTCCCGGAGAGGAATCCGCTCCGCCTCCAGTCCGAAGAGGGCGGTCTGGGCCTCGTAAAAGCCATAGGTGATGTCGGCAAAGGCGGCGGGCTTCCCCTGGCCGCAGAAGGCCCGGAAGGCAAAGGCCAGAATCTCGTCGGAGCCGTTGCCGGTGATAACGTTTTCCGGCTGAAGCTCATAGTACCTGGCAATGGCGGCGTTCAGCGCGGCGCAGGCGGGATCGGAATACAGGTAGAGCTTTTGCAGCTCCGCCCTGCTGACGGCCTTCGTCACCCGGGGCGAGGGCGGAAAGGGGCTTTCGTTGGTGTTCAGCTTGATATACTGCTGGTCCTGGGGCTGTTCGCCGGGGGTGTAGGGTGCGCAGCGAAGGGCCTCCAAAGAGAGGAATTGACTCATAAGATAACCTTCTTTCTATTAGGAATTAGAAATTAGGAGTTAGGAATTTCCCGCGTTAGGAGTCAATTACTCATTCCTAATTCCTCATTCCTAATAACTCAGTAGTTGTGGTCCTCCTCCCGATACCGGAGGGGGATTTCAAAGCCCGCCATGACATCCAGAAGGGCCTGGATCTGGTCTTCGCTCAGATCACGGCAGCAGATATTCAGCACATGGTCCTGGCAAGGGTTGTTCCGCCCGCCATACCAGAATGTCCAAAAATGGACGTCGCTCCAGGCGTCCGGCTGCTCCAGGCAGTCCATGCGGAGTCCCTCCGGCTGATATCCATTC
This sequence comes from uncultured Oscillibacter sp., assembly GCF_947654275.1. Classification (GTDB taxonomy): domain Bacteria; phylum Bacillota; class Clostridia; order Oscillospirales; family Oscillospiraceae; genus Oscillibacter. The sequence continues at coordinate 14,737 of NZ_CANTJS010000016.1, read as the reverse complement.
CATGAATGCTCCCGAAAGCCCGGCAGTGCCCGGAGGGCCTCTGTGATCTCCTCCGCGGGCAGAGGGACCAGCGCCTTCATCTGATTGCCGAGACGATACTTTTCATAGACTGTTTGGGGGTCCAGCACCGCGCCGGGCTTCAGACGGTAAAACACCAGATTCACATTGGTCACCGGCGGATAATCTCCATGGAAGAGGAAATAGACCGTTTCCTCCAGGGAATTATGACTGGAAAATTCAAAGCAGAGTTCCCGGACGTCCCCGGCAGTCCATTCCCGCCCGGTCAGCCGGTTCAGTTCCCGGAGCTCGTCCGCTTCCGGCAGGGAATCCTCCCAGGGGCCGCAGCCCCATTCATAGTCCCAATTCTCCACCAGGGCCCTGACCTGCTCATAATTTTTCTTCTCCATATCAGTCCTCTTTTCTGGAAAGGGCCGACCGGGCGTGTCCCTCCAGCCCCTCCCGGCGGGCAAAGTCCGCTACCCGGTCCGCGCAGGCGGACAGAGCCGCCCGGTCATAGCAGAGGAAGCTGGAGCGCTTCATAAAATCGTCCACTCCCAGAGGGCTGGAAAAACGGGCGGTGCCGCTGGTGGGCAGGGTATGGTTGGGCCCGGCGAAATAGTCCCCCAGGGCCTCCGGCGTGGACCGGCCCAGGAAGACGCTTCCGGCGTTTCTGATTTGGGGAAGCAGGGCAAACGGATCGTCCACGCACAGCTCCAGATGCTCCGGGGCGATGCGGTTGACAACCTCCACCGCTTTGTCCAGGCTGTCCGTCACAATGATTTTTCCGTTGTCCTCAATGGACTGGCGGGCAATCTCCTTCCGGGGCAGGTTCTCCAGCTGCCGCTCCACTTCCGCCTGAACGGACTCCGCCAGCCTCCGGCTGTCCGTTACCAGCACCGCCGAGGCCAGCGCATCGTGTTCCGCCTGGCTCAGCAGGTCCGCCGCCGCCCACATGGGATTGGTTTTCCCGTCGGCCAGCACCAGAATCTCGCTGGGGCCGGCAATCATGTCGATGTCCACCCGGCCAAAAACCTTCCGCTTGGCGGTGGCCACATAGATTCCGCCGGGGCCCACAATCTTGTCCACCCGGGGCACGGTCTCCGTCCCATAGGCCAGAGCCGCCACGGCCTGGGCCCCGCCAATCCTGAAGACCTCCGCCGCCCCTGCCAGCTCTGCGGCCATCAGGGCCTCCGGGCTGACAGTCCCGTCCTCTCCCGGCGGTGTGACGACAACAATCTCCTCCACCCCGGCAATCCGGGCCGGAATCACGTTCATCAGAATTGTGGAGGGAAAGGCCTCCGGGCTCCGGGGCACGCAGATGCCCACCTTTTCAATGGGGGTCCACCGCTGGCCCATGATGACCCCCGCCCGGTCTGTCAGAATAAAATCATTGTGCCTCTGCCGTTCATGGAAGCGCCGAATGTTCTCCGCCGCCGCCCTCAGCGTCTCCATGAAATAAGGGTCCACCGCCTCACGGGCGGCGGCGAACGCTCCGGCGCTCACCCGAAGAGTTTCCCGGGCCAGCTTTACGCCGTTGAACCGCTCCGTATACTCCAGCAGGGCGGCGTCTCCCCGCGTCCGTACCTCCCGGATGATCGCGTCCACGGCCTCGGAGACGTCCTCCTCTGCCTGGATGTCCCGGTTCAAAAACTCCTCCGGAGACAAGCTGTTAAACTCCAGAATTTTCATCATGAGACCGCCGCCTCCTTCAATTTCTTCAGCAGCGCTTCTATCTCCCGGCCCTTGAACTGGAAGCTGGCCCGGTTGGCGATGAAGCGGGCGGAGATGGGCATAAATTCCGTCAGCACCTTCAAATGGTTTTCCCGCAGGGTGGTCCCCGTCTCCACAATGTCCACAATCACATCGGAGAGGCCCAGCAGAGGGGCCAGCTCAATGGACCCGTTGAGCTTGATGATGTCGATGTCCCGGCCCCGGGCCGCATAATAATCCTTGGCAATATTCACAAACTTGGTCGCCACCCGAAGGGTACGGCTGGGGTCGTCCGCGAAGTCCTCCGGACCAGCCACGCACATGCGGCACTTCCCCAGACCTGTGTCCATCAGCTCGTACACATCGGCGCCGGATTCCTCCAGAATATCCTTGCCCACGATGCCGATGTCCGCCGCGCCGTGCTCCACATAAATCGCCACATCGCTGGGCTTCACCAGGAAGTAACGGATACCGGCCTCGGGATTTTCCACCACCAGCTTGCGGCTCTCGTTGTAGTCCTCGGGGCAGCCGTAGCCCACGCCCGCCAGGAGCTTGTAAACCTTGTCCCCCAAACGGCCCTTGGGCAGAGCCACATTCAGCATCACCGGTTCTTCCCGCTCCGCGGCGTCCCCCAGACGGTCCAGCTCGTCCAGATACAGGGCGAAGCCCACCGCCTTCCCGCCGGGGCGGAACTGCTCCGCCAGGGGGTCGTACCGTCCGCCCCGGAGCACCGCCCGGGGCAGGCCCGCCAGATAGCCCTGCAAAACCAGGCCGTTGTAATAATCCATGTCGTTGACCAGAGACAGGTCCAGCCGCAGGCACTCCGTCTGCCCCTCCGCCGTCAGGGCTCCGCAGAGCTCCCGCAGCTCCGTCAGGGCGGCTCCCATGGCGGCGTTGAGGGCAATGGGCTCCGCCGCCTCCAGCACGGATTCCCAGTCCCCGGAGAGGGTCCCCAGCCGCCTCAGGGCGTCGGCCCCCTGGCGGGAGAGTCCCGCCGCCTCGGAGGCGTCCTGAAGCTCGTGGAGATTCCGGTCCCGGAGACAGGCCAGCAGCCGGGGGCGGATGTGCTCCGGGGCTCCCACGGCGTCCAGAAGGCCCGTGACAAAGCCCATATGGCTGAGCTCCAGCACAAAATCCCGGCCCGTCAGGGCCAGCGACCGCCAGGCCAGGGACACGGCCTGAGCCGTGACGGCGGCGTCCACCGCGCCGATGCACTCCAGGCCCATCTGCCGTATCTCCTGAAAGGTGTGGCTCTCCTGGCTGGGGCGGTAGACGTTTTCCAGATAGTAGAAGCGGCCGCAGCCCCCCGCCTCATACTGGGCGTTCTTGGCGATGGAGAGGGTCACGTCCGGCTTCAGCGCCAGCAGCCGCCCGTCCAGGTCCGTGAAGGTGATGACCTGGTCGGAGGCCAGAAACCGCCGGTTTTCCTGATAGAGGCCGTATTCCTCAAACCGGCCCATGTGATACTGGCGGAAGCCCGCCTGCTCGTACAGCAGCCTCAGCTGCAAAGAGACCCGCTCCTGAGGCCGGAGAATGTTCAGATCCAATTCCATGGGGTTCCTCCTTGTGGGGCCGCGCCCCATTGATGGACTTTAGTGTACTCCAGTCTTTTAATAAAGTAAAGCGCTAATTCGATAGTGAAACAGAATTTTCTGTTTTTAACAAAAGCTCCGGTTTCTGCAAGACGATTTTGCACGTACCGACGGGAAAACGGCTCCCGTCCAAGGAGCGTCCAGGTCCTGCAAGGCGGAGGGCCGTTTCCATTTGGCATAGACAAAAAGGTCTTTGATAGCGGAATAAAAGACCTGCGGACGGGAGCCAACAAATTCAGCGTCCATCCTGTTCCGCCGCTGTCACACCATCTTTTCCGGCCTGACCGTCTCGTCGAATTCCTCCGCCGTCAGCAGACCCAGAGAGAGGACCGCCTCTTTCAGGGTGGTGCCGTCGTGGAGGGCCTTCTTGGCGCAGGCCGCCGCCTGCTCATAGCCAATCTTCGGCGTCAGGCAGGTCACCAGCATCAAAGAGTTGTTCAGATTTTCCTTCATCTTCTCTTCGTTGGGGACGATGCCCTCCACGCAGTGGACCCGGAAGGAATCCATGGCGTCGGCCAGAAGCCGGGCGGAGAGCTGGAAATTATAGGCCGACACCGGCAGGAAGACATTCAGCTGGAAATTCCCCTGGCTGGCGGCGAAGCCGATGGCGGCGTCGTTGCCCATCACCTGCACGGCGGCCATGGTGACGGCCTCGCACTGGGTGGGGTTCACCTTGCCGGGCATGATGGAGCTGCCGGGCTCGTTCTCCGGGATACGGAGCTCTCCCATGCCGCAGCGGGGGCCGCTGGCCTCCCAGCGGATGTCGTTGGCAATCTTCATGAGATTCGCCGCCAGGGCCTTCAGCGCGCCGTGGGAGAATACCAGGGCGTCCTTGCTGGTGAGGGCGTGGAACTTGTTGGGGTCCGGCTGGAAGGGCAGGCCCGTCAGCTCGCACAGCTTCCCGCACACGGCCTCGTCATAGCCCCTGGGGGCGTTGAGGCCGGTGCCCACGGCGGTGCCGCCAATGGCCAGCCTGCAAAGCTCCTCCCGGGCAGTCCGGAGCATCCGGCAGGGGGCCTCCACCAGGTTCCGCCAGCCCGAGACCTCCTGGGCGAATTTCAGCGGCGTGGCGTCCTGAAGATGGGTCCGGCCAATGCGAATGAGGTCCGGCCAGGCGTTTTCCAGGTCCTGAAACGCTGCCGCCAGCCGCTCCGCCGCCGGGAGAACCTGATTTGTCACCGACAGAGCCGCGGCGATATGGAGGGCGGAGGGATAGGTGTCATTGGAGGACTGGGAGGCGTTGACATGGTCGTTGGGGTGGAGCCTGACCCCCCGGTCCGCCGCCAGATGGGCGATGACCTCGTTGACATTCATATTGGTCTGGGTGCCGCTGCCGGTCTGCCAGACCACCAGGGGAAACTCCTCGTCCCACTTCCCCGCCCGAATCTCCCGGCAGGCGGCGGCGATGGCCTGGGCCTGCTCCTCCGTCAGCTTGCCGGCGGCGGCGTTGGCCAGGGCGCAGGCCTCCTTCAGATAGGCGAAGGCCTCGATGATCTCCTTGGGCTGCCTCTGGCCGCCGATTTTGAAATTCTCCAGGCTCCGCTGGGTCTGCGCGCCCCAATGGCGGTCCGCCGGGACGGCGATCTCACCCATGGTGTCGTGTTCCATCCGAATATTCATAGCATCCTCCCCGTTTTGTCAAAGATTTGCGATGCTCCTATTATATCGGGAAGCGGGGACAAACGCAAGTCGGGGAAGCGGCAAACATTTTCCCCCGGCGCGGCCCTTTGCTGGCTGTTTTGACAGAGGTGCTTCCCATCCGGCCGCAGGCCCAAAGGCACCTCCGCCTGTGTCCCGCCGTTTTCGCCAATTGCGCTAAAAAGAGGGGCGGCGGAAGGTTGGCTTTCTGCGTCTTCGCCACTTGCCAAGAAAAACGGGGCTTGATAAAATGTTGTTACGCGGCTATGCGGCAGGACTGCGGCCCTGGCCGTTTCCAAACACAACAGATATGAGGTGCTATATGTATCGTACCGTAATTTTCGACCTGGACGGAACCCTGCTGGACACCATCGAGGACCTGGCCGGGGCGGGCAATTGGGTTTGCCGGCGGAACGGCTGGCCGGAGCACAGCGTGGAGACATTCAAGACCATGGTGGGCCACGGAATTCCCAATCTGGTCTCCCGGTTTTCCCCGGAGAACTGCCGCAGCCCTCTGATGCTGATGAACACCCTGTCTCAGTTCACCGCGTATTACGGCGCTCACAACATGGAAAAAACCCACCCCTATCCCGGCATCCCGGAGCTGGCGGCACGGCTGAAGGCCGCCCGGATTCAGCTGGCGGTCTACTCCAACAAGGCCGACGGATTCAGCCAGGAGATCATCGACCACTACCTGCCCGGCCTGTTTACCCTGGTCCGCGGAAAGGTGGACGGCGTGCCGGTAAAGCCGGACCCCGCCGGTATTTGCAGCGTCATGCGGGCCCTGGAGGCGGAGACCGACGAAACCCTGTTCGTGGGAGACAGCAGCGTGGACATCCAGACCGGCCACAACGCACGGCTGATGACCTGCGGCGTCACCTGGGGCTTCCGCTCCCGGGAATCCCTGGAGGCCGCCGGGGCGGACTACCTGGCGGACACCATCGAAGAGCTGGAATCCGTCATCATGGAGCGCTCATGAATCTGAGCTTCGATCAGGCGGCGGAGCTGCTGGATGAAATCGCGGAGTCCTTCCCCCCCGCCCTCTTCGATGGGCTCAACGGCGGTGTAAACCTTCTGAGGGAGGCCAAGCCGGACCCGGAGCTGCCGGACCTGTGTATTATGGGCGAATACTGTCACGATCTGCTGGGCCGGTATATCAATCTCTATTTCGGTTCCTTCGCCGTTCTGGCGGAGCAGGAGAACTGGAGCCCCAGAATCTGGGCCCGGGAGCTGCGCCAGACCCTCTCCCACGAGCTGACCCACCACATGGAGGCCCGGGCCGGCCTCCACGCCCTGGACGACAAGGACGCCGCGGAGATGGACGCCTGGCGGGAGGAACTCGGGGACGAGGACTGAGCCGTCCATATCCCCTCAAAAAATGCCGGAGCGTGTCCCGGCGCATATTGCAGAAACGTGAACGCCCGCCGGGGAACGCTGTTTTCCGGCGGGCGTCGGCGTATCACCGGCCGGCAAACCGGAATACCACATTGGGAGAAAGCGAGATGGAAAACAAACTCACAGTCAGTGAGGGCAGACAGCTGGCGCAAAAGCGGCTGAAGCTCTTTTTGCAGCCCCTGGGATTCCAGTCCCGTCCGCGCCCTTACAAGCGCTTTCTGCGTGCGCGTGAGGAATGGATAGACGAGATATCCTTTTACACCGACCGCATCCACGGCAAGGTCCTATGCTATATCTTTCCGCGGTTCGCGCCGCTCACCTGGCTCCAGTGTGACCGGGAACGGCTTTGGCGGGCAGAGGGAAAACCGGCTTCCGACCTGAATTGGGACTATATACGGCTGCTTGACGAGGGCCCGGACTATTTTGAAGCGGTGTGGCGGGACATCGTCCATGCGTTGGAGCGGAGGGTTCTGCCTCAGATGGAGCAGATGACGGCGGACCGGTTTCTCTCCCGGCAGTCACAACCCGGCAGCGATACGGGGGACTTGTTCCTTCCCTACCGGAATCAGGCGATTGATTTGCGGCATCGCAGTCTCAGCTGTGACCCCATCGCCGCAGGCCACGGCATGGAGCTCTGGCACCTGGGCCGGTTCGACGAGGGCGTTCCCTATCTGCGGTTTGCCCAGGAGGGGTATCATGCGCAGTTAGCGGGCCTTGCTCCGGAGGAACGGGAGACCTTTCGCAAGCAGTATCTGGAGCTGGCTCTTCTGGACGAGCTGCTGGCACTGTGGGAGCAGCAGGAGGGAGATTGGAAGCAGGCTATCCGGAGAAAACTCGACCAGACTGCGGCAGATTGGTCCATGTATGTGTAGTTCCGGTTCTCCCCCTCAGAGTCGTTTTTCGAAAGCGCCATCACGGATTACACAGGAAACAGGAAAAAAAGGGCAGGACAAACCGCTGCGGTCTGCCCTGCCTTTTTTCTTGTGTCCCGCCATCGAACGCCCTTGCATACTTGCCCTGCGCTTATTTGGTGGGAAACCCGAACTGCTCCCGCATATCGAACAGAAAGCGGAGAAAGCTCTTGGGATACGGGATGAAGCTCCCCCCGTCCACCATGTCCAGCACCTCGTCCAGCCCGGCATAGCGGACGGCGGCGACCTCCTCCTTCTGACAGATCAGCTCCTCCGGCTTCAGGTCCCCGGTGACAATGAAAAAGTCGTCAAATCCCCCCTCAAAGTTGACCGTCACCGAAGGGCGGCGGCCGCTGAGGTCCAGGGAAACACCCAGCTCCTCCCGGAATTCCCGCTCCGCCCCCTGGCGGCTGGTCTCCCCCGCGTCCACGCCTCCGCCTACAGACACGTCCCAAAGACCGGGCCAGATATGCTTTTCCGCCGTCCGCTGCTGAATCAGCAGACGGCCCCGGCTGTCAAAAAGGCAGACGTGGACCACCATCCGGTATTCCCCGGGTCCCTTTTTGCCCTGCCGCTCTGCCGTTCTCCCCAGAGGGAGACGGTTTTCATCATAAAGATCTACAAGCTCCTTCACTTCCATCGCGCCGTCCTCCTACTGCCGCCGGGCCGTGTCGTAATCGCCGCCCCGGCGGTAAAAGGGACAGGCGGTTTGGGTCTGCTGAAGGAACCGGGCCATATCGTCCTCGTCCAGGTCCGCCTCACAGACCCAGGCGTCCAGCTCCTCATCAAAATCGTAGTATACGCAGTCCTCACAGATATTGGACATCCGGCATCACCTCTCTTAGAGAATCATAGCATAGATGCCGTCCACATCCAAGTGTTTTTTTATCACCAGCTCCTCAATGGCCTCCCGGCTCTCCGCCGGTCCCGCCCAGCACAAGCCGCACCCGGCGGAGATGCTCCGGGGCAGGGGGATAATCCGCCCCGGCAGGCCCGCCGCCCGGCAGGCGGCCTCCATGGCCATGGCGGCGAAGGTGGTGGAGAACGCCACTACGCATTTTTCCGTTCGCTTCCACATCAGTCCGCCTCCAGCGCCAATATCCGGACGCCCTCCGCCGCCGCGTCCGTTTCCTCCTCCGTATTGAACCAGGACCAGGAGAAGCGGACCGCCCCCTGCTCCTCCGTCCCCAGGCATCTGTGAATGCGGGGGGCGCAGTGGGCGCCGGGACGGGTGGCTATGCCAAAGCGCTCCGCCAGCTCGTCGGAGACCTCGGAGGAATCACAGTCCCCGATATTCAGCGCCACGATGGGGGCCCGGAGGGGCCTGGAAAAATCGCCATACACCCGGACCCCGGGCAGCTTCCGGACCGCCTCGTAAAACCGGCGGGCCAGGGCGTCCTCACGGGCATGGACGGCCTCCACTCCTGTCCCGGCCAGGAAGTCCAGCGCCGCCCCCAGGCCGGCGATGCCGTGTCCGTTCAGCGTCCCCGCCTCCAGCCGGGTGGGATACCCGGCCGGCTGGGTCTCGGAATAGCTCCGGACGCCGGTGCCTCCCACGGCAAAGGGCCGGACCTCCAGCCCCTCCCGGAGGCACAGCCCTCCGGTGCCCTGGGGGCCCAGCAGGCCCTTGTGGCCGGTGAAGCAGAGGACGTCCACGCCCTGGGCCGCCATGTCAATGGGGATGCTCCCCGCCGTCTGAGAGGCATCCAGAATCAACAGCAGCCCGTGTTCCCCGGCGAAGCCGGAAACCCGCTCCAGGTCCAGCAGGTCCCCTGTCAGATTGGAGGCGTGATTGCAGACCAGGGCCCTGGTGTTCCCCCTCAGAAGGCCGGGAAGCGCGCCGTAATCCAGCCGCCCCTGCCGGTCCGCCGGGAGAAAATCCAGACCCATCCCCCGGTCCCGCAGGCGGTACAGGGGGCGGAGCACGGAATTGTGCTCCCAGTCCGTGGAAATCACATGGTCCTCCGGCCCCAGCAGGCCGGAAATGGCGGTGTTCAGGGCCTGGGTGGAGTTCTGGGCAAAGCACACATGGTCCGCCCTGGGACAGCCGAACAGCGCCGCCAGCTTCTCCCGGACGCCGTAGACGGTCCGGGCGGCGGCAAGAGCCCCCTCATGGGCCCCCCGGCCGCAGCTGCCATAGGAGGTCAGGGCCTCCGTCACCGCCCGGACCACGGCGGCGGGCTTGGTCCGGGTCGTGGCGGCATTGTCCAGATAAATCACGGCTTGACAACCTTTCCCGCCCCCGCCAGCTTCTCCACGATGGTGTACATATTGGTGACGCCGCCCACCTCCAGGTCCTCCGTCAGTCCGTAGTGATTCAGGCAGGTGCCGCAGGTGAGAATCTCCACGCCCTGGGCCTCCAGATGCTTCAGGTCCTCCAGGGCCCCGGAGCCCCGGCAGGTCAGATGGGCTCCGCCATTGTAGAACAGGACGGTCCGGGGCAGCTGCGGCAGCTGGCTCAGGGCGTACAAAAAGCCCTTCATCAGAACGGCTCCCAGCTCATCGCTGCCCCGGCCCATAAAGGCGCTGTCCACCGCCGCCACCAGGCCCCCCCGGCTGTCCGGGACACAGGTCAGGGCGGGCTCCTCCACCGGCGTCTCCCCCATGGGCTCGGACACCTCCATGGTTACCACAAATTCCTGTTCGGACCGTTTTTCCGCCTTCGCCGTCAGCCGGTGGCCGGAGGCCATCCGGGTCAGGTTCTGCACGGCAATCTCATTGTCCACATGGACCTCCAGCACCCCGGGCTCTGTCATAGCCCGCAGGGCCCGGGTGGCCTTGACCACCGGGATGGGACACTGCTCGCCCACGGCGTTTACAACGACTGTGTTCATCAGGCGCTCCTCCTTCATATCCGTCAGGTGACGGGAATCCTGTCCCCATTGTACCGCCGGGGCACGGAAAACGCAAGGGTTATTTTCTCTCCAGTATAACGAATGCCGTGTCCCGCTTCCTGACAGACCGGGTACAAAAGAGGGCACAAGAGCGCAAAATCCACAAAATCCGCCGGACTTTTGAAAGAAGAACCGTGCAGCCTGCCCTTTTTTTCACGTTAACTTGACAGAGCAGGGCCCGGACCATAAAATAAGGTCATATCACCGGGATTATTGAAGGATTCGAGGTCGTTTTCATGAAAACACCCTTTGTCACAAAAGACCAGCTGGAGGCCATCGCCGCCCGGCACCCCACCCCCTTCCACATTTATGACGAGAAAGGCATCCGGGAGAACGCCCGCCGCTTAAAGGCCGCATTCTCCTGGAACCCCGGCTTTCGGGAGTACTTTGCCGTGAAGGCCACCCCCACCCCTGCCATTATCAAAATTCTCCGCCAGGAGGGCTGCGGCTGCGACTGCTCTTCTCTGGCGGAGCTGGTGATGTCGGAGCGCTGCGGCGCCGCCGGGGAAGAAATCATGTTTTCCTCCAACAACACCACCGCCGAGGAATTCCAGGCGGCGGCCCGGATGGGAGGCATCATCAACCTGGACGACATCACCCTCATTGACACGCTGGAGGCCGCCTGCGGCATTCCGGAGAAAATCTGCTGCCGCTTCAACCCCGGCGGCGTCTTCACCCTGGGAGAGACCGGCGAGGGCTTCCAGGTGATGGACAACCCCGGCGACGCCAAATTCGGCATGACCCGCCCCCAGATGACCGAAGCCTTCCGGCGGCTGAAGGCCATGGGAGCCAGGGAATTCGGCATTCACGCCTTCCTGGCCTCCAACACCCTGTCCAACGAGTATTACCCCGCCCTTGCCCGCATTCTCTTCCAGCTTGCGGCGGAGCTCTGGCAGGAAACCGGGTGCAGGATTACCTTCATCAATCTCTCCGGCGGCATCGGCGTCCCCTATCTCCCGGACCAGGCAGCCAACGACATCGCCGCCATCGGCGCGGGCGTCCGGCGGGCCTATGAGGAGATTCTGGTCCCTGCCGGCATGGGGGACGTGGCGCTCTATACGGAGCTGGGCCGGTATATGCTGGCCCCCTACGGCCATCTGGTGACCAGGGTCATTCACGAAAAGCACATCTACAAGGACTACCTGGGCGTAGACGCCTGCGCCTGCAACCTGATGCGGCCGGCCATGTACGGCTCCTATCACCACATCACCGTCATGGGCAAAGAGAACGCTCCCTGCACCCATTCCTATGACGTTTCCGGCAGTCTCTGTGAGAACAACGACAAATTTGCCGTGGACCGGATGCTGCCCGAAACCGTCCCCGGCGACCTGCTGGTCATCCACGACGCCGGGGCCCACGGCTTTTCCATGGGCTATAACTACAACGGAAAGCTGCGCTCCGCGGAACTGCTGCTGCGGGAGGACGGCAGTGTGGAACTGATTCGCCGGGCGGAGACTCTGGAGGATTATTTTGCCACGCTGGTCTGGTAAACACGTTTGAAATAAGGAATGGAGGCGGGGATATGATTTTGACGGTGCCCTGTCTGCTGGGGCTGGAGAGCCTGGTGGCGGACGAGATGCGGCGGCTGGACCTGAAGGAGGTCCGGGCGGAAAACGGCCGGGTCCACTGCTCCGGCGGCTTTGCCGACATCGCCCGGCTGAATATCAATCTGCGCTGCGGGGCCCGGGTTTTAATGGAGCTGGGCTCCTTCCCCGCCCCGGATTTCGAGGCGCTGTTCCAGGGGGTGCTGGCCCTGCCCTGGGAGGACTTCATCCCCGGCGACGGAGAGTTCCCGGTAAAGGGCTATTCCCTGAATTCCGCGCTCCATTCCGTCCCCGCCTGCCAGTCCATCGTGAAAAAGGCCGCCGCCCAGCGGCTGGGCCGGGTCTATGGCCGGGAGACTCTGCCGGAAACCGGCAGCCGCTACCAGATTCAGTTTGCCATTGTCAAGGACCGGGCGTTTCTCTACCTGGACACCTCCGGCGAAGGCCTGTACAAGCGGGGCTACCGGGCCCGCAACATGGGCGCGCCCCTGCGGGAGACCCTGGCGGCGGCACTGGTCATCCTCTCCCGCTACCGGGGGAAGGATTCCTTCTGCGACCCCTTCTGCGGCAGCGGCACCATTCCCATTGAGGCGGCCCTGATTGCGAAAAACCGGGCTCCCGGCCTGGACCGGCGCTTTGCCGCCCAACGCTGGAAGCCCATGGATTCCAAGCTGTGGCTGGAGGCTGCCGATGAGGCCATGGATCGGGAATTTCACGGGAATTATGATATCTGGGGCGGCGATATCGACCCGGCGGCGGTGGAGCTGGCCCAGCATAACGCGGAGCTGGCGGGGGTTTCCGACTGTGTGCGTTTTGAGACGGCGGACGCAGGAAAATTTCACCGGGACAGTGAATATGGCCAGCTGGTAACCAACCCGCCCTATGGCGAGCGGCTTTTGGAAAAGCAGGAGGCCGAAGCGCTGTACAGGTCTTTCGGCCAGGCGCTGCGGACCCTGCCGCCGAAATGGCGGGTGCTGGTTCTCAGCTCCCACACGGAATTTGAGCGCTGTTTTGGCCGCCAGGCGGACAAAAAACGGAAGCTGTACAACAGCATGATTAAGTGCGATGCCTTCCAGTTTGGGCGATAACGGAAAATTTTCCGGCTCCGGAGCGGGTTACCCCTTGCAACCCAGGGGAAAATGTGGCATAATAAACGTGGTCCTGCCGCAGGGCCCGCAAATGTGGGCCTCCCCTCCGGGCCGGTTTAACCGGCTCTGCTCCGGCAGCATTGTCCGGCCGGAAATACGGCTGTTCGGATTCAGCGTCAATATTTCTGCCTGTGCGGTCAAGGGACAGCGGCGGTATGGAACGGCTGTCACAGGGCCGGCCCGAAATTATGTTTTTGATTCAAAAAACCGCATATGTTCACATGGAGACGTATCGAAGTGGTCATAACGAGCCTGACTCGAAATCAGGTAGCCCTCAAGGGCTCGTGGGTTCGAATCCCACCGTCTCCGCCATGCGGAGTGTCCTTATAGGATTTGAGTATCCTTTGAGGACACTCCGCATTATTTTTGCTCAAAATCCTATACGGCGATCCGCTCCGGGGAGTAGCTGACGGCTACTCCCTTTCTCGTCCCCATCGTGATCTCCGCAGCCGGGATTTTCCGACGGTCAGGGACGGAGAAAGTGCCGATACAGTTGTAATAGATGGTGATGTGCTGGGTGGTAACGCCGTCCTGCTTTTCCGCATGGTACACGTCGATATGGTCAATCAGCTCCGCCACCATGCGCTGGGTAATCTCGGTGGCGTTGGTGTACCGCCGGACCGTTTCAAGAAACGTGTCAACGTCCATCCTCTGGCCCTCGCTCTTTTTCAGCTCCAGCCGCAGCGCCTTGATCCGCTTGGCGTTCTCCCCCTGCTCCTGCTCGTACCGCTGGGACATTTTCGCAAACCGGGCGTCGCTGATTTTCTGGCTCACGTTGTCCTCGTAAAGCCTCTCGAAAAGCCCGTCAAGCTCTTTGTCCCTCGCCAGCAGCCCATCCAGCTCCCGCTGCTTCCTGGCCCGCTCATTCTCCGTCACCTTTGCGGAACGGCCCATCATGGCCTTGATGAAATCGTCCTCATACTCGTTGGCAAAAGAGGCCAGCCGGTTTACCTCGTACAGCACCACCCGCTCCAGAAATTCCAGCCGAATGTAATGGGTCTTGGAGCACTTGCGGAGGCCGGAATTATGGTTTTGACAGCTAAAGAATTTAATAGTGTGGTTGCCTTGGTTGAAGTGGAAGTTGAGGTTGCCGCCGCACTCCGGGCATTTGAGAACGCCGGAAAAGGCACTTGGCTCCTGGGTGACGGTGGGCCGCCTCCGGCGGGTCCCCTTTTTCATGCTCTGCACCTTTTCCCAGGTGGGCCGGTCTATAATGGCCTCGTGGACGTTGAGGAAGATTGCCCGGTTCTCCTCCGGGTTTTCAATCCGCTTTTTCATCTTGTAGGACTTGGAGTAGGATTTGAAGTTAATCACGTCACCGCAATACTCCTGCAAGGTGAGAATTTTCTTGATGGTGGTATGCCCCCATTTGGTGGGCTCCACGGTGCTTTTGGAACCGCCCCGGCTGGTTCCCTTGCTCCGCCAGTAGTAGGTGGGATTGAACACCCCATCTTTCTCCAGCGCGGAGGCGGTTTCTGCCAGCCCGTAGCCGTCCAGGGCCATTTGATAGATACACCGGACAACGGCAGCGGCCTCCAGGTCAATCACCCAAAAGCGGGGATCGTCCGGGTTCTTGATGTAGCCATAGGGAGGCGGAGACAGCGGTATGCCGAAATTGCCTTTCATTTTGTTCACGATCCGGCGCTTCTTGGAAATATCGCGGGCATAGTATTCGTTCATGATATTCCTTGTGTGGGGGAAAAAGATGCAGACCCAAAACCGTTGCGGCACAATGGTTTCGGTCGTTTTGGGGCATAAGAAAAGAGCGCAGGATCGGAGCCGGCGTTTGCCTCTCCGGTCCTGCGCTCTTTTCTCATGCTTTCGATCAGGGCAGTGTTTCATCGATCACCACATCAACATCCCTGATTTTGACCTGAATGTTGCCGGCGTCCACCACCGTGATCC
>NZ_CANTJS010000015.1 GCF_947654275.1 uncultured Oscillibacter sp. | reverse complement strand
AATCGTTGTGCCGCAAAGGATTCAACGAAAAATCGATTTTACCCACTTACTCCATAAAACCGCCGTTTCTGAAAGGAAACGGCGGTTTTTCTTGATTTTTGGGCGATTTTGTGATGGGGTTTATCAGCTCGTGTTGATTTTGACCACAGCTTCAGCCGCAGACAGAGAAAACGCCGCCCTCCGGGAAGCCTTGCCCCGGAGGGCGGCAGTCTGTGCTTGATTCGGCTGCTGTTTCTGGGATTCGGGTCAGTTGTCCCCTGAAAGAATCAAGAGGTTACCAGTTTTCCTGTTCGCGGCACCGGCCCAGCTCCTCTTCTTCACGGCGAAATTCGCTGTCGTCCCAAAGGTTGACATACTCACCCCGCGTGTAACTGAAACCGTCTCTGTCAATGTCCTCGTATTTACTGGGGGCGTAGTTGAAGTACCATTTTGACATAATGATGCCTCCTTCCATGCTCCCCGTGAGGGGAGCGACTTGTGACGTGCGCATCGGTTTTTGCCCCGCCCTTATTTCAATCCACGCTCCCCGCGAGGGGAGCGACTAGGCAGGAGAACTGCCCCTGCTGGGTGACGGAATTTCAATCCACGCTCCCCGCGAGGGGAGCGACCAGATGGGTGTGGTGCTGGGTGAAAAGGAATACCAATTTCAATCCACGCTCCCCTCACGGAGAGCGACCCTCAGGCCAGCTCATCCCATGCGCCGGCAGGTAATGCCGGCAGGCAGCGCGGATTCATCCACAGTGACCCGATAGTCTCCATAGGACCGGGCCGGGGCGGGGTCATCCTTGCAGGTCCGCTCCACCTTCACGGATTCAAAGAGCTTCCAGGCCGGTGCGCAGCCCAGCTCGGAGTCGTGTTTGAAAATAATCAGCTCCCGTACCGCCATCTTGCCCCGGGCGGCAGAGTGGTCGTGCTCAAACATATTGAGGATTCCCTGCCAAAGCAGCTCCAGGTCCTCTTCGGAGAAGCCGGTGGTTTTGCGGGCCAGATTGGCGGAGACATAGCCCTCGCAGCGGTAGAGGCCATAGGGGATGATGTACTTGCGGCCCATCTCGGTGCCCTTCTTCTCCGCATCGGCCTCCGTGGTAATGGCAACACGGGTGATGGTCACCTCCTGCGGCATCACCGGCTCTACACTGCGGGCAAAGCCCAGCTGCACCGGCCCCCGGACCTGGCCGCAGTTCAGGGCCGCCTTGACGAAGGTGGTCATCACCGCTCCGAAGGTGCGGATGTCATAGAAATTGGCACACATCCAATCCCGTACTTTCTCATCCAGATCAGGATCTGCCTTTTTCTTTTCCTTCACCGTCTTTTCTGTGATATCCAGTTGGGCATAGGCCTCGGCGTCACTGCGGTTGAGGGGAACCCCGTCCTTGATGTAGATACGGTAGCCGGCGGCGTCCTCCTTGACGGTCTCCACATAATTGCGTATCTTCCGCTTGAGACATACGTCGGTTACCAGCCCCAGACCGGTCTCCGGGTCCACCCGGGGCATGTTGCCGGCGTCTGGGTCGCCGTTGGGATTTCCGTTCTCCACGTCGAACAGGATGACAAATTCATAACGGTTTTGAATGGGTTCAGACATGTTCAGCTTCCTCCTTTTTTGTATAGCGGCTCTGGGTCTGGTGATAATATCCCAGCTGAAACGCGCCCTGCTGCGGCAGACTCAGCCGGTCGGGGAAGGCTTCTCCCAGCTTATCGGTCAGCTCGGTTAACTGTTTGCTGTAGGAAATGCTCCAGCCCTTGTCCAGCTTCCGCAGATGCTTCTGGGCCAGGTTAATCAGTGTGGGAAACACCCGGCTGGGCGTGGAAGATGCGGAATTAAAGTATTTGTCCTTAATGGTTGCGTTGATACCGGGATTGGCCGAGGACTGGATAGCCTCCAGCACGGAGAACAGCCGGCCCAGGGTATAGGGGATATTGGTGCTGTCCGGATTCAGGGACACGGTTAAGACCTCCTTTGGCACGTCAGGGTGGGTTTTTTTCAGATTCAGATAGTAGGCTTTCAGTATGGCGGCTCTGCCTTTGGTGATGTCCCGCTCCGCACGGATGCGCAGGGAGACGCCATTGAGCAGCGTGGCGGGATACGGCGTATCACTCAAAATGGCGCGCAGAGTCTCGCCGGCCATTCCGGGCGTTGGAGATTTGTCCCGGGAATTCCGGTTTACCGTTTCGTCCAGCAGCTTCCAGAGAGGAATCGTTTCAAACTTGTCAAAGGAGGGGCGGACGATTTCCAGCCGCTCCTGGTGGGCCTGAAGGTTTCGGACAAATGCCCCGAAGGTGTTTTTAAGGAAGAACCGCACCGACAGCCGGGCGGCGTTGGGCGACAGGCCCAGAACGTAAAAAGCAGTATTGGGGTCCAGCCGGGCTTCCTCAAACAGGACGGGCTTTCCCTGGCACAGGTCGAGGGTCATCTTTTGCAGGTCGGAAACCGAGTAAGCGGCGGGGGCGCCGAACAGGCTGGCCATGGAAAAGCTCTGATAGGCCTGCTGGCCGCCGGCTGCCCAGAACAGCACCGTGGTGTCCCCGATTCGCCCCACATAGTCCCGATCCGCCAGCAGATGGTTCAGCGCGGTGGTGTAGGCAAAGGCCGCATATTTGCTGGTGGGGGCGTTGAGACTCTGTTCCCGGCCGTAGGAGCAGAAGGCGTCGCCATTGAAGGACACCAGGGCCGCGCCGCTGGACTGGGCTCCGGCCACTCCCTTGATGGAGGGGTGAACGGCCTCCGCCGCTCCCTTCTTTCCGGTAACCAGGCACACCAGTTCAGGACCATCCCCGGCGGAGTCGTAATGGGCCTGCCACGCCGGCCGAATCAGGGCGTCGTCCTGGAGATAAACGCCGTCATATCGGAATACCAGGTTTGCTCCCGCCAGAATATCCTCCAGCTTGTCCGCCAGTGCGGAATGCTCCCTGGCTGTTGCCGGGTCCCAGCGGTCAAAGAAGGCCAGCACCGCCCGGGCTGCCGGACTGTCTACTCCGTTTAAAATCCGGTGATGGAGCACTTTGCAGGCAGTGAAACACTCCAAACTCCGCTGCGGCTTTCCCTTTTCGTCGATTCCAAGAAGATAGCTGGAGTTGTCCCACAAAAAATTGGAGGCCACTCCGCTGGACCGTTTGACCGGGGCAGGGAGGGACATAGGCCGGGGCGCCAGCACCTTTTTCTTTCCGCGCTCCTCCTCCTGCTTGAGGGAAACCGCCTGTTCCAGCTCTCCGTCGTCGTTGATATACAGCGCATAGGAGATATTGGCGTTGCTCCAGCCGGGACGGGCCAGCCTGCCCTGAGCGGCCAGGTCCTCATAGTGCTCCGCAAGCGCCTGTAAGATCATCCGATCACCTCCCCGCTGTCCCGGGCGGGAACCGCCAGCACACCGTCCCGAAGTGCTGCCCGGAAGAACAGGGGGGCAATGTTCCCGGGATCAGAGTAGTCCAGATCCCAAAGCATGTACCCCAGTTCCCGCACGCCCTTCAGCTCCTCCGGACAGGGCGGCGGGGTTTCGCACGCCTTGAACTGCGCGGGAAATTCCCGGCATCCAAAATAGGGCTGGCTGTAAAACTGTCCCCGCCTGATCCGGCGCTTGATAATATCCTGGAATTTTCCGTCGTTGTCGCTGGCTGACGCCTGACCGGTCATATCAAAATGGGCGTCAATGACATAGCGCACATCCCGTAGCAGCATGGCGGCCCGCTGCTGGATGTCCTGGGAGGTGACAAGATACAGTTCTCCCTTTCCCCGCTCCATCACCGTCCGGGCCGCCCGGGCGCTGGCGGTGGATTTTACCTCGTTGCGCCGCAGGTTGGTAAAGCGGATGGGGGCACAGACATGGATGCGGTCAATGACCCACTGCAGGCCCGGGTGCCAGTATATGGATTCCAGCAGGCCCCGAGCGGCAGAGGGCGTCATCACATCATAGCTGACCCGTTCCGTCTTCATCTCCGGACGTGTGAAGCAGGCGTAGTCTCCCCACACCTCCAATGAAATCGGCATGGCGTTCACTCCTCTCGCATTGGTTAAAATATTTAATTTTCTCGACTCTATTCGCTTCTGTTTTGTACTATATCACATATTTTGGGTTTTGTAAAATTGAAAAGACAGGATTCGCGAAATTTTTTATGCTTGAATGAGGGGGAAAGTTGTGCTGCCATCAATTCTGTCTTCCGTGCAGCATGGGTGCGGGGTGAATAAGAAAGGCTGCTTTATATAGTGCGGGGCGGCAGAATTGTCTGCCGCCCCAGCTATGTATATGATAGCAATCTTCAAAATTATGAACAAAGGGCCGCCGAAGGCGGCTGCCCCTACAGGTCCGCCCGTAGGGGCTGGCTCTTGGCCGGCCCGCCTGCCGGGAATGATGATGCTTGCTTTAAATGAATAGAGCTTTTCCTTCGTCCGCACGCAGCGACAGTCCGGTGCTGTCATTATACAGTGACAGGTTGGTCAGGACCGTGCTTCCGTCCTCCAGCACCTCCACGTCCCCGGCCAGGTCCAGGGCCGCAAAGTGCTGCGGATAGACAGAGACGCCATACTGACCCAGCGCCCGGAACAGCGCCCTGCCGCCCTGGCCGGAGCGGAGCCGCCGGATCAGCTCCTCTCCTTCGCCCAGGGGGATGTACACGGTCCTGGTCTCACTGTCGATGAGGTGGAACCGCTCCGCGATTTTCCGGAAGGGCATGAATTCCCGCTCCATGATTTTGAGGATGTTCCTTTGATCCAGGGCCTCCGGTCCTTTCAGACCCAGCAGCTCCTGGAAATAATACCGAATCGCCTCCGGCTTGTCCGGCTGGTCATACCGGTTCAGCGCCCGGCGGCCCGCGGCCACGGGAATTTCAAACAGAGACGGCGGCGGGGTCTCGCTCTGGAATACGGTGACAACGCTCTCCCCGGCAGCCCGCTTTCCCTCCCGGTTGCACCGGCCCGCCGCCTGGAGAATCGAATCCAGTCCCGCCTCTTCCCGGAACACCGCTGGAAAGTCCACATCCACCCCGGCCTCGATGAGGGAGGTGGATACCACGCGGCAGGGTAAGCCGTCCTTCAGACGCGTCCGGATTTCCTCCAGTATTGTCTTCCGGTGGGCAGGGTACATCAGAGTCGACAGATGGAAGGCCCCGTCCTTGTCCAGCAGATTATAGATTGTCTGTGCGCTTTTTCGGCTGTTGACAATGCACAGGGCCTGTTTTTGCCCGTTGATCTGCTCTGCCACGGCCTCCCAGGACAGTTTTCCCTCCCGCCGGAAGATGACGCGCCGGAATGTCTCCCGATGGAACATCGGGCACAGCTCTGCGGCGGGCCGGTCCGGCAGAAATTCCCGGAATATTCCGTCCAGCGCAGGCTGTGTGGCGGTACAAAGCACAGCGGAAACGCCGAAATTCTTCACCAGCTGAGCGATTGCAAAGACGCAGGGACGAAGATAGGGGACGGGCATCATCTGCGCCTCGTCAAAGATGACGGCGCTTTTGGCCAGGTTGTGCAGCTTGCGGCACTGGGAGGAGCGACTGGCAAAGAGAGATTCAAAAAACTGCACTGCCGTAGTCACCACCACCGGCATATCCCAGTTTTCAGTGGCTCTGGCCAGTCTGGCGTTCTCCGGCCCGGCCTCGTCCTCTATGTCATAGAGAATGCCGGAGTGATGCTCCAGTACATTCTCATCCCCCAGAATTTCCCGGAAGACCTGGGCATTCTGCTCGATGATGGAGGTATACGGGATGACATAGATAATCCGGCGCAGTCCGTGGGTGCGGGCGTGGCACAGGGCAAAGGCCAGGGACGCCACGGTTTTGCCGCCGCCGGTGGGGATGGTCAGGGTAAAGAGCCCCGGACGTTGGCGCTCCCCCTGTTCTATGCAATGCTCCAAAATCTCACAGCGTTCCCGGTTCAGCTCCGTTTCTGGAGGAAACCAGCCGGAGACATAAGATTGGAGTTTATCCTCCAGTATCTCCATCGGGTCTCCTCCGCCGCGCTCCCGTTCCCTTCCTGCCATAAATGTCTCTGTGTCCAGGAAATCTGCGTCTACCAGGCAGGAATAAAGCATTCTGGTAAAAAACATCTCCTCCAGCGGACCTGAGAACGTCCGCTGGGGGACTGTGGGAAGCCGGGTTTCCCGCTGCCAGGCATCGCAGGGCTCCAGTTTCCCCATGGCGGCTTTCTTCATGCGGCCGAAGAAGGTCTTTTCTTCGTAGTGATCCCCCTGCCCGCCGCCGTCGGGCAGACCGCCGTGATGCCCCGCCACTGCAAAGGCCGCACAGCTTTGCCCCAGCTTGCAGCATTCCGCTGCACCGGCTGTGGAATGGTCCACATGTTCCGGACTCCCCTGCAGCCTCCGCTGAAAGGCGTCAGAATATTTTCCCAAATCATGCGATAGTCCGGCGAGCCTTCCCAGTTCCTCCGTTCCAAAGGCGGCGGCAAACCCGGCACACAGCTCTGCGGTTCCATTCAGGTGTTCCAAGACCGTCTGCCTGCGATCATCCTGGGCAATATGAGCAAGATATGTCATTTTGTGTTCTTCCTTCCTGCAAGTTTATGGGTTAAGAATCTGTATTCACAACCGTTGAACGCTGTCTGAACGGTCTTTTTCTCGCCATACTGTGTCGATTTCCCTTGTAATCCGCCAGGATTGCTGCGGAAAAGCTCCTTGTCTGATAGGAAAAATCCACGCCCATTCAGCATCCCCCGGCTATGAATACAGGTTCTAACTTTAACACCCTCACGGACGAATGTAAAGTTTTTCAAATGACGACTGCCGGCAGCACCGATTCCGCCATTCTGCACGGCCGGTATGGGCAATGCCAGCCATACTGATTTAAGAAAAAGAAGCCATCGGAATGGATGGTTTGTAATCACGATTGACGGGTCATCAGAACGCCCGCCGGTAGATCCCGCTTGAGTCGATGACGAACGCCGGAAAAGCCGGCGTCAGGGAGGAGAAGGAACGTATCTGCTCCATCCGGAAGATGTCCGGCACCATCATACCCTTCGAGGAGGAACGGGATTTCTATAACCTTTCCGGCAATGTCCCCTTTGATGACCGGTTCAGCCACGAGGCGGATATGGTTGACCTGAGCCTCACACTGATTCGAGCGTATCTCAAAGAGGTAAGGAGTTCCTGGCATGAGGAATCCGGGCACATGGATGTTCTTGATCTGCGTCAGGGCATGGACATCGTGAACACTCTGCCGGAGTACACCAAGCCGAAAAATGCGGGGCTGATGACAGAGACTCGCCGCACCGCAAGGGAAACCCTCCGCATCCGCAGGCAGGAGCTTCCCCCGGCGGACGGCGGCTCAAATATGTCCGGTCCATTCTTGCGCATTCGCCGCAAATCGGTTACAATAGAAGCCAGATACAGAAACGGAGTCCCGCCGGGACCATCGAAAGGTCGGTGACGCCGCCCCTGCTCGGGCCCGGTCTTCCGGCAGGGCAGACAACCTTATGAAAAACGGAGGAACAGACATGCGTAAACGATTCATTGTGCTTTTGGGCTATCTGATGCTGACAGCGGCTCTGCTGTGCGGCTGCGGCGGGGACAGCGGCGGAACCGCCGCCGGGACCGCCCCTGAAGCGGAACCGCCGGCCGCCGCCGCTCCCGAGGGAGAATCACAGGAAACGCCGCCCCCGGAGGAAGAGCCCATTTACATCACCTTTGAGGGAACCGATCTGGAGGGAAACGCGGTTTCTCAGGAGGTTTTCGCCCAGTCCGGTCTCACCATGGTCAACGTGTGGGCCACCTACTGCAATCCCTGCCTGAGCGAGATGCCGGGACTGGGCGAGCTGGCGGCGGAATACGACCCGTCGGAGTTCCAGATCATCGGCGTCGTCAGCGACGTGCGGGAGGGCGAGGACCAGACGCTTGTGGAGGACCTGGTTCAGGAGACCGGGGCGGACTACCCCCACCTGCTGGCCAACGCCTCTCTGGATCAGGCGCTGCTGTCCAGCGTCAGCGGCGTGCCGACCACCTTCTTCTTTGACAGAGAGGGGGCCTATCTGGGCGGCATTGTCGGAGCCGCGGAAAAGTCGGACTGGGAGGAGATCATTCATGGGCTTCTGGAGGAATAACAGCCGCTATGCCTGGGCGGGGGGCGTTTTGGCCGGGGTCCTCCTTCTTGGGCTGGGCGCCGCTCAGGGGCAGTTTGCAGTGATCTGGAGAAAGGCAGTGATGATCTGCCTGGAGTGCATCGGGATTGGGTGAGCCATGAAAAAAATCCGTCTGACCGTGCAGCTGCTGTACACCATCGTGACCAACGGGTATCTGTACGGCTTTCTGCGGGGAAACATCTATAAGGGCAGTCTGAAATATGCCTGCGTCCCCGGCCTCAACTGCTACTCCTGCCCCGGGGCCGTGGCCTCCTGCCCCATCGGAGCCTTGCAGGCCCTGCTGAACCAGCGGGGCTTTCAGGTCCCCTTCGCCGCCCTGGGCTTCTTCTTCCTGTTCGGAAGCGTACTGGGCCGCTTTGTCTGCGGCTGGCTGTGCCCCTTCGGGCTGGTTCAGGACCTTCTGCACAAAATCCCCCTGTTCAAAAAGAAAAAGCGCCTGCCCTTCCACCGTGTCCTGAAGCACGGGAAATACGCGGCGCTGGTTCTGCTGGTGGGAATCGGGTCCATGTTTTTGTTCGGGGGCTTCGCCAAGGTCCCAGCCTTCTGCAAATACCTCTGTCCCTCCGGCACCCTGCTGGGGGCCCTCCCCCTGCTGAGCGCCAACGAGTCGCTGCGGAGTCAGGCCGGCGGGCTGTTCCTCTGGAAGCTGGGGATTCTGCTTGCCATAGTCCTGCTGTCCGTCAAGGTCTTTCGGCCCTTCTGCCAGTATCTGTGCCCCCTGGGGGCCATTTACGGCTGGTTCAACCGCTTCAGCCTGGTGCAGATTCACTGGGAGCAGGAGCGGTGCATCTCCTGCGGGGCCTGTGAGAGGGCCTGCCCCACGGCGCTGTCCTTACAGGAAATCTCCCGCTCCCCGGAGTGCATCCGCTGCGGGAAGTGCGTGGAGGCCTGTCCCAAGGACTGCCTGCATTTCACAGCCAGCCCCGGATATCATTCCGCGGAATCGCAGTCATCCTAACCCCGGAGCAGTTCTGCCGGATAAGATGCTGGAGAGCATGAATAACCTGGAGTTGGACGCACGGCTGGGCCGGCAGGAACTGCGGTTTGCGGAGCGGAGCACGGCGGTGAATGCGGATTCCCTTCCGGGTCGGAACCTGTATTCACAACCGCCGCACGCCGTCTGGCTGGTCTTTTCCTGCCATACTGTGTCGATTTCCCTTGCCATACGTCAGTGTGGGAAGGGAAATCTCCTTGTCCGACGAGAAAAACCTTCGCCCATTCGGTTCCTCGCCCATCCGGGAAAACCTGCCGGAAAATCCATCTGCCGCTGGTGGATTTTGGTTGAAATCTGATGCGCGGAATGCTATAATGTTTCAGCAATTGATAGGAGGAATGGAAACCGTGGGAAAACAGATTTTTCTTGGAGCGATATCCGCCTGTTTGGCATTCCTGCTGACCGCCTGCGCGGGGCAGACGCCCCCTCCGGATGAAAGCCTGTCCGCAAAGGAAACCGTTGCCCTGACCGTATGGGGCGCGGAGGAGGACGAAGCGCTGCTGGAGCAGATTTTCTCCTCATTCAAAACGCACTACGCCGGACAGGCTGACTTTCAGATTACCTATCAGCCCCAAAGCGAGTCAAACTGCAAGGACGCCCTGCTGGCTGATCTGGAGGGCGGCGCGGACGTCTTCGCCTTTGCCGACGACCAGGTGGCGGCGCTGGCCGCCGCCGGCGGACTGGACCCCATCGCGGATGCCGCGGCCATCCGCAGCGACTGCCTTCCCGCCGCGGTGGAGGCGGCCAGCGTGGGAGGGACCCTCTATGCCTACCCGCTGACGGCAGATAACGGATATTTCCTGTACTATAACAAGGCCTACTTTACGGAGGAGGACGTCCAGAGCCTGGACAGGATGCTGGAGGTGGCCGCCCAGGCCGGCAAGCGGGTGTCCATGGACTGGTCCTCCGCCTGGTATGTCTATGCCTTCTTCGGCAACACCGGGCTGGAGATAGGCCTCAATGAAGACGGGCTGACCAATTACTGCACCTGGAACAGCACGGAGGGTCCCATCCGCGGAACGGACGTGGCCCAATCCATGCTGAATATTGCGGCCAGTCCCGCCTTCTCCAACCGCCCGGACGGGGAATTCCTTGCCGGTGTACGGGACGGCACGGTCATTGCCGGCGTCAGCGGCGTGTGGAACGCCCTGGCCGTGGAGGAGGCATGGGGCGGCAGCATGGGAGCCGCCAAGCTTCCTGCATATACCTGCGCAGGGCAGCAGGTGCAGATGGCGTCCTTTTCCGGCTGTAAGCTCATCGGCGTGAACGCCTATTCCAAGCACCCGGATTGGGCGGCCCGGCTGGCGGAGTGGATGACCGGAGAGGAAAACCAGAATCTGCGCTTTGAGGTGCGGGGACAGGGACCGGCCAATGTCAACGCCGCCAACTCTCCTCAGGTCCAGTCCTCTCCCGCGATTGCCGCCCTGCTGGAGCAGTCCAACTACTCTCAGCTTCAGCGGGTGGGAGGAAAGTTCTGGGACCCCGTGGCGGAGTTTTCCGCCAGCATGGCCCAGGGGAACCCCTCCGGCACGTCCCTTCAGGCCCAGCTGGACCGGATGGTTGAAGGCGTAATCCAGCGCTGAGTACATCATAATGACTGTCTTGCTTCCGAACAGGAAAGGTCATATACGCCATGCTTTGCGGGCCCCCAGGGGCGGCGGGCAGAACGGTTTCAATCAAATGTCATGATTTCCGGATTCAGAATTCGGAGACAATCATCAGGAGGAAATCACATGAAAGGCAGACTGACATTGCAGCAGCGCTTGATTCTGCCCATCATTCTGTTGGGCCTGATTACCCTGCTGTCCAATATCCTTGCGGTATTCAGCATCAACAATGTCCACGCCAACGCGGGAACGATTGTGGAACGGAGCATGGTCAGCGAGGAGCGGTTGGAGGATATCAGGCGGTCCGTCATGAATATCCACCGCCTGGCCCTGTCCCATATCGTGGCGGCGGACCACGCCACCATGATTCAGCTGGTGCAGGAGATCAAGGCGGAGGAGGCCGCCCTGGATGAGAAGCTGGAGGGCTACGAGGCATATGTTTCCAGGGAGGACGGGGAGACCTATCAGTCTCTCCTCAACAGCTATGCTGAATTCAAACATGCCCTGGTCTGCCTGGTCAGCGCCAGCGCCGACAGCAAGACCCAGGAGGCCTATTCCACAGCCAACGGAGACGTGGCCCGCTGGAGCGGAGCTGCGGAGTCGGAGATCGACGCCCTTTCCGCCGCTGTCAGCGCTCAGGCCGGAGAGGCCCGGGAACGGCTCACCCTGGTTTACATCATTTCCCTTATCACCAGCGCCGTCACCTTAATCGTGGGCATTTTCCTGGTGGCGGCGGCCTTTCGGATTATCCGGAAATACGTCCTCACCCCCATTCGGGACACAATGGGCACGCTTCAGGACAGCTCCGAGCGAATCAGTGGCGTGGTGGGGGAGGTGCGCCGGCGGGCAAAGCACTCCAATGAGAGCGTCAAGAGCCTTTCCAGGCTGACGCAGCAGCTCTCCGCCGCCTTTGAGGAAATCGCGGGCAGCGCCGCGGCCATCATCACCGCCAGCACTGCCGGCACGCAGGAGGACACCCAGAGCATGGCGGAGGAGTGCTCCGCCATCACGGCCTACTCAGCCGAGATGCGGGAGCGGGCCGAGGAGATGGAGCGCACCGCCCGGGAGGAGACGGCGGTGATCCGGGAAAAGACCGGGGAGATTATGGCCATGCTGGACCAGGCCATTGAGAAAAGCCACAGTGTGGAGCAAATCAAAAGCCTCACCGAGGATATCCTCAATATATCCTCCTCCACCAACCTCATCGCCGTCAACGCCTCCATTGAGGCCGCCCGGGCGGGGGCGGCGGGAGCCGGGTTCTCCGTTGTGGCCCAGGAGGTCCACAAGCTGGCCGACTCCTGCGCCGAGACCGCCAGCCACATTCAGCAGGTCAGCGGCGTTGTCACAGGGGCGGTGGAATATCTGGCCAACAGCGCCCGTGAGCTGACCAGCTACCTGAGCAGGGTCATCACGGAGCAGCTGGAGCGCTCCATTCAGGCCGGGCAGCAGTACCGGGAGGACTCGGACTACATCGGCCAGGCCATGGAGGAGTATAACGGACGGGTGGAACGGCTGAAAACTGCAATCGACCAGATTGCCGTTTCCATTTCCAGCATCTCCGGCTCCATCGACGGAACGGCCTCCGGCATCAACGGCGCCGCCGGCAGCACCCGCATTCTGGCAGACGACATGGGCGGAATCACCGAGCGGATGGACGCCAATCAGGAAATCGTCGGGGAGCTGCAAAGGCAGATGGACCGGTTCGCAAATCTGTAATTCCCCCCCGAAGACGGTTCCGTTTTTCGCCGGGGAGAGGAACGCACAAGAGGAAATCCGGCTTCAACGTCATGCGGGCCGTCTGTCCTGACAAGGACAGACGGCCCGCATAATCTTGATGGCTGATTCGTTTCCGTGGGGTTCCGCCTTCGGCGGCAGGCGGAGGGCCCGCCCTGTATCCCGCCGGGCGCGGAAGGCTCTTAGAGCCTGTATTCATACAAGAAGGTTTCCCTTGCAATCCTGACGGATTGCAAGGGAAACCGGTGCGGTACGGCGGGGAAAAGACCCCTCAGACAGCGTTAACGGTTGTGAATACAGGTTTTTAGTGGGCCGTATCCACAATGGCGATGCTGGAATCTCCCTTCCGGGCCTGCTCCAGCACAGCCTGAGCCAGTATCTGAAAAGAGGCGTGGGAAGACGTGGCTCCGGTGATTGCGTCGATGCTTCCCTGACCCTGCCCCTCCAGGAGCTGGTTCGCATAGTATCGGGTGTATTCATTGGGATAGGTTCCGTTGGAATGAAGCATGGTCTGCATGTAGGCGTTGTCCCAGCTCTTAATGAATCCGCTGGCGTTTTCCGCATTATATTCCACGGAAATAATGCTTCCGTCCTTCACCAGAATGGTGATAAACTCCTTCCAGCCGTGGCTGAATTCAGCCGCCTGGGCGGTGTAATATCCATCCTGAAGCCCCGCCTGGCTTCCGCAGCCTGCCAGCAGCGGGGCCGTCAGCAGCAGACTGAGCAGTATGGCAGCGATCCGTTTCATTGGCTGCACGTCTCCTTCAAAGTGAATTTCTGCACATGGGCCTGAAGCGCCTCGGCCTCCCTGGCCAGGGAGCCGCTGGACTGCTCCGTCTCCCCCGCGTTTTGCAGATTGCGGTCCGCGATGCCGGAAATGACGGAAATCCGTTCCTCCATCTCCGCCAGGGCCAGCTCCTGCCCCTGCACGGCTGCCGCCAGCTGGTCCGAAATGGTGCTGATCTGGGCGGAGACGTCGGAAATCGCCTGGAGGGAACCGGCGGTGTCGGCGGTCAGCACCACGCCGGTCTGGATGATGGCCTTGGTGTTGTTGACCATTTCCGTGGCGCTCTGGGCGGCCTCGGCGCTTTTGGCCGCCAGCTGCTTGACCTCGTTGGCCACAACGGCGAAGCCCTTTCCGGCGGCTCCGGCCCGGGCCGCCTCCACAGAGGCGTTGAGGGAGAGGATATTGGTCTGGAAGGCGATATCTTCAATGTCTTTCGCAATTTTTGTAATTTGCTGGGCATTGGAGCTGATATTGTCCATGGCGGAGGACAGGGCGGCCATCTGCTCGTTGGCGCTCTGGATGCGGCGGGCGATCTCCTCCGTCTGGGAACGGGTCCGGCCGCTGCTGTCTGTGACGTCGGCCAGCCGCTCCTTCACGTGGGTCACCTTGTGGACCAGCTCCTCGGTGGACTGATTCTGCTCCATGGACGCCTGATGCAGCTGGGCGGACTGGCCGCTGAGCTGCTCCGCCATTGCTGTGAGCCGGTCGGCGGCGGCCCGGAAGCCCAGAAGGGTTTCGTTCATGGACCGGGTGATGGTTTGCAGGCTGCCCCGAATCAGCGCAAAGTCCCCCTTGTAGTCCACCTGAGGTTCGGTGCGCAGGTCGCCGTCCGCCACATGGGTCAGCACCTGCTGAATATCCGATATGTACCGGTTTACGCTCTGGAGCGTATCGTCCAGGGTCTGCGTCATGACCTCCAGCTCATCCCCCGTGCGGACGGGGAGCACGTCCGTGTGCAGATCGCCGTTGGAGAGGGCTACCATCCGGTCCGTCACCCGCTTCACCGGGCGGGAGATGGAGCGGGCAAAGCGCAGAATCAGCAGCATGGAGACCATAAGGCCTGCCAGGGTGGCAAAGACGGAGATCAGCATGGCTCCGTTGATAAAGTGGCTGTAATCCGACTTGGGTATCTGAATGACCAGAGACCACTGGGTTCCCCGGATGGGAGAAAAGGCCACCAGCATCTTTTCCCCGTCAATGGGGAACTCCGCCGCGCCGGTCTCTCCGGTGGTAACCCGTTTCGCCGCGTCCCCGTTGCCGCCGCTGAGCTGGACCAGCGAGCTCTGATTGAGGGCCAGGGACTGATCGGGGTGTCCGGTGACAATACCCTCCCGGTTGACCATATAGGCCATGCCGCTTCTTCCCAGATTGATGCTGCTGATGACATCGTTCAGCAGGTCGTATTTATAGACGCCCGACAAATAGAGGGCGGTTTCGCCGTTTTCCTTCACCGGCATCCCCATTACAATCCCCAGCTTCCCCTGATAGATGGTGGAGGAATCAATGGTCAGATTGTCCGTCTCCTTTAAAAGGGAAAGGAAGCTGCCGTCCAGGCTGGCGGGAGCGCCGTCGAGCCCCTGCACCAGACGCCCCTCCAGGTCATACAGGGCGATGGTGTACAGCTCATAGATCTCCGCGGCCTCTTCCAGCACGGCCGTCCGTCCGGCTCTGGTGGCGGCGGCGTCCGGCAGGGGGGGCTGGGTTTCGTCCGGATTGGGGACGGTCGCCGGCACCAGCCGGGAGTCGCCGGCAATGGTCATCATGCGGTCGGCCAGCATGTGGACGTTGGCCTCCACCGTCTTGGCCGACTGCCGGGCCATAGGCTGAAGGCTGTCCAGCAGGATGCTGTTGGCCAGAGACTGAAGGGACATGGCCATAATGATGCAGCATATGACCACCAAAGCCAGAATATTCAGTATGGTATTCCGTAAAATTCGCCTGTTCAGGCTCATGTTGGCTCCCCGTCTGGCAGGAGAGCCCCCGCGTTTTCCCGTCACGTTTCCGTCGCTCCTTTTCTGGATGGTTTTTGCTAATAGACAGCAGGAAAAGCCGCTCCTTCCATCTCGACCGGAACCTGCATGCCGTGCCGGTTTGATGGGCGGTGGGCTTTGGGATTACTATACCATAGATTTCCGGTTATGGGAAGTATTTTTTCATTTCCGGCGGTGTATGTATTTTTCCGCATCTTGTCATTGACGAAACTGGGTCCATATGGTATTATGTCTAGGATTTTCTGACTTTTGAAGCGAGGCTGTGAGGAGAAAGCGGAGGACAGGCAGATGGAGTATGCAGAGGAAATTTTACAGGCCGGAGAGGGCGCGCCGGTTATGGAGGCGCACGAGCCCCACAGCGGCATGAAAAGCGTTCAGAATCTGGAGGCCGTCATCAATGAGGGCCTTCGTGCCGCTCTGCTGGAGGAGACTCCGGACCAGGCGCTGGAGGTGCTGCTGGAGCACCTGGGAAAGGCCCTGAACGGAGAGCGGACCTATATATTTGAGCAGAACGAGTCCGGCGGCGACGACAATACCTATGAGTGGGTGGCCGACGGGGTGGAGCCGGAACGGGAGAATCTTCAGAATGTCCCTCCGGAGGTGTGCGCCAGCTGGTACCGGAATTTCAGCGTCGGCGGGCACATCGTCATTCAGAACGTGGAGGATATTCGGGAGACGGAGCCGCTTCAGTATGAGAACCTGAAGCGGCAGGGCATTCAGTCCCTTGTGGTGGTGCCCCTGTATGACAAGAAGCGGATCATCGGCTTTTACGGCGTGGACAATCCCCCTGTGAAGTCCCTGGAATACGCGACGAATATCCTCCAGACGGCGGCATACTTTATCGTGTCCTCCCTGAAGCGGCGCAATCTGTTCCGGGAGCTTCAGAAGCGGAGCTACCTGGAGGGGCGGCAGAGCCTGGAGGGAATTCTGGAGGGAGCCAGAACGGGCATCTGGACCATCGAGCTGGAGGAGGGCTGCCCGCCCAGAATGTATGCGGACCGGACCATGAGGATTCTCCTGGGGGTGCCGGACAGCATCGGGCCGGAAGCGTGCTACCGGCACTGGTTTGAGCGCATTGAGCCGGACTATGTGGGCATGGTGGAGGAGGCGGTGCGGGAGATTCTGGAGGCCGGACGGTCCGAGGTGATTTATTCCTGGAATCATCCCAAGCTGGGCAAGATTTATGTCCGCTGCGGCGGCGTGCCGGACCGGACGTTTCAAAAGCCCGGCGTCTGCCTGAACGGATACCATCAGGACATCACGGAGACCATGGCGGTGCGGAAGAAGCAGGAGCAGTCCATCATGGAGCTTCTGGAACGGGTGAAGCGGGCCAACTCCGCCAAGAGCGAATTCCTCTCCCACATGTCTCACGATCTCCGCACGCCCATCAACGGCATTCTGGGGATGCTGGCCATTCTGGAGAAAAGCCAGGATGACCCGGACCGGCAGAGAGAGTGCCGGAGAAAGCTCCGCGTGTCGGCGGAGCATCTGTTGTCTCTGGTGAACGACGTCCTCCAGATCAGCAAGCTGGAGAGCGGGCGGGCGGCGGCGGTGTCGGAGCCCTTTGACCTTTGCACCGTGCTGGACGACTGTGTCACCGTGCTGTCCCCCCTTGCGGAGGAGCAGGCCGTCCGGCTGGAGCTGGAGACGTCCGGCCTGCGGCACAGCAGAGTCGTCGGGAATCCGCTGCACGTCAAGAAGATTCTGATGAGCGTCATCGACAACGCCCTGAAATACAACCGGCCCAACG
Source organism: uncultured Oscillibacter sp. (assembly GCF_947654275.1). GTDB lineage: Bacteria > Bacillota > Clostridia > Oscillospirales > Oscillospiraceae > Oscillibacter. Next base: position 42,391 of record NZ_CANTJS010000015.1, on the reverse strand, counting down.
GCTCCGTATTCGTCCGGGCGGAGGAAACCGCCTTTCAGGAGGGGACCGCCGTCTGCCGTTTCGTCGTTGAAGACACCGGAATCGGCATCGGGGAGGACTTCAGACAGCACATTTTCGAGCCCTTTACCCAGGAGCGCCAGGACGCCAGGACCAACTATAACGGCGCCGGGCTGGGCATGTCCATTGTGAAGAAGCTGGTGGACCAGATGGGCGGAACGGTTGAGATAAGCAGCCGGACCGGCCAGGGAAGCGTGGTCCGGATCACCCTGCCCATGCGGGTGAATCAGGCCCGGGAGACGCGCCCCGAGAAGGAAGAACGGAGCGATATTTCCGGGATGCGGGTTCTTCTGGCGGAGGACAATGAGATCAACTGTGAGATTGTGGAATTCATGCTGCGGGACGGAGGCGCGGAGGCTGTGACCGCCAGCAACGGGAAAGCCGCCGTGGACGCCTTCGAGTCCTCTGCCCCGGGAACGTTTGACTGCATACTGATGGATTTGATGATGCCGGTTATGAGCGGATACGAGGCGGCCCGGGTGATTCGGGGCCTGAACCGGGCGGACGCGAAGACGGTGCCCATCATAGCGCTGTCGGCAAACGCCTTTGAGGAGGACATCGTGCTGGCAAAGGACGCAGGGATGAATGAGCATCTGGCAAAGCCGGTGGACGTCCGCAGAATGTTTCAGGTTATGAGCAGGCTGAAAGAGCGTTAGGCGGCTGTATGGAGATGATACAAATTATTGAATACTGTGGAGATGGAAAGGATATGAACAACAAAGCCTTGCTGCGCTCTTTGAAAACCAGCATCGTGGCAGTCATCTGTTTGACGGTCTTCGTGTTTTCCCTCCTGGGGGCGTTTATTCACAATATGTGTGAGGGCACCATTGAGGAGATCGGCACCAACTACATGTCCGGAATGAACGAGCAGGTATCGCTGCACTTTAAGACGATTATTGAGCTCCGCCTGACCATGGCGGAGTCCATCGCTCACATTGCGGAGGGGGACGGGGATTCCGATTTCGGAACCTGGGAGGAAATTGAGTACGGCGCCAGAGCCCGGCATTTTCTGTGCGCCGCCCTGTACTCCTCCGACGGTGAAATTGAGATGATTTTCGGGGACCCCGTTGCGCCAAACCACCCGGAGCCCTTTCTGGAGAGCCTGCGGAACGGAGAGCGCAAAGCGGCCTCCACCGCCGGCAGCGGCGGCGAGGGCGTGATTTTGTTCGGCGTTCCCTGCGAATATCCCATGTCCGGCGGAGGCGAGAGCCTGGCGATTGTGGTGGGACTCTCCGCCCAGTATATGGGCGAGGTGCTGTTTCTGGACTCAGACAAGTCGCTGAGCTATTCCTTCGTCATCCGGAAGGACGGCAGCTATGTGGTGGGAAACGAAAACGACGCCCACAAAAACTATTTCACCAGGCTCTACGACATCTTTGACGGACAGGATGTGGAGGCGGAGACCTGCATCCAGCAGCTGAAGACCGCCATGGAGACCGGGGAGGATTATTCCGCGATTGTGAAGAACGGCGGATCGCGCCGCCATATATACTGCACCAATCTTCCCTACTGTGAGTGGTATCTGGTGACGGTCCTCCCCTTTGAGGGGCTGGACGACGCCATTTCAGGCATGGGGAGCCGCTGGCTCGCCATTGTCTACGCCGCGTCCCTGGCGGTGATTGCGATGCTCCTCTACATATTCCTCCGGTACCTGAAGCTGTTCAGAAACCAGGTGGCCGAGCTGAAGCGCATGAATATAGAGATGGACGCGGCGCGGAAGGCTGCGGAGCAGGCCCAGAAGGAGGCGGAACAGGCCAACACGGCCAAACAGGATTTCCTGTCCAGCATGAGCCACGATATCCGCACCCCCATGAACGCCATTATCGGCATGACCTCCCTGGCGCTGGACAGCACGGACGACCCGGAGCGCGTTCGGGATTACCTGGGCAAGATCGCCCTGTCCAGCAAGCACCTGCTGGGGCTCATCAACGATGTACTGGATATATCCAAGATAGAGAGCGGCAAAATGACGCTGAATGTGGAGCCGATGTCCCTGCGGGAGACGATAGACAGCATCGTGAATATCATGCAGCCCCAGGTGACGGCGAAAAACCAGCAATTCACCGCCGATGTCCGGGAAATCCTCTCGGAAAACGTGTACTGCGACGGTGTGCGGCTGAATCAGGTGCTGATCAATCTGCTGGGGAACGCCGTGAAGTTTACCCCGGAGAAGGGCTCGGTTCGGATAACAGTGTATCAGGAGGCGCTGCCGGAGGACGGGGACCGGGTCCGCACCCACTTCCTGGTAAGCGATACCGGCATCGGCATGTCAAAGGAGTATCAGAAGGTAATCTTCGAGTCCTTCAGCCGGGAGGACAACACCCGCGTCCGGAAGACGGAGGGCTCCGGTCTGGGCATGTCCATCAGCAAGTATATCGTGGACGCTATGGACGGAACGATTTCCGTCCGCAGCGAACAGGGACAGGGCAGCGAGTTTCATGTGGTGCTGGATTTGAAGCGGGCGGCGGCGCCCAGCCGCAGGGCGTCGGAAGCTGCCGGCGGCTCCGAGGGAGCGGGGGATGTGGAGCTGAAGGGCAAGCACATTCTGCTGGCGGAGGACAACGAGCTCAACTGGGAGGTGGCCAGCGAGCTGCTCTCCGACCTTGAGCTGGAATTGGACTGGGCCGAAAACGGGAAAATCTGCGTGGAGAAATTCCGGAAATCCCCGGTTGGATTTTATGACGCAATTATCATGGATGTCCGGATGCCGGTTATGGACGGCTACGAGGCCACTGCCGCCATCCGGGGGCTGGACCGGGCGGACGCGGACATTCCCATCATCGCCATGACGGCCGACGCCTTTTCCGAGGACATTCAGCGGTGCCTGGAGTGCGGCATGAACGACCATCTGGCAAAGCCCATTGATATTCAGGCGGTTACCTGCAATTTGAAGAAATATCTGAAATAGGAGAGACGAGACGCGGACCCCGGCAGGAGCCGGGGCCGCCGGTTTATGGGACGAAAACAGCGGGAAACGGGAGGGCATACGCCCTCCCGTTCTGCATAAATATCCGGATGGTGTTCCGGCGCTGGCCGCCGGAGCCCGTGAAAAGGGTCAGTCCTTCGCTCCGCCGGAGAGATTTTTGCGGACCTCCGCCTCAACCACGGAGATGGGCAGTTTTTCCGTCTCAGCCCACAGCTGGTCGAATTCCTTCATGCCGCCGGCCTTGACCTCTTCCCATTCCCTGGCAAAGTCGCCGTTGACAATGTGATTGTACTGCTCTTCGATAAAAGCCCGCATGGCGCTGTTGTCGACCATCTTGAAGCGGGACATCTGCCCGTACTGGCTGGTGCGGCTGTGAAGGGGAAGCTGCTTGAACAGACCCATGTCGGCCATCTTCTCCATCATGACCATGGGCTCCTTGGACATGTACATCTCCGTCAGAATGGCCTCCGCAGGCAGTCCCTTCTCGTGGAAGAAGTCGAAGGCCGTCACCAGGACGTTCATAATCAGCGGCCAGATTGCCTGCTCGCTCATCAGGTCCAGATAGGTCTCGTCGTTGAAGGTAACCTCAATGGCGCCGGCCTTGGTGGAGCCCAGGGCCTTGGCCAGACCCACGGCGATTTCTTTGGCGTGGCCGGTGGCGTCCTGATTGACCACGACGAAGGTGGGGAAGCCGGTTCCGTTCTCATAGGTCTCCCGAACGCCCTTGCCAATCATGCGGGGGGCCACCATGATGACGTCCAGGTCGGCGGCTGGCTTGATGAATCCATAGGTGATGTTGTAGCCGGAGGCGAAATTCAGCGCCGCGCCGGGATGCAGGTTGGGCGCAATTTCCTTTTCATAGATTTCCGGGGCCACCTCGTCCGGCAGCAGCAAAAAGACGATATCCGCCCGTTTGGCCGCTTCGGCAATGGAATAGGTCTGGAAGCCGTCCGCGTTGGCCGTGTTCCAGGAGGAATCATGAATGCTGCCCACAATGATGTGCTTCACGCCGGAATCCCGCATGTTCAGCGCCTGGGAACGGCCCTGATTTCCATAGCCGATGATGGCGATTACCTTGTCCTGAACTGCCCCGATATTCCCGTCCTGATCGTAATAAACCCTGCCCATAATCGTCCTCCTCATAATTTTCACATTGTGCGGTAAAAGACATAAGACATCTGATGTTTAAATTATAACAGGATTCGGCATTTTGTCAATCCCCTTTTTTCCGGTTCTAAGAATCTGTATTCATAGCCGGGGGTCGCTGGATGGGCGAGGATTTTTCCTGTCAGACAAGAAGCTCTTTTGCGCCCGCAGCAATCCGGACGGATTGCAGGGAAAATCGACGCGGTATGACGGGAAAAAGGCCGTTCAGACAGCGGTCAGCGGCTGTGAAGACAGGTTCCAGGAATTTCCGGAAGCGGAAGCATGCCGGAGGCGGGGGCCTCCGGCATGCTGCTCACCGCTCCAGCGGTGGTTTCTGGATTTTGTAGGCGGCGGCCCACTGCTCTGCGCTTTTGCGGATGGCCGCGGAGGCCGCCTCCTTGTCCCGGCAGAGGATGGCCCGGCAGATTTCCTCGTGGTCCGACACGGCAATCTGAGGATTGAGGTTGATGGAGACGGCGATGGTCTCCGAGAACAGCTCGTTCAGCGCGCTGCCCAGGCTGATGAGGAACGCGTTGTGAGTGGCCAGCAGAATCTGATTGTGAAAGGCGACATCGTCGGAGGCCTCCAGGGTGTTGGCCTGGTATTTCTCCCGAAAGGCCTCCAGGGCCTTTTGGATGGCCGCCAGATCCGACTCCGAGGCCGCGTCGATGGCCAGGGCGGTATAGGCGGTCTCAATCGTGCGGCGGAAGACCTGGAGCTCTTCCGCGCTGCCGTCGTTCAGATACAGATGGGACAGCATGACATTCATATAGCCCTGTTCCGGGCTGGCGCTGATGACCGTGCAGAGCCCTCTGCGGATTTCTACAACGCCCAGGGCCTCCAGCATTTTGACGGCCTCCCGGACGCTGCTTTTGCTGACCATCAGCTCCCCGGCAATCTGCGCCTCCGTGGGCAAGGGGTCTCCAGGGCGCAGATCCTGTTCCAAAATCATCCTCTCGATGGATTCCATCACCTGACGGGATAAACTTTTCCGCTGCTGCCGTGCTGCCGGAACCTGCATGAAATCGCCTCCCTGTTTTAGTTGTGTAGGGACGGTCTCCCTGCCTCCGCCGCTTCGCCGGCGTCCCGGACCGCGGCGGACGGATGCTCAGAGCGTGAGACAGATTTGATAGATATCACTCAGTTTAACATATTTTTCCGGCGCGGACAACTGTTTTCTTGAAATCGGCCGTGTCCATTCGCGCATTTTATCAGGATGAGGTGCAGGAGACGGGCCTCTGTGCCCGCCCATTCTCTAAGTATACCGGGGTTTCGGCAGACGGTCCGGCGCCCGGCGGGGGGGAGCGCCGAAGATTAGTCCCACACGATTTCCAGACACGCGAGGTGCTCCGGAATGGGGGGACCCGGGAATACATGCCGAGGGTATCAGCCTCGACCTGAATGACTCCGTCCGAGCACAGCCATTCACAATTTACAAATGCCTCCAGTTCGGCCGGTAGAACAGCCCCGCAGACCACAATTGCGTCTCCCACCAGCTGACATGCCTCGTCCCCGCCGCGTTCCGCGATTGCCGTGTCGTCGTGCAGGGCGACGCGAACCCATGCGGTTTCGGACAAGGATTCCACTTTTTTCAGGACATCCCACAGCTCGGAGAGGGTGGGGCGGCCATATCCCCATTGGTTTGGGGCGATGGAGTCCTCTTCTGTGTTCCCGCTGAAAAATTCATCAAGGGTCAGCAGGGGAAGGCGTCCCCCGTTTTCCGCCAGGATTGCCTTGAATGTGTTCGGTTCTATCATCGCCGCCGGTCTCCTCCGCAAATTTAGATTCAGCAATTTCATTATAGCATGGGCCGTGTCTCCCATCAATTAAAATCTGAAACCGTCCCTGTCCGGCACAAAAGGCAAAAGGAAGCTTGAAAATGCGGCGGGGGAAGCGTTATAATAGAAGGCAAGTAAATTTAGGAGATTTTACCATGAACTTAACCATACCAAAGATTCGGACCATCCGGGAGCAGGTTTATGAGGGCATTAAGACCATGATTATCAACGGACAGCTTTCCCAGGGCGCCAGGGTCCAGGAAACCGAGCTGGCCGAGCTGTTTCAGGTAAGCCGCACGCCGGTCCGGGAGGCGCTGAACATGCTGAAGGACGACGGCCTGCTGGACTCTGGCAGCGGGAAGGGCCTGTTTGTCAAGGCGCTGACGCCGCTCAATGTAAAGGACATCTTTCAGGTGCGCAGCCTGCTGGAGCAGTTCGCCCTGAGGGAGGCCGTCTCCAGACTGACGCAGGAGGAAGAACGGCATTTTCTGACGCTGCGGAGCCGCTTTGAGGCGTTTCGGGTCTACAGTGATATGGAGGAATACGTTCAGCTGGACAGCGAGCTCCACGACAGCATCATCCTGTACTCGGGCAACCAGTTCCTGCGTGAGCTGACCAGCCGGGTGTACAATGTTCTGCAGCCCGTGCGCCTGTTTTCGCTCCACACCCGGAAGCGCTATGAGCATTCCATCACGGAGCATATCGGCATCATCGACGGAATCCTCGCCAGGGACCCGGACCGGGCGGCCTCCGTTTTGCAGACCCATCTGGACGAAGCGGAAAAGGGGGTCCTGTTCCTGCTTGAAAACCAGGCGTCCCCGTGACGGGGCCCCGCAGGCATGCTGAAATACCATGAAACCGAATGAAGCCGTGCCGTGGCTGTGAAGACAGCTGCGGCACGGCTTTTGTCTGCTTTGCACAAAAAAGCGGGGCGCAATTCTGTGGTTCCTCTCTTGACGGAACAAAACAAAAAATGTATTATGAATTAAAAATACAGAATTAGTACGATGGAACGAGAGGAGGAGCCTATGGAATTTCAGCTTCCATACTACAAGGGAACCCTGCCGCTGCGTGTTCCGGACGAAAACCTGAAACACGTTCTGGTGAATCACGCGGACCGCTTCCGCAGCGGCCGTGGCCAGGCGGACATTGTCCGGGAGGCGCTGAAGGCGCCCATCGGAACGCCGCCGCTGTCGGAGCTGGCCAAAGGAAAGCGGCGGATTCTGGTCATTACCTCGGACCATACCCGCAATATGCCCTCGGGGATCACCATGCCGCTTCTGCTGGAGGAGATCCGGCGGGGACAGCCGGACGCCGGAATTACCATCCTCATCGGCACCGGCCTGCACCGCCCCACAACCCGGGACGAGATGCTGGAGCGTTTCGGGCCGGAGATTGTGGAGCGGGAGACCATTGTGGTCCACGACGCCTTTCGGGCCGAGGATATGCGGTATGTCTGCCGCCTTCCCTCCGGGGCGGAGCTCAGCGTTAACCGTCTGGCCCTGGAGAGCGACCTGATTGTCGCGGAGGGCTTTATCGAGCCCCATTTCTTTGCCGGGTTCAGCGGAGGCAGGAAAAGCATCCTGCCGGCGATTTGCTCCAAGGAGACGGTGAACGAGAACCATTCTGCCAGGGCCATTTCCCACCCCAACGCCGTCACCGGCGTTCTGGAGGGGAATCCCATTCATGAGGATATGGCCTGCGCGGCCCGAAGGGTGGGACTGGCTTTCATTCTGAATGTGGCCATGGACGCGGAGAAGCGGATTGTCGCCGCCTTTGCCGGGGACTGCATCGAGGCCCATGCCCGGGGCTGCGCCTTTGTTTCGGGCATGTGCGGCGTGGACCGGGTTCAGAGCGACATTGTCATCACAACAAACGGCGGCTATCCCCTGGACCAAAACCTGTATCAGACCCCCAAAGGGGTTTCTGCCGCCGCAGCCTGCGCCGCGGAGGGGGGCGTCCTGATTTTGGGGGCGTCCCTGTGCGACGGCATCGGCGGAACCAATTTTGAAAAGCTGATGCGTCTGGGCTCGCCGCAGGCCATCAAGAAGACCATCGAGGCCATACCGCCCAGGGAGTCCATTCCGGAACAGTGGTGCGCACAGATTTATGCGGAGCTGATGCTGCGGCATCCCATCATCATCGTCACGCAGCACATGGACCTCCGGGAGCTGGAACATATGGGTTTTCTGGCGGCCCGGAGCTTTGACGAGGCGCTGAGCACGGCCTTCCGGCTCAGAGGCGGCAGCGCATCCGTGACCGTCATTCCGGACGGCGTATCGGTCATTGTACGAAAACAGGAGGAGGAACCAGCATGAGTGAGAGAAAACTGGCAGTTCAGGTGCAGCCAAAGGACAATGTCGCGTCCATTTTCGCGGAGGTTTCCGCCGGGGACACCGTGGAGGTCATGGCCCGGGACGGCAGTCTGGACGCGGTTGCCGTCCATGAGGACATTCCCTATGGACACAAGGTGGCGCTGGCGGACATTCCCGGCGGCGAAACCGTCTGGAAATACGGCGAGTCTATCGGCATTGCCACCAAGGACATCAAGCGGGGGGACTATGTGCATGTCCATAATCTGGACAGCGCCCGTGCCCGCGGCGATTGGAAGGAGTGAGGACATGGAACACACTTTTTGGGGTTATGAGCGGCCGGACGGGAAGGTGGGGTCCCGGAATTATGTGGCCATTGTTCCCAGCGTGGTCTGCGCCAACGAGGTGGCCCAGGCCATCGGCAATCAGGTGATGAACTGCCGGCCCCTGCTGCATCACCAGGGCTGCTGCCAGCTTCCCCCTGATTTGGACCGGGTGACGGACACCCTGGTCTCCCTCATCTGCCACCCCAACACCGGCGCGGCGCTGATTGTCAGCCTGGGCTGCGAGGGCACCGACGTGGACCGGCTGCTGGAGGCCGCCGCACAATCCGGGAAGCCCTATGATATCGTCCGGATTCAGGAGATTGGCGGCATGGCCAACGCCATTGCCGACGGCATCAAAAAAGCCCAGCGTCTGTCCATGGCGATCTCCGGCATGCAGCGGAGGGAAACCGATCTGTCCCGCTTCGTCATGGGCATCAAGTGCGGAGGCTCCGACGCCACCTCCGGCCTGGCAAGCAACTGCGCCATCGGCTATGTGGCGGACAGGATTGTGGACGCCGGCGGCACGGTGATGTTCGGTGAGGTGACAGAGTTCATCGGCGCGGAGCACATCCTGGCGCGGCGGGCCCGGACGCCGGAGGTGGGGGAGAAGATTCTGAAAATAGTCTTGGACATGGAGACCCGGGCCAAATCCCTGGGCTGCGACATGCGGAAGGGCCAGCCCACCCCCGGCAACATCAAGGGCGGCCTGAGCACCATTGAGGAAAAATCCCTGGGGGCCATTATGAAATCCGGCTCCCGGACCATTGAGGGCGTACTGGACTATGCGGAAATGAGCGCGGGGCGGAAGGGTCTCTGGATTAAGGAGACGCCGGGCCGGGAGATTGAAATTCTCACCGGCATGGCCGCCGGCGGGGCCCAGTGCATCACCTTCTCCACCGGCCGGGGCGCGCCTCAGGGCTTCCCCATTCTGCCGGTCATCAAAATCTGCGGCAACCCCCATACCTATGAGCGGATGGTCAACGACATGGACATAAACGCCGGACGCGTCATCCTGGGGGAGGCGAGTATTGAGGCAGTGGGGGAGGAGCTGTTCCAAAAGCTGCTGAAAACCCTCTCCGGAGGGCAGTGCAAAGGGGAGACCATTTACTACAGCCAGTCCATGGACATCTACTGCATGGGACCGGTCATCTGACGACAGTTCTGATTAAATCTGTGCTTTTTCACAAAACGCAGGATTTATGTTTGTCGATTCGCGGAATTGACAGCAGCAGGAAAATGTTCTAAACTATAGATATAAGACATCCGATATCTGATGAGTTTAATTGAAAAAAGGGAGGAATTTCTATGAGCAAAATCAACATGAGCTCCGTGGACTTCGAGACCATGATTATCCACGCGGGACAGGAACACGACAGCGCCTATGGCGCGCTGGCGACGCCCATTTACCAGACGTCCACCTTCTGCTTCGACACGGTGGAGGACGGCGCGGCGAAGTTTGCCAAGCAGGTCCCCGGCTATCATCCGGTCTACTCCCGCAGCGGCAACCCCACCACCCGGGCCTTTGAGCTTAAATGCGCCTGCATGGAGGGCGGCGAGGACGCTGTGGCCATGGCCTCCGGCATGGGCGCGGTGGGCTCCGTGGTGCTGGCGTTCCTGAAGCCCGGCGATCACGCCATTTTTGACGACTCGGTCTATGGCGGCACCAATTTCGTGTGCACCACCAATCTGCCGGAGCTGGGCGTGGAGATTTCCCGGGTGGACACCGCCGACCGGGAGGCCCTGAAGGCGGCCATCCGCCCCAATACCAAAATGATTTATTTTGAGACCCCCAACAACCCCATGATTAAGGTTACCGACATCGCGGCGGTGAAGGCCGTGGCCGGCCCCGACATCCGGGTGGTTGTGGACGGCACCTTTGCGCCTCCTCCCCTCCAGTACGCCCTGAAGCTGGGCGCGGACATTGTTCTGCACTCCATCACCAAATATATCAACGGCCATGGGGATGCCCTGGGCGGCGTTGTGGTGGGCTCCGCCGCCGACATGGCCCTGGTCCGCAACAACTGCATGACCAAGATCAACGGCTGCCCGCCCTCTCCCTTCAACAGCTATCTGGTCCTCCGGGGCATGAAGACCCTGGCCCTGCGGATGGAGCGGCACTGCGCCAACGCCATGGCCGTCGCCAGATATCTGGAGAGCAGCCCCTATGTGAAGCATGTCTACTATCCCGGCCTGGAGAGCGACCCCGGTCACGAGCTGGCCTGCAGACAGATGGAGAACGGTCTGTTCGGCGGAATTCTCAGCTTCGAGCTGAAGGACGACGTCAAGGGCCTGAGCAGCTTTGAGGCCGGCAAAAAGCTGCTGAACAGCCTGACCATTCCCGCCATTGCCGTGTCTCTGGGCGACCCCGACACCCTGATTGAGCACCCCGCCAGCATGACCCATGCCGGCGTCTCCCCCGAGGCCCGTCTGGCCGCGGGCATCACCGACGGACTGATCCGCCTCTCCGTGGGTCTGGAATCCGCCAGGGACCTCATCAACGACTTTGAGCAGGCCTTCGCCGCGCTTTAACGGCGGCCTCGGGCCAAGGAGAGCGCAGCGCTCTCCTTGGCCTCTTCCCTGCGGGAAGAGGCCAAATCCCTTTGCAATACCCATGTGACCAATGAGAGTTCAAGCGATATTGTGTGAATAGGGAGACAATTATGGAAAACAAAAACAAAAAAATGTATGGCTTCTCAGCCTTTGCCCCCCTGCTGATCTTCCTGGCTATTTACCTGGGCGCAGGCATCTTTTTTGCCTGTATGAGCTATGGCGGAGATTCCTTCAAGCAGATTTCCCGGGTGTTTGCCCTGCTGATTGGCACGCTGGTCTGCCTGTGCATGGGCGGAAAAGAGCGGAACCTTGAATACCGCATGGACGCCTACTGCCACGGCATGGCAAACGCGGACACCATGATTATGATTATGGTCTTCCTGCTGGCCGGCGCCTTCTCCGGCGTGGCAAAGGCCATGGGCGGCGTGGAGGCCACGGCGAACCTGGGCCTGTCCCTGGTTCCCCAGCAGTTCCTGATGGCGGGCATCTTCCTCATTTCCGCCTTCATCGCCACTGCCATGGGCACCTCCATGGGCACCATTTCCGCCGTGGGCCCCATTGCGGTGGCCGTGGCGGAGGGCTCCAGCATCAATATGGGCGTAGCCATTGCGGCGGTGCTGGGCGGCGCGATGTTCGGTGACAATCTTTCCATGATTTCCGACACCACCATCGCCGCCACCCGGGGCGCGGGCTGCGAGATGCGGGACAAGTTCAAGATGAACGGCCTGCTGGCGGCGGTCAGCGCGCTGATTACCATGGTGATTCTGACCCTGACCAGCGGCTCCGGCCAGCTGGAGGGCGTTTTCGAGTACGACATCATCAAGGTGATTCCCTACATCTTCGTTCTCCTGGTGGCCCTGACCGGCTGCAACGTGTTCATCCTCCTGCTGGCGGGCGTCGGCGTGGCGGGCGCTATCGGCATCGCCACCGGCAGCATCAATTTTGTGGAAATGGCTCAGGGTGCGGTGTCCGGCATGTCCGGCATGTACGAAATCGTCATTGTGACCCTGATGATGCGGGGCATTTCCGGCACGGTCCGGGATCTGGGCGGCATCGACTGGATGGTTGAGAAAATGACCAGCAACGTCAAGAGCCGCCGGGGCGCGGAGCTGTCCATGGCGGGCATGGTCTCCGTGTTTGACCTGGCTCTGGCAAACAACACCATTGCCATCATCATGGCCGCGCCGCTGGTGCGGGAAATGGCCGCGGAGCACAACATCGCCCCCAAGCGCGTGGCCTCTCTGCTGGACATCTTCTCCTGCATCGTGCAGGGCGTCATCCCCCACGGCGGTCAGATCATCCTCTGCATCGGCCTGACGGAGCTCTCCCCCTTCGCTATTGCGGGACATAACTACTATGTGTTCATTCTCGCCGCAGTCACCCTTTGCACCATTATCTTTGGTCTGCTGAAGACCAGGGAGGAGCGGGAGAATATTCCCATGTATGACGCCGAGACCCACGACGTCATCTTAAAATAATTACCACTCTCTCCCTTCTTGTTCAGGGGCAGTGCCGGCAGGCCGGTTTGGCCGCCGGCACTGTCCGTTTCAGGGCCGCCTCTGCGGGGAGAACCCATGGGTGAACGGGGAGAGTTCCGCCGGTGAGGGAAGGCCCTCCGGAAGGCGGCGGGCTATGGTGGAAGCGCGCTTCGACCTGTGCGCATGGGAATTGAAAACTGCCGGGAGGTGCAATGATGGATTTGAATACCAGCCGCTGCTGGGCGGAAATTGATTTGGACGCGCTGCTGGAAAACGCCCGTACGCTCCACGGGCTCATACCCGGGGGCTGCCGCCTGATGCACATTTTAAAGGCGGACGCCTATGGCCACGGGGCGGTGTCCGCCGCCCGGGTTCTGGACGGGGCCTGGCCGGAGGACTGGATCGGCGTGGCCTGTCTGTCCGAGGCCCTGGAGCTGCGGGAGAGCGGAAACCGGCAGGAGATTCTGATTCTGGGCTTCACGCCGCCGGAGGCGGCGGAGCTGCTGGCCCGGCGGGGCATTACGCAGACGCTGCTTTCCCCCGGGTATGCCAGAGCCCTGGCCGCCTGCGCCGGGGCCGCCGGCGTGCAGGTGTCCTGTCACCTGAAGGTGGACACCGGCATGACCCGCATCGGGTATTCCGGCTATGGCGAGGCGCTTTCCTCCGCCATAGCGGAGGCCGCGGCGGCGTACCGGTCGCCCGCGCTGAAGGTCACGGGAATCTATACCCACTTTTCCAGCTCCTACGGCTCCGCGCCGGAGGACGTGGACTATACCCGGACGCAGTTCAGCCGGTTTCTTGCCTTCTGCCGGGCCCTGGAGAAGGCGGGCATTCCGCCGGGGCTGCGGCACTGCTGCAATTCCCCCGCCGCCGTCAACACGCCGGAGTACGCCCTGGAGCTGTGCCGGGTAGGGACGGTTCTGTACGGGCTGCTCCCTGACAGCGCCATGGTGCGGCCGACCTCCTTCCGGCCGGTTATGACCTGGAAGGCGCGGGTGGTCCAGCGGCGTACCGTCTCCCCGGGAACGCCTGTCAGCTATGGCCGCCAGGCCGCGGCGGAGGACCCCATGGAGCTGGCGGTGATCTCCGCCGGCGACGCCGACGGCTACCCAAGGTCCCTGACCAACCTGGGCCGGGTCAGCATCCGGGGGCAGATTTGTCCCGTGGTGGGGCGGGTCTGCATGGACATGTTCATGGCGGACGTCTCCCGGATTCCGGAGGTCTCCGAGGGGGACGAAGTGGTGCTTCTGGGCGGGACGGGGCCCGGCGCAGTCCCCTGCCGGTGGCTGTATGGTCCGCTGGGACTGGGGCCCAGCGCCATCACCTGCGGCGTGCGGGGCCGGGTGCCCCGGATTTACCTCCCGCGGACCTGAAGCCCTCCGGCGGAGTTTACTGAAACAGAAAAGGGACGTTTCTTCGGGGACGTCCCTTCCTTTTGCGCCTGTCTGCGCTTTTGCAGCCCGCGGTTCCGTCCATCCGCCGGCCCGGGGGAAGAGAATCGGGCCTCTGACGCGTCCGCTTCACGGACAGGACGCCGGACAGCGCCGCGTCCGGAACCTGCGAAGAGGCGGACGGGGCGCGGAAAATTCCGGCGGAATGCCCGGGATGTGAACCGGGGCCGGTTGCGCGGGAGAGGATTCAGGTGTATAATACGGTTGATTCCGGAGAGGGACACGCTTCGATTCCGTCAGAAATGGAGAGCCGCAGATGAATTTAACCGTGACCGTCAATCAAAAACAGCTGTTGGATGTCCTGCTGAATGTGGGCCTCATCCGGCCCGTGTTCATCTGGGGCGCGCCGGGCATCGGCAAATCCGCCATTGTGCAGGAGTTCGCCAGCTCTCTGGGGCTGGAGTGCGTCTCCCTGCTGGGCAGCCAGCTGGCCCCGGAGGACATCATCGGCGTCCCCCAGATTCAGGACGGCTTCAGCCGGTTCTGCCCGCCCCGGACCATTGCCCGGAGCGAGCCCTACGTCCTTTTTCTGGATGAGCTGAATGCCTGTTCCACAGAGGTGCAGAAGGCCTTTTACTCCCTCATCCATGAACGGCGGGTGGGGGAATACTGCCTCCCCGAGGGCTCCATTGTGGTGGGGGCGGGAAACCGGGCCCAGGACAACGCCATCACACGGCCCATGTCCTCCGCCCTGGTAAACCGGATGTTTCATGTGGAGCTCACCGCCAGCCCCCGCCTGTGGCTGGAGTGGGCGGCCCAAAACGGGATTCATCCTTACATTTACGATTACATTTCCAGCCGTCCGGACCACCTGTGGGCCAGGCCGCCCAAGAGCGAGGAGCCTTTTTCCACGCCCCGGTCCTGGCATATGCTCAGCGACGCCATCCGCAGCTATGGCCCGGACATCGGGGAGGAGGCCCTGCGCGTGCTGGCGGCGGGGTCCCTCAGCCCCCAGCACGCCACCCAGTTCATGGCCTACATCCGCCAGGTGCGCAGCCAGTATGCCCTGGACAAAATTCTCTCCGGGGAACAGCCCTGGCCCGCCGGTCCGGAGGAACGGGACGTGCTCTACTTCCTGGCCCAGTCCCTCCGGGCCCGGCTGGTCAAGGAGCTGCCCCCTGAGCGGAGCAGGCTGAGCGGCGACAGCCGCGCCCTGGTTCTCCAGGCCAAGGACCGGCTCACCGAGCTGGCGGACCTGAGTCTGGAGATTGCCCGGATGGCGGTGACCCCAGAGGACGGAAGAGAGCTGCCCGACTGGTTTGTGGTGGAGCTCTTCCGGGACCTGCCCCGGCTGGCGGACAAGCGCAACGGGTGAGGGCGGCATGAAGGGAAAACAGAAGAAGGTCAACCCGGCCCTGGAGGCGTTTCAGGCCGGGCGGGGGCTGGTGAATCAGAATCCCGTGCTGTCCCCTCTGATGGAGCGGGCGGACCTCCATTTTGACGACAGCTACCCCATGGCGAAAGAGGACTGGGCCTGGGTGACCTCCGACGGGCATATCTACGCCAACAGCCGCCGCCGGGCCGCGCCGGCAGAGTGGGCCTATGTGCTGGCTCACTGCCTGCTCCACCTGGCCCTCGGCCACATCCGGGAGGACCGGGAGCGGGATCCTTTCTGGAACGCCGCCTGTGACTGTGTGGCCGTCCGGTATCTGGCCGACCTCCGCGTCGGCGCGCCCCCGGGGGAGCTGGCCGGGACCCCGCCCTCCAACGCCCGGGAGGAGGAAGCCCTCTGCAGCTGGCTGAGGGAGCACCACACCCCGGACTATTTCCGCTTCTCCACCATGAGCGGAGGCCGGGCGGACATGGTCTGGAGGGGGGAGGCCCGCCGCTGGTGGAGCGGCCCCACCGACTGGAGGCAGCTTTTTGCCGAGAGCCTGCGGGACGCCCTCCGGACGGCGGTGGACTACGCCGGAGGCGTCCGGACCCAGGCGGGGGAGCACAAAAAAATGGGCCCCATTCAGCGGGCGCAGGAGTGGTTCCTGTCCAGCTATCCCCTGCTGGGGGGCGTGGCCGCGGGCTTCCGGCTGGTGGACGACCCCCTGGCCGTCCAGCGGATGGACATTCCCATTGCGGCCATCTCGGTCCATATGCGGGAAATTTACATCAACCGGGCCGCCGGCCTCACAGAGCAGGAATGGCGCTTCGTTCTGGCCCACGAGTATCTCCACGCCGCCCTGTGCCACGAGCAGCGTTTGGGCAGGCGGGACCCCGAGCTGTGGAACGCGGCCTGCGACTACGTGATTAACCAGTGGCTCCGGGACATGGAGGTGGGCCATATGCCCGAGGGGCTTCTCTTTGACCCGGAGCTCAGCGGCCTGTCCGCCGAGAGCGTCTATGATCTGCTGGCGGCCAACCTGCGCAAATACAGGCGCATGGCCCGGCGGGACATTCTCTTTGGTCCCCCTGATTGGCAGGGGTCCAGGGACTTTGTGGACCTGGACGCCTGGTGCCGCTCCGCCATTCAGCGGGGGCTGGACTACCACCAGGTCCACGGGCGGGGCTGTCTTCCGGAGGGTCTGGTGGAGGAGATACGGGCCCTGTCCCAGCCGCCCATCCCATGGGATGTGAAGCTGGCCCGGTGGTTCGACGAGCGCTTTGAGCCTCTGGAGAAGCGCCGCACCTATGCCCGCCTCAGCCGGAGGCAGACGGCCACCCCGGACATCCCCCGGCCCTCCTGGCGGGTGCGGGTGGAGGAGGCGGCCCGGGCGGGGCGGACCTTCGGCGTGCTGCTGGACACCTCGGGCTCCATGAGCCGCAGTCTGCTGGCCGCCGCCCTGGGGGCCATCGCCAGCTACAGCGCCGCCCGGGACGTGAACCGGGTGCGGGTGGTCTTCTGCGACGCCGCCCCCTATGACCAGGGGTATATGGAGGCGGCGGATATTGCCGGCAGCGTCAGGGTCCGGGGCCGGGGCGGGACGGTTCTCCAGCCCGGAGTGGAGCTGCTGGAGCAGGCCCGGGATTTTCCCCGGGAGGCCCCTCTGCTGATTATCACCGACTGCGAGTGCGACCGGCTGAACCTTTATGGCCGGGACCACGCCTTTCTGGTACCCCGGGGGAAAAGCCTGCCCTTCCCGCCCAAGGGCCCCGTGTTTTATCTGGGGGACTGAGGGCCCGGACAGGCGTCGGAATTCTATAAAAAGGAGAATGAGGGATGAAAAGGAAAATCGGTTTTGAGGCGGAGCGTCAGGAAAACGGCGGGAGCGGCGTCCGGCCCGTCTCTGAAAACACCACTGCCGGGCCCAGAAAGTCTCTGGTACAGGTCTATTTTCCGGCGCGGGGCATGAACCTCGCCTACTACAACGACCGGTTCGACCTCCATGTGGGGGACATCGTCTTTGTGGACGGCAAGCTGGAGGGACTGCGGGGTCAGGTCACAGATGTGGAATACAGCTTTAAAATCAGGCTCTCCGATTACAAGCGGGTGATCGCCATGGCGGACACCCATATCTCCGGCGAACTCCATATGGCCGGTTCCTATCTGGCGGCCTTTGACCCCGGAACCATCCCCTATGAAAAAGTGATTACCTGGTTCAAGGCCCCTGACAGGGAGGACGACGTCTATGTATCCGGCAGCGGCGGCCGGGGCTTCCGGCTGGAGGATCTCAGCGGGATGAAGGCCGGGGCCGCCATGGAGGACCGGGGACATGCCTATTTCATGGAGAACCGGGTGGTCTATCTCTGCCTGGACGGGGGCTGCGGGCGGGGAATCGTGGAGGGCACCTCTGCCTATGAGCTGGAATTTGATTACGGCAGCGGCGAGATTAAAAACCTCACCTGCGGCTGCTATTGCGTCTATCCCTGCAAGCACGGCGTCGCCGCCATGCTCCAGCTGCGGGAGACGCTGAAGCTGCTGGAAGAGAAGTACGGCTTCGACTGGAATCAGGGCGGTTACGCCGCGGTCATCAGTCAAAGCACGTTCCACGACTTTGTCATGGAGGGAAAGACCACCGGCAGTCTGGTGTTCCGGTAATTCCGGAGCCTGCCCCCCGTTCCGCTCTCCGGCCGGCGGGCCCTCAAAAACAGCCCGCTGGCCGAAGCGCCCCCGCCCCTGACGGCGGTTTTCCGGCGGCGGTCAGTCCGCCTGGGAGTACTCAAAGCTGGCACAGGGCTCCGTGTGCTGAAACAGGAGACGGTCCCCCTGCCGGAAACGGCAGCGCACCTCCGCCCGGAGGCTCTCGTGTATGGTGCGCTCCATGCGGCCCTCCACCGGAGCCCGGAGGGGCTGGCGCTGTTCGTTCAGCAGCTCCGCTTCCAGGCGGTACTTTCCCTGACGGATGGCCGCGCCGGAGGGGGACCAGGCCTCGATACGGGCCCCCCGGTAGGTGGCCAGGCGGTATTCCCGGCCCTGGTACAGCACGGAGCAGATACAGCCGGTGAAGCTGCCCACAGGCAGGGGAATCGTCGCAATGGCAAGCATCAGACTGCCCTGCTCCGCCCCGTCCCAGACGCACTGCGTCCACAGGTATCTGCTGGGGAAGGAGCGGCCCCGGTCCGTCTCGATATAACCGATTCCATCGGTAAAATCCAGACGCTCACCGTTCAGCTCCAGCGTTCCGCTCAGGGAATGGCCCATGCTGATGACGCCGTGGGAGCACTGCATCCCGGCGAAGAACCGGAAGGGCCCCATGATGTCGGAGCGCAGGGGGGTAAGGGGACCGTATCCCAGGGCGCCCCGGAGGGAAAGGCCCTCCCGCCGGATATGGAGCTCCATGCCCCGGCTGCCAAAGCTGCACTGTCCAACCTGCACCTGAAGGGGCCGGCGGGAGACCTGGGCCTCCGGGTACTCCAGCCACCACGATTTGCCGCCGGAAATGACCTGAAGAGAGGCGGTCCGGCGTCCCTCCCTGTCGATATGGAAGGCGGGAATCAGCGCCAGAGTCTGCCCCTGCCGGTTCTGGTGCTTGAAATACCAGCCTTCAAAATAGGGGCCGGTTTTCCCTGTGCCGCGGAAAAAGTTCATGATTCATCACCCCGGGTTCAGTGTTCCCTGAATCCGGGGATTTTATAGTCGCCGCACAGGCCGCAAAACGGCCTTGCGGTGGACTTCATAGTCAGCACAAGGGGTTCTTACCTTACCCGTCAGCGGCTCCGCCGCTGGTTGAAAATCGGTATCTGCCGGTTTTCAACTGTGCTGACTATATATGGATGCGGGCCTCATTCCTGCCGCGGATGTCTGGGCGAAGCCCATGGGCCCCATTCCGTCTGGGGTGTCCGCCGGAATGTCCGGCAGCGCCCGCCTCGCCGCAGAACAGAAGGGGACCGAAGGCTGTGCCTTCGGTCCCTTTGGCCGGACTGCTGTTTGCCCCGGCGGCGTCCCTGTCGGAGGGAAATGTTGGAAGGAGGGAGGCGCGCCCTATGCCATTCCCGGCAGGGGCGGCGTCCGCCGGAGAATCACCCGGCCAAAGCAGGCCAGGGACCGGCCTCCCGCGGCGGTCAGAATCACGTCCGCGTCCGACCGCTCCCGGTTCAGGGAAAAGAGGTAGACAATGCCGGCCCGGTCCTTGTGGTACTGCTTGCAGAAGATGTCTCCGTCCACGCAGAAAATGCCCACATCCCCGGATTTCAGGGGGTCCCTGTTCACGTAGACCACCGAGCCGTCCTCAATCAACGGGGACATGGAATCCCCCTGAATCCGGACGGCGAACTCCGCCCCCGGGGGCACGTCCCCCTTCACGGGGATGTAGTCGAAGTCCGAGCCGAAGGCCGGGGCCGCGTACCCCGCCGCCGCAGGCGTGCGGTACAGCGGAATCATCCTGGGCTCCGCCGCCGACGGGGAGGCCTCCGCCTCATCCCGATAGGCCCGGAGGGCGTCCATCAGGGCGTGAACGCTCTCCCGTCCCAGGGCGGACAGCTCCCGATACTCCCGCAGCAGGGTCCGTTCCCGGTGGGTCAGCACCTGCCCGCCGGACTGGAAGCTGTCCTGAAACAGCTCGTTGGGGTCTGTGTCCAGACAGTCGAACAGGCGGAGCATGATGTCCTCTTTGGGAAAGCTGACGCCGGTCTCATAGTTGCCGATGGCGGAGGGCGAAACGCCCAGGCGCTTCGCCAGATCCCCCCGGCTCAGGCCCAGCTGCTCCCGCCGGGCCCGGACGCGCGTGCCAAATCTCATGGAACTGTCCTCCTTTTTTCATGCTCCCATTGTATCAGCATCCCGGACCGCTGTCAAAGATTTTTTACAAGAATCTTGTAACTCCCTCTTGACACGATAGAACATTTGTGCTACTATAGGCTGTGTCGACAAGAAACCTGTGAATTCACAAGCAAACCAACAAAGAATGTGGCCTGTCCGGATGCCGCTCCGGCCGGACAGTGAGAATCGGAAGCGAGAAAAACGGATGCAAGAAATCGGAAGCAAAAAATCGGAAGCAAAAAAACACGGCGCACCGGCTTCGGTTGGGGAGGGAGGCGCAGGCAAAAAATTGGCCGCAGACCCGGCAAAGCGGATCGCGGCCAAGGATGAAGAAATTCCTGTTAGAGTGTATTTCCGCCCTGGGGCAAACATGCCAGGGCGGCGGGAAGTTCTGAGTTGGAGTCAGCAGGCAGAATCCGTCCGCTTCGGCAGGCATGCGCCCAAAACCAGACCGTGGAAAGCGGTCGCGGTCCGGAGGGGGGACGGGGGTGCCCGGACTGAAAAGCCGGAACAGGCGGACAGAACCGGTGGTTCAGCCCCCGCGCGTTCCCCGTTCCCCTCTGCCGCGAGTCCGGCGAGCCGCGGCGGAAAACGAAGAAATTCCCACCATCGTGCAGTTTTCGGCAGAGCCGGAAAGGTTACAATGGCAGGAATTTTTGAGCTGGAGTCAGCAGGTATCATCAATTTTTCCGGAATGCCTGGACCCAAAGCCAAACTGCAACCCAGCAGAGCGGTTGCGGTTTGGAGAGGAGGAGCAGCGGAATGAGTGCGCTCTGAGTTTTGAAAAAAGTCGGAGCAAGCGATATGCAGCTTGCTCCGACGTGGTGGAGGAGGGTGGATTCGAACCACCGAAGCCGAAGCAACAGATTTACAGTCTGCCCCATTTGACCGCTCTGGAACTCCTCCGTATGAAATTGGAGCTGGTGGACGGACTCGAACCCCCGGCCTGCTGATTACAAATCAGCTGCTCTACCAACTGAGCTACACCAGCAGTTCCAACAGCAGTGTTTATTCTAGCAGAGGAGGAGCAATTTGTCAACAGAAATTTTCACATTTTTTTGATTTTTTCAGGAGAACAGGAGGGAAGTCCTTGGAACAGGCTTCAGGCCGCCGGAGACGGCCGGTTTTGCGCTGCACGCTGTGCGGCCGGGAAATTGTGAGAGGTGAGGAATATTGGGTCTGCAACGGGTGCCTGGCCTGCCGGGAGTGCCTTCCGGAGCTGGCCCGGCGGGAGCTGGCCCCCTGCCGTGAAATTCGGGGAAGGGAGAGGGCGTTATGATGAGTTTGGGGGAATTGTCGGTCCAGTACCGGGCCGCCGCCGAGGCCATTCATGGCCGCATCACGGAGCTGCGGGGGCTGGAGCGGACGGAGCAGGACCCGGACGCCCTGTTTCGCCTCCGCCGCCGCATTGAGGCGCTGATGCCTCTCTGGCGGGAGGCCCGGGAGCTGGCCGGTCTGACGGCCCGCTATTACGACAGGAGCTATCACAAGAATGAGAAGTATACCCTTTGACCCCGGGGCAGAGCACAGGGACCCGGCGGCCCGCCGGACACAATGGGAACAGGAGGGATGAACGCCATGAGAAAACCCCGCTCCGACAACCGTTTTGACACCCGCTCCAGCGAGTGGGCCGGGGACCTGACCGTCTGGCTCCGGGCCAACGCCCCGGACAACAGCGAACAGCTGGAGCGCCTGCGGCGAAACCTCCGGCGGGCCAGGGAACAGGAGCTGACGCCCCGGCAGAAACAGATGCTGGAGCTCTATTTTGACCAAGGCATGAACATGCCTCAGATTGCCCGGGCGCTGGATCTGAACCGGTCCACCGTCTCCCGGACCCTGCGCCGGGCCAGGGAGCGGCTTTACAGGTGCCTGCGCTACACGTTGTGAGTTTTGTGGGATGGAGGGAGAAAAACGGCGGACCGGGACGATGAATTGGGCGTTTTTGCCTGCGTTTGCCCCTTGCGGTTTTCTCCGGAAGCGTCTATAATCAGACGTAAATACACACCGGCGCCGGCAGGGAGCGCCATTTGGGCTCCGCGGCGGCCCTGACAGCGCTGGAGTCCGGTTCCGTCAGGCAAGGCCGTTTGGAAATCCGCGTGCCTGCCTGATGAGAACGGCTCTATGGAGGATTGCTATGCTGTACAATTCCATGCACAACCCTTGGCTCCGGGTACTGTTCGCCGTGCTGGGCGAGTTCCTCGCCGCCGCGGCCATGAACCTGTTCATCGTGCCGCTGCATCTGTACGGCGGAGGCCTGATGGGCCTGTGCCAGCTGATCCGGTCGCTGATTCAGTCCGGCATGGGCGTCAGCTATGACTTCGCGGGCATCCTCTATTTTGCCTGCAATATCCCCATTCTGCTCTTTGCCTACAAGACCCTGGGCCGGACCTTTGTGGTCAAGACCATTGTCTGCACCAGCGCCTATTCCTTTTTCTACAGCATCATCCCGGTGCCGGCGGCCCCCATTGTGGACGACTATCTCACGGCCTGTCTGCTGGGGGGCATTCTCTGCGGCGTTGCCAGCGGCATCGTGCTGACCTGCGGGGCCAGCGGCGGCGGGCTGGACATTGTGGGGCTTTGCTTGAGCAAGCGGGGGAGCCGCTTCACCGTGGGCAAGTTCTCCCTGAGCTTCAACGCCGTGCTCTATTCCGCCTGCCTGCTGCTGTTCAGCCCGGAGGTGGCAATTTACTCCGTGATTTACAACTTCTTTACCTCTATGGTCCTGGACCGGATGCACCAGCAGAACGTCAATGTTCAGGCCATGATTTTCACCAAGGAGGACGAGACGGCGGTGGCCCGGTTCGTCATCGAGAAGCTGGGCCGGGGCGTCACCTTCTGGGAGGGCACCGGCGCCTATTCCGGGGCCGGCATCCACGTGCTGACGGTGTGCCTGTCCAAGTTTGAGATTGAGGAACTGATGCGGGCGGTCCACGCCATGGATGAGCACGCCTTTGTCACCGTGCAGGAACACGTCCGGGTGTACGGCAATTTTGTCAGGAAGCTGGGATAATTCAATTAGGAGTTAGGAATTAGGAGTTAGGAATTAGGAGTTAGGAATGATTGAAATGATGGAACAATTCCTCATTTCTCATTCCTAATTCCTAATTTTTATGGAAGTGTCGCCAGACGGCCTCGGCGGCGGTCCGGGGCACCACGGCGGCCAGGGCGTCCACATCCGCCTCCCGGATGGCCCGGATGGTGCCGAAGTGCTTCCGCAGGGCCTCCCGCCGCTTGGGGCCCAGGCCGGGGATGCCGTCCAGGGCGGAGCGGGTGGCGCTTTTGCTGTGGCTCTCATGGTGGAAGGTGATGGCAAAGCGGTGGGTCTCCTCCTGAATCTGGCCGATCAGGGAGAAGACGGCCTGCTGGGTGACGATGCCGATCTCCCGCCCGTCGGGGGTCACCAGGGCCCGGGTCCGGTGCCGGTCGTCCTTCACCATGCCGAAGATGGGGATGCGGACCCCAAATTCCTCCGTGACCCCCAGGGCCGTCTGGGCGTGGGTGACGCCGCCGTCAATGAGGAACACGTCCGGCAGAGGCAGGAATTTCTCGTCGCCGTCGGCGGCCCGCTGGAGCCGCCGGCGGAGGACCTCCCGCATGGAGGCGTAGTCGTCTGGGGTTCCCTCCAGCTCCTTGATGCGGAAGCGGCGGTAGGCGCTTTTCAGGGGCCGGGCGCCGCTGTAGACCACCATGGAGGCCACGATGTCGCTGCCGCCGGTGTTGGAAATGTCATAGGACTCCAGCCGCTTCGGCGGGGCGGGAAGGTCCAGCATTCTGGCCAGCAGCTCCAGCGTGTGGGCCACCCGCTCCTCCGCCGTGGTGGCCCGCTCCGCCTCCTCGGCGGCGTTCCGCTGGGCCAGGCGGCGAAGCTCCTCCTTTTCCCCCCGCTGGGGGACGTGGACCCAGACCTTGTGCCCCGCCCGCTTCGTCAGCGCCTGGGAGAGGCTTTCGCAGTATCCCTCGCTTTCAAAGGGCAGGAGAATCTCGTGGGGCAGAATGGCCCGGGGCAGGTAGTACTGGGCCGTCAGGGCGGAAAGCATGTCTTCCTGGCTCTCCTCCATGGGGGAGGAGAACAGCTCCGTTTCCCGGCCCGCCAGATTGCCCTCCTCCATGTGGAGAATGGCGTAGCAGCATTTTCCCGCCCCCCGGTACAATCCCCAGATGTCCGTATCGGCGCAGAGTCCGGCAATGACCGTCTGCTTTTTGCTCAGGGCGCTGATGGCGTTGATGCGGTCCCGGAGCACCGCCGCCTGCTCGAAGTGCAGGGCCTCCGCCTCCGCCTCCATCTCGGCGGTCATGTCCCGGAGCAGCTCCCTGGACCGGCCCTCCAGCATCTGGACGGCCTGACGGATGCGGCGGTTGTACTCCTCCTGCGTCTGGGCCGGGCGGCAGAAGCCGTCGCAGCGGCCCATGTGGAAGTTCAGGCAGGGCCGCTCCGCCCCGATATCCCGGGGGAATTTCCGGCTGCACGTGGGCAGCCGCAGGGCGGAGAGCACCGCGTCCAGGGCCTGGCGGGTCTCAAAGCGTCCCCCGAAGGGCCCGAAGTATTTCGCGCCGTCGTTGGCCCATTTGTGGACCATGGAGAACCGGGGATAGGACTCCCGGGAGAGGCGGACGAAGGGATAGCCCTTGTCGTCCTTGAGCAGGATGTTGTAGCGGGGCATGTGCCGCTTGATGAGGGAGTTTTCCAGCACCAGGGCCTCAAACTCGGTGGTGACGAAAATGGTGTCGAAATGGTCGATCTGGGACACCATCTGCCGGGTCTTGGCGGTGTGGGAGGCGCTGTCCTGGAAATACTGGCTGACCCGGTTTTTCAGCTTCTTGGCCTTCCCCACATAGATGACCTTCCCGGTCCGGTCCATCATCAGATAGACGCCGGGGAGCAGGGGCAGGTCGTTGGCCTTTTCCTTCAGTTCATCCTTTGTCATGGCGTGCCTCCCTTCCGTCGGGATAAAAAAACCGCCCTGCGCTGACAGGCAGCACAGGGACGGTTTCCATCCAATTACTCACCGAAGTTGTCCTTCACCAGCTCTGCCAGAGCGCTGACAGCTTCCTTCTCATCTGTGCCGTCGGCAATCAGCATGATGGGGGTGCCCTTCACAATGCCCAGAGACAAAACGCCCAGCAGGCTCTTGGCATTGACGCGGCGGTCCTCCTTTTCCACCCAGATGCCGCTCTTGAATTCATTGGCCTTCTGGATAAAGAAGGTGGCGGGCCGGGCATGCAGGCCGACCTCGTTGTTGACGGTGACTTCCTGTGTATACATATTGCAGCTCTCCTTTTCTATGATACCAGATTGAAGCGAACAGCATTCTGTCACATTATTGTACTAACATCATAACCGCTTTTTTCCTTGCCGTCAATGGATAAATTGACAAACATTTGAGAAAAAATTCAGGCAAGAAAACGTTCTTTTGGTAGTTTAGACCATTCAGGCCGGTTGTTAAACCGATTACCTTCCGGTTTTTTAAAAAAATTTAACTAATTTTGGTGTTTTTACCCCGCGGACAAACATTCCGGGATTTTGCGTCCCGGACGCCGGACAGAGGGAGCTTCCGCCGCTCCGGGGCTACCGGTTCCGCGCAGCTTCTGCTTTTTCCATAAAAGAGGAGAAAACCGGCGGGGCCTCTGCTTACTGGTATGCGGACGGCGGCCCCCGTATGCCGCCGGACAGGTCTGTGTTTCTGCAATAGAGGCGGCGGAGGGCTGGCATATGTGTTCCGTAAGGAGCCGGTTTTTCGCAAAGCGGAAAACGGAGCAAAAGATCGGATGCGCTTCCTGAAAGTTCCTTGGCTGTACCGGAGAAGAGGGGAGACAATAGTCCTGTGGATTCACTGGGTGTCACGGTGCGACACAAACGCGGCGGACGCCGTGTGAAGGGAGAGGATCCTTTTGAAAAGACGACTGAATCTTTTGCTGACAGCCCTTCTGCTGGCCCTGGCGCTGACCGCCTGCGGCAGCGATATGAGCCGGAGCGAGGGAACCGGAGGCGATTGGAATGATTCCGCCGCCGGAGACCGGGACGGCGTTTCCAAAGGGGAACGGAATGACGGTGTGATTGGCGGAAACAGCAGCCGGAACCGGAGCGGAACCAATGCCGCCAACGACCGGACCGGCAGCATAGGCGGCGATTTAGCGGATGACGCCCGGGACGCCCTCACCGGCGCCGGGGACCTGGTGGAGGATGCCATGGACGGCGGAGCTGTCCGGCAGAACCAGGGCGTTGACTATAAACAGATGGTCCGGAACGGCCAGGTCCATGACCGGGATGGAGACCTGACGGATATGGAAAACAGCGCAACCCCCGGCAAAACGCATTTCTAACAGCAGTTTCAAAGGACAGACAGACCGCCGGTGCGGTTCCGAAAGGAGCGGCTCCGGCGGTCTGCCGCTGTCCGGGATAATGATGATTGTATCCGAAAGGGCTTTGTGTTATGCTGGAATCAGAAAAAAAGAGGGGGACCGGGAGACGGTTCAATCTGTCCGCCGGATGCGGCTAGTTTGAAGCCGTCAGGAAAGGCGGTGCATTCCCTGCTCCGGCTGTCTGGACGGTGACCCGCCGGACGGGCGGTTTCCGGCAGGCTGAAGGAGCCGGTTCCCTGTTTTTCGACAGCTTTTCGGCGGCTATTTCGACAGCTTTTCGACGGCTATTTATATAAGGAGGGACGGCCATGTCTCAGGACTTCCATATGCGGACCATCGCCCGGGTCCGCAGCGATTTTTCCAGCAAGTTCGGCGTGCCCCGTCAGAGCGGTCTGGTGGACGCCCTGGAGGCGGCGGTGGTGTTTGAGCCGGAATACCGGAACGCCGCCGCTCTCCGGGGTCTGGAGGGCTTTTCCCATGTGTGGCTGGTGTGGGTCTTCGACCAGGCGGTTCGGGAAAGCGGGGAGAAATCCTGGTCTCCCACGGTGCGGCCTCCCCGGCTGGGGGGCAACGCCCGGCTGGGGGTCTTCGCCACCCGGTCCCCCTTCCGGCCCAATCCCATCGCCCTGTCCGCCGTGGCGCTGACGGGGATTGAGGAGACGGCGGACCTGGGGCCGGTGCTCCGTATCCGGGGGGCGGACCTGATGGACGGCACCCCCATTCTGGACATCAAGCCCTACATCCCCTATGCCGACTGCGTGCCGGAGGCCCTGGGGGGCTTTGCCGCAGAACCGCCGGACCGGGAGGCCCTGACGGTGGAGTTCCCGCCGGAGCTGCTGGAGCGGGTGCCCCCGGAGCGGCGGGAGGCCCTGCGGGGCGTGCTGGCCCTGGATCCCCGGCCCCGGTATCAGGAGGACCCCCGGAGGGTCTACGGCTTTTGCTTCGCGGGGCTGGAGGTCAAATTTTCCGTGGAGGGGACCGTCCTCCGGGTGCGGGACGTGGAGGAGGGCTGAGGGGGCTGTTAACCGGTGCTGCCGGGCCCTATACCTCTTCTACCGGCAGAACACCCTGTGGGGCCTGGTCCCCTGACCAGGCCATTTCCCCAGGAGCGCCGGAGCCCCATAAGACGGGACGCAGCCCCCGCAGGGTGCAGGCGTAAGGCCCGCCCCCATCTTCTGATAAAATGCGCCAGCGGACGCCTCCGCCGGGACGCTTCCGGTTGACGGCGGGGGCGGCGCTGTGCTATACTGAGACGACTGCGCGGAACCACAGTCCCCATACAGATACAGAGATACACAGATACCACAGAGACACAGATACAGAGAGGAATGAACTTGAGTATGTTTGGTTTTTTCCAAAAGAAGGGCAAGGCGTCCCTGTCTACGGCGGAGCGGCTGGAGGACTGCCGCCAGAGGGGAGACGATACGGGTCTGGCCCGTGCCTGCTACGACCTGGGTGTGGAGCACATGGAGCGGGGAGAGCTGGAACGGGCGTTTCTGCGCCTCAGTCAGGCGGATACCATTTACAGCGCCCGGGATGAGATTTATGAGGCCGTGGGCGACACGCTGACCGACGACTGCTCCGACCGCATTGGACGGCTGGAGGAGGCCCCCCTGCTGCTGAATGAGGTCATCGCCGGCGTGGAGGAACGGGCCGAGGAGCTGGGGGAGGACGGCTGCTGGATATGGAGCCTGTTCACCATGGCCCGGATGGGGAAGCTGGGGGACCGCCTGGCGGTTCTGCCGGGCTGCCAGGCCCTGGGCCGCCTGGACGAGGCGGCGGAGATCGCCCTTCACTCCTTCCGGGGGGAGCTGCCGGAGGAGGAATTCCAGCGCATGGACGTCATCTATGAGCGGGTCACGGAGATGGAGGACGACCCGGCCTATTTCCGCATGAACGGGGAGATTCCGGGCCCTTGCGGCCCCTTCCAGGCCTTTGATCTGGAGGGAACCCACACGCTGACGGAGCTGAGCCTGTATCTGGAGGCCTGCAACTCCCGTCTGGACCAGGCCCGGAGCCCCGAGACCGGTCTCATTCCCTGCGCCCTGCTGACGGGCTACTACTGCCGGACCGCCGATGGAGAGCTCCGGGAGATTCCCCAGGTCCGGGCGGAGCTGGAACGCATCTGGAGCGACTATGAGTTTTTGAAGGCCGGCCCCAGCTGGGACGGCATCGCCGCCCGGCTGGAGGCGTACCGGGAGCTGGACCTGCTGGCCTGAGCCGGGAAGGGGAATGGCAGATGCTGCGTCCTGATTTGACCGGCGGCGGAGTACATAAAAAGCGGAACGGCTGTAAAGCCGTTCCGCTTTTCATGCTTTTCGCGCTCCATTGCAGGGAGCTCAGTTCCCGCACTCAATGGAAATCTGGTTGAACATCCCCAGGATGCTGTCGATGGAGGTGTTTTTCTTCTCCTCCCCCGCCCGGTCCAGAACCACATGGCCCTGGTTCATCATCAGCACCCGGTCGCCGTACTCCACGGCGTAGCGGAGGTTGTGGGTCACCATCAGGGCCGTGAGTTTTTTCTCCCGGACCACCCGGTCCGTCAGGGTCATGACGGCGTCCGCCGTCTTGGGGTCCAGGGCGGCGGTGTGTTCGTCCAGAATCAGGAAGCGCAGGGGGGCCATGGTGGCCATCAGCAGGGCCACGGCCTGCCGCTGGCCGCCGGAGAGGGCCCCCATTTTCACGTCCAGATGGTCCTCCAGCCCCAGACCCAGGGACCGGAGCTGCTCCCGGTAGCCCTCGGCCCGCCTCCGGTCCACGCCCCGGCGGAGGTTGAAGGACTTGCCCTTGTTGTCCGCAAGAGAGAGATTTTCCAGCATGGTCAGGTTGGGACAGGTCCCCGCCGCCGGATTCTGGTAAACCCGGCCCATGGAGACGTAGCGCTGGTAATCCTTCAGTCTGGAGATGCTGGTTCCGTCCACCAGCACGTCGCCCCCCTCAATGGGGATGGAGCCGCAGATGATGTTCAGCAGGGAGGTCTTGCCGCTGCCGTTGCTGCCCACGATGGACACGAACTGGCCTTCCTCCACGGTGAGGGAAAAGTTCTCAAACAGCCGGTGTTCCGTGACGGAACCGGGGTTATAGACCTTTGTGATGTCCCGAATCTCAAGCATGGATGATTTCCTCCCCCTTCCGTCCTGATACCACCAGAACCAGCAGAAACAGCGCCGCCGTCATCAGCTTCATCATGTTGGCCGGCAGGCCCATGCTCAGGGCCGCCTGGATGCAGAGCTTATAGAGGATGCTGCCCAGAATCACCGACGTGGTTCCGGCGGGATGGGACAGCCAGCGGAGGGTCCTGGTTTTCCGGAGGGTCTGGGCCAGGGGCCCGGCGGCAAAGAAGTTGGTAAGGGAGACGCCGATAATCACCGCCGCCAGACCGTAAACCAGCTGGCCGGTGCCCATGGTGGCGGAAAAGCTCCGCTGCTCGTGGACCACCACGCAGCCCCCCAGGGCCACCAGGGCGTTGGAGAGGGCCAGACCCGCGATTTTCACCGTGCCCCGGTCCTTGGCCAGGGTGGTGACCAGGCCCGCGTTGTCGCCCACCGCCCGGAGCAGCAGGCCGGACCTGGTGCGGAAATAGGCATCCAGCACCAGCTTCACCAGGGCCACCAGCACCAGGGAGACCACCAGCTTCCGGCCCATCAGAGTCATGTCCCCCAGCAGGGCCATGACGGGGGCGGAGGTGAAGATGGTGTCCGTTCCCCGGTCCACCGTCAGGTTGGACCCGGCAATCTGGAGGTTGATGGAGAACAGGGCGGTCATGGTGATGATGCCCGCCAGCAGGTTCCGGACCCCCAGCTTCACGTGAACCAGGCCGGTGAACAGGCCCGCCAGGGCCCCTACCAGCAGGGAGATGGGCAGGGTCAGCCAGGCGTTGACCCCCTGAGTCAGCAGCACCGCCGTCACGGCGGCCCCCAGGGGAAAGGTGCCGTCCACACCCAGGTCCGGGAAGTCCAGAATGGAATAGGTAATGTAGACCCCGAAGGAAATCAGGGCGTAAATCAGGCCCTGTGTCAGGGTGCTGATGAGAAGGTCCAGCATATTACAAGGCTCCTTTAAAATCAATGAGGAATGAGGAGTTAGGAATTAGGAATGATTTGGATGAGGAAAGCAATTCCTAATTCCTCATTCCTAATTCCTAATTCTAACGAATGGTGCTGCGTAAGGTGCCGATGTCCTCGATGGCGCACTCCACCACGTCGCCGTATTTCAGGAACTCCGGCGGGTCCATCCCCATGCCCACCCCGGCGGGGGTGCCGGTGGCGATGATGGTCCCCGGCAGCAGGGTCATGCCCCGGCTCAGCTCCTCGATGATTTCCGGAATGCCGTGAATCAGCAGGGAGGTGTTGGACCTCTGGCGCTCCCGGCCGTTGACCGTGCAGGAGATGTCCAGAGCCGGGGGGAAGGGAACCTTGCCGGCGGTGAGGATGCAGGGGCCCATGGGGGTGAAGCCGTCCAGGCTCTTGCCGAAATACCACTGCTTGTGGCCCGTCTGCAAATCCCGGGCGGACACGTCGTTGAGGACGGTGTAGCCGAAGATATAATCCCCGGCGTCCTCCGCCTTTACGTTTTTTGCGGTCCTGCCGATGATGACCGCCAGCTCCGCTTCATAGTCCAGCCGCTTCACCAGCCCCTTGTAACAGGGAATCACCCCCTCCGGGTCCCCGGCCCGGCTGACCCGCTTGGAGAAGTACACCGCCGGCGCCTCCTTGGTGAAGGCCTCCGCGTCGTACTGGGCGGCCTCGGCGGCGTGGGCCCGGTAGTTCATGCCCAGGCAGATGACGTCCTGCCGGGGCCGGGGGATGGGGGCCAGCAGCGTGACATCCTCCAGGGGCACGCCCTGGATGTAGTAATACTCTCCCAGCTGGTCCAGGACCTTCGGGTTTGCGGCGGCCTCAATCAGGGCATTCATGTCCGGATAGGGCAGGAAGACCACTTCCGTGGCGGGCTTTTCCAGAGTTCCCCCTGTGGCCAGCAGTCCTACACGCTCCTGACCCTCATATAAACAGGTAACTAACTTCATAAAGACTCCTGAAAATTAGAAATTAGGAATGAGGAATTAGGGATTTTCTGAATCAGGAGAGCAATTCCTAATTCCTAACTCCTCATTCCTCATTATTTTAGGCGGTGACGTCAATGGCATTGCTGGACACGCTCTCGGGAATCACCAGTCCCATGGCGTCCAGGGTCTCGGGATTGATATAGAGGTCGAAGTTCTCGATGATTTCATAGGGCAGGTCCTGACAGGCGGCCTCACCCTTGAGGACCTTGGCGGCCATCTGACCGGTCTGGATGCCCAGCTTGATATAGTCCAGGCCCGCGCCGGCCACACAGCCCAGCTTCATCTGCTCCACCTCGGAGCCATAGACGGGGATGCCGGCCTCGTTGGTTTTCTCCAGAATGGCGGGGAGAACGCCCACCACGGTGTTGTCCGTCAGGTTGGAGATGCAGTCCACGCCCCGGGAAATCAGGGTGTCCACGGCCTGGGTGACCTCGGACTGAGCGGTGACGCCCACGGTCTCGATGGTAAGGCCGTAGTCCGCCGCCAGGTCCTCATAGACGCCGACGGAGTAGACGGAATTGGCCTCGCTGGTGGTGTAGACGATGCCCACGGTTTTGGCCTGGGGCTGGAGGTCCCGGATCAGCTGGAGCTGGCCCGCCACCGGGAGCACATCGGAGGTGCCGGTGATGTTGCCGGAATCCAGCTTGGCCCCCACGGGGTCGGTGATGGCGGTGAAAATCACGGGGATGTCCTTGTCCTCGGCGGCGGCGAAGCAGGCCGTGGCGGAGGGGGTGGCGACGGCCACCATCAGGTCGACGCCGGAGGCGGAGAAGGACTGGCCGATCTGGGTGGCGATGCTGTCGTCAAAGCCGGCGTTCTGATAGTCCACGGTGAGGTTTTCGCCTTCCACGATGCCGGCCTCCGCCAGACCCTGAAGGAAGCCGATCCGGCAGTTGTCCAGGGAGCCGTGCTCGCCATACTGGGAGATGCCGATGGTGTAGTGGGGGGCGTCCTCGCCGGAGCTGCCGGAGCCGTTGGAGGGCGCGGAGGTTCCGGAACCGCCGGAGTCTTTTCCGCCGCAGGCGGTCAGGGCCAGGGTCAGGGACAGGGTCAGCAGCAGAGCGGCCAATTTTTTCATGTTGGTCATGATAGATTCTCCTTACTTATCAAAATTAGGAATGAGGAATTAGGAATGAGAAATTTGGGGTTTGCCGTCCTGGACGGAAACGCCATCGTTTTGTCAGAAGCGTCATGGAAGGGCCCTCCTTCAATCAGGAATCAGAAATGAGGAATGAGGAATTTACCGTTCTGAACGGAAACGCCATCGTTTTGTGTAAAGCTTCATAGAAAAGTCCTCTTTTCTTAAGTTGGGAATGAGAAAGTGGGGAGGAAATCAGAAATTCCTCATTTCTCATTAAAAATAAAAAAGCCCCGTCCCAATTTGGGACAAGACTTTCATCCTGCGGTACCACCCAAGTTGGTGCGAACGCACCCCCTCGCTCCGCGTACTTCATACGCGCCGCCCTGGTAACGGGTGCGGTCCCCGTCGGCCGCTACTGGGTCAAAGACCGTTCGCTCCGCCCTCCCAGGGCCATTCGCCGGAATGCTCTCTGCCGCGATTCCACCATCCGCGGCTCTCTGAAAGGCAGCCTTCCCGGGTACTTCTCCTGGTCACAGGTTTTCCTTGATTGCTTTGCATTATACGCAGACGGCGCACATTTGTCAACTGTCGATTTGCACAAAAACGATTTAACGCGGCGAAGACTCAGGAGTTAAGAATTAGGAATTAGAAATTTATCCTGTTCAGAGGCCAATTCCTAATTCCTAATTTCTCATTCACTCAGGACAAAAGCAGCTTATCGTCCGCCTCGTCGCTGCCGCTGACCTTGCTGAACAGCTCCAGCAGCTGGGGGACCGTGAGCTTCTTTTTCTCCTCGCCGGAGACGTCAATGACAATTTTCCCGTCGTACATCATAATGAGCCGGTTTCCGTGCTGTATGGCATCCTTCATGTTGTGGGTGACCATCATGGTGGTCAGGCCGCTCTCCGCCACAATCTTATCCGACAGGGCCAGCACCTTGGCCGCCGTCTTGGGGTCCAGGGCGGCGGTGTGCTCGTCCAGCAGCAGCAGCCGGGGCTTTTTCAATGAGGCCATCAGCAGCGTCAGCGCCTGCCGCTGGCCGCCGGAAAGCAGGCCCACCTTGCTGGTCAGCCGGTCTTCAAGGCCCAGGTCCAGCTTTTGCAGCATGTCCTGATAGCGGGTCTTCTCCTCCCGTGTGATGCCCCAGCGGAGACCCCGCCGCTGGCCCCGGCGGGCCGCCAGGGCCAGGTTTTCAATAATCTGCATGGAGGGGGCGGTGCCCATCATGGGGTCCTGAAAAACCCGGCCGATGTAGGCCGCCCGCTTGTGCTCCGGCAGATGGGTGACGTCGGCGCCTCCGATGGAGATGGACCCCTCGTCCACGGCCCAGGCGCCCGCCACTGCGTTAAGCATGGTGGATTTGCCCGCGCCGTTGCCTCCGATGACGGTGCAGAAATCGCCCTCCTTCAGCGTCAGATCCACACCCCGAAGAGCCTGCTTCTCGTTGACCGTTCCGGCGTTGAAGGTTTTCCAGATTCCCTTGATCTCAAGCATGGGCGGACCCTCCCTTATGGCTGGTTTTGGTGAAATAGCGGCCCTTCCAGTAGGGAATGGCCAGGAATACCGCCACGATGACTGCGGAAATCAGCTTCAGGTAGTTGGTGTTGATGTTGCTGAGGCTTACCACCGCCTGAATGACGATATAGTAGATGATCGCGCCGATGGAGACCGCCAGCAGCTTCAGAGCGAAGTTCCGGAAGACCTTGCCGAAGACCACCTGACCGATGATGACCGCCGCCAGGCCGATGACAATGGCGCCCTTGCCCATGCTGGAGTCTGCAAAGCTCTGATACTGGCTGAGCAGAGCCCCGGACAGGGCCACCAGGCCGTTGGAAATCATCAGGCCCAGCACCTTGCCGGTGTCGGTGTTGATGCCCTGGGCCCGGGCCATGTTGGGGTTTGCGCCGGTGGCCCGGAGGGCCGCCCCCAGCTCCGTGCCGAAAAAGGCGTACAGCACCGCGATGACGGCGGCGGTGAACAGGCCCACCACCAAAATGGGGTGCCGGATGAAGGGCCGGTTTCCCTTGGCCACGTCCTGGACAAAGCGCAGGGACACCAGCAGCCGGTCAAGATTGTCCGGGTTGGTGACATTGATGGCTACATTGGCCTTCATGCCCATAATGGCCAGGTTGATGGACCACAATCCCAGCTGGGTCAGGATGCCCGCCAGAATGGCCGGGATGCCGCAGGCGGTGTGGAGCAGGCCGGTGGCCAGCCCCGCCAGCATCCCTGCCAGCAGGGCCGCCAGCATCGCCGCCCAGATGTTGACCCCCTGGCCGAACAGCACCACGAAGACCGCGCCGCCGGTGCAGAAGGAGCCGTCCACCGTCAGGTCGGCAATGTCCAGAATTTTATAGGTGATGTAAACGCCGATGGCCATCAGGCCCCAGATGAGCCCCTGGGAGACGGCCCCCGGCAGCGCGCCGATGAAGTTGAGCATAGGAAAACCCCTTTCAGAATAAGAGATTAAGAGTCAGGAATCAGGAATTTCAGAAACCGACATTCCTCATTCCCGACCCCTAATTGAGAGGACGCCCCGGCAGGCGGCGGAGCCCGGAAGCTCCGCCGTCCGCCGGAAGGACAGCCGGTCAGCCGATGGCTTCGTAGTCCGCGGGAGCCGCCACGCCCAGGTCGGCGCAGATGGTGGGGTTGTACTTTTTCACGAACTCAGGGGCGTACTCAATGGGCATGGTGGAGATGTCCGCCTGGCCGGTGAGGATCTGAGCGGCCATTTCGCCGGTTTTGTAGCCGATGTCATAGTAGCTGATGGACAGGGTGGCCACGCCGCAGCCGGCGCAGATGCCCTCCTCGCCGCAGAACACGGGGATGTTGCCCCGGCAGATGTTGTCTATATTGCCTTTGTTGGCGGCGGCGGAGTTGTCTGTGGGAATATAGAGTACGTCGCTGTTGTCTGCGGCGGTCTGGCAGACAGCCGCGATATCGTTGGAATCAGCGAAGGGGTATTGCGTGCAGGCGAAGCCCAGGCCCTCCAGATAGCCCTGGACGGTGTCCACCTGGTATTGGCTGTTTGCCTCGTTGGAGCAGTAGAGCAGACCCACGGTTTTGGCGTCGGGATACCACTCCTGAATCATGGCCGCCTGCTGGTCCAGGGGGGCCAGGTCAGAGGTGCCGGAGATGTTGCCGCCTACGGTGCCGGAGAAGTTCTCAATGCCGAAGGCCACGCCGTACTCCGTGACGGAGGTGCCCAGAATGGGGATGTCGCCGGTGGCGGCGGCAGCGGCCTGAAGGGCCGGGGTGGCGTTTGCCATGATGAGGTCCACCCCGTCGGCCACAAAGGCGTTGGCGATGGTGGCGCAGTTAGCGGTGTCTTCGGCGGCATTCTGATAGTCGAAGGTCACCTGACCGGGCAGCAGCTCGTTCAGCGCGTCCTGAAAGCCTTTGGTGGCGGCGTCCAGCGCGTCGTGAACGACATACTGGGAAATGCCCACCGTGTAGGTCTCGCCGGAGGCGTCGGAGGGGGCGGGGCCGGCGGGCTCCTGGGTCCCGGCGTCGCCGGAAGCTCCGGAACCGGCAGAGTCTCCGCCGGAATTGCCGCCGCAGGCGGCCAGACTCAGGGCCAGCGCGCCGGCCAGGATCCATGCAAGCAGTTTCTTCTTCATCGTTACCAATCTCCTTAAATTTACAAGTGATTTGCGGGAATTCATTATAAAAAGCGGCCCTGTCCGAAAACAGAGCCGCTTTTCATCAGCAAAAACGCACCTGTTCAGCCGGACGCCTTTTTTCCACGCTCAAAACGGCCCGCATAGCGGACCTTGATAAAGCGGAAATACGTACCCGTGAGAGCGGCGGCGATGATGTTTGTATTCATAAAATGCTCTCCTCTCTGCGCTCCGGCCTGTTCTGCTTTTGTACTATACAGCTTTAAACGGATAAAGTCAATGGGCGTTTTTTACAAAATCTGACGAAAATGGCGCGGCAGGTCATGCACTCTGCCGGAGAAAAGAGAACATGTCCGGCCGGAAAGGCCGGCAGCGGCCCTGGATGCCGGCAAAGATCCGTTGACAAGCTGGGGGGACTGGTGCTATATTAAACCGTGTTTTTGACAGAAATGGGATATACTGATATTCAAAGGAGGGGAACCGGCATGTCCACCAAATACGTTTTTGTCACCGGCGGCGTGGTGTCCGGCCTTGGAAAGGGCATTTGCGCCGCGTCGCTGGGCAGGCTGCTGAAGCAGCGGGGGGTCCGGGTGCGGAATCAGAAATTCGATCCCTATATCAATGTGGACCCCGGCACTATGAGCCCTTATCAGCACGGCGAGGTTTTTGTCACCGGGGACGGGGCGGAGACCGACCTGGACCTGGGCCACTACGAGCGCTTTGTGGACGAGGACCTTTCCGGCAACAGCTCCATTTCCTCCGGAAAAATTTACTGGTCCGTTCTGAACCGGGAACGCCGGGGAGACTATCTGGGGGCCACCGTCCAGATTATTCCCCACATTACCGACGAGATCAAGCGCCGGGTTTACGGCATGGCAGAGGAAGACGTGGATGTGGTGATCTGCGAAATCGGCGGCACCGTGGGCGACATTGAATCCCAGCCTTTTCTGGAGGCCATCCGACAGATCGGAGCGGAGCGGCCCCGGGGAGACGTGGCCTTCATCCACGTTCCCCTTGTCGTTCAGGTCCCCGGCACCGGGGAACTGAAATCCAAGCCCACCCAGCACTCTGTAAAGGAGCTGTCCTCCTTGGGCATTCAGCCGGACATTCTGGTCTGCCGCTGCGACGCCCCCATATCCGATGATGTGCGGAAAAAGATATCCCTTTTCTGCAATGTGGAGCGGGACTGCGTGATTCAGAACGCCACCGCCGAAACCCTCTATGAGGTTCCCCTGCTGATGGCGAAGGAGGGCCTGGACGAGGCGGTCTGCCGGAAGCTGGGCCTGATTACCCACCAGCCGGATCTGCGGGAGTGGACCGCCATGGTGAAGCGGGAGAAGAACGCCCGCCGCCGGGTGGAAATCGCCCTGGTGGGCAAGTACACCCAGCTTCACGACGCCTATCTCTCGGTGGTGGAGTCCCTGAACCACGCCGGCACCGCCAACGACGCCGTGGTATCCATCCGCTGGGTGGACTCCGAGGAGCTGACGGCGGAGAATGCGGCGGAGCGGCTGGCGGGCTGCGGCGGCGTGCTGGTGCCCGGCGGCTTCGGAGAGCGGGGCGTGGAGGGCATGATTGCCGCTGTCAAATACGCCCGGGAGAACGGGGTCCCCTATTTTGGAATCTGCCTGGGGATGCAGATGGCTGTCATTGAGTTTGCCCGCCACGTCTGCGGCCTGACAGACGCCCATTCCTCCGAGTTTGACCGGACCGCCGCCCATCCCGTCATTGATCTGATGCCGGACCAGGTGGGCGTCACCGACAAGGGCGGCACCATGCGTCTGGGCCGGTATCCCTGCATCCTCGGTGAGGGGACCAGGAGCCGGGTGCTCTACGGGACGGCGGAAATCAGCGAGCGGCACCGCCACCGCTTCGAGTTCAGCAACGAATACCGGACCGTGATGGAGGAAAAGGGCCTGGCTCTGGCGGGCCTGTCCCCGGACGGACGGCTGGTGGAGATTGTAGAGCTTCCCGCCCACCCCTGGTTTGTGGGCGTTCAGTTTCACCCGGAGTTCAAGAGCCGGCCCGACCGGCCCCATCCGCTGTTTTGCGGATTTGTCAGGGCGGCGCTGGAGACGGAAAGGAGCTGAATGTATGGCAGGTATATTTGACGAGGCCAACATGAACCGTGTTTTGGGAGACTGCCTGCCAGAGGGGGAGATTCTCCAGGCGGGCATTCACGGCATCACCCTGCAGGTGAACAAGAAAAAAACATCCTATTTTGACGTGTATATCGGCGTCACCGGGCAGTATCTGCTGGTTGCTGAATGCGAGGAACGGCAATATCTGACCGCCGCGTATCCCAAAATCAGGGACTCCCGGAAGACGGTGGCCGAGGACGTGGGCGTGTGCTTCCCCTTCGAAGATATCCGGCACTGCGAAATCAAAAAGGCCATCATGGGCGCGGTCAACTGCTCCATCACCTTCCGGAACGGGGATTTTCTCCGGCTCCAGCTGCCCAAGCGGGGCGGGCTGGGGGGCGGGATGCCCCGTCATGCGGAATACCGGGAGAAGATCCTTGCCCGGCTGGAGTCCCTCCCGCGCTGAGGGCCCTCCGTTCTCCGAAGGGGAATGCTGTGCAGGGAGAATAAAACAGCAGGAGCCCCGGATTTCCGGAGCTCCTACGGTTCCAATAATTTTTCCACTGTGACGCCCAGCGCCTGGGCCAGGGCTTTCAGCTCGATATCCGTGACGAAGCGCTCTCCGCTCTCAATGCGCTGAACCGCGTTTTTGTCCACGTCCAGACCGCCCAGCTGGAGCAGATCCGCCAGGCCCCGCTGGGACAGCTTCGGCGTTCTTGCCTTGCGCAAGGCGGCTACTTGGGAGCCGCAAAGATTATGTTTCCCATCTGGGGCATAATTCTTGTACATAAAAACATCCTTGACATTTAGTGATTGTCATTTTGGATATTTTATGATATCCTGTAGGGACAAATGACATTCACAGGATGTCAAAAAGGAGGGCTTTTTATGGGTTCCGATTTTGTGCTGCTTGAGGATTTGGACGATCGGGAGCGGCGTACACGGGAAACGATGCTGGCGCTGTCCATTGGCGAGGCGGTTTTGGCCTACATGAAGCAGGCCGGGGTGATGCAGGATATTTACAGGGCGGTGGATTCCAGAGCGGTACGGATGCTGGAGATGATTGCCCGTGCGCTGGACGACGATACCCTGGACGACCCGGAATGCTTCTGGAAGATTGAACGGGTCATGGATGTGTTGGAGGAAAACTGGCTCGGAAGCTCGCGCCACGACTGGTAGGGCCGGGGGTGTCCAAAGCGTATATTTTTTATGCGGGGGCCGCCCGTATGCCGGAAGCATGGAGGGCCCGGAAGAACGGGAGGGGACAGCGCCCCTCTATAACAGGGGCCGGGCGCAAAGTCCGTCCCCGGCAATGAAAACATGACAGGAAGGGACCGCTATGAATCACATCAAAGTCATACAGGCCGCCCTGGCGGCGGAGGACCTGGACGCCGTGCTGCTCACAGGCCAGGCCAACCGGTTTTATGCCGCCGGCTTTTTCACCCCCGGCGGCGACGCCGCCTGTCTGGTGCCCCGGAAGGGACCCGCCTATTTCTTCACCGACGCCCGGTATACCGAGGCGGCGGGCCGCTGTCTGGAGAACGCGGAGCTCCGGGAGACCAAAACGGGCCGGGGCCTGACGGTTCAGCTCCATGACCTGGTCTTTTTGAAAAGCATCCGCCGCCTGGGCTTTGAGGACGCGGAGATGAGCGTCCGGGAGCACGGCCGTTTTCAGAAGGCCATGGCCCAGTGGAAATTCCCCTGTGAGATGGTCCCCGCCTCGGACCTGGTGACAAAGCTCCGGCACAGCAAGGACGCGGGAGAGCTGGCCGCCATGGAGGCTGCCCAGGGCATTGCCGAACGGGCCCTGGAGGAGATTCTGAAGGAGATTCGCCCCGGCGTGACGGAAAAGGAGATTGCCGCCAGGCTTCAGTATCTGATGCTCCGCCATGGCGCGTCGGACATGTCCTTTGACCCCATTGTGGTCTCCGGGCCCAACGGAAGCCTGCCCCACGGGGTTCCCTCGGAGAAGGAAATCCGGGCCGGGGAGTTTGTCACCATGGACTTTGGCTGCGTTTATCAGGGCTACTGCTCCGACATGACCCGCACCGTGGCGGTGGGCAGCGCGACGGAGGAGATGCGCCGGGTCTATGAGACGGTTCTGGCCGCCCAGAAGGCGGGCATTGCCTCCGCCCGGGCCGGCGTCACCGGAAAGGCGGTGGACGCCGCCGCCAGGGAGGTCATCCGTGAGGCGGGCTATGGGGAATACTTCACCCACAGCTTCGGCCACAGCCTGGGGGTGGAGATTCACGAGGCCCCCAACGCCTCCCCCACCAACGAAAGCCCCCTGCCGGCGGGGGCGGTGATCTCGGCGGAGCCGGGGATTTATATCCCCGGAAAGCTGGGCGTCCGCATCGAGAACGTGATTCAGATTACCCCGGAGGGCAGCCGCAGTCTGACAAAGGCCCCCAGGGAGCTGCTGATTCTGTGAGCCGGCAGAAAACGGGAATGCGAAAATGAAGGAGGAAAGAGCCATGCTGTTTGTGTACTATCCCAAGTGCTCCACCTGCCAGAAGGCGAAAAAGTGGCTGGAGGAAAAAGGCGCGCCCTGTGAGCTCAGGGACATCAAGGAGGATCATCCCACGGCGGAGGAGCTGCGGGCCTGGCGGGTTGCCAGCGGCCTGCCTCTGAAACGCTTCTTCAATACCAGCGGCCTCCAATATAAGGCCCTGGGTCTGAAGGACAAGCTGCCCGGGATGTCCGAGGAGGAGCAGCTGGCCCTGCTGGCCACGGACGGGATGCTGGTGAAGCGGCCTATTCTGGTGGGGGACGGATTTGTCCTCACGGGGTTCCGGCCCGCCGAGTGGGAAGAGGCTTTTTCCCGCGTGGGGTTCCACCCCCCCGAATGGGGAGAAGCTTCGCGATGATCTCCCGGGTAGACTTCGCCCCTCTGGACGGCATCACCAAATCCGTGTTCCGCCGGACGTGGCAGGAATTTTTCGGCGGGGCGGACCGGTTTTTCATCCCCTTCTTTTCCCCCACGGACCAGCACATTCTGACAGACCGGCACCGGAAGGAGGTGGACCCAGAGGTAAATCGGGGGCTGCCTGTGGTGCCCCAGGTGATGACCCGCCGGGCATCGGACTTTCTGTGGGCGGC
The DNA here is from genome assembly GCF_947654275.1 of uncultured Oscillibacter sp. Classification (GTDB taxonomy): domain Bacteria; phylum Bacillota; class Clostridia; order Oscillospirales; family Oscillospiraceae; genus Oscillibacter. The sequence goes on along the minus strand of NZ_CANTJS010000015.1, from coordinate 931 downwards.
GGAGATACTGGCGGACATGGGCTATGGCGAGGTGAACCTGAATCTGGGCTGCCCCTCCGGCACCGTTGCCGCCAAGGGAAAGGGCTCCGGCTTCCTCCGGGACCCGGAGGGGCTGGACCGCTTTTTTGAGGAGGTCTTCTCCCGGCCCCTGCCGGCGGCGGTGTCGGTGAAGACCCGGCTGGGATATGACAGCCCGGAGGAGTTCCCCCGGCTGCTGGAGATTTACAATCGCTACCCCATCGCCTGCCTCACCGTTCATCCCCGGACCAGGCCGGAGAAATACCGGGGCCCCCTCCATCTGGACGCGGTTTCCCTGGCCATGGCGGAGGGCAGAATCCCTCTGTGCTACAACGGGGACCTGCGAACCCCTGGAGAGGTCCGGGCCCTGGAGGCCCGGTTTCCGGCGCTGGAGGCGGTGATGATTGGCCGGGGGGCCGTGGCGGACCCGGCCCTGCCCAGGAAGCTCCGGGGCGGACCGCCCGCCTCCCGGGTGGAGCTGGAGGCCTTTACGGCGGCGCTGTACCAGGGATATCAGGCGCTGTACGGGCAGAAGCATCCGGCCTCCCAGCGGATGAAGGAAGTCTGGTTCTATCTGATTCACCTGTTTGGGGGCGGCGAGCGGCTGGGCGGGCGGCTGCGCCGTTCCCGGGGGCCGGAGGCCTATGAGCGCATCGAGGCCGAGATTTTTCAGACCCTGCCCCTGCGGGAGGAAAGCGCGGGGGAACTGGTGTAGCCTTCCGTACGAAAAACGAATCTGCAGGGGCCGGGCTCTGTCCCGGCCTTTTTTGTGCGCCCAGGCTGTTTTTTGCGCCCAGGCTGTTTTTTGCGCCCAGGCTGTTTTTTTGCGCCCAGGCTGTTTTTTTGCGCCCAGGCTGTTTTTTTGCGCCCAGGCTGTTTTTTGCGCCCAGGCTGTTTTTTGCGCCCAGGCTGT